>CAJKGK010000059.1 GCA_905199445.1 uncultured Lachnospiraceae bacterium | reverse complement strand
TAAGGGAATTAGAAAGGAGGGATCGCTTTCTTTAATACATAAATTATGTGAATATCAGGCAATCAGGGAACTGTCCAAATCAAAAGGATATCCGGTCAAACAAATGTGCAGATACCTTGGAATTACTCGTTCTTCCTATTACCTATGGCTGAAACATCCCAAAAGTGACAATGAGATCAGGAATGAACAGATTGCCGATATTATCAGGGAAATACATCGGCTGCATCCAGATATGGGTTATCGGCGTATTCGTGATGAACTGGCTGTAAATTATGGGATTCCGGCCAATGATAAGAGGATTCTGAGAATCTGCCGGAAAATCGGAATACAGTCATCTATCAAATGGAAGCCGAAGAGCTGTACGAAAGCAGACAGGAATCCCTCCCACATTGCGAAAAACTTTCTTCACCGGGAGTTTCACGCAGATAAACCGAATGAGAAATGGCTGACAGATGTAACAGAATTCAAATATTATATAGGGGTAGAAGTACACAAAATATATTTAAGTGCGATTCTTGATCTGTGCGACCGCAGGATTGTCTCGTATAAAATCAGCGCGCATAATGATAATGCCCTTGTTATGGATACATTTGATCAGGCGGTAACGGCAGAGCCTGATGCGCATCCGCTTTTTCATTCGGACCGGGGATTCCAATATACCAGTCAGGCATTTTATAGTCGGCTGAAGAAACATCATATGAAACAAAGTATGTCCAGAGTTGCACACTGTATTGACAATGGACCAATGGAAGGATTTTGGGGAATTTTAAAACGGGAAATGTATTATGGGAAACGCTTTACATCAAAAGAAGAATTAATCCAAGGCATCCAAGACTATATTGAATACTATAACAACCGACGACTACAGCGTAAGTTACATATAATGACACCGATGGCCTTTCATGAACTTACGTTGAAAGCAGCATAAAAATACCGCCAGCCGGTTAATAGGCTGACGGAGAAAAATTTATTATTTTTCATTGTCCTCTTGACGGGTAGCACACCATAGCGGGTGGTTTTTCAGTTTCGGGCATAGCCCTAATACTACTAGCCACGCACAAGTGCGTCTTTTATTGGCCTGCCAGCCATGCGATTAATTACTTGCCACCCGTAAACGGGTCTCTTGGGTCAAATAGGCTCAACTGATCCATTTCCTGGTCTCGTTTTAACTGGTTGGCTATATAACTTTTTATTGCTGCTGTATTCTTTCCTACTGTATCTACATAGTATCCCTTACACCAAAACTCGCGATTTCGGTACGCAAATTTCATATTTCCATATTTCTGAAATATCATAAGACTACTTTTCCCTTTTAAGTATCCCATAAAACCCGAAATGCTCATTTTGGGCGGGATACTTAATAATAAATGAATGTGATCCGGACATATTTCTCCTTCTATTATGTCTACACCTTTCCATTGACATAGTGTTTTAATGATATCTCTAATATCCTCTCTTTTTTCTTGAAAAAACACCTTTCTTCTATATTTTGGTGCAAAAACCACATGATATTTGCAGTTCCACTT
>CAJKGK010000058.1 GCA_905199445.1 uncultured Lachnospiraceae bacterium | reverse complement strand
ATATTATAAATTGTAAGAACTAAGGAAAACTGTAACATGCTAAATAAAAAAGATTTCTTAAAATATGCATCGACATTGGCATTTCCAATTATGATTCAAAATTTGATTTCAACATTGGTAAATATTGCTGATACTGTAATGCTTGGATATGTAAGCCAGACTGCCATGTCGGCTTCATCACTTGCCAACCAATATACTTTCGTTCTTTTTTGTATATATTATGGTATGGCCACAGGTACATCCGTTTTATGTGCCCAGTACTGGGGAAAAGGTGATCAAAAGACTGTCGAAAAGATTCTCGGCTTAGCGGAGCGATGCACCTTAATTATCTCTCTGATATTTTTCCTTATCTCCTTTTCCATGCCAACTACGGTTATGAAGATTTTTACAGACAATCCTGATACAATTGTTGCTGGAAGTGAGTATTTGAGGGTACTTTCATTTTCACTTATGTTTATGGGATTCTCTCAGGTTTTTATGAGTGCCCTTCGAAGTATCGGAAAGATAATGCTGCCTTCTGTTACATACATTGTCTCCCTTTGTGTCAATGTACTTTGTAATGCCACCTTCATCTTTGGCTTATTTGGACTTCCAAAGCTTGGCGTTACCGGTGTTGCTCTTGGTACTGTGATTGCCAGAATCGCAGAGGTATTGATTTGTCTCATCTACTCCTTGAACAAATCAAATGTGAGATTCCGAATAAAATACTTCTTTGCGAAATCGGGGATCCTGTTCCAGGATTTTATGAAAATTGCAACTCCAGCCGTAATAAATGACCTCGTCTGGAGCTTTGCCAGTTCCGCATTCGCAGCAATTCTTGGGCATATTGGTAATGATATGGTTGCTGCAAATGCCGTCGCTGTTATGGTGGTAAACATTGGTGCTATCGCCTGTCGGGGTTTTGCCAACGCTACTACCATTATTATCAGTCAGGAGCTGGGGAAAAATCACATTGATACAGCCAGAGAATATGGAAAACGGATGCTCAGAATAACCATTATTGTAAGCCTGATCGGATGTGCCGTTATTCTGGCGATTCGCCCCCTGATACTGGATTTTTATCGGGATAAGCTGACAGAAACGGCCATTTATTATCTTGGCGTTTTTATCATTATGACGACCTGGCGTCTTGTTGGAGAAGGTATTAATACCTGTCTTATATGCGGCTGCTTCAGAGGTGGTGGTGATTCCAGATTTGGAATGATCGTTGATTCCATATTTATGTGGCTTGTAGCAGTTCCTCTCACATTTCTTGCCGCATATGTTTTTAAACTACCGCCTATCTGGGTATACTTTGTAATGTCTTTGGATGAACTTGAAAAAATGCCTGTAGTATTTATTCACTATTTCAGAAGAAAATGGCTTACAAATATTACCAGAGATTTTGATTGATCCTACTTATTCACAATTATAAAATGCTCCCTTCTGAATGACAGGTTTTTGTTCTTTCACATTCCTGCCCAGTAGGGAGCATTTCTGAATCCTATGATCTTATTCTTTTTTGACAATCAGCCTTATACTGTAAACCGAGGCTATTGCTATGATAAAGCCTAATGGAATTGCCACACAATAAAACACAAAATTTACCAAATTGTTATATGGGCGGAGTTTATAAATTCCTTTTGAAGTCCGATAAACCTCGACCTTAACTTTATCACCAACGTATACTTTCTGATTATAGGTTTCTTCTCCTTCATAGGATTTTCCATCAACCTCAAATGCTAATTTAGTCCGATATTTTACTGATCTTGAATTCTTTTTATTTTTGTCTTTATCATCACTGTTATCAATCTCACGGCAGGATTCTACAACTGCAATAACCTCTCGTTTGTCTGTAGTGTTTTTGTACTCCTGGCTTTCAATTCTGTTTAAAATCATACCATATATTCCTATACCACACAT
>CAJKGK010000057.1 GCA_905199445.1 uncultured Lachnospiraceae bacterium | reverse complement strand
ATCAAAAAATACAAGCATACTGACCGAACAAAGGGAATTATTATACACTTCTCCGTTCTATTAGTAATGGAGGGGGAGAAATGAAAAAAATATGGAAATATCTGGCCGCGGCAGGCCTGATGACAGTATTGGCACTGACGGCCTGTTATATTCGGCTGCCTGATTACAGAATCTATAAGGTATTCTCCTATAGCGGTTCGGATTTCAGAGAAACGGACCTGTATGTCATCGTATACAAACCTTGGCAGATTGACCATAAGGTTCAGGGAATTGTTTCCCGGCATAATGCGATGAATGGAACGCCTGACAAATTAACTGTGCGGCTTTATTACAATAAATATAATCTGGACAAGGGGAAGGATTTTTACAAGGCGATATTCGAGTACGGCAAAAGTCAGGTGACGGAGCCGCCTGGAGCATGGTAGAGAATTGGAGTGTACCGGGTTTTGGAATACAACAGCCAGACAATGACGTCTGATTTTTTTGCATTTCATAAAGTCTGTTTTTAAATAAGTGTGTAACTATAGTCGGCTGGGTATTGTGGGCCTGTCTATTAAATTGCCCTTTGTGGCTGCCGCTATCCGCAGGGTTAAGTGGTAAAGAATTTTGGCATTTGGAAAGCAGCAGGATAAAAATTAATCAGTAAAATAACGGGTACCGGATGCAGCCGGACCCGCTGTTTTCGTGTGATACCGTGCGCTATATTTGCATATTTTCATACCCATATAAGGATAATACAATGATTTTAGACAATCAAAAACCCACGCTGTTACGTTGTTTCCCGCAATTACGTGGATTTAAAAAAATGGAGACAACGGGATTCGAACCCGCGGTCTCTGCGTTGCGAACGCAGCGCTCTCCCAGCTGAGCTATGTCCCCATAGATTTGATTATAGCACGGCTGGGAAAAAATACAAGTTAAGTTTGAATTTTTTTTACATATTTTTCTTCCATTACTGAAAAGGTGAAGCCGGAGAACCAGAACCAGACCCATAATTCCAGGCGGGAAGGAATGGGGCCAAATACAAAGAGAAAACCATGTTAATATATAAAGCATCCGCTGTGATTGATGGTATCATATCACTGCGGATGTTTTTCTTTTTGATTTTTTTGTCGGATTTGCGGATGAATCACCGAATTTGTCTGTTTATCCGCAATGTTGTGGAAAAAGCTGTGGATAATGTGCTATCATCTGATAAATGAAAGAAAAAAGGGACTGTGCCAGACAGCGGTATTTCCTGTCTGGACGCAGTCCCCGGGATTGGAATTACTGGGCCTTATTTACAAAAGACTCGCAGTCTGTACATTCCTTCTTGGTTGGGTTCATTTCATGAGTTCCGACCTTGATGGCGTCAAGGGTGCAGTAATCCTCAGACTGTGCATTGTAAGCACAATTCTTGATGGTACATTTGATGCTCTCGTTTTTTCCATTTACTTTCATGGTAAAACCTCCTTTTGAATTGAATTGGATTCAGGTATATTATTTGCAGAAAAACAGAAAAAATACCCTTTATCTGCAGGTGAAACAAAAACAGAGGATTGGGATATAAGGGAAATGATTTAAGATTAGGGTGTATTTACCTGTATAAAAGTTGTATAAAAATAAAATATGTTTGAAAAATCTTATGTTTTGTTATATACTAAGGGTTATGGGCGGCCATGGACAGGCAGCGGAGCGGTCCGGCAGACAGGATGAGGCATGGCGCCCGGAACAGGAAGCCCCTGGAACATAAATAATACAAAAAGGATGGTTTTACTATGGCACTGTTAGAGACATGGAGAAATCTGGCTTACGGCGACGGCCTGGATGATAAAAAGAAAGAAGAATTGTGGGCTGGATATTTTCAGATTGAGAAGGGAATCTATGAGCAGATTCTCTCTAACCCAACAGAGGTTATCACAGGCACTGTAAAGGACCTGGCAGAGAAGTACAATACGGAAATCCTCATTATGACCGGTTTCCTGGATGGAATCAATGAGAGCCTGAAGGGCTATGAGAACCCCATTGATACCATGGAAGAGGATACCGAGGTTAAGATTGAGATTGATCCGGAGAAGCTGTACTACAATATGGTAGAGGCAAAGGCTAACTGGCTGTATGAGCTTCC
>CAJKGK010000056.1 GCA_905199445.1 uncultured Lachnospiraceae bacterium | reverse complement strand
TTTTTCAATCTATAAAATCAGCCAGCTGGACAGAATCTGTGCGATGATAGAATCGCTGTGGGATAATCTATCATTCTTTAAGTTGATCTACGGTCAGAAACTCTTGGAAGGCCGGGAATCCAGGGAAAGGATGATTGAGGAGCATCAGAGTTATTTGGATGCTTTGAAACATCGGGACAGCGAGCGAATCAGTCATTTATTAGCTCAGAATCTGAAGAAGAGAACGGAGAATATTCCTTATTCTTTGGATGTGTATTTTCATGAGAACGCGTAAATCGTGATATAAGTATATAGCAGAAACAGAGAGTGATAACAGAGCCTAGGTATCGAAACAGGATGCCTGGCTCTTTTGCTTTACCAGGCATATGGACGTTGTGGATTAAAGGAGAAAAGATGGATTCTTTACTTTATACATTATCGGAGACAGTGCACAAACAAAATTATGTAATAGCAACTTATTATACAAGGTTGCCGAGGGAAGTGGACATCCTGAAGAAGGCGGCAACCCTGGCAGTGGGGCAGACCATTGGAACATGGATTCCGATTCCTGGAATTACGGAGGAGATTCGCGAAAAGTATATGGGGAAGGTGGTGAACGTATTTGATGTGCCCTCACTGGAGTTGGCTACTCAGATTACCGAAGACCAGAGAGAATATCTGATTCAGATTGCCTATCCTTCTGTGAATTTTGGCACAGACCTGCCACTGCTGATTACGGCCCTTTTAGGTAATGATGCATCCACCTCAGCCCAGGCAAAACTTTTGGATATTGAGTTTTCCGAGGAGTTTGCCCGTAAATTCAGGGGACCACAGTATGGGATTAAAGGAATACAGAATTTTGCCGGAATAAATGACCGGCCGATTTTGCTGAATATGATAAAACCGTGTACAGGACTGACCCCAAAAGAAGGGGCAAGGATATTTTATGAGACTGCACTTGGCGGTGCGGACTTTATTAAAGATGATGAGCTATTCGGAAATCCTGTTTACAGCAAGCCGGAAGAACGCGTAAGAGCATATAGAGAAGCGGCCGAGGCAGCCTATGAAAAGACAGGGGAACGGGTGAAATATTTTGTTAACATAACCAGTGGTGCGGGTGAAATCATTGACAATGTAAAACGTGCAGAGGAAGCCGGTGCGGATGGACTTATGATTAATTTTGCGGCTATGGGATACAGTGTGCTTAAGTATGTGGCAGAGCATACGGCTCTCCCCATACTGGGCCATTCGGCGGGCACAGGAATGTGTTTTGAAGGAACCATGAATGGAATGGCATCGCCCCTTGCTGTAGGAAAGCTTGCGCGTCTTGCCGGAGCTGATATTGTAATGATTAATACACCTTATGGGGGGTATCCGCTTCTTCATCAAAAGTATATGCAGACAGTGGCCCAACTCACGCTTCCTTTCTATGATATTAAGACCTCCATGCCGTCCATAGGAGGGGGAGTTCATCCTGGGATGGTGGAAAAATATATCAGAGAAGTGGGAAAAGATGTGGTCCTGGCGGCGGGGGGAGCGGTTCAGGGGCATCCTTGTGGTGCGGCGGCAGGGGCTCGGGCTATGCGCCAGGCTATCGACATTGTGATGAGTGGACAAGCATTTGAAAAGGCGGCAGCGGAAAAGGATGAGTTACGTGTTGCTTTAACGCAATGGAATTACATAAAATCATAATTGGATATTATATATTTTATCCTCAGATGTTATACTATGTCCGAAAAAGGAGGTATCAATATGGTACGTGAAATTATGCTGTATACATCCAATGACTTAAGGGATTTTATGCATCTGGCATGTGCATCTCCTCTAGATATTGGAGTACATACAATGGATAATCAGATTGCTGATGGAAAATCCGTGTTAGGACTGATGGCTATAGATTATAAAAAACCAGTCAAGGTGGTTTCGGAGGATAGAAAATTTCTGAAACAGTTAGATCGTTGGGTTGTGGATAAGGATATATAGAAGTATTCCAGGAATTGACATGTCCAAATAAATGGTAATGCAGGCTGGGACTTCCTGATTTATGAAATCTCAGCCCGCGAAAAAAATGCTGCGGAAAAAAGTCAAAAAAAGTGTTGACATCTGTCGAATCACATGATAAACTAATCGAGTTGTCGCTGAAAACGCCAACGAAACACAAAATTCAGAAATAAGAATTTTGAAAAAATAAAAAAATACTTGACAAAACGTCGAAACTTCTGTAAAATGGAAAAGCGCGTTCGGAGAGGTA
>CAJKGK010000055.1 GCA_905199445.1 uncultured Lachnospiraceae bacterium | reverse complement strand
GCTAACATCAGACATACAATTCGTTTTTTCATGTTTCTCACCTCTTATATAAACACGTTTTGTAACATTTGCGAAATATTTTTCTTAAGCTCTTTTACATATTAACATATGATTTCATTGATTGCAAGAGGAAATCAAGAATTAGTTTAATATTTTGTAACATTTATTAATGATTACGAAATACACTATTGAATTTCTCTAGAAAAAAGTATCTTCGACATTTCAACCTCCCTGGCTCTCATTCATAATGGGGTAAAAGCCTATTTTTGTTACTTTTTTCATAATAATCCTATGAACATCTTACCCCAAATTTTTACTGACTATTTTGAGAAAATGAAATATACTTTGAATCCCAAATCATCCGAACTATAAAAAATCAAAAAGATAATCAACTGCGGGGGCCTTCCTTTGGCGATTCTAGGTGCAGCTGATGTGGCATAAAAAAGTTAACAGCTACTACAATATATTTATGGTTAATATTCCTTACAGCCAGTAAGGAATTACCCACCTTGTTACTTAAGCTGTTAAAATGATAAGAGCAATCGGTATAGCAGATACCCCCTTGGACTTTGCGTCCGTAAATAAGTCTGCTAACCAACTCTTCATTCGCAGCGTTCGTTTTATGCAGATTGAACCGCCTTCCGGGTACGTTCGTGGCGCACCACAGCAGATAAAATGGGCAATGATTAAAACTGGTACTGAACAATTGTAATCTCAATCAAGGAGTAATATTTTTATGAATATGAACGCAGTAGGGTATTGATGTCTCCAAACGCAAAAGCACTGTAGCGCTCCTCCTTCCTGGTGGAACGGTTGTTTCAAAACTCTTTGATGTTCCCCGCTTGTCCGCTGATTTCCAATCTCTTAAGAAACTTATCAGAGAACTGGATGGTGAAACTCGCATTGTCATGGAGTGTAGCGGCCGCTACTATGAACCGGTAGCACGAGAACTGTCCCGGGACAGCTTTTTTGTAAGCACTGTGAACCCTCAGATCATCCATTACTTTCAGGGACAGGACAATCCTCTCCGTAAAGTCAAGACCGATAAAGCAGATTCTATAAAGCTTGCACACTACAAGCTTGACAGTTGGACGAATCTGAAACAATATAATCTTATGGATTAATTACGTTCCCAACTCAAAACCATGAACCGCCAGTTTGATTTCTGCATAGTGGTGCAGCCGCAGGAAGTACAACTTCAGCAAGTCAAACGCCGAAGAAATCTATGGAAAATCAAAGGAACTTATTTCTTTACTTCCAAAGAACAACTTTACCAAACGCATCATCAAACAACAATCTACCAATTAAACACGGCGTGACAGACCGTTGAACAGCATCGCCCCCTTATGAATAACCCCCCTCCAAGCTGCCGGAATATCCAGTTGCCATGGCGATGAAGGACGTAGGACCGTCTCTGGGTCCTCAGCTTATGGACAAGATCGGAGATGTCATACGTTTTATCCACAAAGACGCTATCACGGCATTTGCCGGCGCGGATCCCGGTGTCAACGATTCTGGCGATTATTCCCAGAAAAGCGTACATACTTCCAAACACAGTTCGACCGTGCTGAGAAAAACTCTCTTCCAGATCATGAATATACTGATTAAAATCAAACCGAACGATGCCGTATATCTGTTCATGGATAAAAAACGCTCCGAAGGCAAGCCGTATTATGTCTATATGACTGCCGGAGTTAATAAATTTTTACGAATCTACTATGGTCGGATGAAAAAATATCTTTCATCACTTCCAGAATCTGAATAATTCCACAACACTTTTTCAGACCAGCACAGATGTAGTGGTCTGATTATGATACCTATTTTTTAACCTGTATAAAATTTTCAATGTTCATCAATTTAGCCTTGACTTTTTATTTGCAGGCTTGTTCTCTTGATTTTATTATGAAATCCTTGCGAACAAACTGTCAACTTTTTTATACCACATCACTATAAGTGTTTTGCACTCTCCATCTGCATGGCGATTGCGGAGGGTCCTCCTCCATCTCACAAAGAGCATTGCCATTTACTTTATAAAAAGTAGGGGCATTCAGGTCACACTGTGTGACAAATCATTGATTTTCTTTGCCATAAAATCACCTTTTCTTTCTTAATAGTGGATGGACACCTCTATTACAATGGGGAAAGGTGATTTTTATGTATAACGATGCCCCACATAAATCAGGTGGATTATAGTTCAAAACACCTGCACAATGCGCAGATGTTTTGAACAGGCTAAAGCCGTACAAAAAACAGCCCGCATATATTCTACTATATACACGGGCTGTTCATATTATTTTTTA
>CAJKGK010000054.1 GCA_905199445.1 uncultured Lachnospiraceae bacterium | reverse complement strand
ACTCCCCTCGAAACACCCGGTAGCTCCCCTACCGGGTGTTTCTCTTTGGATTTATAAGGGTTTGCGGGGTTTTGGGGTTCACCATTCTCGTAATATTTCTGTAACATTTAATAGATATGTCCAAAATATGTCCAAGATTCTATTTTCCGTCCAATCTTGGCTCTCCAAAATAACCCAAAATGAGGACAGTTTTATCACTGCCTCCTACAATGCTGTCCCTTTCTTTGGAACAAATAAATAACTCATATCCGCGTGTTCCAGTTCAAGCAACGAAAGCTTTTTATCAATTCCCCCGGCATACCCTGTCAGACTTCCATTTGTGCCTATCACACGATGGCAGGGAATGATAATAGAAATTTCATTGTGTCCAACCGCACCTCCAACTGCCTGGGCAGACATGCGGGATACATTTTTCATCTCTGCCATTTTACGGGCAATTTCTCCGTATGTGATCGTCTGTCCATAGGGAATCTGCAATAAAATCTTCCACACTGCCTGTCTGAATGTTGAACCCTTCGGATGAAGTGGCGGAGTAAATTTCGGTTCTTCACCGGAGAAATAAACATCCAGCCATTTTTTCGCTTCCGTGAGAATCTCTGTTTCCTGTGGAATATGCTTGTCTGGAAGTGTATTCCCAAAATATTTCTGTCCTTCAAACCATAGACCAGTAATTCCCACTTCATCTGCCGCCAGTAAAATATGCCCTAACGGCGATTTATATTTGTATGTGTATATCATATTTATACCTCAAAAATGCATGGAATCCTACGATTCCTATGAACAGATTTACAAAACAAAGTTTCCATTTTCCCTTAACCACTCATCCGCTGAGCAAAATCATCACCATCTGCACACAAGTGGTTCCGCAGGTGTAGCCACCATACTGACGCAGGTTCGGGATATCGATAAAAACATCAGCATCCTGGGTCTGCCCAGACTAAGGGAGACTGAGCAGATGGACTCTCTACCGCCTGCACCTGGTAAGTGAATAACAAGAAACATATGGCACCATCAAAAGCACCTGGTATCAAAATTCTGCATAGCTTTTTCATTTAGGCTCCTCATTCACCGTTCATACAACATGCTCCTTAAATGCTTTTCATTGTCAACACATCAATTCGTAAAATACAGAAAATCCCCACATGGTCTCTCATAATTATTAATCAGCTTATTCATGACCTGACCATTGTAATACAATGTGGCGGAGCCGCCGCCATCCAGGTTGTAGGCGTACTGACAACCATAGCTATTGAAGATATTAACAAGATCCCAGTGGTTCAGACCGGCGTAACTGCCAGTGTCGGTGACAAGAAGCACATAAATGCCAGGTTTCACCATTCCCACAGCAGTTCTCGGATAATATTTGGCTGTTTCTGACCAGGCCGGCTGGGCCTGTCCATCTTTGATCAGGATTGGGCCAAAATTATAGGTATCTTTCACGCCCTCTTCCAGAAGAGCTTCGCCTTTTAATCCCTGCTCTGGTGTATAAATAGTGCCATCATATTTTACAGCCATTACGCTGTAACTGGTCTCATAATTTCCATAAATCACACCATTCTTGATACACATTCCAAGAGGTGACGGCCGCCCTGTCTGGTAACTAAACGCACTTCCATTCACTCCGATAATACCCCCATTACCAGAAACTGCACCGGAGGTAGTCTGTCTGGCACCACCATAGGTTCCATAAGATAAAGCGGATTTCAGCTGTCCGGAATTTTTGATTTTTATCAGCGCTACCCAGTAAGGAACATTATGTGTGGATTTTCTGCGCAGATCAATATTAAGAGAGCTGCTTTTATATGTATAGCGGTTATCATTCACCTTCACATCCGGTCTGGTCTGTCCGGTTCTTCTCCCGCTATCATTTACATAATATTTCCCCACCCACACATTTGTATACAAAGCACCTGTTTTCTTATCAAAATAATAACGATATTCACCAATTTTCTGCCATCCTGTTGCCATTCTGGAATTAGGAAGGAAATAATATCGCTTTCCTCCGTAGCTCAGCCAGCGGTTGGCAATTGCCACACCTGACTTATTGAAATAATAAGAGTATTTCGTTCCTGTAGCCCATCGGTTGCGGAACATAATGCCATTCTTCCGGTTGTAATAATACCGTTTCCCGCCTGATTTCAGCCAGCCTGTATAGCGTTTTCCATTCTTTGTGCTGTAATAACGCTGACCTTTGTAGGTAATTTTTCCCCAAAGCAGTTTTCCCTTGGAATTATAAAAATAATAGTCTTTCCCCCGCCTCACCCAACCATGCTTTTTCGAAGTGATACTCACAGTCGTATTGGATGCCTTCACATAAGAAGCCGCCCACACCGAAGAGGAACACATGGTAAATATCAAAAACAGAAAACAGATAATCCCAAAGCTTCTTTTTTTCAATTCCTTC
>CAJKGK010000053.1 GCA_905199445.1 uncultured Lachnospiraceae bacterium | reverse complement strand
CGCAAGGATGTAATCAGATAGAGCTTGTAAGCGTCAAATAAGTCAGTGTTTTGATGTATAACTTTTTTATGGGTAATAATTTTAAATCTTTTAGAGTTTTCAGGCGTGTAAAATCATAAGATCTTACACACCTGAAGAAATTTTTCCAGATCAGTAAATGTTGTGATCACGGGAAATCTATTTTCTTTTTCAGGGATTTTTTCCTGACTGTACCACACACCAAAGAGTCCGCAGTCACAGGCGCCCTGCACATCTTTTTTCAGATTATCTCCAATAAAAACACAGGAATCCGCAGCGCATCCGGCCTTTTCCAGACAGACCTCAAAAAAATGCGGATGGGGTTTTTCAACGCCTGTTTCCTGACTTGTGACGACAAAGTCAAGATAGGAATCAAATCCAAACTTTTTCAGCTTTTTAAACTGAATACTGGCTGTCATATCTGTTCCGATGCCGATTCGGATATGACGTGTTTTCAGCTCTTCAAGTACCTTCAGAATGCCAGGCGAAGGTTTTGCATTGGCGATCATGGTATCCCAGTAAGCATGATACATATTTTCTACATGAGGAAAAAGCGGCTGGGACAAAAGCTCTGTCATACACTGGAAACGAAGCATCCGGCTGTGAATGGCAGCGCTGTCTGTGCCAATGCGTTTGGCCATGATCTTCATAGCCTTGTCATAACAGGAACGTATCTGTTGTTCAGAAATGTGAAATTCTTTTATACAGTAGGCTGTCAGTGCTTCCATTCCAAAAAGATGCGCGCTGTCATAATCATAAAGGGTATTATCAATATCAAAAATAACGGTTTTTATCATAGCTGTTCTTCCTGTATTTTTATCTGGGACAAATTTTACAGCCCAGTTTTTTTCCGGCAGGGGTAGCGGCGCAGCCTCCGAGAGCTGTTTCACGCAGTCCGGGCGGGATCTGTCTTCCTACCTGGTACATGGTCTGAAGCATTTCATCAAAAGGGATCAGCTGTTTGATGCCGCCTAAAGAAAGCTCTGCGGCAGTAAGAGCAACTGCAACTCCGGCAGCGTTTCGTCCCTGGCACGGGCATTCCACAAGTCCGCCGATGGGATCACATACAAGCCCGAGGAAATTCATAAGAACAGATGTTGCAGCATGGAGACACTGATCCGCTGTGCCGCCCATTAGCTCCACAGTGGCTGAGGCAGCCATGGCAGAAGCCACTCCCACCTCGGCCTGACAGCCGCCTACAGCGCCTGCTACAGTGGCGTTTCTCATGGCAAGATATCCAATGGCGCTTGCATTAAAAAGTGCGTCAATGATTTCTTTATCTTCCAGCTGATATTCTTCCTGAAGAGCCAGAAGAAGACCGGGGATCACACCGGAAGAACCGGCGGTAGGAGCAGCAACGATCAGTCCCATAGTTGTGTTTGTTTCCAGAACAGCCATTGAATAGGCGATTGCTTTGGAAAGAACCGGTCCGCAGATGGAATTGCCTCCAATCCGGTGCTGGTTCACAAGCTGAGCCTCCCCTCCGATCAGACCTCCGATTGATTTTTTGGGGGACTGAATAGGAGATGTGACAGAGTCTCTCATAATCTGAAGAGAATGGTTCATTTGATCATAAATAGCTTTTTCTGTTGTTCCGCCCAGAATACACTCTCTTTTTTTCATAATTGCAGAAACAGGAAGATTGTTTGTATGGCAAAGCTCCAGAAGCTCCTGAGCATTTTTAAAATCCATGATTATATTCTCCTTTGAATTGGTATAAAAATAACATCCTGAACATAAGGATTCAGCGAGATCTGATCCTCTGCGTCATCAGGCAGCGTACCGTCAAACTCAATGATGCTGTAGGCAATGTCTCCCTTTGTTTCACGGAAAAGCTTCATAAAAGCAATATTGACATTTTTTTCACTGAGACATCCTGTAATATGAGCGAGAACTCCCGGCCTGTCATAATGAATAATGATCAGAGTGCTGTACTCTCCGGAAAAATCCACATCAATATGATTGATCCGGCTGATACGCATTTTTCCGCCGCCCAGAGATTCACCGCGGACAGAATAAGAGCGTCCGCTCTGGCAGGTAATATGGATATCCACAGTGTTTGGATGAATGTCCGGATCTTGGGCTGCCTCGATAAAGCGGTAGGAAATACCTCTTTCTTCTGCAATGGAAAAAGCCTTTGGTATACGCTTGTCGTCTGTTGAAAAACCCATGACCCCTCCAAGAAGAGCCAGATCCGTTCCGTGGCCCTTATAGGTCTGAGCAAAAGAATTATAAAGTACAAATTCCACATCCTTTACAGGGCTGTCTGCCATTTGCTGAGCAAGCAGAGCAATGGAGCAGGCGCCTGCCGTATGAGAACTGGAAGGACCGATCATTTCCGGACCCAGTACATTAAAAGCGCTGATAAATGTCATAAAAAATCCTCATCTTTCTGTATCCGTCATTTGTCTATGACTTATGCAAATAGTATTGTACCATAAATGGAAAAAAAATAATATTTATATTTTCTTTTTGAACATCAGCCCGGGGGAATATAAATATCACAGGCTGATGTTCGCATAGTATTGTTTCGTATAAAGAAAAATAAAAAAACAGTTGCATTTTTCCCGGAAATGATGCATAATAGCAGAAATGAATACAACAGGTGTAAGGGAGTAGCTAACACCGTAAAGGCGTAACAGAATCAACATCATGGCCGGGAGACCTGGTTTTGTTT
>CAJKGK010000052.1 GCA_905199445.1 uncultured Lachnospiraceae bacterium | reverse complement strand
AACGGGTCTATTCACCGTGGACCGATTTGGACAGAATCCTGAGGGATGAAACTATTCCTTTGTTTGCCTTGCACACTCAGCATCCGCTTAAAAACTTTGACTTCCTGGCCATTACTATACAGTATGAAATGTGCTATACCAATATCCTTCAGATTATTGATTTAAGTCAGATTCCGCTGCTGGCAAAGGACCGTACCTGGGATGATCCCATTGTGATTGGCGGTGGCCCCTGTACTTATAATCCAGAACCTTTGGCGGATTTTTTTGACATCTTTTATATCGGCGAGGGCGAAACCGTTTATAACGATTTAATGGATTTATATAAAGAATGTCGTAAAAAAGGACTGAGCCGATATGAGTTCCTGGAGCTGGCTGCAGATATTCCAGGACTATACATTCCTGCTTTTTATGAGGTCACATATAATGAAGATGGAACACTGGCATCCTTTACGCCCAATAACGGCCATGCCAAAGAAAAGATTGAGAAACAGGTTGTTACCGATTTAAGTCACACCTATTATCCGGAAAAACCGGTGGTTCCCTTTATCAAAGTGACTCAGGACAGGGTTGTTCTGGAAATTCAGCGTGGCTGTATCCGTGGCTGCCGTTTCTGTCAGGCCGGAATGGTATACCGTCCAAACAGGGAACGTGATCTGGAGTTTTTAAAGGATTATGCCATAAAAATGCTGGATGCTACAGGGCATGAAGAAATTTCTCTGAGTTCTTTAAGTTCCAGTGATTACTCTCAGCTTCCGGAGCTGGTTAACTTTTTAATCGAGAAATGTAATGAGAAAAAAGTAAATATTTCTCTGCCGTCTTTAAGAATTGATGCCTTTTCCCTGGATGTTATGAGCAAGGTTCAGGATGTGAAAAAGAGCAGTCTCACTTTTGCGCCAGAGGCGGGAACCCAGCGTATGCGCAATGTTATTAATAAAGGGCTGACACAAGAAGATATCTTTAACGGCGCCATGGATGCTTTCAGAGGCGGATGGAACCGGGTTAAACTTTATTTTATGCTTGGGCTTCCCGGAGAAACCGAGGAAGATATTGAAGGAATTGCCAAACTGTCCAATGATATTGCGGCATTGTACTATCAGATTCCAAAGTCCGAGCGGCCTGGCGGCGGACGGGTGGATGTGGTCACCAGCACTTCCTTTTTTGTGCCAAAGCCATTTACACCGTTTCAGTGGGCGCCGCAGGATGAAAATCGTCAGTTCCTGGAAAAACGTCGCTTTTTAAGCGGGAAAATCCGCGAGCAGCTGAATCATAAAAGTATTCGATATAACTGGCATGATGTGGAGCTGACCCAGCTGGAAGGTATTCTGGCCAGAGGTGACAGAAGGCTTTGCTCGGTGCTTTTAGATGCGTATCGTGCCGGCTGTCTGTATGACTCCTGGTCAGAAAATTTCAGATATGAATTGTGGATGGCGGCCTTTAAAAAGAATCATATTGATCCGGATTTTTATAACCTGCGTACCCGGCATACGGATGAACTGCTGCCCTGGGACTTCATAGATGCAGGTGTTACAAAGAAGTTTTTGATTCGGGAATGGGAACGGGCGCAAAAAGCCGTTGTAACGCCAAACTGCCGTCAGGGCTGTTCCGGATGCGGCTGTAAAATGTATGAGGGAGGTGTCTGCTATGAAGGTCAGAATTAAGTTTTCCAAGGAAGGAACAATGAAGTTTATCGGCCACCTGGATATGATGCGTTATTTTCAGAAAGCTTTTCGCAGAAGCGGTGTCGATATCGCCTATTCTCAGGGGTTTAGTCCCCATCAGCAGCTTTCCTTTGCATCCCCGCTGGGAGTGGGATTGACAAGCCGGGGCGAATACATGGATCTGATTGTCCATTCTACGGACAGTTCGGAAAAAATGCTTGAACGAATTAACAAAGAGATGGTTGAAGGTGTGCGTTTATTAAGCTATCGTCAGATTGAAGATGAAACGAAAAATTCTAATGCCATGGCAATTATTGCTGCGGCAGATTATGAGGTTCGCTTCAGGGATGGCTATATGCCGGCGTTTTTAAAAAATGGCCGTTTAAAAGATGAACTGGATCGGTTTGCCGCTGCCGATCAGATCATGATTTTGAAGAAAACTAAAAAAAGCGAAAAGGAAGTCGACATTCGTCCGATGATTTATAAGCTTGAAGTTCACGGTGAACGGATTTTTATGCAGCTGGCTACAGGCAGCGTGTCTAATTTAAAGCCTGAGCTTGTGATGGAAGCCTTTATGCATCAGTATGGACAGCCGCTTCCGGAATTTGCTCTGGAAATCTGCCGTCTTGAAATGTACGCATCCGATGGTCAGGATGGGCTGGTTTCTCTGGAAGATCTGGGCAAAGAAATCAAGCATGGTATGAAAGGCGATCAATAATGGAACGAAAACTGGTGATTGTCCGTTGGGAAGGCCAGATTTTATCCGTCGTCTATGAGGATGATATTCCTGTGGAATTCCTTTTTGACAGTCCTTCAGATGGGCTGTTGGGCAATATTTATGTGGGAAAGGTAAAAAATATTGTAAAAAATATTAACGCAGCTTTTGTTGAATTTGCCAAAGGCCAGATTGGCTATTATTCTCTCACAGAAAATACAGATCACCTGTACGGGGATGGTCAGAATCATGAGGGACACCGCCTTGTGCCGGGAGATGAAATTTTAGTTCAGGTCAGCAAAGATGCGGTAAAGACAAAGCTGCCAATATTAAGCGCTGATGTCCATATTCCGGGACAATATCTTATTCTTACTGCAAAAAACAGAGACGGCGGTGTGTCTTCTAAGATTCAGGATATAGGTGAAAAAAAGCGGCTTAAGGCAGCTGCAGCGGACATGGGTAATGAAAAATTCGGTTATATCGTCCGTACGGAGGCCTTGCATATACCGGAGGCAGTGCTGGCGGCTGAAGCAGC
>CAJKGK010000051.1 GCA_905199445.1 uncultured Lachnospiraceae bacterium | reverse complement strand
TTGTCAGCAGCCCGTTTCACGGTCTGCGTGTAGTTCCTTGTAAACTGACCTAAATTAAACATTAAATATGCGTCCGTTTACAGCGGCGCATTCAATCGCTTAGATATGGAGGTTATATAAAATGAGCAGAAAAAAACTGGGTTTTGGTTTAATGCGCCTGCCCCTTACGGATGCCAACAATGATTCCACTATTGATATTGAACAGACAAAACAGATGGTAGATCTATTTTTGGAAAGAGGATTTACATATTTTGATACAGCATGGATGTACTGTGGTTTTAACAGTGAAAATGCTGTCCGGGAAGCCCTTGTTTCCCGCTATCCCAGAGACCGTTTCACCCTGACAACCAAATTGCATGCCGGCTTTTTAAAAACAAAGGAAGACCGGGACAGAATTTTTAATGAACAGCTGAAAAAAACCGGTGTAGAATACTTTGATTATTATTTACTCCATGATATTAATGCCCACAATATAGAAGTCTATAATAGGCTGGACTGCTTTAACTGGATTATGGAAAAGAAGAAACAGGGACTTGTAAAAACCATTGGCTTTTCTTATCACGATGGGCCGGAACTTCTGGATCAGGTGCTTACCGACCACCCCGAATTTGAAGTTGTGCAGCTTCAGATCAACTATCTGGATTGGGACAGTGCAGGTATTCAGTCCCAAAAATGCTATGAAGTCGCCACAAAGCATCATAAACCGGTCATTGTCATGGAACCGGTCAAAGGCGGCACTCTGGCACAGGTTCCCCAAAATGTGGAAAAGATGTTTAAAGACTATGCACCCGAAAGTTCCGTGCCTTCATGGGCCATCCGCTTTGCAGCCAGCCTTGATCATGTAATGATTGTTTTAAGCGGTATGTCCAACATGGCGCAGGTACTGGACAATACATGCTACATGGCCGATCTGAAACCTTTAAACCAGGATGAATACGCCCTGATTCGCAAGGCCGTTGACCGTATTAATTCATCGATTGCCATTCCATGTACCGGATGTTCCTACTGCACCGATGGCTGCCCCATGAAAATTGCAATTCCCAAATATTTTTCATTGTACAATTCAGACTTACAGGAAATCAAAGAAAAAGGCTTCACACCTCAGGGTGAATACTATAACAACCTGACAAAAACCTTTGGCAAGGCAAGTGCGTGTATTCAATGCGGCCAGTGCGAAGGCGTCTGTCCTCAGCATCTGCCAATTATTGAAAATCTGAAAAAAGTTGCCGAACACTTTGAAAAATAATCAATGTAAAACAGAGGTCTTTGAACCGCTCAAGTATATGCGGTTCAAAGACCTCTGTTGTTTGATTCGGCTTCACACCAAAACCAGTGGAAGAACAATCATAAAATATCATTGATCAATTCATTTATTTCGTTATACCACGCGCCCAGAAAAGGAAGCGCCCATAGGGCATTTACTTTTCAAGCCGTGGCCTGCTGGCATAATCTCTCCCGGAGTCAACAATAAAAAGACGATATCACCCACGATACCGTCTCTAAAACACAAATGCGGATGACAGGAATCGAACCTGCACACCGAAGTACCAGATCCTAAGTCTGGCGCGTCTGCCAGTTCCGCCACATCCGCACGTTCTTTTGTATTATAGCAATGTCCCAAACATAAGTCAACGTTTTTTTACATCTGCTGTTTTACAGCCGGACATCAGCATTATTATTTCCGGTTACTCTCACTAAGTAAGGGAACAACAAAAAAGCCTTGAAAACACTGTAGCTTCAATGTTTTCAAGGCTTTAGTCATGCTGAGACATCGGGGGTTCGAACCCCGGACACCTAGATTAAAAGTCTAGTGCTCTACCGACTGAGCTAATATCCCATTTTAAAATCGTGAATATATCACGATAACTGGGCTAGTTGGATTCGAACCAACGTAATGCAGGAGTCAAAGTCCTGTGCCTTACCGCTTGGCGATAGCCCAATACTGTATGTCTGAAAGTATTTGTCCATACAACGATATTTATGATATCAGACGTAAGCCGCCTTGTCAACCTGTAAGTTTACAAATATTTATTCTTGTGAATCCATCTCTTCCATATTATAATGTGAATAATGGAATCTTGTCAGATACTCTATTTTTTAACAAATCCATTTTTATTAAAATATTACCCTGAACATACACTGAACCTTGGTTCTTTACATTAAAGGGAAAGCAAAGGAGATGATTGATTCATGATAAAATTTACAAACTGTTCAGTTATGAACTTTGAAAATGCCATTCGAGGTGCCAGAAATCCCATGAACAGCTGGGATCGTATGGACAGCCGCACAACGGCAGACGGACAATTTATTTTCGGTGAAAACGATCTTTCTCTGGCCAAAAGACTGTGCAAAGCCGGAACAGACCACCGTAAATTTATACGTCAGATTTTTGTATCCATTGATATTGAAGCCCCGCTTTATTGGTGGAAGGAATACGACACCTACAAAGTCGGTACTGTAGCCAATTCCACAAGTACAATGCACAAAATCCATTCCAAGCCATTTTCAAGGGAAGATTTCAGCTGCGAGCGCATGGACGAGCCATCCCTGGCAGCCATGGATGCTGTCATTCAATGTCTGGAGACAAACCGGGTACTGTTTAATGAAACAAAAGACAAACAATACTGGACCAATATGATCCAGCTACTTCCGTCTTCCTATAATCAGATGCGTACATGCACCTTTAATTATGAAAACTGCATTGCATTTTACAATGCCAGAAAAAATCACAAACTTAAAGAATGGCATGATTTCTGTGACTGGCTTAAAACCCTTCCTTATTTTACGGATTTTTTTGAGATCGAGCCCACAGAATGTGACGAATAAAATATACGGATTCAGAACACTACTTAAACAGGGCAGCAAACCCGGACGGATAACTCCGCTTCGGGTTTGCTGCCCTGCTGTATTTAAAGCCGTCCGCTCCCGTTTAAATATATAACGCACACCAACAGACTGAACACAAAAAAGTACATCGTTTTCACAATGTACTCTATCGGGTGGATACAGGGACTCGAACCCTGGGCCTCCAGAGCCACAATCTGGCGCGCTAACCAACTGCGCCATACCCACCATATCAATATTAAATTGATAAACGAGCCTGAAGGGATTCGAACCCCCGACCCACGGCTTAGAAGGCCGTTGCTCTATCCAGCTGAGCTACAGACTCGTATTAAAGCTGAACAAAAACCTGTTCAAAAGCGGGTGATGGGAATCGAACCCACGTATTCAGCTTGGAAGGCTGATGTTCTA
>CAJKGK010000050.1 GCA_905199445.1 uncultured Lachnospiraceae bacterium | reverse complement strand
ATGATCGCCGGCGTCATTTTGGGCAGTTCCACCTTAAGACCAATGCTGGCAAAAAACATTGGAGAAAGAAGCATATAGGACAGGGTACTGAAACGGGAAGCAATATATTTTGTACGCTGGGTATTGGAAATAATCAGTCCCGCAATAAAGGCACCTGTAATATCTGCCACACCAAAGACAATCTCTGAAATATAGGACATCAGAAGGCAAAATACAAAGGCAACAATAACAAAACGGCGCATATCCTTGCTGGCCCGCTCTGTCCATATTTTAAAAAGCTTGTAAAAAACAAATCCCACAATGGCAGCAAAGACAAAGAAGGCTACAATCTTAAGCAGCACAATACCGATTCGCACCGATGTATCTGCCAGACTTGTAATAAAGGTCAGGGCCACAATACCAAGAATATCATCAATGATCGCCGCACCAAGAATGGCGTTTCCGGCCCGTGTGTTCAGCTTGCCCATTTCCTTAAGTGTTTCCACAGTAATGCTGACAGATGTAGCTGTTAAAATCACACCGATAAACATATTTTGAAGGAAAACACTTGTCGAAGCACTGGACTCAATAAGCCCCGGACGGTTAAATACAAAGGCAATTCCAAAACCGCCGATTAAAGGCACAATCACACCCAGAAGCGCAATGACAAAAGAAGCCTTCCCGGTTCGTTTTAATTCCTTCATGTCAGTTTCCAGGCCTGCACAGAACATAAGCACAATCACACCCAGTTCTGCAACCTGATCAATAAATTCAGTCTCGTTTAAAACTCCCAGTACTGCCGGTCCCAATAAAAGGCCAGCCAGCAGTGCACCGACAACCTGCGGCATTGAAAATTTCTTTGTCACCAAACTTAAGACCTTGGTACTGATCAAAATAATGGCAAGGTCCATTAAATAATTATATGATTCCATATCGATTCTCCCTAACCGGGACGCTGCATATTTTATTTACTGCTGCAGACCAGTCCCTTTTCTCCGTCAATGGTCACGAGTGCTCCGGATTTCAAGATTTCCACAGCATGCTCTGCGCCGAGAATAACCGGCATATCCAGACTCAGACCTACAATCGCGGCATGAGAATTCATGCCTTCTTCTTCCACAATCAAACCGGAGGCTTTTTTGATATTGGGAAGCATATCATTATCCGTAGAATGGATAACAATAATATCACCCTGTTTAAAGTTCTGTTCCAGTTCTTCCTTTGTACGGCATACGCACAGTGGACCGCTGCCCTTTTTGGGCGTCACCCCCTGGCCTTTCATCAGAATATGGCCTACAACATGAACTTTAATCAGGTTTGTTGTTCCTGAAACGCCCAGAGGAACCCCCGCTGTGATCACAGCCAGTTCACCCTGCTTTACATAACCAGTGCGCTGTGCAGCATCCACAGCGTGCTCAAACAGATTATCTGTATCGATTTCTTCACTGATCAGAATCGGTGACACGCCCCATGAAAGATTTAACTGCCGGCATACATAATCTTCCGTGGTACAACCGATAATCGGACAGGCCGGACGGTATTTTGAAATCATACGCGCCGTTTTTCCGGATTTTGTCACAGTCACAATAGCGGCTGCTTCCAGATCTGTTGCCGTTGTACAGGTGGCATGCGAAATCGCATTGGTAACATCCGGTTTTTCGTCACTTTCTCTTAGTTTGAACCGCTTCTTGTAGTCAATATCCTGCTCCGTGCGCACAGCAATACGAACCATGGTCTTTAAAGCTTCTACAGGATAAAGACCGGCGGCGGTTTCACCGGAAAGCATAATCGCACTTGTGCCGTCATAAATGGCATTGGCGACATCTGTAGCTTCCGCTCTTGTTGGCCGGGGATTTTTGATCATAGAATCCAGCATCTGTGTTGCCGTAATTACCTGTTTGCCGGCATTGCACACCTTTTTGATAATCATTTTCTGAAGCACAGGAACATCCTCCAGCGGAATCTCAACACCCATATCGCCCCGGGCAATCATAATTCCATCGGAAACCCGGATAATCTCGTCAATATTTTCAACGCCCTGCATATTTTCGATCTTTGCAATAATATTAATGGTATTGCAGCCTTTTTCCTGAAAAATCTTACGAATTTCCAGAATATCATCTGCAGTCCGTGTAAAGGAGGCGGCAATAAAATCAAAGCCGTTCTCAATACCGAAAACAATATCATCATAATCTTTTTTGCTGATAAACGGCATCGTCAGCGTCGCCCCTGGGATATTCACGCCTTTCTTGTCTCCCAGCACACCACCGTTAACCACCTTACAGATGATATCGGTTTTTGTCAGACGCTCAACGGTCATCGCAATCAAACCGTCATCCAGCAAAATTTTCATACCCTCGGAAATATCATTTAAAATCTCCTTATAGCTGATGGACACTATATTTTCATTACCCACAACCTCTTTTGTGGTTAGTGTAAACAGCTGACCAGCATTTAATGTGATCTTTCCGCTTTCGAACTTACCAATCCTAATTTCCGGTCCTTTGGTATCCAAAAGAGCGGCTACCGGAAGATTTAACTCCTCACGAATTCTTTTTAAACGGTCCAGACGTCCCTTCTGTTCAGCATGATCCCCGTGGGAAAAATTAAATCGAGCCACATTCATACCCTCAAGCATCAGCTCGCGGATAACCTGATCATTTTCAAGTACGGGTCCCATTGTACAGATAATCTTTGTTTTTCTCACTTAGTTACCTCCATTCATAAGTGACAGTTGTTAGCTATTGGGATGAGAGTCCCTGATGACATTGTCAATTTTTTGTCGTTTTCATTTTAACACCATTTTCTGTAATTTTATATACTTTTTAAAAAATTCATCATTTTTCTGAAAGACAAATTTCCCAGTCTTCACTTTCTATTAATTTTCACTAATTTTTATCAATTTATGTGATTTTCTTATTTTATTTTTTGACACCCAAATTAAAATATATTATAATAGGAAAAATATATTTTAGCAGAGGAGTTTTGACCATGAGCTTTACATTTAATCAGAAACTGCCTGTTCCCAAAGAAATCAAGGCCCTCTACCCGGTTCCCGAAAAAGCCGCTGCCATAAAAGAGCAGAAAGACCGGGAACTGATGGATGTCATCAGCGGAAAATCCAACAAATTTCTTGTGATTATCGGGCCCTGCTCGGCAGACAATGAAGATGCCGTATGCGACTATATCAGCCGTCTAAAAAAAGTTCAGGAGGAAGTTGCAGACAAGGTAATTATCGTTCCCAGAATTTATACAAATAAACCGCGGACAACCGGCGAAGGATATAAAGGCATGCTCCACCAGCCGGATCCGGAAAAGGATCCGGATCTTTTAAACGGTCTGATTGCCATCCGCCGTCTGCATATGAAGGCTCTGGAAACCTATGAAATGCCCATTGCCGATGAGATGCTTTACCCGGAAAATTACTGGTACCTTGCCGATATCCTTTCCTATGTGGCCGTTGGCGCCCGTTCCGTAGAGAACCAGCAGCACCGCCTTGTAAGCAGCGGTATTCAGGCACCTGTCGGCATGAAAAACCCCACCAGCGGCGATTTTTCCGTCATGCTTAACTCAGTCATTGCGGCTCAGCACAGTCATAATTTTCTTTTCCGCGGCTGGGATGTAACAACAACCGGCAAT
>CAJKGK010000049.1 GCA_905199445.1 uncultured Lachnospiraceae bacterium | reverse complement strand
AAGCCGTCAAAAGTGCTTGTTCCCCGGCCGATTTCATCCAGAATCAACAGACTGTCCTTTGTGGCATTTCGTAAAATATTGGCAACCTCTGTCATTTCTACCATAAAGGTACTCTGTCCGCTGGCCAGATCGTCGGAGGCCCCCACCCGAGTGAAGATTCGGTCTACAATGCCGATATTGGCGCTTGCAGCCGGTACAAAACAGCCGATTTGTGCCATGAGAACAATCAGGGCACTTTGGCGCATATAAGTGGATTTACCGGCCATGTTTGGCCCGGTAATGATAGAAATCCGCTGTTTCTGATTATCCAGATAGGTATCATTCTCAATAAACATGCCATCTGCTGTCATCTTTTCAACCACAGGATGCCGGCCACCCTTAATATCAATAATGCCCTTTGTGTTAATTTGGGGCCGTACATAATTATTACGGTCTGCCACCAGTGCCAGAGAGGCAAAAACATCAATATGAGCTACGGCCTTGGCCGTGGATTGGATTCTTGCGACCTGGGCGGTAATCTGATCCCGAATGGAAGCAAAAATATCATATTCCATGGAAAACAGCTTGTCCTCGGCTCCAAGAATCATATCTTCCAGCTCTTTAAGTTCAGGCGTGATATAACGCTCTGCGTTGGCCATAGTCTGCTTTCGCGTCCAGGTTTGGGGTACCTGAGATTTATAGGAATTGGTTACTTCAAGATAATAACCGAATACCTTGTTATATTTAATACGCAGGTTTTTAATACCCGTGGCTTCCCTTTCACGGGTTTCCAACTGGGAAAGCCAGCGTTTGCCTTCAGTTTTAGCGTTTCTGTATTTATCGATTTCTTCATTATAGCCGTCCTTGATAATACCGCCGTCTTTTAAGGCAATCGGCGGGTCATCATTGATGGATTTTTCAATGAGTTCACAAATATCCGTCAAAGGATCCATGTGTTCATATATATTTTTAAGCTCCCGACACGTATAATCTTTCATCATATAACGAATATGGGGAATCATGGACAGAGACGATTTAAATGCAATAAGGTCTCTGGGATTAGCTGTGCGGCAGCTGATTTTACTGATCAGACGTTCCAGGTCATAGACCGGATTTAAGTATTCCCGGATTTCTTCCCGGGTAATCATCTGGGCATTAATCTCCTCAATGGCATCCAGACGATTTTCAATTTTTTCCTTGTCAATATAGGGCTGCTCAATAAATGTTCGGAGCAGTCTGGCCCCCATTGCTGTTTTTGTTTTGTCCAGTACCCATAAAAGGGATCCACGTTTCTGCTTTTCCCGGAGTGTTTCCAGCAATTCCAGATTACGCCGGGTTGAGCTGTCAATCATCATATATTTGTTGGAATTATAGGGTGTGATATGGGTCAGATGGTTCAGGGTATTTTTCTGGGTTTCATATAAGTACAAAAGCAGAGCGCCTGCGGCCAGAGTGCCTGTGGGATAATCTTTAAGTCCAAGACCATCCAGGGTGGATACGCCGAAATGTTCCTGAAGCCGTCTTTTGCACTGTGCATCATCCACATACCAGGATTCCAGAGAGGAAACGGTAATATTGTGCCGTTCCTTAAGTTCTGTCAGATCCACACCACTCATGACAAAAGCTTCATTATGAATGATTTCGGCTGGGGTAAATTTATTGATTTCATCAAACAGTTTTTTGGGCTGATCAACTTCTGTCACATAATAATCTCCTGTGGAAATATCGACTGTAGATAGGCCGAAGCAGTCATCCATGTAAATAATACACATGAGATAATTATTTTTTGTCTCGTCCAGTGCCTGCATATTCAGATTTGTACCTGGAGTGACGACACGGATCACCTCACGCCTGACAATGCCCTTGGCTGTTTTTGGATCTTCCACCTGCTCACAGATAGCCACCTTGTAGCCTTTGGAGATCAGCTTGTTCAGATATGTATCCACGGCATGGTAAGGCACACCGCACATGGGTGCCCGCTCCTGCTGGCCGCAGTCCTTTCCGGTCAGTGTGATTTCCAGTTCTTTGGATGCTGTGAGTGCATCATCAAAAAACATTTCATAAAAATCACCGAGACGATAGAAAAGAATACAGTCTTTGTACTGCTCTTTTGTTTCCACATATTGCTGCATCATTGGTGTTAAAGGCATAATTGATACTCCTTCAAAATTTGGGGATACCGAAGCATTCCGGTATCCCCAGTTTATACATTATACATTAAACATAAGCTCGCCGTAGGTTGGGAATGGCCATTCTTTTTCATCAACAATGGTTTCCAGGGCATCTGCCGGTGCTCGAAGCGCGGCCATGGCCGGACACACACCGTCTCTGTAGGCCAGTGCACGCTCACGGAAATTTTCATAACCGGAAGCATCTTCGACTGCCTTTTCCAGATCGATAAGGGCATTATTCATGGCTTTTAAATAGCGGCTGCAATCGGCTAAAACAAGGCGCTGTACAGAAGCATCTGTGCCCACAGCCTCAACAGCAGCGACGGATGCGGCCACGGTTGTGCTGTACTTGATGACGGCCGGGATAATTTCTTTTTTGGCCATATCAATCATGGTGCGGGCTTCGATATTGATTGCCTTGGAATAAGTTTCATACCCTACTTCTTCCCGGGATGCCAGTTCGTTCTTGGTCATGACCCCGTGTTTTTCAAATAAAGCAATGGATTCCGGACGAGTCAGGCAGGATACAGCATCAACCATGTTTGTGATGTTGGGCAGACCTCTGCGCTGGGCTTCCTCTACCCATGCCTCGGAATAGCCGTTACCGTTAAAAATAATACGGATATGCTCGCTGACCCATTTTTTGATCAGGTCATGGGCAGCCATTTCCACATCATCGGCGGCCTCCAGAATATCGGCAGCCTGCCCCAGTGTTTCTGCAACGATTGTATTAAGAACCGTATTGGCATCTGCGATGGAAGCCGATGATCCAACCATACGGAATTCAAATTTATTACCTGTAAAAGCAAAAGGTGATGTACGGTTTCTGTCTGTGGCATCCATTTTAAAAGTAGGCACAGTGGATACACCGATATTGGCATTCGATCCTTCCTTGGAACTGGTAGCCTCACCCTTTTCACACAGCTGATTTAAAACATCTTCCAGCTGTTCTCCTAAAAATACAGAAATAATTGCCGGCGGCGCTTCATTGGCCCCCAGACGATGATCATTTCCCGGATTGGCAGCAGATTCCCGAAGCAAAGGTGCATATTCATCCACGGCCTTTAAAATCGCAGCCAGAATCAGGAGAAATTTACGGTTTTCGTGAGGTGTAACTCCTGGATCTAAAAGATTGATTCCGGTATCGGTTGTCATGGACCAGTTATTATGCTTACCGGAACCATTGACGCCGTCAAAAGGTTTTTCATGGAGCAGACATACAAGATCATGACGCAGTGCCAGTTTTTTCATGGTTTCCATGACCAGCTGATTATGATCTGTTGCAATATTGGTTGTCGCATAAATCGGTGCCAGCTCATGCTGAGCAGGCGCAACCTCATTGTGCTGGGTTTTGGCCATTACGCCCAGCCGCCACAGTTCTTCATTAAGATCGGCCATGTAGGATGCAATACGCTCTTTAATACTGCCAAAATAGTGGTCGTCCATTTCCTGACCTTTTGGAGCCGGTGCACCAAAAAGTGTACGGCCTGCAAAAATTAAATCTTTTCGTTTTAAATAGGTTTTGCGGTCCACAATAAAATATTCCTGTTCCGCGCCCACACTGGTTGT
>CAJKGK010000048.1 GCA_905199445.1 uncultured Lachnospiraceae bacterium | reverse complement strand
CTACAATAAAAAAGCAACGTCTATTCATTATTATTTTGGCAATGCTGTACTAGGGAGTTGTCATTTGGGCATGTGGGATATCCGTATTCGTTATACCCGACTTCCTTAAGGGCGCTTTCATTTCTTGTATTGTAAGGAATCAGAGCTTTTGAAAAATGAAATTCATCTTTTAAGAATCCATAGATGTCATAACTGTCAAAAGCGGAGTCTCCCAGGAAGGTAAGTGGATGAAAGTCGGGATGGCGGACAAAAAAATCAAAGAGGATCGGCTTAAGCGATGAGGAATCACTAATCGATTTATCCTCATCTGGAGAGTCCGACTTCTTTTCTACAATAAGTTCAGGGTGCTGCTGCTTAAAATCATCATCTAATGCTCATGTGCGGTAAAGTAACACACAAGAATTTGATAGACAGCAACTCACTATTCTGTACAAAATTTTCAAAACTAATAACTAAGATATTTAATTTTTCCAAAATCGTCTGCCAAATATAGTAAAAAACATTTATTTTTAAAATTGAAGAAAAATTTATGATTTTATAATAATAATATTTGCGGAGAAATATTATTTTTTCGTCAAAAGTGCCGATAATAATGATAAAGGTTATGAAAATATTATAATGAAAAAGAGGAGGTGAAACCTTATTGCTGTGTTTATTCTAGTTCTTGATTAAAAAATGGACTAGAATATATTTATAATTAACAAGTTGACGTTTTTTAGAAAGGAGAAGTATTATGAAACCAAGAAGAAAGTTAAGTGTATTATTCAGTTTTATCTTGATGGTGGTTTTGGTATTTGCAACTACAACGACAGCATTCGCAGCTACTGGCAATAAAAAAGTAACCTCGTCTGGTAAAATGAGTATTGTACTCAATACTGGTCAAACAGGAAATTCCAGTGCAGTATCATTTAAGGTTTCAGGTTTACCCACAAACGCTGTTATTACTAAATTAGAAGTAAATACTGGTTCTCTCAGCAGTTATTCTGGTGCGATGTTAACCAATTATTTAACATTGACGAGTAGCAATAAAACCACAGCAGAAAAAATCACTTGGGGTGGGCAGGCAAATACAACGTTGAAATCAAATGGATTTCTTGCCACGAAAGCAAATGGAACATATACCATTACTTTTAACTGTACTTGTTTAGGTGGAGCTATTGTAGGTGGCATACCTACTGATGTTGGAAGTAAGACGTATTCTAGCCCATACATTACAGTATATTGGGACGATTCATTTTGATTTTGGGAATAGGTAAAGAACATCATCAAATCTAGTAGGAAGGGGAATGTGAAAAATGCGAATAGAAAATTATAACACATTCGCACAAAGTCGTCTGTTTTCGGGCACTGGAAAAATTGGGAATGTACAACTTCCCGATTATAATGATTTTCATTTCAACACGAAACAGTCTCCTGCTATGAGCGAGGATAAATATGAAGAGGCTATTATTGAACAAGCAAAAAAAGACCAATCAGAAGGGAAATTCCAATCGGATTCAGCAGGATTTAGAAATTTAGTGAAAAGTTATGTTTCTGTTGCCTCACCAAACAGAAAAGGAATTATTACAGATGGTTTAACAGCCATATTCAAAAATAATATTCCTCGTCCCAAAACGCTCGACATCATATCACTTATGTTTGGTGAAGTGAAATATCAAAAAGAAACTAAGAATTTATCTTATGCTGAGTTTTACGATGGCAATGGTGAAATGGTAGCTTCGTATTCAAACGGTGGTTGGACTTTTTATGGAACAAAAGAAGAAAATGCACGTGAATCTAAGCTTTTGGGAATATATAATGCAGCATGGAGAAGTGCTGCAAAAGCGAGTCAGGGAAACAGTAATGATGTCACTATAACAGATTCCATAAATATAACCGTATAAATACAAAAAACTAAACACCTCAATCAAGTGAAATTTTAGTAATCAATAAAAAGGCACCTATTGACTAATTGATAGGTGTCTTTTTTCGATTCAGAAAAGAAGCTTAGTCACCATTAACCTGACCTTAAAGCCCAACCCGCATCTATAACTGTCTTACCGTAATATGTCAGCTGGTACGTTTTACAGAGGAAAGCTTACGGACGGAAGCGACCTACCGAGCAGTAAAGTCTGAAAAAGATTTGCTGCTTTTTTTTGCGCCCATTTTTGGAAAATTGGGAGAGTGTCGGTATTGGTAAGTGAGCAGGGGAAATTTCCAGTTTTCTATCAAACAGCGGGCAGAACGCAGCTTCTAAGAGCAAGATTCTACCGCAGTACCAAATTTCGCTTATCGCTCATTTTGTCCTTGCGGAAATCTTGTTGGGGAGTGCCTTCCTCAAGCCCTGCTTTATATATCCCAAGATGCTGACGGCCGACATCATCCTGCAGTATGTGAGGGCCATGCAGAACTCCATGGGCAGCAACATAGAGACACTGTATAAAATCGTGGCCGACAAGGCCGAGGCGCTGGAATTCAGAGTGAGGGGGGATTCGCGAAAACGACACCCGCAGACAGGACATAGAGATTTATTACAGCTTTGTCGGCAAGATTGACTTGCCCGAAGCCTGAAAGCCCGCCCTATCCGGCGTAATCGCGAAACGCCGGATAGGAACGGCAAAATTTTTTACACTTCTATTACTTCTTTATCACACATTAGCAAAGAAAGCGGGTGTATCATCCAAAGTTTGTCCGGACAGTCTGAAAAGAGTTCATGTAAAGAAATCTGATGGTATTTAGCAGACATAAATTGAGTGACAACACTCAGTAAAATCAATGGGTTTCGGCGTTTATCCAACGCCTGCTGACAGATCATCATAGGAGAAAAACGCAATAAGGCACGATATCTGCCGTGCCTTTTTCATTGCATCCATATAATCTGACAGCATGCCGGGAATTCCCACCGCCGCTGCGTTAAGCTTTTCTTCTATGAGAATTTTCGTACCCTTGCGGCCAAGCGCATCTGACGGGGCGATCAGGCATATTTCCGAACAAGGCATCTGTATTTCTTTTTCCGGCAATGGCCGCACCTCCCGGCTCATGATCTTACAGCTTGATTCGCATACTTACCCTTCAGTACGGCTTCGTCCAGGATATGCCCTTCCATCCCATGATACATCTGATTCAGATGGAATCCATCCTTTAAATCCAGCATGGTATCCAGGGCACACACCTTTATCTCATAAACATGCGTGCCGTGCCCCTCCGGCGGCGCCATCCCGCCGTACCGGCCGCACATTTCCCCGGAATGGCCTCCTCCCTGAATGCAAATCCAGCTGTTGACTCCCTGTACAAAATCAGGGCCATTCCTGCCGGCGTCCTCTAAAAGCTCATTGGACGTGATATTGGCCGCCATCCAGTGAATCAAGGCAAAACCTCCGCCAGGTTTCTTTTTATGAGATTAGTATAGAAAGATTTTGACAATATGGCAATTACCCGCTTTTCCCACAGTATATACTTACTTTTTGATGTGTATTGGCAAGACAGTTCAGATAATATTCCTGTCCCGCAGCAATTGTTCCTATCCGGCCTCAATCATGTAATCAATGCCTATTTTCTGGTAGATTTCCAATGCCTTTAATACCGCTTTCCCCTTCTCCGTCAGAAAATACTCTGTTTTCAGGGGAAATGTATCATACACCGTCTTATCCACATTCTAAACACTATCAGTTCCTTCAAATGCTGCCGCATTTTTTCTGTTATCCCCTTGATATCCCGCCTTAAACCGGACGGCAGGGCAGGCCCCAGCCGGAGACGCCAGATAATGCTGCACTTCCTCTTACCCTTCATCATATCCTGGACCAGCTCCAGGGAGCAGGTATATTCTTCCCTGATTATCATATGGCCCATCTCCCACTCTGATTTCCTCAACAGCCGGCAGTATATAATCCCTGACCAGCAGCCACCTGTTCTTTGCGTCCGGCGCAAAACAGGACGTCATGGCTACCACCAGATTCCTGTCGGGAACCCAGCAAATCATGTTTCCTCCATCTCCCATGGCAGCGTGGACAGCCACACCCTTTTTCTCAAACTGCCACCACATATAGCCATAATGGCTGGGGGTTCTCTTCACAGACTGGCGGACCCATGATTCCGGAATGATACGCACCCCATTCCACATACCCATGTTCAGATACAGCAGTCCAAAACGCGCCATATCCCTGGGCGTCATGGTCAGACCCCATCCGCCTGCGGTGACGCCCTCAGGATCGTGCACCCATCCCCTGACCCCTTCCCCGAACAGGCTGTCATATGTATAGGTTTCCATGGGATAATCCGGAATCACCGTCATACCAACAGGCGCAAACAGATAGCGGTTTGCAAATTCCCGGGTGCTCATCCCAACCGCCCGCTGTAAAACCGCGGACAAAAGATGGGCTCCCGCCGTACAATATTGGAAATGCCTGCCGGGCTTATCCGTTTCCCCGGCATCCCTCATCATATCCAGGGTGAATCCCACCCAGTCAAGAGATGTACACAGCTGTTCCAAAGGTTCCTTCCATTCCTCAAATGCATAGGGCACCGTCATGGTCAGCAGATTTTCAATGGTCACATTCCCGCAGTTCCTGTCATGTGTTTCCGAAGCATAGTCCGGGAAATACTCCATTATCTTCCGCCTGACAGACGGTATATACCCCTTGTCCGCCGCAATGCCCGTCAATGCGGACAGCACGCTCTTTGTTACCGATGCCACATGGACCGGAACATCTGGTCCGAAGCCATGAAAGTACTCCTCACAGACAATACAGCCATTTCTGACCACCACGATGC
>CAJKGK010000047.1 GCA_905199445.1 uncultured Lachnospiraceae bacterium | reverse complement strand
TTTCAAGGTTCTAAGAACTATTTTTCAGTTCTTTTATATCTGAATTGCATTTCTGCAATTCATTCAAAAACCTTTCATTTTAGACTTGACTTTTAATAGTTAGTCTTTGATTTGTGTGATTACGATATCTATTTTAATACATACGCCCTGTGCTTTCAATAAATCCTTTATTAATCGAAGGTTATAGTGTATAATAAGTCTGATATATGGCAGCTAATGCCGGATTGTTAATGGCAAACAGGAGATCAGGATATGGAATGTCAAGAAGCACAGGCAATGATCGTTCCGTTTATTGAGGGCCGCCTGGATGATGAGCAGACTGAACGGTTTATTGAACATGTGGAGCAATGTTCAGACTGCTATGATGAGCTGGAGGTCTACTATATTGTTATGGTCGGTGTAAAACAGCTGGATGAGGAAAATCATCCGATTGTGGATTTTAACGGTGATTTAAAGAAGTATATTGCCTATAAAAAAGAAGAACTGAATAAAAAACATATGCGCAGTGTAAGACTAAGAACAGGAAGTCTTATTTTTGTAGCCGCCTTGCTGGCTTTATTGATTTTTCTGGGATACTCAGCCTACAGTCATCCTGACCTGACCGCAAGATATCAGGTGAAAGTGATCAGGGCGCTGGGGTTTGAACCGGATGTGCCTTTGGGAAAAATCGGCTGGTCTGTTCCGCCTGTGACCGGAAATATTTGGTTTGAATCGGTGGAGATGCCGCTGCAGCGGGTAAATATTGATAAGAAAGGAAATATGATAACGGATGAAAGCAGTACTGATTGATGGACACAGCATTTTAAATCGTGCCTTTTACGGTGTGCCCAATTTAACCAATTCCGAAGGCCTTCATACAAATGCGGTGTATGGGTTTTTGAATATTATGTTTAAAATTATGGATGAAGAAAAGCCGGATTTTCTGGCGGTGGCTTTTGATTTGAGTGCACCTACTTTCAGACATAAGATGTTTGATGCTTATAAGGGAACCCGTAAGTCTATGCCGGATGAACTTAGAGAGCAGGTGCCGATAATGAAAGAAGTGCTGGCTGCCATGGGGATTTGTACTCTGGAAAAGGAAGGCTATGAAGCCGATGATATTTTAGGGACGATGAGCCGCAGGTATGAAGCTGCCGGAATGGAAGTTTCCGTGATTTCCGGTGACCGGGACCTTCTGCAGCTGGCCACGCAGCGAATAAAAATCCGTATTCCAAAAACAAAAATGACAGGTACGCAGATTGAGGACTATTACGCTGCGGATGTTTTGGAGCAATATCAGGTGACCCCGTCAGAATTTATTGATATGAAAGCCCTGATGGGCGATGCCTCAGATAATATTCCTGGTGTTCCGGGAATCGGTGAAAAAACTGCAGCGAAAATTATTGTGCAGTATAAAAATATTGAAAATGCCTACGATCATGCAGGGGAGATTAAACCTAAAAAAGCCTCGGAAAACCTTGTGACGTTTTGGGAACAGGCAAAGCTTAGCAAGGTGCTTGCCACGATTGATACAAACTGTGGGGTAGAGGTTGCGTTAGAACAGACACGGCTGGGGGCGCTGTATACCCCGGAGGCATATACGCTTTTTAAACGGCTGGAATTTAAAAATATTTTATCCCGTTTTTCATCGGATGCCCGTCCGGCTTCCAAGGAAACGTGTCAAGTCCGTGTGGTGACTGATCCAAAGGAAGCTGCAGATTTTGTTGATAATATTTGTGCAGGATGGGACGTGGGGGTTTATTATCACAGCCAGGCGCCGGAGGGCCTGGTTTTAGATGCCGGAGAGGACTGCAGCTTTTTTCCGGTATGCTCAGGCTTTAATCTGGATATGTATAACGGTTGGCTGAGAAAACTGATAGATAAGGGGAACTGTCTGTGCTTTTGTGACATCAAGGCACATTTACCGGTATTTGAGCTGAATCCAAAAGATTCTGTTTTTGACAGTGGTATTGCGGCTTACCTTTTAAACCCCCTGAAGGATACTTATATGTATGATGATATTGCCAGGGACTATCTGGGGATGACTTTGCCTGGAGAGGCAGATATTTTTGGAAAACAGGTGCATCTTGAACTTTATGAAAAAGATCCGGCAGCTTTTTTTAGGTATATTGGTGATCAGGCCAGGGTGGCAAGACTTTCCAGGGCTCCTTTGGCAGAGGCTTTGCTTCAGACGCAGATGGATCAGTTGTATAAAGCCATTGAGCTTCCCCTGGTTTTTGTTCTGTATTCTATGGAAAAATATGGCATACGTGTGGAACGGGCAGAACTTTTGGATTATGGTGAGCATCTGTTGGGAAGAATTCAGACATTGGAGTCTGAAATTTACGATTTGGCCGGTGAAAAATTCAATATCAATTCTCCCAAACAGCTGGGTGTGATTCTTTTTGAAAAGATGGGACTTCCTTTTGGTAAAAAAACAAAAACCGGTTATTCCACATCGGCAGAGGTTCTTGAGAAACTTAAAAAAGAGGATCCTATCATTGACAGAATTTTAGAGTATCGTCAGCTGACAAAGCTTAAATCTACCTATGCTGATGGGCTGGATAATTTTATCAGAGAGGATCATAGAATTCACGGAAAGTTCAACCAGACAATTACGGCAACAGGCCGAATCAGCAGTACGGAACCCAACCTTCAGAATATTCCTATTCGTATGGAGCTGGGGCGTCTGATTCGAAAGGTGTTTGTGCCGGAGGAAGGATATGTTTTTGTAGATGCCGACTATTCTCAGATTGAGCTTCGGGTACTGGCACATATGTCGGGAGATACCCAGCTGATTCAGGCGTATCAGGAGGCACAGGATATTCACCGGATAACGGCATCGCAGGTTTTTCATACACCGCTTGATCAGGTGACTGACCTGCAGCGTCGTAATGCAAAGGCTGTGAATTTTGGTATTGTCTATGGGATCAGTTCTTTTGGGCTGAGCCAGGATTTAAGTATTACCCGTAAGGAAGCTAACGAATACATTGAAAAGTATTTTCATACTTACCCTGGGGTTAAGGAATTTTTGGATCAGGCGGTTGCAAAGGCCAGAGAAACAGGCTATTCACTGACGATGTTTATGCGTCGCCGGCCAGTGCCTGAACTATCATCCAGCAATTTTATGCAGCGTTCCTTTGGAGAGCGCATTGCCATGAATTCGCCGATTCAGGGAACGGCGGCAGATATTATTAAGATTGCCATGATTCGTGTTAAAGATAAACTGGAATCCATGAAGCTTAAGTCTCGGCTGATTCTTCAGGTTCATGATGAACTTTTGATTGAGGCCCATAAGGATGAAGTGGACACGGTAAAGAAAATTTTGAAGGAGGAGATGGAGAGGGCAGTAGTGCTCTCTGTGCCTCTTGAGGTGGATATTCATACCGGTGCCAATTGGTATGAAGCCAAATAAACAATGGCGGTGAATTTATAAATGGAAAAAACGACTAAAGTGATCGGTGTGACAGGCGGAGCCGGAAGCGGCAAATCCGAGGTACTGAGACTGCTGAAAGAAAACTATGGGGCTTTTGTGATTCTTGCGGATGATGTATCCAGAGCATTGTGCGCGCCCGGAGCGGTCAGCTATTGCAAGATTGTCGACTTTTTTGGAGAAAATATTCTGTGTAAAGATCAAACCATTGATCGAAAAAAACTGGCATCCGTTGTATTTCATGATCCTAAGCTTTTGGAAAAACTTAACAGTATGACCCATCCGGATGTGCGGGTGGAGATTGAACGTCTGATTTGCCAGGCAAAAGCGCAGGGCTATCCCTTTGTCGTGGTGGAGGCAGCATTGCTCATTGAAGGCGGCTACAGGGATTTGTGTGATGAATTTTGGTATATATACACAAAAGAGTCTATACGGCGCCAGCGTATGAAAGAAACTCGAGGATATACCGATGAAAAAATCGACGCTGTTTTAAAAAATCAGCTTGATGAGGATGCTTTTCGATCGGCCTGTGACAGAGTGATTGAAAATAACACCACATTGGCAGCAGTAGAAGCGCAGTTAAAACATGTGATTGAAAGTTACAAAAAAATATAAAGGCTATAGTGTATGGTTTAAAGTAAAAATGAGCCTTGGGCAGCCTTAAATATGAAGTTTAAGGCTGCCTGAAGTCTCATTTTTGATTGTATTCGGTTAAAAGTTCATTGGATAGGTCACAATTTTTTCTTAATAATTCTTGATAATTTTCCTCTTGATTTTCTATAATTCTTCTTTTTTCTTGTGAAAATGACGTAATAACTGTGTAATATTTTGTAGAAAATAAACAGGCCCTTATTTGCCGTGCAGATTCCGAAAAAGCAACTTTGATGGCGGAAATATTACAAAAGTATTAAAAGTGGTGGGTTTAGTGGGATATTTTGCAAAAATAGACGAAAAAATACGGGAAAATGTCGACTGATGTGGGGGAGAAATATTATATTTGACAATTATATGTTTTTTTGATACAATATGTGAACGTAATATGTATGTAATAATTTTAATAACTCATTAAATTGTTGCAAAGTATTATCAAATATAAAAAAGAGGTGAACTTATGGTAGGCACTACTCTCAAGAAGATTCTCGCAAAAGGTATGACATCGGTAATGGCTTTAACCGTGTGTGTCGGTGCATCTGGATTTTCATCATTTGCAGAGGAGACGGACCCATTACAGTTTGATCACGACACAAATCTTGTAAATATGGTAATGGATTCTGCAGATGAGCTGGTGGAAGATCCTTATGAGAATATGGTTGTCAGCAATTACGAACCGTATCTGGCTGTTTATGAAAATGCAGACAGTGACAGCGAAATTGTAGGGAAACTGTATCCGGTATCTTATGGCGAGATCATCGAACAGGATGATGAATGGACAAAGATTCTCTCTGGGGATGTGACAGGATATGTTCCGACAAAAGACGTTGCAGTGGGTGAAGATGCAAAGCAGCTTGCCCGGAAAAACGGAATATATATGATTAAAGTCACTGTCGATGAGTTGAACATCCGCAGCGGCCCTAACTTTGTTTCTGAAGTCATTGAGTCCGGTAAAAAAGATGAAACCTATCGGATTGTTCCGGAAGATTATGAATATGATTCCGAGACACAGACCGTAGTCAGAACAGATGCGGCAGAAGATGAATCAAATTCTACAACAGAAGAGATCAACTTAACAGAGACAGAAGAGATAAATTCTGTACAGGGCACAGTCCTGGCAGAAGAGACCGATGATAAAAAAGAAGTAGAGGCAAATCAATTATATGAAGCGCTTCAGACTCCGATTGAGGATGCGCAAGGCAACAGCTGGTATCGTATTTATATCGGAAGCGGCTATTATGGCTATGTTTTCGGGGATTGTGTGGAAATGACAATCCAACTGGAGGAAGCGGTTTCTATGGAAGAAGAACAGGAAGCTGCCTTGAAAAAAGAGACGTTGACTGCTGATCACAAACAGACAGACAATGAAAATGGTCTTGCCACAGATTCCAAAAATCCGGAGTCAGATGAATCCCTGAATGGACAGACGCAGGCACCTGAGACAGCTGCACCTGAGACAGCTGAGCCGATTGTACCGGAAACGCCTGCACCTGAGACCGAGGCGCCTGAAACTTCAGCGCCGGATACGGACGTGTCTGCACCGTCTGTTGGCAGTGATGAAGCGTATCTGCTGGCAGCGCTTGTATATTGTGAAGCAGGTGCTCAGTCTTATGAAGGACAGCTGGGTGTGGCCAATGTTGTTATGAATCGTGTCAGAAGCCCGTACTTCCCTAATACGATTACCGAGGTTATTTATGAGGCAAATCAGTTCGGACCGGTTTATAACGGAAGCCTTGATCGGGCGTTGGCGAATGGCCCGAGTGCATCGGCTATTCAGGCGGCTCAGGCTGCGATTGCCGGAGAAAATAATATCGGCAATTATTTATTCTTTAATAATGTAGCTCCATCCGATGCAAGTTCCGTCTATGTGATCGGACCCCATGT
>CAJKGK010000046.1 GCA_905199445.1 uncultured Lachnospiraceae bacterium | reverse complement strand
CAGGGGTCCACCCTCCACCACATCATATTGATTCACATCATCATTATTTGGAAGCAAGCCATGCATCCAGCTGTGCCTGGTTCTCTTCGATAATTTCGTTGATACCGGCTTCATCCAGTTTTGCATTCATTTCTTCCAGATAAGCATCCAGCTCAGCCTCAGGAATTTCTCCATAAACAAGACTTGGCACATATTCCTGAACAACGTTGGAAACAGACGATACCTGCGTGGCGACGTTTGTTGCATCAAAGGAATAGCCTAATGTTGCACAAGCCACGGCACGGTCATTGAATTCTTTCAGTTCTGTGTAATAATCCTCTGTAGCCGGAGCCATCTGGGCGATTTCCATCTGATCTCCAAACATATTAAATGCACGGTTCCATCCAACAGTGCTGCCGTCAATACCTTCCGGATATGTCACAATCTTATCGGAACCATCGGTATACACATAATCTGTTCCTTCAATACCATAATTTAAGATGTTGGCAAGTTCTGTATTTTCATACATAAGGTTGATAAAATCCATAGCTTTTTCAGGGCGTTCACATGTTGTGGAAATACCCCAGGCTTTTTCCTGAACAATAGAGCTTGTCAGCCATGGATTTGAGAATAAGGCCTGCTGACTGTCAAATTTAGTATTGTTCTGTACAGAAATTTCTTCAGATGGTCTTGCTGCAACCCAGTTACAGAAGCTTGTTCCGGATTTATAAACATCCTGAGCATTCTGTCCGTTGACAGCCTGATCTGCAGGCATAAAACCATTTTCTTTCCATTCAATATTATATTTACAGTATTCTTTAAATTCATCCGATTTAAATAAGTTAGAAACAGTTGTATCTGTCTCCGGATTCAGCAATACGCCATATACAGCGCTTGAACTTCCGAAACCGTCCATTCCATAGAAATAAAGGATTTCTCCGGCATCTGTGGAACCGTTTTTGGCAATCAGAGTATATTCTGGATTTGCCTCCTTCAGTTTATATCCGATCTCAGTTAATGTATCCATATCCCATGTTTCCGGAACTTCCATGCCGATTTCTTTCAGCAGATCTGCATTGTAATTAATACCTCTTGCAGCTGCACAATACAGATCCTGAGGAACTGCATAAATTTCTCCGTCAACAGTAAATGCATCTAATAATGCGCCGCTCTTTTCCTTCACTGTCGCACCACGTTCATCTAAAAGCTCTGTGATTGGAATGATCATACCATCGGACACAAACTGAGTAAACGGAACGGTTGTACCTACATAATAAATATCGACCTTTTCGCCGCCAGCTGCCCATAAAGCTGTCTTTGTTGCATGATCTGCAATATGAATGGCCTGAAACTTAACCGTACAATTAATTGCCGGTACGGTGATCTCATTAATGGCTTCTTCCATCGCAGGAAGGCTTTCCATGTTTGATCCCAGTGTCAAAACCTCGATCACAACCTCATATGGATCTTCATCGTAATCAATATAATCTTTCTGACCTTCAGCCACAGCACTTCCTCCATCGGATTCCGGTGCGCCTGCTGTATCGCCTGCTGCTGTGCTTTCACCGGTTGTACCTGCCGGTGCCTGTGTATCTTTTGTACCCGAATTGGAATCTCCTGAACCACAGCCTGCCAGTAATGACATTGTCATTGCAGCGGTCAAAATACCTGCTACAGCCTTTTTCATAATCATACCTCCTAAATTTGTGCACGATGCTCATGATTTTTTTAAACCATCGTTCTTTGTTGTTAAAATTATAATATCATGCTTTAATTATTGTAAAAATCAACTAAAATGACCTAATAATATCCTAAAATGACTTTATATGAAAATGCTGCAAAAACCGAAGTCATTTTTTCCGGTTTTTACAGCGCATCATCATTCATCCATTAATTTTTATAAATATTATATTTCTTACGGAAAGCACCGGGTGTCATCCCTTCATTTTCTTTAAATACCCGCAGGAAATAGGAAGGATTCAGATACCCCAATTTTTCCGAAATTTCCGGATTACTGGCACCTGTATGAATCAGCATGTCCTTGGCCAGCTCCATTTTATATTTAGTGACATACTGAATCACGGAACAGCCCATCTGCCGTCTGAACAAACGCATCAAATACTGTGGATTCAGGTTTACCGCCTCGGCAATTTCCGTAACCGAAATCGGCGTTGCAATATGCTGCTGAATATAAGGAATCACCTTTGTTCTTATATGCTCCTCTGTGTCCGGTTCAATCACAGTGTCCGGTTCACTATACTCACCAATGCCTTTTCCTTCCGTCTTATACGGCCGCTGTGTATCCTTTTCTTTTGCTTTTATTTTCTGAATCAGAGATGTCAGCGCCTCCACCATACTTTCCCTTCTAAATGGCTTTAAAAGGTAATCCGAACATCCCAGCTGCATCGCTTTTCTCATATATGCGTATTCAGGATGACAGGTTAAAATCAAACATTCTATAGAAAAATTAATTAAACGAGAACCTTCATTAATCCATTCAATCAAGTCCAGACCGCTGCCGCCAGGCATTTCAATATCACACACCAACAGCTGAATCGGTTCCGCTTCAAGCACTTTCATCGCCTGATTAGCCGAATAGGCTGAATATACCTTATGTACCCCCAATGAATCCCAATCAATATCATCAATTAGTTTTTCTGCACAATAGGCCTCATCATCCACAATCAATATATTAATATTCATCAATTACATCTCCCTCCACAGCATCCAAAATGCCGGAACAATTCACGATACAAAAAACGCCGAAACAATTCATGGCATCTGAAGTGCCAGATCAATCTCCACAACTGCGCCGCCCATTTCATTATTATAAACTCTAAAACCTGCTTTTTTCCCGTAAATCAACCGCAAACGTTCAATGGAATTTCTTATTCCGGTGCCCAGCTCCTCGTGAATTGTTCTATCTGAAAGATAATCCTGGATCATTTCAATAACCTCCTCATCAAACCCCTCACCTGTATCGGAAATCCTTATACGAATATTAAAGGTATCAATCTGTACCGCCTCAATCCGAATATGGACGCAGTCGATAAAGTTCAACGCATGTTTGATAGAGTTTCCTACAAAACTTTCGATCAAAAACGGCGGAACCGGTACAATTTCCAATGCATTGTCACAATAAATCTCATATTCAAATGCCGATGGATATCTGACCTTCTGCAAGTTCAAATAGTTTCTTATATGGTCCAGCTCCTGCCCCAAAAGAACATATTTCGAGTCAGCATTTACAACGAACCTGTAATATTGAGTCATCAGCAAAATAATATCTCTTTGTACCTCGTCCTCTGTATGGTTATACAGGGTATTTAATGTATTCAAAATAAAATGAGGCTGAATCTGTTTCTGAAGGTATTCGAGACGAATTTTCTGACGCTCAATCCGTCCCTCATAAATTTCATTTTTCAACTGATTGACATGATCCATCATCTCGTTAAACAACATACTCATCGAATAGAATTCTGTACAATCCCCAGATTCTGCAGGCATACGCTTGCTTAAATCTCCGCTTCTGATCAATACCATGGCATCCATCCTTCTTCCCAGAGGCATTAAAATCCACCGCCGTATACATATAATAAATAAAAGTACAAGGATAAGAAATGCCGTGAATGTACATACAATCGCAATCATCATTCCCGCAGAGTTAAGTGCAACGGTTTTTGTACTCAAAAGCTTCACCAGCCGCACCGGGGCCTTGTCAGACTGCTCATATAAATAATAAAATCTGTCGCAGCAAGTCTGGCCATTGTTTTTTTCCTCTGCTGACAGAGACACCACATCCCCGCATTGATAGGGCTCAAAGCATTCATAGTCTCCATAAGAATTTAAGCTGTTTCCATAATTATCCGAAATCAGAAGCCGATCCGCCTCAGAAATAGATATATGAATCGTTTCCAGCAAATCATCCGCCACAAACCATGCACCAATCATATAACCGTTATACTGCCATATTCTTAAAAGATACCACTCATTTTCCTTGAGACATACCGGCCGCCATGTTGTTTTATACTGGGTCAAAGATTCTGTATCCATCAAATCATATATGTAATCTGTCATTTCTTTTTTTAAACCGGAGTTATAAAACAAATCCTGTTCAGGGAAATAAATAAATGCATATTTTAATGCATCCGCAATTGACAAAGCATCACTTAAATGCTGGGCCAGCAAGGCTGTAGCCTGTCGGTATTCCACTTCTTTCTTCGTATCACCGTCATTACGATAATACCGAATACTGTCCAAAAGTGACGACTCATTATTAATCGTTCGAAGCAACGCCTCGGCAACCTCAAAATTATTATCCAGCTGTCCAACGGCAACCTGCAAATCGTTACGGCTCTCAGCAATCATGGAAGCTCTTGCATTGGAATTATTTTGAACATTATAAATAATTAAAATCAAAAGTACAGGTACAAAAACAATGACCGTGAGTATTATCAGTCGAAAACTAATTCTTCCCCACAAATTTTTATACAACTGGCCCCTGCTGTTTTTTCCGGCATTCATCGCTATTTCCCCCTTGTAACTGCCGAAGACTTTCTATATACACAATGTCCATTCAACCATGTTGCATACACTTTTATCTTCCCGATTTCTTCATCCAAAACCGTAAAGGGATTTTGTTCCAAAATCGTAAAATCTGCAGCCATACCTTCGCAAATATCACCCTTGGCCTTTTCCTCAAATGAAGCTTTGGCCCCTGCATATGTATATGCATTCAACGCCTGGTCTACAGACAACGCCTGATCCAAAAGATAAGGACCATATTTTCCATCCAGAGATTTTCTGGTCACAGCACACTGAATTCCTCTTAAAGGGTTGGGGTCTTCCACCGGAGCATCAGAGCCATTTGATACATTCACTCCAAAATCCAGCATCTTCTTAAAATTATAACTGGACATAGCTGATTCCAGGCCAACCCGCGCCTTTACAATCTGTTGATCATAGTCCAAAAATACGGACTGTATATAGGCATAAAGTCTCATCTGTGCCAAACGTTCATACTGGTCAGGGGTCATAATCTGACAATGAACAATTCCACAGCGATGATCCTCTTTATCGGTCAATACAGCCGCATAGGCATCCAGAACATGTTCCATTGTTTGGTCTCCAATGGCATGTATACATACCGACATTTTTTCTTTTCTGGCCATGGAAATCAACGTTTTCAGCTCGTCCGTACTATAAATTTCTATACCTGATTCCATTGGTGCATCATGATAAGGCTTTAGCATACAAGCTGTTCTCGCACCCAGGGACCCGTCTCCTACAATTTTCAATGGTCCTAATTTAAAAAACGGGGCATCAACACCTTGTCCTTTATCTTTTTCACTAACGAAACTGTCCTTATATTTGTCCAAAAAAGCCTGGAATCGGCTTTGATTCGTAAATTGGCACTGTTCGTTAACCCTCACAGTCAATCGTCCCTCCTGTACCAATGATTGATAGGCCTCAATCACCATTTCAAAAGAAACTGCAGGTAAAGCACAAAAATCATCACTTTGGACAGATGTTATACCATACTGATTGACTTTATGTGCCGCCCGGACAATCATTTCTTTTAAGTCCTCTACCGAATATGACGGCATCTGTGCCTGTATAAGGCTAATGGCATTTTCACGGAAAATTCCAAGAACACAGCCGTTTTGATCCCGATCCACCAAACCACCCTCTATCTTTGATACTTGAGTAAGATCAATGCGTTCCAGTGCCCGTGAATTGACAACCCAGACATGGCCGCAGGCCCGCACGGCTACCACAGGGCGTTCGCTGTCCACCTGATCAAGATCATACCGATTAGGCAATCGCCTGCTATCCTGAAAATAATCCTGGTTAAATCCTCGACCAACAATCCATTTTTGTTTTTTCATTTTATTTGCAAAACTTCTAAAACTATGAATCATATGTTCCATACCATCTGTACATTCACTTAAGTCAAAGCAACCAAGCGTATAGCCATAATTTAAGAGATGCATATGAGAGTCATTAAATCCTGCACATACAAACCGTCCCTCAAGGTCAATCACATCTCCCCCATACCGCATAGCCTCTTCCTGGTTTCCAACGTATATAAATCGCCCCTGATCTACAACAAATGCATCCCGCATTCCCGATTTTGTATAAACCATACCAGAAACAAAAATTTTCATCATATACCTCCTGCCGCTTTATGATATCTATTATAAAAGAGCATTCATCTTCACACAATACCAATCATCGTTCATAGAGAATATTTAATCATACAGTTATAAAAAAAGCCCAGAAATAAACTATTTCTGGGCTTTAAAAGAGGCGCAGACGAGATTTGAACTCGTGGATAACGGTGTTGCAGACCGGTGCCTTACCACTTGGCTACTGCGCCATATATTCATTTATATACAAATAATAAGAATTTCCGTATGAAATTCTTATTAAAATGACTCCAAGGGGATTTGAACCCCTGTTACCGCCGTGAAAGGGCGGTGTC
>CAJKGK010000045.1 GCA_905199445.1 uncultured Lachnospiraceae bacterium | reverse complement strand
ACTTCACAGTGTGCTGCGGGCGCGCTTTTGCCCCTGGCACTATATAGTTATTTAATTGAACTATAACATACCCACCGCCGAAAAAATATGTCCATTTTTTTCCATTTTTTGTGCACTATCTTCGGATTTTTTTCTTTGGGAGCCTTATAAGAAGTAATTCATGGGCCAGCAGCGGAACTGCAGCCAATCCGGTTAAATACAGCCACTCCACACGTTCCAGACGCACCGTCCCAAAGGCCTGCACAAGCCAGGGAACTTCCGTAACAATCAGCTGTAAAAAAAGGCCCAGACCCCAGGCCAGCAGCATCACCCGATTTTCAAAATGCTTCATGCGGAAAACAGAACAGCCCACATTCCGCATTCCCACAGCATGAAACAGCTGAGACATTCCAAGAACAGTAAATGCATAAGTCTGGCAGCGGTTTAAAAGCATTGGTTCTGACAGCAGGCGGCTCACTGCGCCTATGGAAAAAGGGATATTTTCTCTTTGGAGGATTCCCAAAGGCAACATTAAAAAAGCCGAAAGACTGATTAAAGCGATGAGGGCGCCGTAAAAAAGTGTATAAAAAAGACCGCCGTGGGCGAAAAGGCTCTCTTTTGCTTTTCTCGGCGGTCGCCGCATCATCTGTCCCGTATCATTTTTGTCGACGCCCAAAGCCAGTGCCGGCAAAGCATCAGTAATCAGATTAATCCATAAAATATGACTGGCTTTAAGTGGTGCTGCCAACCCTAAAATAACAGCAGTAAACATTGTAATGATTTCCCCGAAATTGGAGGACAATAGAAAAACAATGGATTTTTTTATATTTTCGTAAATTCCCCGCCCTTGTGCAATGGCACTGCGGATGGTGGCAAAATTATCATCCGTCAAAATCATATCCGATGCGCTTCTGGCTGTATCGGTTCCGTTTTGCCCCATAGCGATACCAATGTCTGCAGCCTTTAACGCCGGAGCATCGTTGACACCGTCTCCCGTCATAGCCACGATATTTCCGGCTGACTTTAAAAGATTGACAATTCTTACTTTGTGTTCCGGAGAAACCCGGGCAAAAACAGAGATTTTTCCTATTTTATCCTTTAGCTGAGTTTCCGACAAAGCATCCAACTGCTCCCCGGTAAGGCATTCATCTTTATTCTTGGCTATGCCCAGCTGTTTTGCAATAGCCAGTGCCGTATCCCCATGATCCCCGGTAATCATAACCGTTTTTACCCCGGCCCTGCGAAATTCCTCTACAGATTCTTTTGCCTCTTTTCTGGGCGGATCAATCATACCAACCATACCAATAAATGTAAGATCATTTTCATCTTTAATCTTTATACTGCTTTTTGTATCGGGCAAAAGCGTCTTGTAAGCCAGACCTAAAACCCGCTGGGCCTGAGTTGTCATTTGTTCCATGGCCCGCTCTATTGCTCTGCAGTCAGACAGTGCCATAGCCCGGACACCACGCCCTGTTTTGATGTGTGTACACCGGCGAAGCAAGATGTCGCAGGAACCCTTCGTAAACATTACCGGATGGCCATCGATTTCATGAACCGTGGACATCATTTTTCTTCCCGAATCAAAGGGATTTTCCCCAATTCTGGGATATTTATTCATCATCTGCCCTTTATCTAACCCGGCCTTTATCCCCATGTCCACAAGTGCCAGTTCTGTAGGGTCTCCGAGACGAACGCCATCAGAAATCGCAGCATCATTGCACAACAAAAATCCAAGGTAAAACAACGAATTTTTTTCCGGAGAAAGTTCTTCAACCGTCATCTGATGACTGTCTGCATATACACTGGCAACCGTCATCTGATTTTGGGTTAATGTCCCTGTTTTATCGGAGCAAACCACATTAACAGCTCCCAAAGTTTCCACACAGGGCAAACGCCGGATAATGGTATGAACCTTGACCATTCGGGAAACACTCAGCGCTAAAACAATGGTAACAATCGCCGGAAGTCCCTCAGGCACTGCAGCTACAGCCAAAGAAATCGCCGTAATGAGCATTTCAGGAATATTACGTTGCTGCAATACGGCGATACCAAACAGAGCAACGCATAAAATGACAGCCACAATGCTGAGAATTTTTCCCAAATCGCCTAGCCTTCTTTGAAGCGGTGTGGCCTCTTGCCCTGTCTGATGAATCAAGCCTGCGATTCTTCCGATCTGAGTGTCCATTCCGGTGGCAATCACAATACCTTCGCCTCTTCCGGCAATAACATTTGTAGACATAAAAGCCAGATTTTTACAGTCTCCCGCCCCCAGAAGTTTAGGCGCCAAAAATTTTGCATCCTTTACCGAAGGCACAGACTCACCGGTCAATGCAGCTTCGTCGATTTTAAGACTTTCAGATACAGTCAGCCTCAAATCCGCAGGAACCATATCTCCTGCCCCAAGTCTGACAATGTCTCCAGGCACAAGCTGCCTGGCTTCGATTTTTTCAAGCTGTCCGTCCCGCAGCACCAGGGCATGAGGGCTGGACAGTTTTTTCAGAGCTTCCAGAGCACGTTGTGCCTTTCCTTCCTGAATCACGCCTACCACGGCATTCATGGCAATCACTGTCAAAATGATTACAGCATCACTAATTTCTTTTAAGAACAGTGATGCTGCTGCAGCTACAAATAAAACATAAATCAAAGGTTCATTTAGCTGCTCAGCAAGCATGGTAAAAACAGATTTCTTTTTTTCGTCAGCCAGCTCATTATAACCCATTTTTTCCAAAGCACGGACAGCATCTATTTTTGCAAGTCCGGCTTTTAAGTCTGTGTTTAATTCCCCTGCTGTCTGACCAATGGTCCGGTTTTCATACACGTTGCCATACCTCCTTGTCCTGCAACAATATATGTATACCGAAAATAAAATATGCCTGAGGCCTATGGGGAATTTGCTTCCTCATGCCTCAGGCACATGATATACGGATATCTGTTTTCAAGCCGTTCATTTAAAGCCATTTTTTAAATCAGGTTTTTTTCACAAACTTTGTGTGGCACTTAGGACAGCTGATTTCAATCTTTCCCTTTCCTTTTGGAATACGAATCTTCTGTCCGCAGCCTGGACAGTCAAAAAGCTTATAATCCTTACGCTGCTGCATCATATATTTTTCCTTGCCAAAAAAGCGCTTAATTTTCCCGGTAAAAGCGCTATACTTTACATTTTCAGCATAACGCTTCTGTATATTTCTTGAAAAAACACGGACATAAGCCAGAACCACAACCACAAGTCCCAGCAAATAAAGCATATGACTTAACAATTCCGGTTCTCTGAATATCAAAGCAACAAACAACAAAATCAGGCCCACAACAAGCATACACCGGGACAGGCCATCCAGACCATAACGTCCCTGCATAAAGCGGATCAACTTCTCTTTCATCCCGTCAACCTCCAATTTATCTACTGACTGTATAGTAATACGCCGGGAAGTTTTTTTCAATAAACTTTTTCTAAAAAATATATTAAAAGACACCGCTGAAAGGATCGAACCTTACACAGCGGTGTTTGAATTAAAGATATTCTCTGCCGTTAAGCTTTTGCTCTTTCAGACGGTCTTCCTCACTCATATAACGAACAAAAATCCGTTCAAAAATATAAGTGGATACCCATGCACATAATGTAGGCATAAAAAGTATAACAATCGGTATAAGCCAGATAAAAAATGCACAAACACAAATCCACAGACCACCTAAGATCGTCCATGGAAGATGGCGTATAGCCATAAACGCACAGTTTTTCAAAACATTTTTAAACGGTGCGGAAAATCTGGCAATATAAGGGAACATATACATCACAACAAGTACGAGTACAGCAAGCAGTGCATAGAAAAATACCTGTGCCCCGAATATCCAGGATGATCCCTCGAACATTATACCTACAATCTTTGCATCATTATACAGAATCAAAGCAATCACTGCGAAAATCAGGGTTGCAATCGTTGACTGTTTAAACGATGACTTAAAGCCGCGCCAGAACTGCTGCCATATGTAACCACGGCCATTACGGATCGTCTTGTTGGCCGTGTAATAAAGCGCTGACGTTGCCGCTCCGAATGTAATTAACGGAAAAGAAAAAAGAACCCATAAAATACTTAAAAATATGCAGTCAATAATTTTGTTAATCCCCTGCATTAATGGATTATCCAGGCTGAAAATACCACCCATCTGCTGTCATTCCCCTTTGTATAAATTCTTTCATTATAATATCATGGACAACATTTTTTTTCAAGCAGTCTGAGGCGGTTTATCGTTTTTTAATAGATTGGTCAATTTTAGTATGCGCTATATAAGCTTCCATGTTGTACTAGTTTCCAAAAAGCAACGTTTCTTCCTCTATAAGAATGGGACTGCCGTCCTGTCCGCTCTGGCTGATGTAAAATGTCTGAGGCTGGCCGTTCTGATCATAAAAACTCACCTTCAAATCCGGATATCCCTCAGGAACCATCTCTGTAATCAATATCGCACACTCCGATGTAAACTCGTCATAGCTGGCATAAACCTTGCCCTCAACAAACTGATCCCCATTATACGCAACGCTCATAAGTCTGAAATCGGTCAGCGTCTTTGTTGTCCAGAATACAAAACTACTGCCCTGAGGACTGATAATCACTTCCGTCACCAAGCTGCTGTCAAAATCACCCAATCCTTTGTTTTCCAGGGTATCCAGGTGAAAAGCGGCAGAAATTTCACTCTCAGCGAAGGTATTGTCTGTTTGTGCAGCGGTCTCACCGGAAAAATCGGTCTCGCTGACAGAAGCATTGGTTTCACTGTCAGGTGTATCCGTCTCACTGCCGGAAGTATCCATCTCACCGACGGAAACTTGTGTTTCTCCATTCGTTTGTGTACTGCTTAAAATTGTCTGTGTACTGCGCTCTCCTGACGGCTGACATCCGGTCATTAAAAGGCCGGCCATACCAAAAGCCAGAAGCATCCCTGTAAATTTAAATGACATATGCACGCCTCCTTGTCTTTACTAAATACTATGAAAGCCTTTGCCGATAATCTCACTGGTATTGGTAATCAAAATAAAAGCTCCCGGTTCAATTGTTTTTATATAATTTCGAAGGCGCACAGCCTCCCCCCGGCTTAAAACAGTGTAAACCACATGCTTTTGGCTGCCGCTGAAAGCGCCTGTGGCTTCCACAGTAGTTGCGCTGCGCTTTAATTCACGAAGAATAAAGTCACAGATCGGTTCAGGCGCCTCACAAACGACCGTAAAATATTTACACAAATGTATATTTTCTATAATGCTGTCAATCATCAGTGATTTGACCGTCAACCCCAGAAAGGCATATAAACCGGTTTTAATATCAAAAATAAAGCAAGTGGCTGCGGCAGCCAGAAGATCACTGATTAAAAGTGCTTTTCCGATATCCACACTTGTATATTTTTTAAGAATCATGGCAATCACATCTGTCCCGCCGCTGGACGCCCCCATATTGAATAAAATGGCGGATCCCACAGCCGGAAGCGTAATGGCAAAGCACAGCTCCAGCATGGGTTCATCCGTCATGGGTCCGTTCATGGGACATATCCGTTCCAGAAGCGACAGGGTCACAGAAAGCAAAACCGATGTATAAGCCGTCTTTGCACCGAACCGCTTTCCGAAAAAAATAAACCCAACCAAAAGCAAAATCATATTCAGCCAAAAGCTCACATCACTTGCCGACAGGGGAACAAACTTTGCAATCAATACGGCAAAGCCTGTAACGCCTCCAAAAGTAAAGTTATTGGGAAATTTAAAGAAATATACCCCCACAGTCATCAATAGCGTCCCCAAAGTGAGCCAAAAAACCGACTTCCATCTTTGAATCGTCATTTTAAATTTCATTTTCATCCTACTTTCCTTTGCCTTAATTTTACCATCCCTCCCATCCTTCCGCAAGTAAAAGATCTTTGCAGCTTTAAAGCACCATTGTAAAGACACTGCCGGCTGTGATATAATAAGCTGAACAAATGATGTAAAGGAGCTTATTATGGAGTTATCCAAAGTTTATTATTGTGATCTTCGTGCCCTTCCGGGAACAAGTCTGATTCAGAAACTGAAAAAACTGATGTATCACGCCGGTATAAAAAATATTGATTTTGAAAATAAAATAACGGCCATTAAAATTCATTTCGGGGAACCGGGCAACCTTTCCTACCTTCGTCCCAACTATGCCCGGGCCGTTGCCGATGTCATTCGGGAACTGGGGGGCCGCCCATTTTTGACAGATTGTAACACCCTTTATGTCGGACGGCGTAAAGATGCCCTGGAACATCTGGAAGCAGCCTATGAAAATGGCTTTTCTCCTTTTTCCACAGGCTGTCATATTCTCATCGGTGATGGCCTTAAAGGTACTGATGATGTCAATGTCCCTGTCGTTGGCGGAGAACTGGTCAGGGAAGCCAAAATCGGACGGGCCATTATGGATGCCGATGTATTTATCAGCCTTAACCATTTCAAAGGTCATGAGGCTGCCGGTTTTGGCGGCGCCCTGAAAAATATCGGCATGGGCTGCGGCAGCCGTGCAGGAAAGATGGAAATGCACTGTTCCGGAAAACCGGACGTTAATGCCGACCACTGCGTGGGCTGTGGTACCTGTGCCAGAAACTGTGCCCATGGGGCCATTTCATTTAATGACCTGAAAAAAGCTCAAATTAACCACGGCAAATGTGTAGGCTGCGGCCGCTGTCTGGGGTCCTGTAACTTTAATGCCATCTACAACGGCAATGACTCTGCGGTTAAGGAGCTGAACATGAAAATCGCCGAATATTCCAAAGCGGTCATTGACGGCCGCCCCAGTTTTCATATTAATCTGGTCATCGACATTTCACCTTACTGTGACTGTCACGCAGAAAACGATCTTCCCATTCTGCCGGATATTGGAATGTTTGCCAGCTTTGACCCGGTTGCCCTGGATCAGGCCTGTGCCGATGCCTGCAACCGCCAGCAGCCCATTCCCGGAAGTCTTCTGGATGATCGGATGCATGCCGAAGATTTCTGTGACCATCATGATCATTTCCGCAATACAACACCGGAAAGTGAGTGGGAAAGCTGTCTTGAACACGCCGAGAAAATCGGTCTGGGCACTCGCAGCTATGAACTGGTTAAATGTTAAAATCATATGAACTAATTCAAACTTAAAACAAACCACAGATTCAGCAGTAAAAACAGGTGAATGAAACAAGAATATCCATGAATGAAAGTTTTGAAGATATGTCTGCATTAGCGGAATTGGGTAAGAAACGTAG
>CAJKGK010000044.1 GCA_905199445.1 uncultured Lachnospiraceae bacterium | reverse complement strand
TGAGAAAAAGTGGTAAAAATGATTTTTTGCGTCCCTTCTGGAGATTTAGGTCATTTAGAATAGAAGTGATACAAATTGTTTTTCCTGAAAGTTTTCGTTTCTTCATCTTCGTTGTTTTCCTATAAAGTCATTGTTCCTGTGTCAATTTATCCTTCCGTATTCCAGACAAAGCTATCTACCATGTCCCTGGCCGCCTGTAATCTGGCAGAACATTTCAACATTTTAAAAGCATCAGTCTGCTTTCAGATTTTTGTCCAGGATCACCAGTTCGCCGTTGCGTTCAATGATACCAGGCTGAACCACGACGATTTTCAGACCTTCCTGCAATTCCAGATACTGTGAAGCATAACCCCAAACCTTGACCTGATCGCCTTCCTCAAGCTCAATGGCAGAGCTTACTGTACCATCTTCATTCAAAAGCTGGTTAGCAATACAGTAGAGCTGGCCGGTTGTATCCTCTGCGATGTAGAGAGACACATCCGGAGAGAGCGGCGTGCCGGCAATAGCCTTATATTCACCGACTTCTTCGTCCCAAACGGTACCTTCACTGTAAAATCCGACGCTCATATTGTCTTCATATCCCTCGATGATTGCATTGAAATCCTGAGCATACGGTGCCATCTCGGCTTTTGTAGTATCTTTGTAAGCAGCAATCTTTTCATCAGATACCTGTTCTTTCACTTCTTGCGGCTGATAATCCTTGTATTCAAAAATATTATCCGAAGCAAGCGTGATTGCTGTGTAGTCATCACCCAGCATGACTTTATAAACAGCAATTTCATCATCATCAACGGTACGATTGATATCGATATTTCCTGCGGAATTCAGTTCATATCCGTCTACACCTTCCAATGCCTTTTGTAAAGCTGCGTTGGACATAGCACAGTTGATCCCGTTGAGCGTTACAAAGAAATCAGGATTTGGCTGATTCTTATCGGCAGAGTATTCCAGTTCTACCACTGTTCCGCCCTCAGCAGGTTTACATGGCTCTGTCCCGGCATTTACGATTGCAACATCCATTTCCTGACCGTCTTTGGAAAGTTCCCCATAAATGCGCTCGCCGGGTTGCAGAGAAACCTCTGCTGCATCATATTCTTCCGTTTCCAAACTCCATCCGGCCTGTATCAGCTGGGAAGTTTCCAAAGGAAGCGTGTAATAAGTACCGTCCAGTACGAACTCAGGTGTCCCGTCATTTCTCAGCTGAGACAGAATGGCCTCATCCGTACAGCCTTTATCACTGCCCGCAGCTGCCGGAGCCGATGTCTGAGGTTTTGAGCCGCATCCGGCCAGCATACTGCATACCAGCGCACATCCTGTCAGTAAAGCAATCCATTGTTTTTTCATAAGCGTAAATCCTTTCTGCGATTCTATCAAATTTGTTTTAAGTATGAACAAGTCATATCCTATATAAAAGATTTCAATATGGGCAAATTGCCATATCTATATGCGAACATTATAGCATTTGCAGGGCTTTTCGTCATCATTTTCTACTGCACAACCGGGAATTTAATAGTAAACAAATTATGAATATATGTATCACAATTTTACAAAAAGAAAAGCCTCATCCCTCGCTAATTGAGAGATGAGGCGAAATGATTATGCTGTAATCTCCGGGATTTCTCCGACAAAGTTATAAATGATTCTGACTTCCTGCACTTTCTGTCCGTCAATCTTCTTGACTTCTCTCACAAAAATCTTGCTGATAAGCCTATTCAGCACTGCTTCGTTCAGTATTTCTTTTTTATATGTATATCCATACTTCCAGAACGAAAACCTTCCAAATCCAGCGTTACATAATCATAGCCTAAAGATTTTAACTGCCCTACAATTTGAGCACTGTGCTCAAGAAGAAGTGCCATTTGTGTCTGATCAACCTCAATGCGTACAAGGCTGTTGTAAACACGCAGCCGAACATTGGAAAACCCCAGCTCCCGAATGTAGGCTTCTCCGTCTTCCACCGCTTTTAGCCCGGCCCTGGTCAGATGTGTTCCATAGGGAAATCGGGTGGCCAGGCATGGTGATGATGGTCTGTCGGCAACGGAGATACCATATTTTCTGGCCAAAACCCGGACTTCAGACTTCGTAAGACAGGCATCGGCCAGAGGACTTTTTATCCCCAATTCACGGACTGCCCGGATACCCGGGCGATACACATGGAGATCATCCGCGTTGGTTCCTTCCAGGATAGTTTGAATACTTTTTCGGGCAGCAAACTCTATGAGGTTTGAAAAAAGATATTTTTTGCATATATAGCATCGATCTGTACGGTTATCATATATGCCAGGCTGGGAAAGTTCGTCAATCGTCAGTACATCAAAACAGGCACCGGCCTGACCGGCAACCGTCCGGGCAATTTCCACATCTTTAACCGGTGACAATTCGGATTGAATCATCACCGCATAAACCGTTGTTTTATAGCTTTTGGCCGCTTCGCACATCATATGAAGAAGAAGGCTGCTGTCAACACCGCCGGAGAAAGCAAGGACCACATCTTTTTGAGCGTATCCGCAAATACTGTTCCAAAGCTGTGCGCTTTTATTTTTCAAATCATAGATTTCTGTCATAAAAGGGCCTCCCCGGCACGAACTGCAGCCTGATAAACCTCCATATAAGAAACCTTTTGTTTCTGGCACACAGAACAAATACTGTCATATTCCGGATAGCAGCGCAAGCCCTGATTGATTCGACAGAGCTTTACCTGAACAGGTCCCCAGGCAGTTTCTACGGTTTGGATCTCCCGGGGCAGCACAGTCCGTTCCATGGCCATGCGTCGGATACCAATGGTGGTGGTGTTTTGGAAAATCAGCTGTTCCATTGTCTGAACATGGGCTTTATCACAAATCACATTCAGCTGATATGCCGGTCTGTTTTTTTTCATAAACACAGGAATATAGTGGACATCCCTGGCACCGGCCTGCAGCAGAAGGTCCATCACAAGTCCCAGTGCTTCACCGCTGCAGTCGTCAATGTTGGTTTCCAGCTTATAAATTATATCCTGATCGTCGGCTGTTTTTTCTTTTTCAGACGGAATTTCAATTAACATAGCCCTCAGAAGGCTGGGGCGTTCATAATTTCGCTTGCCTGCACCATATCCGGTTTTAAGAATCTTAAAACTGTCCGGAAGACGGGATGCGGTCTGTATAGCAGCAGCGATGGCGGCACCGGTAGGCGTTACAAATTCCCCTTCCACATCCATGATGTGCAGGGACAGATGACTATCCTGAATAATATTGGCCACTGCAGGCACCGGAACAGGCAAAAGCCCATGCTGACAGCGGATACAGCCTTTACCTTCGTTAAGCTGAGGGATAATCGTATTTGTAATCTGCAGATTATCCAGGCATACTGCCACCGCCACAATATCTATAATCGAATCTACGGCCCCCACTTCGTGGAAATGAACCTGATCTGCAGGAAGGCCATGGGCTTTGGATTCAGCCTGGGCAATGATTTCAAAAATTTTTATGGCCAGCGTCCTGGCATTAGGCGTAAGCTGTCCCTGATTAATAATATTTATAATTTCCGGCATTCCTCGATGATCGTGATGGTGATGATCATGGCTATGTGAATCATGCTGGTGATGATCACCGTTGTGCTGATGATGATCATCATCGTGGCCGTGATGATGGTCATGATGATGGTGATCATGGCCGTGAAGATAGTCCATGTCATGGTCATGATTTTCATGATCACGATCCAGAATCACCGCAAAGTCGCAGGCATCCAGACCAGATTTGACAACTCTGCTGATTTTTACTTCGTATCCGTCTACCGGCAGACTTGAAAGTGCATGAACAAGGACTTTAGGATCAGCGCCCAGATCCAAAAGGGCAGCTACGGTCATGTCACCGCTGATTCCGGACTGACAGTCCAAATATAAAGTTTGACTCATAAATTTTTTACCCCCATTCGATTAATTTGTGTGGCAATATAGCCTGCACCGTAGCCATTGTCGATATTGACAACACTAATGCCATTGGCACAGGAATTAATCATTGTCAGCAGGGCAGACAGGCCATTTAAACTGGCGCCATAGCCCACAGAAGTGGGCACGGCAATCACAGGCTTGTCTACAAGTCCGCCCAATACACTGGCCAGAGCGCCCTCCATACCGGCAACGGCTATGACGCAGTTTGCACTTTGAATCTGATCCAGTCGGGCAAAAAGCCGATGAATCCCTGCAACGCCTACATCATAAATCCGCTGGACCCTGCTGCCGAAATATTCAGCAGTCTGGGCCGCCTCCTCTGCTACCGGTATGTCTGCGGTTCCTGCTGTACATACGGCAATATTTCCTGTACATATCCTTCCGGGTTTTTCGATTTTAATAATTCGTGAAATGGGATCATACACCGTTTGTGGAAATTTTTCACGGGCCAGATGGTACTGATGCTCACTGGCTCTTGTCCCGAACACCTCTCCATCCCGTTCATAAAGCCGTTCAAATATACTCATGAAATGGGCATCTGCCTTTCCACTGCAAAAGATTACTTCCGCAAATCCTGAACGCACCTTACGGTGCATATCCAGTTTGGCAAAAGACATTTCCTCAAAGGGCTGGCGTTTAAAATAACTTTCAGCCTCCTGAACCGATATTTCACCAGACCGTACTTTTTCAAGAACCTCTGTAGTTTCCATAAGTTTACCTCACTCGTATAATAAGTTTAGATACATAAATATATGTGCCATTAGTTAATAAGCTACAAATCAATTTCACTAAAAAAGCGTACCACAAAAATACCGGTTTCCTTGGGAAACCCGATACCTTCATGGTACGCTTTAAATTTCTTTTTAAATATAAAAAACAGAAACAGGTTGGATGTTTCATTCGGTTTCAAAGAACTTCGGTTCACTGACAGCCGCTTACTCCGGCTTGGCCGGAATTGTTTTGAATTGTTTTTCTTTTTCTGTTTTTTCAATCTGAGCAATCGCATCATCAATGAGCTCATTAAGTGTAAAATGTCCCACACCGGCTACGCGATAGCGACAGGCGTTGACAGGGATAAAAATTTTTTCCGCACGACATCTGGCCACCGCACAGGCCATGACGGGTGTAACTTCCCCCAGCAGTGCATCTGCAGCCATAATTCCAATGGGTCCGACCACGTAATCTGCATTTGCAGTATTGACAACAACCGGATTTTCGCCGGTTGCTCCGCCGTCGGCACCGGCTTTGAGCATAGCCAGTGTAGCCATACTATTTGTCCCTACAGCAATCACTCTGGATGCTGTTTTCCCGTTTTTTTTCCAGCGTTCGATAAAAACGCTGCCCATACGGCCGCCCTGGCCGTCGATCACAACAATATTGATCATCTGTTTCTTTCCTTTTCCTTTGTGTACATACAAATAATACTATAACACCTGGAGTTGGGTCTAAGTCAAGAATTTTTTCATGGAATCCGTAAATGTAAATGGATTTCTCCTTTTATTCGACTATCTGTTCATCTCTGAAACTCTGCCCGTGGTGTGATGATCTTCAACGATCTGAGTAATTTCTTTTAGATCAGACAATAAAAGGTCTCCGGAAACCGTGTTTTTAAGTGCGCCTGCGCCGTTCCCCAGTTCCATCGCCCTCTGACACGAAAAGTCATGGGCTAAAAGGCCGTAAAGTACCCCGGATACATAGGCATCTCCACTGCCGATCCGGTCAATAACCTCAATATTTCTATAAGGCTCTTCCGTATAAAAACGGTCCTCACCGGTATTATAGATGACAGAGCCAAATGTATGCACTTTGGGGCTGTGGACGATTCTCTGAGTCGCCGCAATGACAGACATGGAATACTCCTCCCCAAAACTTTTCATGATTTGATAAATATCGCCCTGCTTTTTAAAGGTCAGTCTTGCCGTATCTTCTGAACAGAAAAAAATATCTACCATCGGAAGAATTTCCTCAATACAGGCTCTGGCCTCGTCTCCAGACCACAGATTGGCCCGGAAGTTCACATCAAAAGAAATGAGCGTCCCATGGGCCTTAAAACGCCGGATCATTTCCATGGCTGCTGTGCGGACCCTGGGGCTGAGGGCCAGCGTGATACCGCTGGTGTGAAAACAGCGGGTGCTGCTATACATACTTTCCGGAAAATCATCAATGTTTATTTGATTCACAGAAGAATATTTTCGGTCATACACAACCCCTGGCTTTCTGGGATAGGCCCCGTTTTCATATATATAAATTCCAAGTCTTGCATCTTGAGAGAAGTCATCGGCAAGGAAGGTGTCATCTACACCGGCAAAACGAACCTGATTTTTAACATATGCCCCCAGACTGTTGACCGGAAGCTTTGAAATCATTCCTGCAGAAAGGCCCATCATCGCCACACCGGAAGCGACATTAAGCTCAGCGCCCCCTAAATGCTTTTCAAACAGGTCGCCGCTTGCAATACGCTCATTTCCTGGCGGGGACAGCCGTAAAAGAATTTCACCCAGAGCCAAAAGATCAAATTTTTGATGATGCATCCGTCATACTCCCCTCCTGTGCCAGTGCTACGGCATTTTTTGTTAATTCATAAATTTTATCAAAGTCCCCGGCTTTAATCAGGTTTTCCTTTACCATCCAGCTGCCGCCGCAGGCAATAACCTTTGAAAATGATAAATAGTCTTTAAGGTTTTGAGGATCAATACCGCCGGTAGGCATAAATTTCAACTTGGGATAAGGTGCAGCTAATGCCTTGAGCATGGTAATCCCCCCGGCCGGCTGAGCCGGAAAAAATTTCACTACAGACAGACCGGCTTTGACGGCCATGGTGATCTCCGTTGGTGTCATACAGCCGGGGATGACCGGGATATTTCGGGAAATACAGTAATCTACCACTTCAGAGTCAAATCCCGGGCTTACAATAAACTGTGCACCAGCTTCCATAGCCTGATCCACCTGAGTTTTTGTGAGTACAGTCCCTGCACCAATGAGCATACCGGGAAATTTTTCGTGTATTTTTTTGATCCCTTCCACCGCGGCCTCTGTGCGAAAAGTCACTTCCCCACAGGGCAGTCCGCCTGCACAAAGTGCCTGAGCAAGGGAAACAGCATCTTTGGCGTCCTCAATAACAATCACCGGTATAATTTTCATCCGGGAAATATGTTCAAAAATTTTGTCCATTTCATGTCCTCCTCTTTAGACAATAATTACTCCATATAACCGCCTTTCATAGGAGAAACCGCACGGTCCGAAAAGAGCTTTAAAATACCGGACTTATATTTACACGGATAAGGCTTTAGGCGGGTTCTGCGTTGTTCTAAAATTTTTTCAATTTCCTCCGGTGTTTTAAAAACACCGCCGACCCCCACAATCTGTAAGCGGCGACCAGGAATATTAATTTCGATCAGATCATTGTCCTCAATCAGTGCAATAGGTCCGCCGGAAGCGGCTTCCGGTGATATATGGCCAATGGCCGGACCTTTTGAAGCTCCGGAAAATCTTCCGTCGGTGAGCAGCGCAATGGATGCGCCGAGGGTTTCATCGGAAGCAATGGCCTCTGTTGTATAAAACATTTCCGGCATACCGCTGCCTTTGGGGCCTTCATAACGGATAATGACGGCATCTCCAGGCTGGATTTTGTGGCTTAAAACTGCAGCAATGGCATCTTCTTCACAGTCAAAAGGTCTTGCTTTTAAGACAGCATGAAACATTTCTTTTGGAACCACGGTATGTTTTACAACAGCTCCGTCAGGTGCCAGATTTCCTTTAAGGATTGCAATACTTCCATCGGTGCCAAAGGGGCGGTCAAAGGGACGTATAATATCTTCCCGCTTTAATCCAAGGGGTTTTAGATATGCCTGGCACTTTTCATAATAACCGCTGTGTTTTAAATCTTCCAGGTTTTCACCCAATGTTTTACCGGTAACTGTCAGCACATCCAAATGAAGCATTTCCTTAATTTCTTCCATAATCGCAGGTACGCCGCCGGCATAATAAAAATACTGGGCCGGCCATTCTCCTGCGGGCCGGATATTCAAAAGATAATGCGCGCCTCTGTGAAGCCGGTCAAACGTATCGCCATCGATTTCAATTCCCAGTTCATGGGCAATAGCCGGCAGGTGAAGCAAAGAATTTGTGGAGCCGGAGATCGCGGCGTGAACCATAATGGCATTTTCAAAGGCCTGCATTGTAACAATCCGATCCGGTGTCAGCTGCTGCCGGGCCA
>CAJKGK010000043.1 GCA_905199445.1 uncultured Lachnospiraceae bacterium | reverse complement strand
AGAGCACACGGTTCATACCCGTGGTGTCGCTGGTTCAAATCCAGTTTCCGCTACGCTTAGGCTCTGCAGAAAGTTCTGCAGAGCTTTTTTTATATCTGAATATGTCTGTCTGAATATAAATTTTTAAAATTAAATTGTTTGAATGATGAACTTCTTAAAGCTTCTGAACTCCCTCGAATTTCTAAAATCTTATTTTCTATAGGAATCCATGCCGAAACATTTTAAGAAAAATAATCCATAAAATGACAAACTATTTTTCCAGGCTGGTCTATAATAGGCCTCACCACAGGGAACGAAATCAGGAGGAGCGTAAATGAAAAGATTGGATGTATCTCATATCATTACCGCGCTTGTGGCTGCGGTAATGAACCGGTCAATCCTACTGATGATGAATCCTTTCGGCATTGCATATTTCGCCGGGGCGTATATGTACAAACCAGGGCGGTGGCTGACGGCGCTGTTATCTGTTATAGGTATGGCAACGGTGATGCCGCCTGGAATCCTTATAAAATACGTTGGTGTACTCCTGGGAATTGTGATCATAACCAGGCTACTGGAATTAAGGAAGAAGATCATCACGCCGTTTCGAATGGCTGTGATCTGTGGAACACTGATTTGTATTGCCGGGTTTGCTTACTCGGCAGGATTAAATGGGCTGGACAGAATAAATATGTGGCAGATGCTGCTCATTTCTTCATTAGAAGGAATTGTGGCTTTTTGTATGGTTTTTGTCTTTAATTATGCGATCCGTATTTTTCTGTTTCATAAAAATGAAAATGCACTGGCCAATGAAGAACAGATTAGCCTGGGTATAACCCTGGCCCTGTGTGTCTATGCTTTCCGTACACAGCTGATGCAGACCTATTCGGTGCTTCAGACAATCATACTGTTTGTGGTGTTGTATATCGGTTATTGCTATGGTGCCGGAGGTGGTGCCATAGCCGGAGCATGTATTGGTAGTGTCATGGCCTACCAGCAAAGCGATGTGAGCCTGCCTGGATATATGGCCATGCTTGGGATTTTGGCAGGAGCCTTTAGAGAAAAAGGACGTATTGTTCAGGCTATTGCCTATATGGGCGGTGTGATTTTGGTAGGATATCTGGGGGTGCCTTATTTCCTGGAGCCCTATGCGCTGGAAGGGCTGTTGGCCGCTTCCATTGTTTTTGCCCTGCTTCCGGCAGGTTTTATGTCCAGGCAGTCCGGCAGTCAGGGGGAAGGGCTTACAGGTGAAAAGGAGTCCATTGAGAAAATGATGCGCAGACGGTTGAAAGATTTTTCTGATTCTTTCAAAAAACTGGCGGGCACGTTTAATGCGGGTGTTTTGCCCAGAAGCCTTTTGTCCTCGGATGAACTGGATGAGGTTTTTGATGAGCTGACCCGAAATGTATGTGGTTCGTGCAGCCGCTGTTCGTATTGTTGGGAAAAGGAATATGCCGATACTGCCAATGCAGCTTCAAATATATTGGATTATTTTTCTAAAAACGGTGAAATGGAGAGAAGTCAGTTGCCCATGAGTTTTAAACGCCGTTGTATCAATGTGGACCGTTTCTTAAGTGAAACTTCGAGAATCATGGAGGTAGCGAAATTGAATCTGAACTGGCAGAACCGTATGATGGAAAGCCGTCTGGCCATTGCAGGCCAGCTGGGTGAGGTGGCTGAAATTATAGAAGACTTTTCGGAAGAGCTTGAGGAAGATCAGGTTGTGGACAGGCCGGAAGTTGCTCTTTTGCGGCAAAAACTGGCCAACAGTAAGGTGGCTGTCAAAAGTCTGACCGTTGTCCAAAAACCGAATCACAGACAAAGCATCTATATGGTGGCCCGGATGAAGCGGGGAAGATGTATGACATCAAAGGAAATATGTGAAGTGATCGGTGAAGTTTTCGGTAGAGAATTTGTTCTGGCAAAGGGGTGTCGTATGGTGATTTCTAAGGAATTTGGAACCTATGAGTTTGTGGAAGATATTCAGTTAAGAACAATGCAGGGCGTGGCAAAGGCGGTTAAAACAAGGGAAGATGTATCCGGAGACAGCTTTACGTTTATGCCTCTGGAAGGCGGCCAGATGATTATGTCTCTGTCGGATGGCATGGGGTCCGGGCGGCTGGCCAGCGAAGACAGCGAATATATTATAGAGCTTCTGGAGCAGCTTTTGGATACCGGTTTCAGTAAACAGTCAGCGGTACGCCTGATTAATTCCATGATGTTTCTCAAATCGGACCGCCAGGCATTTTCTACAATTGATATGAGTATTCTGGATCTTTATTCCGGAATGTGTGAATTTATCAAGGTGGGAGCCTCGACCACATTTATTCGACATAAAAACGGCGTTGAGGCCATACGATCGTATTCGCTCCCTATGGGGGCGTTTACCCAGGTGGATTACGAGGGCACCTCCAGGCAGGTGGAGGATGGCGACATGATTATTATGGTAACTGACGGTATTATCAATCATCTGGAAGGGGAAAATAAGGATGAAGTTTTGGGAGAATTTATTGGTCAGCTGGATACAACGGCCAGTCCTCAGGATACGGCAAATGCCATTTTGGAATATACCATGGAAAAATGCAGTTACAATATCAGTGATGACATGACAGTGCTTACATGTGGTGTTTATAAGTCGTAGGCCTTATTTGTGAGTTGAATTCAAAGGATTTGTTTAGTGTAACCCAATCCAAAGGATTTGTTTTGTGTATTCAATCGCAAGGATTGGGTTCTTGTAAAATGAAAGGGGGCTGTGATATGATAGGATCAGGAAAAGACCACAGAAGTGGCCGGGGCATGTCCAATCATTGCTGCTGATTTTTGGCATGCCCTGGGGAAAGTAGTGATTTTATGAATGATGAGGATATGATCAAAAGGGTAGAGCAATATATGGACGACAATCACATGCTTGACAGACACATGCATGTGATTGTCGGGGTTTCCGGGGGCGCAGATTCCATGTGCCTTCTTTTTGTGCTTATGCGTCAGGCAAAAAAGCATTTCATTGAGTTGACAGCGGTTCATATTAATCATGGAATTCGAGGTGCGGCGGCGGATGAGGATCAGGCCTTTGTGGAAAGCTTCTGTCAAAGCCACGGCATTGAGTATGTCTGTTTTTGCGGAGATATTCCTGCGCTGGCAAGGCAGGCGCATTTGTCGGAGGAGGAGGCAGGGCGCAGGTTTCGATATGACTGTTTTGAACAGGTGCTTCAGCAAAAGGGGGCAGCCCGGATTGCTGTGGCGCACCACAAAAATGATGTTGCCGAGACTGTGCTTATGAATTTGTTTCGGGGCACCGGACTTAAAGGACTGGGCGGTATTGCACCTGTGAGAGGGAAGATTATACGTCCCCTGCTTTGTCTGGATCGGGAGGAAATTGAATCAATTTTGAAAGCCCAGGGCATTGACTGGTGTACAGATGCTACAAATATGGAAACAGATTATACCCGGAATCGAGTCAGACATCATATTTTGTCTTATGCATCTGAAAATATCAATGCAGGGGCTGTGGATCATATTTCCAGCCTGGCTGCCTCTGTGCGGGATGTTTGGGCCTATATGGACAGACAGGTTCAAAGGGCCTGGCAGTCTTCCCTGGTCAGGCCAAAGATCGCGCCTGAATCATGGCGTGAGATGGACCGGCAATGGGATTGGGCGCTGGATATTTCGGCGCTGCGACAGATGGATCCTGTGATCTCAGGAGCGGTCGTTCGCACCCAGGTTGGACATATGGCGGGGGGATTAAAGGATATTTCAAGGATTCATGTGGAACAGGTGCTTGCGTTGATGGACCATCAGGTGGGGCGCAGGGTCTGTCTGCCCTACGGGATTGAAGTTGTCCGTACGTATGAGACTTTGAAGTTTGAAAGAAAATTGAAACATGCAGGGAAACCTGGGAATAAGACCACTGCCGGCGGTCCTGGCCCGGATCTGCTGCTTTTGTGCGAGAAAAACAACGGGCAGCTGGACTACATAGAGCCAGAGTCTGGACTGCAGCTGGAGCTTCGGCTAAAAAAACGGACAGAAATTGAAAGAATTGAGCAAAAGCAGTATACGAAATGGTTTGATTATGATAAAATAAAAAATGGACTCAATTTGCGTCATCGCAGGACAGGGGATTTCCTTGAAATAAACAGTAAGGGTCAGACAAAGCCTGTCCGGAGACTGATGATTGATGCAAAGGTCCCTGAAGCTGAACGGGAAAAGATGTGGATCATCGCTGATGGAGACCATGCTGTATGGATCATGGGCTTAAGGATCAGCGAAGCCTATAAAATAACCGGACAAACAACAAAAATTGTAGAGATAAAAGTTAAAGGAGAAAAAGCAGATGGAAGATAAGATTAAAGTTTTATTGACAGAAGAAGAAGTTGATGAAAAAATCAAAGTTCTCGGTAAAAAAATCTCTGAAGATTATGCCGGAAAATCTGTTCACCTTGTATGCGTTTTAAAAGGCGGCGTGTTCTTTACATGTGAGCTGGCTAAACGAATCACGGTGCCTGTATCACTGGATTTTATGTCCGTGTCCAGCTACGGAGACGGTATGACAAGTTCAGGTGCAGTTAAAATTATCAAAGACTTGGACGAGCCACTGGAAGGAAAGAATGTATTGATTGTTGAGGATATTATAGATTCAGGCAATACACTGCATTATCTGGTTGAGATTCTTTATAAGAGACATCCGGAAAGCATACGAATCTGTACGCTGCTCGACAAGCCGGAACGGCGTACGGCAGATGTAAAGGTTGACTACGTTGGCTTTAATATTCCGGATGAATTTGTTGTCGGCTATGGCCTGGACTATGCCCAGAAATACAGAAACCTTCCCTATATTGGTGTTGTTGAGCAATAAGGAGGTTAAAAAGTGAATAAGCGCAGAGGATTCAGTATCTGGCCTGTGGTGGTGCTGATCCTGATGATTGCCTATATGCTGTATACGACCATACAGCGGGGCAACACAGGGAACTATTCCTACACCCAGTTTGTAAGGGATCTTGAGGCCGGTACTGCCATCAGCCAGGTTGTTATTGAACCGAATCAGGAGCTTCCTTCCGGTACGATTTATGCCATGAAGGACGGTAAGCAGTACAGCTTTTATACTGCGGATGTGGGCAGAGTGGAGCAGGAGATGCTTGACCACGGCTATACAAATTACACGACAACGGATGTGGTGCGTCCTTCATGGATTGAGCAGAATATAGTGTATCTCATCATGGCCGGTGCACTGATTTTCTTCCTGTTTTTCTTTATTTCCGGGCAACAGAATGCGGGCGGAAATAAGATGATGAATTTCGGAAAGAGCCGTGCCCGTATGACAAGAGAGGGTGTGAATAACATCCGTTTTAAAAATGTGGCAGGACTGGAGGAAGAAAAGGAAGATCTGGAGGAAATCGTAGATTTTCTTAAAAATCCTCAGAAGTATACAAAAGTCGGTGCCCGTATTCCTAAGGGGGTCATTCTTGTGGGCCCTCCGGGAACAGGTAAAACGTTAATGGCCAAAGCTGTAGCCGGAGAAGCCGGTGTTCCGTTTTTCAGTATTTCCGGTTCTGACTTTGTGGAAATGTATGTGGGCGTAGGTGCTTCCCGTGTACGTGATCTGTTTGCGGATGCCAAGAAAAATGCGCCGTGCATTATATTTATCGATGAGATTGATGCCGTGGCCCGCCGCAGAGGTACCGGTATGGGCGGAAGCCATGATGAACGTGAGCAGACTTTAAACCAGCTGCTTGTGGAAATGGATGGTTTTGGTGTGAATGAGGGCATTATTGTGATGGCCGCAACAAACCGTGTGGATATTTTGGATCCAGCAATCCTTCGTCCTGGACGTTTTGACCGTAAGGTTGCAGTGGGACGTCCGGATGTCAGGGGACGCCGGGAGATCCTGGATGTCCATGTCAAAGGAAAGCCTTTGGGCGATGATGTGGATCTGGATCAGATTGCACAGACAACGGCTGGCTTTACCGGTGCTGATCTGGAAAATCTGATGAATGAGTCCGCCATTGCAGCAGCAAAGGAAGGCCGTGCTTATATTGTTCAGAATGATATTCGCCAGTCCTTTGTCCGCGTGGGCATTGGTAAAGAAAAGAAAAGCCGGGTTATTTCGGATAAAGAAAAGCGGATTACAGCTTACCATGAGGCTGGTCACGCAATTTTATTTCATGTTCTTCCGGATGTGGGACCGGTTTACTCGGTATCCATTATTCCCACAGGTATAGGTGCTGCCGGATATACAATGCCTCTTCCGGAAAAGGATGAGATGTTTAATACAAAAGGCAAGATGATTCAGGATATTATCGTATCTCTGGGAGGCCGTGTGGCTGAAGAACTGATCTTTGATGATATTACAACCGGTGCGTCTCAGGATATTAAGTCAGCAACCGGTACAGCTAAAGCCATGGTGACTCAGTTTGGTATGTCTGATAAGGTTGGCCTGATCTGCTATGCGGACGATGAAAACGAGGTGTTTATCGGACGTGATCTGGCGCATGCCCGCGGTTATGGCGAAAATGTGGCTTCGGCGATTGACGGTGAGATTAAACGTATTATTGATGAGTGCCATCAGGAAGCCCGCCGTATTATTACAGAGCATATCGATGTGCTTCACAGTTGTGCAAAGCTGCTTATTGAAAAAGAAAAAATCAGCCGTGAAGAGTTCGAGGCTTTGTTTACAGACAAGGCTTTGACAGACAGCCAGACGGCAGATGAATGAATTTAAAGATGATTGCTGGACCATGCAGCGACGAACTGTGCAGAGGATTATCATTTACGGATAGTCCTCTGCTTTTTATTGTTTTCTGTTCCCATATGGTTTAAAATAGAAGAAACTGTATCTTATAAATTTTAATAATTTTGGGCTGTCAGTGAACATTTAAGGAGAATTTTTATGAGTATAAATATTGACTTTAACTGTTTGAGCCAGTGTGAACAGTTCTTGCTTTATGTAAACCGGGCACATCCTGTGATTGATCGCGGTGCACTTTTTGCCGATGGAACAACCTTTTACAGGTCTTATGAGAAAAACGGCGATGGCTGGCAGGCGGTGCTGAAATTTCGAACAGCCAGAAATAACGTTGAAAAGGTTCAGGTTGTTGTGAATGAGCAGATATTTGACATGATCAAATCAGAAAGTGATCGGTTTTTTGATTTTTATCAGTGCTGTATTGACTGTCAGGCCGGTGGTCAGGAATATTATTTTAAAATAAGTTCAGGCTGTGTAACGGTTTATTATAATAAAAGAGGCGTTATGGATGAAGTTCAGTCCTATTATAACTTCAGATTCATGCCGGACTTTAAAACGCCGGATTGGGCCAAGGGCGCAGTCTTTTATCAGATTTTTGTGGATCGATTCTGTAACGGAGATCCATCCAATGACGTGGTGGATCATGAGTATCATTATATCCACGCTCCGGTGAGACATGTCAATGACTGGAACAGCCTGCCGGAGAATATGGATGTGGCCCGGTTTTACGGCGGAGATTTGCAGGGCGTATGGGATAAGCTGGATTATTTACAGGATCTGGGGGTTGAAGTCATTTACTTGAATCCTATTTTTGTATCTCCGTCCAATCATAAGTATGATATACAGGATTATGATTATGTGGATCCTCATTTTGGAAAAATTGTGGAGGACGGCGGCCGTGCCATGGAGGACTGGGAGACTTATAATTCCGGGGCCAGCAAATATATTCAGCGGGTAACGAACCGGAGAAATCTGGAGGCCGGCAATCAGTTTTTTGCAGACCTTGTAGCGGAAATTCACCGGCGGGGGATGAAGGTTATTCTGGATGGTGTTTTCAATCACTGTGGTTCCTTTAATAAGTGGATGGACCGGGAACAGATTTATGAACACCAGGAGGGTTATGAAAAGGGGGCATATATTTCCAAGGACAGCCCTTATCATTCTTTTTTCAGGTTTATAGAGGACGGTCCATGGCCGTACAATTCTCATTATGACGGTTGGTGGGGCCATGATACACTGCCAAAGCTTAATTATGAGGAGTCGCCGCAGCTGGAAAAATATATTTTGGATATTGCAAGAAAGTGGGTATCACCACCGTTTAATATTGATGGCTGGCGTCTGGATGTGGCTGCAGATCTGGGCCATTCTTCGGAATATAACCACAGTTTTTGGTGTAAGTTCAGAAATGCCGTCAAGGAGGCAAATCCTGAAGCCATTATTCTGGCCGAACATTACGGCGATCCGGCGTCCTGGATGCAGGGCGATCAGTGGGATACGGTGATGAATTATGATGCCTTTATGGAGCCGGTAACCTGGTTTTTGACAGGTGTTGAAAAACACAGTGATGAGTACAGAGGCGATTTGCTGGGAAATGACCAGTCGTTTTTTGGTGCCATGAGCCATCATATGTCCCGTTTTCATCATGAGTCTTTATACATCGCCATGAATGAGCTTTCTAATCATGATCATTCCAGGTTCCTTACAAGAACCAATCACCGTGTGGGACGGATTGCCAGTGTGGGGGCTATGGCCGCCAATGAAGGCACGGATGCGGCTTTGATGCGCCTGGCTGTGATGATTCAGATGACCTGGCCGGGAGCGCCTACGATTTATTATGGTGATGAGGCCGGTGTCTGCGGTTGGACCGATCCGGACAGCCGACGGACATATCCATGGGGCCATGAGGATCAGGAAATGATCCGTTTTCATAAAGAAATGATTGGTATTCATAAAGGTTATGAAGCCTTCAAAAGCGGCTCCATTAAATTTCTCGGCGGGCAGCCCAATGTGATTGCCTATGGCCGTTTTGACGGAAAAGATCAGATTGTTACGGTTATTAATAATCATCCCGGGGAAAGTAAAACCGTTGTTGTTCCTGTATGGGAAGTCGGTGTGACAGGTGATCATATGATGGCTTTGATTCGCAGTCATGCAGCAGGTTTTGACACAGACAGCGTCCTTTATCCTGTGGACAATGGCTGCCTGAAGCTGTCCATTCCTCCGGATGCAGGGCTTGTATTAAAAAATATCCAGACCTGCGGCTGATCGATCCGGCAGCTCGTCCGGTTAAAGTATACGCAGGCGGCTTTAGCTGCCTGCGTATACAGCTGTGGGCTGCATTTTCATGGACATGAAAATGGGTACAAAAAATCCTTGCCAAGTATATTTTTTTGTGCTATAGTATAAAAGTCTCAGGAGACAATATGGATGGATTCCCGAGTGGCCAAAGGGGGCAGACTGTAAATCTGTTGTCGACGACTTCGAAGGTTCGAATCCTTCTCCATCCATT
>CAJKGK010000042.1 GCA_905199445.1 uncultured Lachnospiraceae bacterium | reverse complement strand
ATTTTTCCAGAAATACTTTGTCAAGGGTATTACCATGGGAGCTGTCAAAGGGTGAATTTGCTCAAAAATTCCTTATGTAAATTGTGGAATTTTGAAAAGGAATTGTTATTGACGAAATTTTTACAGATTGATATAATATAAGAGCTGTAGGAAATATAGCAGCTCTTATATGGCGTAGTAGCCAAGTGGTAAGGCAAAGGTCTGCAACACCTTGATTCGCCGGTTCAAATCCGGCCTGCGCCTTAAAAAGCTCTGAACTTTTAAGTGATTAATTGTTCAGAGTTTTTTGCATTTCGTTTTCCAGGTTTCTATATAAGCAGTTCGCTGATTTGCTCATCCGAAATCATATATAACTCATGAAGGGCGCGGGTAATGGCGACATACAGTAATTTGGCTTCTTTCATATTGCTGCCGTAATGACGGTTGTCTGGCTTCCAGAGAATGACTGCATCAAATTCCAGACCTTTGGTCATGGTTACAGGCAGGACCATGACACCGTTATGAAAGCTGTGCTGGCTATCTTCGGGCAGCTCTAAAATTTCACAGACCTGGCGGGCTTCGCTTTCATTTCGACAGATTACAGCAATGGTTTCGAAATCTTTTTTTCGAATTTCATCTATAGTTTTTTTCAACTGAGCATTCAAGTTCTCAGCTGCTGGGTGAAGGTATGCCACAGGCTGACCATGGCGGATGACAGGCTGAATTTTATAGCTGCCCTGGGATGCCTTTTCAAGGACACGGCCGGCACACTCTGAGATTTCGATGGTATTTCTGTAGCTTTTGGATAAAAGACAGAAGCTGTCATCTTCATTGTCAAACATGGCCTCCTTTAAGCCATCCCAGTCATTCATACCGGTTTCATAACGAATATTCTGGGAGACATCGCCCATGATTGTGAAATAGCAATCCGACAGCAGCTGTTTTAAAACATAATAGATCATTTCACCAAAATCCTGTGCTTCGTCTATAATGATCTGACTAAATTCGTCCTCATCTTTTTTTCTCAATATTCGGCGGTAAATCAGTGCAAGGGCAGCTGCTTCGTAGATATCAAAGGAAGCGGCAGACGGGCAGGGCATTTGATCGTCTGATGTAAATCCTGTATTTTTCAGAAACGCTGCATAAATTTCAGGTTCTGTCCATTTATTTTGATCGGAATGAAAGTACTTTTTATATTCCCTGAGCTTGACTTTTCGATCGTCAGGCTCAAAGTCTGAGCATAACAGTTTTATTCTGCTTGCGAGACGTTCATTGAGCAGTTTTTCAAACTGAAGCATTGACAGAGATGGGTTCAGCCTGCGGATTTCTTTCATATTTTCTGATGTAAAAATTTTTCCAAGCTGCGGATCATAAATATCATCCAGACATAGATGATCCCTCTCCCATTGTTTTAGATAGTCTTCCAGGCGGCGGACAAAAGGCAGTTTGCTCCGCAGGTCGGCAGACGGTTTATCCGGGATCAGTTTATATTTCTTTTTCCAGGATTTTCCCATAAGGTATGGTATAAAATGATCCATACGCATCTGGCGGACATGACTCACATCCAGCTCAGGCAGTCCGCTGCTGATGTAGTCGAGAAGCATATCACTGCTTCCTACAATACAAAATTCCGACGGTTTGAAGCGATTGGCATAATTATAAAGAATATAGGAAATACGATGGAGGGCAACGGTTGTTTTTCCGCTTCCTGCAACCCCCTGGACAATAATATTTTTAAACGGGCTGTCACGGATGATGAGATTTTGTTCTTTTTGAATGGTGGCAATAATATCGCCCAGGACGGCGTCTTTATGCTGAGATAAATATTTGACCAGCAGCTCATCATTGGCAGCTGTATCATCATCATAGTATCCAAGCAGCCGATCCTGCTCAATATCGTAGGTTCTTTTTCTGTGAAGGTGAATCTGAATAGGGGTACTGCCGGGAACATCGTAGCTTCCGGCGCCCAGTTCGTTTTCGTAATAGGCGGCTGTAACGGGCGCGCGCCAGTCGACAATAACAACTTCCGTAAGATTACGTGTCACCTCATTTTTTCCGATATAGCAGGTTTCTTTAAGACCATAGGTTTCATCGTCGTAGTCAATTCGGCCAAAATAAGCTTTTTTAAGTGCCGCACGATTTTTTCTCAGCGAGTTTTGAGTATTTTCCAAAATACTCTGGCCGGCAAGCAGTTGTCCGTAAGCATCACCCTCGCCTTTACGAACGGATTGAAATAACTGAGTCACTTCGTTTTGGTAATTCCGTTCTTTTTGCTCATATATGTCAATATTGTTTCTGACAATAGCCAGGCAGTTTTTAAGATGATCGGCTTCCCGCTGGAAGTCTTCGCTGTCTGCAGCAATGTTTCCTTTTTCGGATAATGTTTCCGTTTTTGATAATAATTCCATAGAATATCCCTCACTTTTCTCAAGTTTTCTTTAATCGTTGTAAGAAATCTGAATCAGGCATCATCCATTGGGTCAATGACACCCTCCAGTCCAGGCATAAAAAACGCAGCCGTAAACGTATAAGCTGCGTTTTCACATTATATCAAAAATAAATATTAAAATAAAGAGATAATTTAAGAATATAATTAAGATTATATAAAAAATAGAGACACACAAAACGGGAGAATGTATGGATGACAAAATCCTACATGCTCCCGTCTGTTCGGTTAATTTTATTTGTAATCATTTGTGAGTACGTCCTCGCTTTCTCGATTATTTGCGGGGAAGTATATAAACATTGCCGCTTAAAGCACAGGACAGATAGGCGAAATACTGGGCATTTTCAGTGAAATACTGATAGATACGTTCTTTTAAGGACTTTTTGTTGTTGGATATTCTTGACATATTTTATTTCTCCTTTCAAATCTGTTTTCTTTTTACAATCCATATGGTATCATATAAACCACAGGAAGATTAGTAAGGAAATTGACTAATTCTTGGTCAATATTGATATTTTTAAGGTTGGATGATTTATGAATAATGTTATTTACAAGCATATTTATGACCTGGATAAAACCGGGATTCGTATTGATTATTACAGCCGACGGGGGGTTTATAATCCGCCGCACTGGCATTCGGCGCTGGAGATGCATTATGCCCTTAACGGCGTTGGAGAGGTTATTTTTGATGGCAGGCGTCATGCCCTTGTCAACGGGGAATTTATTCTTGTAGATTCCAACATTATTCATCAAACCCAGTGTGCCAGAGTTTCTATGGGAATTTATATTTATGTGTCCAGAGATTTTGTAAAAAAATATGTGCCCCAGCTGGACAGTCTTAGGCTGGAATGCTGCCGTGAATCGCTGCAGCGGGATAAGCTGGAACAGTATCTGAAAATATGTGATATGATGAAGGAATTACCCCGACTGTATATTACCCAGCCTGTTGGCTATGAGATGCGCTGTGAAGCGATTGTCATGGAGGTTTTGTTTTTGCTTGTCAATCATTTTGCACGGCCCCTTTTGGAAAATACCGATGTGAGAGATCTTCGGGTCAGGGAAAGGCTTAATGACATTGTAGCCTATGTTCAGGCACATTATAAAGAAGATATTACACTTGGGGATCTGGCAGACCATTTTGGTCTGAGCAGAGAGTACTTTTGCCGATTTTTTAAACAGCATATGGGCATTAATTTTACGCGGCATTTGCACCTTGTCCGTCTTGTGCATATTTATGATGATATTATGAATACCCAGGATAATATTATGGTGATTGCGGAAAATCATGGATTTACAAATTATAAGCTGTTTACACGGCTGTTCCGGGAAATTTACGGTTGTACGCCCAGCAGTTTGAGAAAGGATAAATAACGGTTTAGTTTAATCGGAAGGGGATACCGGAAGGATGGATAATAATTTTAAGAAACAGATGAAAATGGCGATTATGATGGTCATTTTGGGTGTCAGTGTGGCCGGGGGGCTTTTGCTGTTTGTCAAATTTGGTCAACCTGGAGCGGAAAAGAATAAAAATAGCCAGTATGTATCCAGAGACGTGCTGGAGTCGGAGTCTCAAAGTGCTTTAGCACAAGGCACATCTCAGCTTCAGGTCGGGGATTCGGCTGGCACTCATCCGGTATTTATTCCGGATACGGAAAATATGTGGCAGTATATCCTGACCAATGAAAAAGTAGCTGTTCCTGATGATTATGAGATTGAGACAAAACAGCTTCCGGACTCCCAGGAGTCTGTGGATGCCAGAATTTATGCACCGCTTGTCCGGATGCTTGAAGCTATGCGCTCCGAGGGTCTGTCACCTGTTGTATGTTCCGGATACCGCACAAAAGAAAAGCAGGAGGCGCTGTTTGAATCTGAAGTGCAAAATCAGATTCGTCAGGGTGTACCTGAGGCGAAGGCTTATGACGAAGCGAAAAAATATGTGTCTGTTCCTAATTCCGGAGAACATCGTCTGGGCCTGGCCGTGGATATTTATGCCGCAAATTATACACAGTTGGATGAAGGGTATGAAGATACACCGGAGGGAAGATGGCTGCGGACCCATGCACCGTCATATGGATTTATACTAAGATATGACCGGGGAAAGGAAGCTATAACGGGAATCAGCTATGAACCCTGGCATTTTCGGTACGTTGGTGAGGCCGCAGCCCAGTTTATAACAGAAAATAACTTGTGTTTTGAAGAATTTTGGGAAACCTATATTTGTCACACAGAAAAATAAAATATAAATGTGACTAAAGTTACAGAAGGATCATCAGTTATTGGTTATAATAAAAAAGAAAGTAACCCTTGACCGGACATGGAAGTCGGTTTAAAATAACAACGAAAGATTCATTAAATTTTGCCCCTGTCAGCGGGGTAACAACAGACATTCAGAAAGGAATAGAATGAACGATGGAATGTGCAAGAAAAATAGGCGAACAGCTTTACTGGGTCGGTGCCAGTGATCGCAGACTGGCATTGTTCGAAAATGTATATCCGATTCCAAAAGGAGTTGCTTACAATTCTTATTTGCTGGTTGATGAAAAAACTGTGCTGCTGGATACAGTAGATCAGGCTGTTAACCGCCAGTTCCTGGATAATATTAAAGCTGTGCTGAATGGACGTACGCTGGATTATCTTGTTGTTAATCATATGGAACCGGATCACTGTGCGGTGATTGAGGAGCTGATTATCCGTTATCCGGATTTGAAGCTGATTTGCAATGCAAAGACTGTGGCAATGATTAAGCAGTTTTATGATTTTGATGTAGATGAAAGAGCCGTGGTTGTTAAGGAAAAGGATACATTTTCCTGTGGTAAGCATACATTAACCTTTGTGATGGCCCCAATGGTGCATTGGCCAGAGGTTATGGTAACTTACGAAATGACAGAAGGTATTCTTTTTTCTGCAGATGCTTTTGGTTCCTTTGGTGCAATCAGTGGGAATCTGTTTGCGGATGAAGTGGATATTGAAAGAGAATGGGCGGAAGAATATCGCAGATACTATACAAATATCGTAGGAAAATACGGTATGCAGGTTCAGGCTCTGCTTAAAAAGGCTTCAGGGCTTGACATCAAGATGATATGCCCTCTTCATGGATTTATCTGGAGAGAAAATATTGGCTGGCTTTTGGAAAAATATCAGGCATGGAGCAGTTATACACCAGAAGAAACCGCAGTGGCTCTTTTCTATGGTTCCGTATATGGCAACACCGAAAATGCAGTGGATATTCTTGCTGCAAAACTGGCCGAAAGAGGCATAAAGAATATTAAGGTTTATGATGTGTCTGTAACAGATCCTTCCTACCTTGTAGCCGAAGCATTTCGATGCAGCCATATTGTTATTGCAAGTTCTACTTATAATAATGGTATTTTTACGAATATGGAAAACCTGCTTCATGAAATTGCTGCCCATAATTTACAGAACAGAAAAATTGCGATTATGCAGAATGGTTCGTGGGCACCTGTATCCGGAAAATTGATTGAGGAAATTCTTGCTCCGTTGAAAAACATGGAATACATTGGAGAAAAAGTAACCCTGAAATCTTCGATGAAGACCGGACAGAATGAAGAAATTGATAAGCTGGCAGATGCAATCTGTGCATCCATGATGCCTTGACTTATAAATGTTAACTTTTTGATGTGAAACTGCGGATATGAAAATATCCCGATATAAAAACAGGAGGAATTTAAAATGAAAAAATATGTATGTGATGTATGTGGATATGTTTATGATGAGGCACAGGGCGATCCGGATAACGGTGTCGCAGCAGGAACAAAATGGGAAGATGTTCCTGAAGATTGGCTCTGCCCTCTTTGCGGCGTAGGAAAAGATCAGTTTTCTGAAGAATAATTAAAGGATTTAATTGCCTGAGTTCAGGTGATGGGCACTCTCATATAGGAAAGAAAAGTCTTATATGAGGGTGCTTTTTGTGTATTGATGTATTGTTTGTGATATTTTTCTAAAATAACTGTTAAAACAGAAATTTTCAGGATTTTTATGATAAAATTGTTATACAAGCCCCGTAAGGCTGGTCGTCTGTTTGCTTAGGAGGTATAACAATGAGTGAAGAAGAAAAAAAACTTCCGGTTCATTATTCTGAGTCTGTACAGTGGGAAAAAATGCTTTTACTGTATGAGTCTGCGCTGGAAGTTATTAATACAAAAATTAATGTTTTGAATCAGGAATTTAAGCTGCGGTTTGGCTATACGCCGATTGAACATATCAGTTCCAGGATAAAATCCCCTCAGAGTATTTTAAGAAAATTGAGAATTAATAACCGGGAGCCCTTTATTTCCAATATTATTAAATATATTAATGATGTGGCAGGCATAAGGATTATCTGTTCGTTTACCACAGATATTTATACAATCGCAGAGCTGATCGCTCATCAGAATGATGTGAATGTACTGAAAATTAAGGATTATATTTCAAGGCCAAAGGCTAATGGCTATATGAGTTATCATATGATTGTGTCTGTTCCGGTTTATTTGTCTCAGAAAGTAATCTATACGAAGGTAGAAATCCAGATCCGAACCATTGCCATGGATTTTTGGGCCAGTCTTGAACACAAGATCTATTATAAGTTTGATGGGCAGGCGCCGGAGCATATTCGCCGGGAATTGAAAGAGTGTGCGGATATTACAGCATTTTTAGATCGAAAAATGCTGGCGTTAAATGAGGAAATTCAAAATTACCGGGAATCTGTGTATACGCAGCAACCCGGGGAGGTGGTCAATACCGAAACAAAGGAAGCCCTTACCCGATTTTTTGGTATTGTAGTTGAAGATTGTGATTCTGTGGAAAGCATGGATGCAAAGGATGAATCAGAACAATGTTTGGATCAGCTGTCTGATACATAAAAGATATAAAATTCAAGACTAAAAATGGAATATAAATGAATGACAAAAAGGTGCTGAGACAAAACCAAATTGGCAGTCTCAGCATCTTTTTATGTGCCTGTTATCTCATGGCAATGTAACCGCGGTATTGAGCCAGGTTGTTGCTTTCTGCATAGTCAGAAAGGAAAATACTTACGAATTTTGTATATCCGGGAAGGAATGGGAAGGCATCTGTCATAGCCCATTCCGGCTTTTTGATGGATTTGGAAATATCATTTACAACTTTGTTCCACTGATCCGGACCTTCAAACCATACTTCAACAACACGGTTGAATGGACAGCCATTCACATCCTGCATGATCTTGGAGGAAAGAAGCCTTGTGACTTCAGGCTGATCCTTTAAAGCGGGCGCCAGCTCTTCGTAAAACCATTTGTCGCCTTCTTCCTGGGAAACACCGTCTGGATAGGAAATCATAAACTGCCAGCGATAGTTTGGTCCGTCTTCGATGGTGCGGCCGGCACCTTTGATATCATCTTCAAAGCAGATTGGAACAAAGGCAAAAACAAAAGGATGTCCCTGTGGGCAGCGTCCTGAACTGCGGGCATCATCGCCGTCGATTAATGCGGTTTCTTCCACTGTATCCGGAATCTGTCCCTGCCATTTTAATACATCTGTGGGGAAGTATTCTGTGATGGTTTTGCTCTTATATTCGGGAAGCAGTTCGTTAATTAACCAGTAATGTTCTGTCAGCTGCATACGGATGACGCCGAATTTTTCCGGGTCAGTTGGGGATGGCAATGCAGGATAGAAGCAGTATTTTGTAACATAAGGTTCAAAATGTGCAATACTGTCTGGCACATGATATTTGTACAGCCAGTGTCTCAGTTTGACACGATACTGTTCTTTGACACAGTCAACATAGATTAAACTTCTCATAGGTCTGAATTCAGCGCACATGATAATCTCTCCTTTACCTTCTCTGAAAATAGTGTACAGATTTTGTTTAAAAAAGTACAGTTATGTAATCATACTTTTTATTATAATCAGGTTTTTGGGGTTTGTCCAATATGGATTTTGCATTGTAAAATTCATGGATGGGAGAAATATAATGTGGAAGATCACCAGATTTTAGGTAAAATCTGGAAAAGTGCCGATTTTGTTATGCGTTTTTTGCATTAGTAAAATAAAGGGACCTCAAGGCCCCTTTGAATTATTCAATTGCAATATATTTTTTTGTGTCTTCAATTTTTCTTGTCACATGCTTTGGAACGGTGAGTTTAAGGATACCGTTATGGAAGGAGGCTTTAATATCTTCCTGTTCCAGCTCTTCACCTACAAAAAAGCTTCTGGTATATGAGCCGTGATAACGCTCCTGGTGAATCAGGCGGCAGCGATCCTGGCCTTCTTCAATACGTTTGCTGCGTTTTGCAGTAATTGTCAGGTAACCTTTGTCCAGTTCGGCCTGAATATCTTCTCTTGAAAATCCGGGAAGCTCGATTTCAAGCAGGTACATTCCATCCTTCTCGTAAATATCGGTTCGCATCGGTTTATCATGACCTTCTGTGTAAGCGGAACTAAAAAAAGGATCTTTAAAAAATTCATCAAATAAGTTTAAGCCATAATTATTTCTTGATATCATCGTAAATTCCTCCTGATCAATTCGATTTTATAAATCAATTAAATGCATGTACTAATTGTTATAATGATAATATAACACACATTATTAGCACTGTCAATGGATGAGTGCTAATAATGCGTTTATTTTTTTGTAGATTAAAGTCGGATGATCGAGTATAATAATACTATATCAAACAAAGGTGTCGGGTATTGCAAAATACCGAAATAAAAGACCGTCTGGGGGCAGGGAGGTAGTGTATGGATATTCCGATCATAAGGACACAGCAGCTGTTTTATGCATATGGCAAGCATGAAATTATCAAAGACTTGAATATGGAAGTGTGTCAGGGACAGTGTGCAGCTATAGCCGGTGCCAATGGGTGCGGTAAATCCACACTTTTGAAGATTCTGGCCGGTGTTTATACCCATTATAAGGGTAAATTGGAAATTTCCGGACAGGCAGCAGCCTCAAAACTTGGATTTTTTGCAAAACAGGTGGGGTATGTACCTCAGGAAAATCCGCTGATGGATGATTTATCTGTAATGGATAATTTAAGATTGTGGTACGGCGGACGCAGTCAGGTGGCGCAGGCGTTAGAGAGCCAGACTTTATCGATGCTGGATTTAAAAAATATTTTAAATCGGAAGGTGTCCGTACTATCTGGCGGTCAGAAAAAGCGAGTAAGCATTGCATGTGCTATTGCGGCAAATCCGCCGATTTTAATTTTAGATGAACCGGGAGCTGCGCTGGATTTGGTATGTAAAGAGAATGTACGGGATTTTCTCAGATATTATCTGAGCCGGAAAGGGACTGTAGTAATCGCGACCCATGAGGAGGCGGAGCTGGATTTGTGTGATGTGCTTTATGTGATGAAGAATAAGTATCTGGAATCGGTAGATCCCAGACTGCGGGGGGCACAGCTTATTTCCTGTTTTGGGCAGAACCAGTAAAATTTCAGAGTGATGCCGTTATAAACGGTGTTTTCAAGCAAAGGGGGCAGACTATGAAAGATGAAAAATTTCAAAACAATAATGCCGGTGATGAGCGTTATTTTAGTACATCAGATTATTCGCAAAATAACGATGCCGGTTGGACGTCGGATCATGAGCGCAGCAGCTATGATCAGCAGTTTGGAAGTAATCATATGGATGACCGGGAAACAGATGATTGGTCCCAACGCGGTTCATATGAATCCGGGCCTGAGGTACCTAAAAAAAGCAGAAAAAAGATCGGTATAATGATCGGGTGCGGGGTGGCAGCGGTAGCAGTGGCTATTGCCGGTGTGATATTGATTCCCAAGTTGTTTATTGCTGATAAAACAAAGGTAATGACAGCGCTGTCGGAGGCCGGATTAAGTCTGGTGATACCGGATCAGGCTTCAGTGCTTTCTCATATAGATATGAAGGCTCTTGGAGAAACTTTGAAACAAGGCGCAGGTTATGTGGATTTTGAACTTTCCCTGGACGATATTGCGGGAGAGGGTATGGAATCAGGCTTTCTTACAGATGCTTTTGGCTTTTCCATGCACCTTGGGCAGGATATGGAAAATAAGCAGATGGGTGGGAATTTTGCCATAGATGTGATGGGAACAGAGTTGTTTTCCGCAGATATTTACGGAAATGAAGAAGATTTTTGTTTTGCTGTGCCTGAATTTTACGAAGGATATATACGTATTCCTACAAACAATATGCTCAGCGCTTATAATGCGTCTGAACTTGGAAAAAACAGTCCGGTTGAAGTTGACGAAGATTTTTCGATGAATTTGTTTGGAAATACCTCGGGGAACGAAGATGAAAATGGCATTTTGTCCCGCTATGCCGCAGATTCTGCTCAGATTTATGATAATCTTATCGTTGCCAAAGGCGATGAGAAAAAAGAGTTTGAATATGGCGGAAAAACATGGTCGGCTGATTTATATACCATATCTGTAAAAAGAGATGACTATATGCAGCTGCTGGATCATTTCCTTGAAGATCTGGAGAAAAATCCTCAGATATTTGAATCCTATAATGTGGATGTAGATATAGAGGCAGCAGACATTGCCCAATTCAGAACGGATTTGCAGAAAATGCTGCAGGATGATCTTAAGGCTGGTGTTTACCTTACATCGCAGCATAAGGTGGCGGGGATGAATGCACAGCTTATGCTGACCAATCCGGATGATGGATCGGATGTGATTGGGATTCATTTTGAACTGGTATTTACAGACCCGTCAGATTATGCGCAGGGGTATCGTGGATTTTTAAATTTAAGCAGTGTGACTGAAACACCGGGCGGATTTGAATTTGAAAAAACACTTGAAACCACATCGGACATGACCACATCATGGCTGAATATTCAGTTGAAAGACGGAGATACGCCGGTCTTAACTTTTGATGCCATTGGAAACTACAATGAGACAGACGGAGATTTTTCATACGAATATATATTTGAGGATGAATCCGGTGAAGGCTTTAGTCTTGGGATGGAAGGTGTTCTTAACGATGTGGAGGAAGGAAAATCCTTTGATATGACTATGGACAGAATTTATATCACGGATCAAACGAACTATGTAGCATTTACAGGCACATTGGGCGTCGGTCCGTTGGAGGAGAAGATACAGGAGCCAGAAGAACCGGTGTATGATCTGTTTGCCATGAGCCAAAGTGAGCTGGAGACACTGATGCAGGAAATACAGATGAATCTTTATGAATTTTTGATGTCTGTTTATGGGTTATAGTAAAAATGAGGTTTGGAACATATATAATTCTTGAATTTAAAAGAATTTCAGTGTGTATATTAAAAACTTTGACAGGAGCAGTTATACTGGCCATTGCGGCCGGTATAATTGCTTTTTGTACACAAAAGGCCTTACTGAAGAACAATGATTTTGAAAAAATAAAGATTGGCATGGTTGTTGAAGGGGATTCCTCTGTTATGGCGCCGGCGCTGGATTTTCTTCAGAAAATGGACAGTGTGAAGGTTTCCTGTGAATTTATTGATCTGGATGAGGATGAGGCCCGTCAGCAGCTGGATGAAGGCAGTCTTGAGGCGGTGATGTATATACCCGGAACTTTAGTTGAAGATATTATTAGCGGTGCCAATACGCCGGTTAAAATCATTTTTGGAAAAATTGATCAGCTGTCGGCGGCGCTGCTTCAAACTTTGACGCAGGCCGGGGCGGGTATACTTTCAGCTGCCCAGGCCGGGATTTATACAATTTATGACTGTTACATTGAATGTGGTCTTGAGCAGTTCTTACAGCAGGCCTGGGATGCGCTTAACGAGGCGTATCTGGACCTGGCGCTGAATCGTGGGCACATTTTTCAAAGGGAAATTGTCTCAGCTTATGGTGCGGTAAGCCAGAGGATATATGCAGGAGCTGCGGCAGCTGTTATTTTGACAATGATTTTGGCAGCTGCCGGTTCGGCTGCGCTTGATGGGGAGAAAATCTCGGTGAGGGAAAAGCTGAAAATTTACGGTATATCAGAATGCCGGAATCTTCTGATTCAGTATGGCTGTATATTTGCAATGATGTGGATGATTTTAACTGTTTTTTATACCACAGTGTTTGTTGCTGTTCAAAATCCTCTGGGACTATCTTTCGGGGATATATGGGTGTGCCTTATAAAATGTTTTCTGTGGTCTGTGGTGACTGCTTTTTTTTCCGGAATGACTGTGAGTGCTTTGATGATTATGGCTGAGGCGCTTGTAAGGAGCCGTGGTGCAAGGGTGATGTTAATGTTTGCCTTGACTGCCGCATGTCTTATAACGGCCGGAGCCTTGATCCCTTCCGGGCTTTTGCCGCAAAATCTGTGGCTGGCCGGAAAATTTCTTCCGGGACAGTCCATCATGCAATTGATTGAAGGGGCAGTGTCAGGCCGGTTTCAGGCAAGGGCAGCTGGACAGCTGGGGATTTTTAGTGTGGTGTTTCTTGGTATAGCGGCGCTGGGAACCCATTGGACGGGGGTGGACAGTAAGTGAAATTTTATTACAGCCAATGGTTGATGCTTTGTTTTAAACGGCTGCTTAAAATGCCTGTTTTCTGGGGGATTCTTATTGTGTTTCCTGTGGCCTGTATTTTTTTATCTGTAACTGAGAGACAGGAAAATGAAGGAATTAGCGTGGCCGTTTATATTGAGACTGCACAGCCGGGAAATGAAGGATTCCTGAATACGTTATCACATACGCTGATCACCAAAGACGGACTTTTTTCTTTTGGCTTATATGAGGATGCCCGATCCCTGGAAGCTGCAGTGATTTCAAGGCAGGCAGAATGTGGGTATATCATTCCAGGCAATTTGAAAACACTTATAGATCAGGGGAAGAAACGAAGTTTGATCAGCTGCGTAGCGGCTCCGGAAACGGTGATGGATCCGGTGATCAATGAGGTTATTTTTCAATGTCTTTTTCAGTGCTATGCTCCGGAAATTTTGAATACATACCTGGAAAATGCGAAAGAGCTGCCACTTCAGATTTTTGAGGATAAAAGTGTGGACTGGCGGTCAGTGTTTCAACGGCGTTTGACTGACGGAAGTACCTTTGAATTTCAGTATAATATGGAACCTGGACAGGTGATTTCGGATAATCTTGGTCTTCTTAAGGAAATTTGCCGGGGAATGATGGCATTGATGATGGCGCTTGGAGGGCTTTCAGGCTGCTACAGTATTTTGGAAGACAGAGAAAAGCATTTTTACTTAAAAGCATGTCGGCCGGCGAGACAGTTTACCGCCTGGCTGGCCATTGCAGCTGCAGTGGTCTGCAGTAGTGTGAGTATGCTGGTGGGAATGATAGGAAGCGGGTTTTATGAAAATTTTTTGTCAGAGCTGGTGCGAACAGGAGCTTTCGGACTTTTGGTATGGGGTTACATGAATTTCGTGCTTGCAGTGGTCACTCGCCGGTTTTGTCTGCATGGGACTGCCATAATTTTGTTTGTCATGGGGATTGTAACTGTATTTGTTCATGTTGTGCCTGCAATTGTGCCTGCCAGTATTCAGTGGCTGTGCAGGCTGTTTCCCATGTGGTATTATCTGTCATCAGGTCCGATGGAAATGAGTTTGCTGGGCATTATCCTGGGAATGATGGGATTTGTGGCGGAATTTGAGAAAAAATGACGAAAATGCCAGAAAAGTTTTGGTGTAAGTGTCATTGACATTCAATTTTTACAGTGCTATGATGTATATAGTTTCTTTGATACATCATCGCGGGGTGGAGCAGTTCGGTAGCTCGTCGGGCTCATAACCCGAAGGTCGTAG
>CAJKGK010000041.1 GCA_905199445.1 uncultured Lachnospiraceae bacterium | reverse complement strand
AATCCGTTTCAAACTGAAGCTGAAACCGTTCATCAAAAGTCCTTTGTTTTGCTGTTTCTCTCAGACAGCTTCCATATAATACCACCTTATTTTAAGGATGTCAACAGTTTTTGACAAATTTTTTATTTTTTTCTGATTTTTTTAATTTTTCGATTATTTAATACATTTATCAATATCTTGTTGACATCCTAAAAGCCGCACAGACACAGGCAGCTCCTTATTTTATTTCTACTATATCTTTTTGACGTTCTCTCATATATATAATAATTCCTAAAACAAGACCAACCGCCAGGCCACCCATACTGACTGAAGGAACCATTATAGGATTTTGAACCAATTCTGTAAACCGGATCATTAAAATCCCACCGAAAATTCCCGCTGCAATAAGTACCGGAATTTGACAGCCAAAGCCTGTCTTTCGTGAGATAACTCCCACGCTTTTCTTTGCCTTTTTAATGGTCGATTTCTTAAAACCTTCCGCCTCCATCATAGCCTCGCAATCAGCAGCCAACATTTCCCCGTCTTTCATCATTTCATTTACGGGCAAGATTGTTTTTTACTTGCACCAAGTAACGCTCATCTTTATTTTCGGAGCGTGGATCGATCTCTTGCTACCGCTAAAATACTTCTTGCAGCAGCGGCAATATCAATCGTTCCATTGGTACGGTACAAAGGACTTGTATCACTTGCTTTGTTCATATGTGCCACAATAACGATTGGGTAATAAAAAACACCGTATTGCTACGATGTTTTCAGTCATTCAAATATTCTGTTATGTTTGATTGAATAGCAAACTAAAAATAACTATTAAAACAAATTATCTATTTTACATTTTCTTTTTCTTGATTAGCGGTTTATCTTTTGAAGAAAGCCAAGCACCAATTATCATTAACATAAGTGCAATGAAATAATTTATATCCGGTATTTCCTTAAAAATTATCAGCGAAAGGATAGCCGCTATAAACGGAGCAACAGCGTAGTAAGCACTCGTGCGTGCCGCACCAAGTAGCCTCTGGGCATATACATAAAAATCAATGCTCAGACCATAAGCCACAAAACCGAGAGCAAGAACTGCAACAATACTCCAAGGAACTTCTATCTGTTCTCCAATACACAGACCGATGATGATAGACCCCATACCCGAGAAAATACCTTTTAACAGAACAATCTGTAAAGGATCTTTTGATGATATTTTTCTCGTGCAGTTATTTTCAAATCCCCAGCAAACTGCCGCAAGAAGAACAAGCCAAAGTCTTGCACTGATTTTTTCTTTAAATACCATAAGTGCGATAATCGCAGTCGCTACAATTTCAAAATTATTTAATAATGATGCATTTGCGGCTGTTGTAGCGTTTCATCCAAACAACAGAAAAATAGGAGCTGCAATATCCAAAACAATCATCGCGATTGTGTATGGCAATTCCGCCTTTGTCAATTTTGCTTCTTTCACTTCGCTTTTCTGTATTTTTCTGATGACAGCAATAACAACCATTCCTACACCTGCACCAACATAAAGAAATCCAGCCATTAAAGTTGGTGGTATAAAATTCAATAATATCTTAGAAAAAGGAGCATTTATGGCATACAATGCAGCCGCAAGTATCGCAAATACAATCCCTTTTTTTTACATTTTGTTTTGTTTTCATCTTCTTGGCACTCCTAATATAATACAGTATAATCTGTATGTTATCTAACACTTTGTTCGATTGTATCATGTTTTTACGTTCTGAAGCAATAATCAAATCAACAAAAATGTAAGTTACCGAACACTTTTAAGGTTTTGTACGGAGGAAAACTATGGACAGACGACAACAAAAAACAAGAGAGGCTATTTTCATAGCTTTTACAATATTACTTGAAACCAAGAGTTATAATCGAATTACAGTACAGGAAATACTCGATAGTGCCAATATTGGCAGAAGTACTTTTTATGCTCATTTTGAAACAAAAGATGAGTTGCTACAGGCAGTCTGCAAGGAATTGTTTGGTCATATTATTGACAGCGCTATGGATAATGCTCAGACGCATGGCTTGTACTCAAATCAAGAAGCCCCACATTCTGTTTTCTGTCATCTCCTACACCATTTGCAAGAAAATGATAATAATGTTTTAGGATTACTTTCTTGTGAAAGTAGCGATATTTTTTTACGATATTTTAAAGACAGCCTAAACGAATTGATACAAGCACAGTTTATCAATCAAAATCGAAAACATAACCAAGACCTACCGAAAGAGTTTCTTGTAAATCATACTTCTAGTAGCTTCGTTGAAATGGTTCTATGGTGGTTAAAAAAACAAAAATCTCTTTCACCAGAAGAATTAGACCATTATTTTCGAGCTGTTATTGATCCAATTTTATAAAATTTATCCTTAAATTAATCATCATACAAACGCAAAAAAAGCTGCAAAAAGACCTGGCGTCACTGTTTTTCTAATTTCTGTAAACATTTTTATCCCCCTATCCAATTTAACAGCAGTCACGATCCTGGTATGTATAAAGGAAATAAAACCATAAAAAATGAGCTTGACTTTGCCCCCACGGAAGGGGTATGTCAAGCTCTAAAATCCATATCATTCCATTGTTCTCTTATGCCGTCACAGCCGTATGTTCTGCCAGTCACCCTCTGGCCATGACCATTCAAGCGACGGTTACTGTTCCTGATTCTCTGCCAAAGCCCGAACCGTATCGACCATTGCCTGATAGCCGGTACAACGGCATGTATTTCCGGACAATCCTCTGCGGATTTCTTCCTCTGTAGGGTTGGGGTGTTTTTGAAGAAGCACACTTGTAGAAAGAATCATTCCCGGGGAGCAAAAGCCGCACTGAACAGCACCGTGATCCACATAGGCCTGCTGGATTCTGGAAAGTTTTGCGTCCTTTTCCACGCCTTCGATGGTTAAAATCTCACTGTTTTGAGCCTGAATAGCCGGAAAAATACAGCTGTTTACATTTTCCCCATTAACCACAACCGTACACGCTCCGCACTCGCCTTCGCCGCAACCTTCCTTTGTGCCGGTCAGATGAAGCACTTCCCTGAGAACATAAAGCAGCGTTGCACAAACCGGAACATTAACCGATACATCCTCGCCGTTTACCCGACATTTCAGTACAAAGTCATCTTTATTCTCAACGCTCATTTTATCTCCATCCTTCCAACAATGTTTTTAAATTCTCCTCCAGAATATTACCGGCCACCATCTGACGGTAGGCATCTGTTCCTCTAAGATCGCTGATCGGAGCAATCTCCTCTGCAAGGATATTTTTTAATTCATCCATAAAATCATCTCTAAATACATCGTGGGCTGCCATTCCCTTAAGCTGTGCTTCCACCTTCGGGGTGCGCACAACCACAGGGGCCACAGAACCAAAGGCTGCCGCCGCACGCTCAATGATCCCCTTATCAGAAACCTCTACATACAGGGCACCGTTGACTACAGAGATCGCCATGGCATTTCTTGTACCGGCCTTATAGAAGCAGGAATTCCCTTTTTTGATTGGAAGTACAATCTGTGTCAGCAATTCATTATCCAAAAGCCCGGTCTTTCTGACACCGGTAACGAAGCCTTCCAGCGGTATATAACGTTTTTGAACATTCCCCTGACTTTCAAGACGGATCAGCTCAAGGGACGCATCCAGCACAAGAAGCGCCGGCATACTGTCCGATGAGGGAGATGCACATAAAATATTGCCGCCTATGGTTCCCCGGTTTCTGATCTGTGGTCCGCCCACCGATGCCCCGGCCTGGAGTAAGGCCTTATACGCCTTGGGATACCCGGCCATAGCTTCCTCCAGCATAGTAAAAGTCACAAGTGATCCAACGTGAATCCCGTCTGCTTTGTCTTCGATTTTTTTCAGTTCATCCAGAGCATCCAGTGACACAAAGTGGCTGCCCGTTTCCCGGCCTTTTTTAATATCAACCATAATGTTGGTTCCGCCGGCCAACGCTTTGGCCTTAGACGACGTCAGCGCAGACAGCGCCTGCGCCATATTGTCCGGTCTTTCAAAATACATTTTACTCACTTCTTTCCGTCTCCATCGTATTTGGGAAAATGCCGTCTACCCAATCCGACTGTCCATCCAGTGTTTTAAATTTTTCCAGATAACTTCCGTCCGCAAATTCATGAAAAATATCCATATAATAATCACCATTTTCATAGACAAAAGGAACTTCATAAGTCATTCCCGGAAGCCTTGCGGCCTGAGAAAAATATGCGGTTCCGCTTTTCAAATCCGGAGCCATTTCGATAGACTCATAATTGATAAACAGCGGTGTCAGATAAGGATATGACCGCTCCTTTTTAAAGGCATCTACAAATTCCGACCTTGGCATCTGATCACGCAGTGCTTCAGTCAGATAAGGATAAATTTTTTCCGGATTTTCATATTCATAATTAACGGCCTGAGCAAATTCTTTAACTCTTAAAATTGCCCGTTCCTGGGACGGCGTTTTCTGGCTGTAATACCAGACGCCTGTCAAAAGTAATACAGCCAGAAGAAACAATGTTGTCGCTATTGAAGTTTTTTTATTCATAAAAGCCTCCGATTATCAACTGAAAGCCTCCACATAAACAGCCTTTAACCTAACGTTCCAGACGTGAATAAGGCTTTGTATACGCACTTGGAAATTCTGCCTTTTTAGACGCACTGATCAGTGCAATAATTGTCAAAACATACGGAAGCATCAGCATGATCTGATTCGCAATATCGATTCCCATCGCCTGCAGACGAACCTGAAGTGCACTGGCAAAACCGAAAATCAATGCACCCCACATCGCTTTTACAGGCATAAATCTGGCAAAAACAACAACCGATACGGCGATAAAACCGCGGCCGCTGACAATCGATTCAGTGAACATATTCATATATCCAATGGATAAAAAGGCACCGGCAGCTCCGGCATAGGCACCGCCGATTAAAACGGCACTGTAACGAATTCCCGCAACACTGATTCCCTTGGAATCCGCAGCCCGTGGATGTTCGCCCACAGCTTTGATCTTCAGTCCAAATGTAGTTTTTTCCAGAACAAACCATGTAACAGCAACCATAATAAACGCCAGATACACAAGGATGTTATGCTGGAAGAAAATCGGTCCAATCACCGGAATATCGGAAAGTAAAGGGATGGCCAATGTTGGAAACGGATCCACCTGAGGCGGGAGACTTTGAATACCGAATACGACACGGTATGCATAGACAGCCACACCGCCGCCAAGGATATTCAATCCAATACCGGCAATCACCTGATTAGCTCTCATCGTTACACTCAGCCATGCCATAATCCCCGACCAAAGCGTTCCAAAAACAATACCTGCAAGCATTCCCACCCAGAGATTTCCGGTAAGGAAAGCACAGATAAAACCTGAAACAGCACCGATGGTCATGGTGCCCTCCACACCCAGATTAAGAATTCCGGCACGCTGCGTATAAAGCTGTCCCAGTGCCGGGAGGAGAATCGGCGTTGCCAGACGGATCGTTCCCGCCAGCAGGCTGACTATAAATCCAACGCTAAAAATATCACTTAACATGCTGTTTCTTCCTCCTTGCGAAAAATGCTTTGACACTGGCCGAATTAAATGCGGTACGTGTAATAACAAATACAATGATTAATCCCTGGACAACGTCTACAACCGAATAAGGAACCTCTGTCATTCGCTGCATCGTTGCTCCGCCAACCATCAATGCCGAGAAGAAGAAGGATGCCACGCAGATTCCGATAGGGTTTAAACCGCCAAGAAGTGCAATAACTACAGCAAGGTTACCGTATCCACTGGATATACCTTCCAGCAGTCTGTACTGAACACCATAAACCTCGGTCCAGCCTGCCAGTCCGGCCAGTGCACCTGAAAGCATCATTGTCACTATAATTGTCCGTTTCACATTTAAGCCGGCATATTTGGAAATCATCCCTCCCTGACCAATCAGATCAGTTTTGTAACCCTGAGTGGACTTCCAGAAAAAGATAACAACAATCACTGCAATCACTGCCACAATAATTCCCGCATGAATTCTCAGGTTATCCGAAAATAAAGGCAGATGAAGCTCATCGGCCAGCACGGCTGTCTGAGGATAATCATAGCCTTCCGGGTCCTGCATAGGACCATACACAAGAAATGCCAGGAAATACGTTGCCACATAATTGAGCATCAGTGTGGTGATAACCTCATTGGCGTTAAAACGTGTTCTCAGCCATCCCGCAAGTCCTGCCCAGAGTGCACCGCCTAAAGCGGCAAAAATCATAGACAGCGGAAGCAGGATCCATGCCGGAAGGCCAGAGTACAGGCCTACGGCTGTAGAAAGCACAGCACCCATGATAAATTGGCCGTCACCGCCAATATTCCAGAGCTGACTCTTAAACGCAATAGATGTGCCAAGTGCGATCAGTGTCAGCGGTATCATTTTTACAAAAGTCTCGGAAAGCCGAAGTTGAGATCCAAAGGCCCCCTGAAACAGAGTCTCATAAGCTTCGATCGGATCATTTCCGGAAATGGCGATCAGAATGCCTCCGATAAACAGTGCCAGAACAATCGTAACGATTGCAGCCGCTGTTTTTGCTGCGGTATTGATAATCTTACTTTTCATGAGCGGACTCCTCCTGTTTCTTTCCAAGCATCAGTGCACCGATTTCTTCCACTGATGCGCCTCTGGGCAGTATGCCCATCATTTTTCCGTCATAAATAACGGCAATACGATCGGATATCTGTAAAATTTCCTCCAAATCGGCGGACAGAAGCAGAACGCTTGTCCCTTTATTTCTGGCCTCTAAAATTCTCTGGCGCACATACTCTGATGCGCCGATATCCAGGCCTCTTGTAGGCTGATTGGCAATCAAAACATTGGGATCGCCGTCCAGCTCTCTGGCCAGAATAATTTTCTGCTGATTACCGCCGGACAGGCCGCTGACAATATCATCTCCAGACTGAGCCTTAATCTGGTAATCCTTCATCATTTGTTCTGTATATTTCTGAATATTTTTATTGGACAGCAAATGATGCTTGGCAAATGGTTTTTTATTAAAGTTTTTTAAGATAAGATTTTTACGTATATTCCATCCAAGAGCCAGGCCTGTTGTATGACGGTCTTCCGGAATATGGGACACACCTGCATGGATATAATCCACCGGTTTTTTCCCGGCCATCTCCTTACCGTCAAGCGTAATAGAACCTCCGGTAATTTTTCTCATACCGGTAATGGCCTCGCACAGTTCCTTCTGGCCATTACCGTCCACACCGGCCAGACCTACAACCTCACCCTCCCGAATATCCAGTGAAAAATGATCCAGTGCAGGAAGTCCCTTATCATTCAGACAGCACACGTCCTTAATGGACAGATTCACCTTACCAGGCGCTTTGGTCACCTCCGGGAAATTAAACAGAACATCGCGGCCGACCATCATCTGGGTCAGCTCCTGTTTTGTGGTGTGTGCATCAACCTGACGGGAACCGATCCATTTTCCGTCACGCAGCACAGTCACTTCATCAACAATTGAAAGAATTTCTTCCAGCTTATGTGTAATCAGTATAATTGATTTTCCGTCCTGTTTCATTTCCCGCAGCGTATCAAATAAGGTTTCAGCCTCGCTTGGCGTCAATACAGCTGTAGGCTCATCCAGGATCAAAATCTGTGCCCCCTGATAAATGGCAGACAAAATCTCCACGCGCTGCTGCTCACCAACAGACAGCTGCCAAACCTTGGCATAAGGGTCCACATTCATTTTATATTTATCGGAAAGCTCAGAAATTTCTGAGGCCACTTTTTTTGTATCCAGCAAAAATCCTCTGCTTGATTTACGGCCAAGCATGAGATTTTCAACGACGGTCAGAGGCCGGGCCAGCATAAAGTGCTGATGAACCATACCGATTCCAAGAGACATTGCCTTTACGGGTGAAGAAATCTCTTCTTTTTTTCCGTTAATATAAATATCTCCCTCTTCCTGACGATATAATCCGTAAAGCACATTCATCAGCGTGGTTTTTCCGGCACCGTTTTCTCCCAAAAGTCCGTGAATCGAACCCTTTTTCAGAGAAAAATCCACGTTATCATTGGCTTTTTTTTGGTTAAATATTTTTGTGATACCCTGCATTTTTACAGCCAGATTATCCATGCCACAAAATCCTCCCTGGTATTTTTTTAAGAAAGCAGTAAAAACAGGTATAGACGGCGGCGGCTTATGCGCCGCCATATACCTGTAAAGAGATCACATTACTGGGCAGTTGTTTCTGCCTGTGTATCTGCTGTTGTATCTGCTGTGCTTTCAGCAGCTGCACCGTCATCTGTTGAACCTGGTTCATCAAATTCCGGCATTTCAATTTCGCCTTTAACAAGCTTCTGATAGGTTTCTTCGATCTGAGCTTTTTCCTCATCTGTCAGAACACCCTTTGGGTCAACGATCGGTGCATAAGCAAGACCTTCGTTTTCTGCTGTAATCCAGTAGAATCTGTCTTCCTCGGCGCGGCCTGTAAAGTTACCGCTGCGGATATCGTCAAAGATTGTTTCAATAACTTTATCCCATTTATAAACAACACCGGTCAGCACGTTGTCCGGAGCGAGAGAATTCTGGTCGGCAACATTACCGAGGCAGATTTTGTCTTTTTCTTTGGCAGCCTGAACAACACCAAGTCCGATACCGTCACCGGAGTGCCAGATGACATCCACACCGGCATCATACATACCAACAGCGGCTTCCTTTGCACCAACTGTATCTGTCCAGTCTCCTGTATAAACTTCCTGGATTTCAATATCCGGATTTACGGAACGGGCACCGGCCTTAAATGCTTCATGTCCACGATAAATTTCAGCAGCATTGGCTCCGCCGACAACACCAATTTTTCCGCTTTCTGTTGCCAGAGCAGCAACAACACCCATTAAATATCCGCCGGACTGAAGATGCACATCATAAACTGCGGAATTGTCTACACTCTTATATCCTGTTCCCAGAAGGAAGCATGTATCCGGATAGTTTGGAGCAACCTTTACAATAGGCTCCATGAACTGGAAACCATGTCCAAAAATAACATCATAACCCATATCAGCAAAGTCCATCAGTGCAGGTTCGATGTCTGCAACCTCATAAACATTTTCTGTAACCTTTAAATCAATTTCGCCGGGATGCGCTTCTGCATAGGCTGTAATACCTTCATACATGGCCTGGTTAAAGGATACGTCATCCTTTTTTCCGGGCAGAATCAAAGCAACCTTTAATGTTTCATTGTTTTCTCCGGATGCTTCACCGCCGTCTTCGGCTGTTGTCTGAGCAGCCTCTGTATCTGCTGTATTACCGGCTGTTGTGCTTTCCTTTGGAGCATTTGTCTCAGAACCTGAAGATCCTGAATTACCGCCGCAGGCAGTCAGTGCCATTGTCATCGCCATGGCGCCGGCCATAAGCTTCATAAATTTTTTCATTTTGTTTTCCTCCTTGTTTTGCTGTTTTTCTCAGCTAAAGCATTTAAAATTTTATATCTATCAAAAGGCAGAGCCGTAAGTGCTGCCCCTGATATCTCATAAATTGCATTTCCGATCGCAGGCGCAATGGAAACCGTTGCCACCTCGGCCGCGCCTTTGACACCGGCAGGACCACTCTTTTCATAGGCCTCCACATGGGCACTGTGAATGGACGGCACATCCACAGCAGTTGGAAGCAGATAGGTGGACAAATCGCCGTTTTTAAGCTTTTCATTTTCATCAAACATACACTGCTCAAATAAGGCATATCCAACGGACATCACAACACCGCCCTGCATCTGTCCGGCCATAGACAGGGGATTAATCACCCTTCCAGCCTCTGTTGCCGCAAAAATATCCAAAAGCTCCACAGCTCCGGTAACCGGATTGAGTCTGAGCTTAACCGCCTGGGCGATAAAGGTGTACATTGCATGAGGGAACCCCGGTGTTGGATAAGATTTGTCCGGTTCCGGAAAGCTTGCCTCTCCGCAGGCCTTCTGAGCCGACGTTTGCTTTTTAAGATTTTTTACTGCATTCAAAATGGCATTTCCCGCCACATAGGTGGATCTGGACCCTGCTGTAGAACCACAGTCAAAGCTTTGATCCGTATCTGCCATAATCATATGGACGTGATCAAATGATGTCTCCAGAGCATCCGCCGCTAAAGCCTGCAGCGCCGTTGCACTGCCCTGACCGATATCCACAAAGCCCACATGAATATCATAAACGCCGGATCCTTTATCAATAATTTCCACTTTGGCATTATCCGGAATATTTTTTCCAAGACCGCAGCTTAAATGCCCGCCTGCAATTCCATAGCCAATATACGGATCCGTATTCTGTTCCCGTTCTTTCCATAATGGAGAGTTCTTAACCAGCCTAAGCGCACCCTTAAAGTCCACACAGTGCGCCATTTTCTGTCCCAGTGCACCAATGCTTCCTTCCTCCAGCGCATTCTTTAACCGTAAATCTATAGGATCCATACCGATTTTTTCTGCAATTCGGTTTAACAGCGTCTCCGTGGCAAAAGCGCCCTGAGGGGCGCCAAAGCCACGCATAGCGTGAGCCGGCATTTTATTTGTATATACCAGATAGCTTTCAATACGCACATTGGGAATCACATAAGGTCCGGCCAGATGCTCTGAAAAAAGTCCCAGAACCGCTGTGCCAAGTCCTGCATAGGCGCCTGTATCCAAATATCCTTTTCCGTCAAAGGCCACCAGTGTTCCGTCCTTCATGGCACCGATTTTTACATAAACATCTGCACCGTGACGCTTAAACGATGCGGTCAGAGATTCTGTCCGGTCAAACACACAGCGTGCCGGTCTTTTGGTCTTCCAGGCCACCAGTGCAGAAAAAATCTGGTTGGTATGCCCGTCTTTGCCGCCAAAACCACCGCCCACTGTAGCAGCCCGAACTCTCACCTGATCATCCGACAGTCCCAGGGCCCTGCAGATCATCCGCCGGTCATTATAAATATTCTGGGTGGACGTATAGGCATTTAAACGACCATTTTCATCAATAAATGCAAACGAGGCTTCCGGCTCCATGTAACCATGATCCTGAATGGGCAGTTTAAAATGGTCTTCTACCACAACATCACATTTTTCAAAAGCCTGATCCACCTGACCAATTTCATTTTGAAAATGAACCAGTTCATTTCCATTTTCATGGATCTTTTCCGCCTCAGGCTCCAATGCCTCAAAAACATTATGAATCACGGGAAGCTCATCGCAGCATACCACAACCGCTGCAGCCGCAGCTTTTGCTTTCTCCATTGTATCAGCAGCCACAAGCGCCACAGGCTCATTATGATAGCGCACATGTTTACCGGCCAGTACCGGTTCATCGCACATAATATCGTCAATCACATTTTCTGCCAGATCCTTATCTGTAAAAAGCAGGACATCTTCCGGAAGCGCAGCTGTATCAAGACTGCGCACATAGCCATGGGCAATGGGTGAACGCACAACAGCTACATGCAGCATATTTTCGGCGTAATAATCGCCTGCATATTTGGCTCTTCCCGTGGCCTTGTCCATACCCTCGCTTCTGCCGATGGGCTGTCCTATATATCGTTCCTGCATGACATTACCTTCTTTCATAATTCAGGCTTGAGTCTCTATAACCAGATCAATAATTTTATGGTTCAGCACATCAATCAGTCCGAAATCTGTCAGTCCCAGCTGGGGTACAGTGGGCAGAGAAATAAATGACAGACTCATAAACGGTGCGGCCATCATGCAGCCCTGTTCGTGAACCTTTGCGTTAAGCTCATCGTTTCTGCGCATCACCGTCTGGGCATCCAGCGTTGTCATCAGACCGCCCAGAGGCAGTGCCAGTGCATCAATCACCTGTCCATCTGCAACCAGAACAAAACCGCCGTGAAGACGGGCTGTTTCCTTAACAGCCAGCGCCATATCTTCATCATTGGTTCCCACAACAACAATGTTGTGATGATCATGGGAAACAGAAGAAGCCAGAGCTCCTCGCTTTAAGCCAAAGCCTTTAACCAGCCCGTTAGAAACCCGGCCATTTTTCCCGTAGCGCTCAACAACGGAAAGCTTAAGAATATCTCTTGAAACATCCTGGCGAATCTCGCCGTCTGTAATATCCATCCATTCATGAAGGTCATCATTAATAATCTGATCCTTAATCATACCGATCACATGACAAAGTGCCTTTTGGCCGGATGCCTTAATTTTCAGATCATTTTCGGAAAAATCCGGTGAAATATGAACCGTATCAAACAACGCTGCCGGATATTCCTTTGCCGGGCATGGTTTTGCACCGTTTTCATCGGCAACAACCCGGCCGTCCTTCATCACAAGAACAGGACGGATTGTCTTTAAGTCTTTCAGCAGTACAATATCCGCATAACGCCCTGGTGTCAAAGAACCAATATCCTGTTCCATTCTAAAATGCCGTGCTGCATTTAATGTAGCCATCTTAATCGCTTTGATAGGATCAAGTCCGCAGGCAATGGACTTCTCAATGTTATAGCTGATATGTCCTTCTCTGGCAATATCATTCACATGCTTGTCATCGGTACAGTACATCAGGTTGTCCGTAGGCAGTCCATGGGCCACAACACCGCTGACCAGCTTCTCTACATTACGTTCGCTGCTGCCCTCGCGGATCAACGCCTTAATCCCCACACGCAGACGATTTAAAAGCTCTTCATATTCTACAGATTCATGGTCATCAGACAAATGGCCGGCAGCATAAACATTAAGCGCCTCCGGTTCCAGCCCAATGGCATGTCCGTTACAGATTTTATTTTTATTAAGTGAAGCCGTAATCTTTTCCAAATATTCCTCACGGATTCCCAATACCTTGGAAGGATCCAATTCTCCAAGGCTAAGCGCCTCAGGAAGTTCAAGCAGCTGTGTCACTTCTTCTACGCCCAGTACACCTCCGGTTGTCTCCAGCCCAGGTGCCGTAGGCACTCTTGAAGGGATCTCCAGGAACAGACGAAACGGCAGACGGTCCATATCCCTGATCATAGCCTGCAGACCTTCAATACCTGCCACATTGGCAATTTCCATGGCATCCACGCAAAGCGAAGTGGTTCCCCATGGAATAATCACATCCCCCAGCGCCTCAGGTGTGAGCAGTGTTGTCTCAATATGAATATGGGAATCAATAAATCCCGGAACCGCATAGCAGCCCTGACCATCAATGATATTTTTTGCATCCGTATGTTCCGGATTTAAGGCCACAATACGCTGACCGTAAATACCAATGCTTCCCGGTATAATTTCTTCGGTAAATACATTGACTATTTTTACATTTTTGATAAGTGTGTCAAAAGGTCTCATCCCCTTGGCCGCTTCCAGCTGTTCTTTTAAAATCCTGATATTCTCAGACATATGAACCTCCCTTAAATTTTCTTTCGTATAATTTTATGATGCAATATCTTATCCGCATAGTATTCCCGTGAGTAAAGCACCGGCTGTCCAAAAAATTCATACCCAACCTCATCCATATATAAAAGAGGTCGACCTTCTTCGATCTTAAACACCCGGGCCAGCGTCTCATCCGCCGTAACTGCCGAAACTTCCGTGACATCAATGGACACCTTGATGCCGCACTCGTCTTCCAGAAAAATAAAAATCGGCTGTTTCAACAGTTCCTCATCATAATCCTCATGGCGAATCAGATTCATGGCAATATAATCTGTACAGTAAATACACGGTTTTCCGTCAGCCGTAATCAGGCGCTGTGTGCAGTAAACCGCCGCTCCAGGCTCAATTCCCAGACGACTGGCCACCACATCATCAGCTTCCTGTTTTTGTGTCTGACTCCAAGCTATTTCAGATCTATACCCGGCATCGGAAACCATTTGAAGAAATTCTTTCTCCAAATCCATCCGCGTTGCCACGTTAAGCACCTGTTTATTAATCACCGTCCCAACCCCATGCTTACGGTTAATGAAACCCTCACGTTCAAGAATCGACAGACAGTCTCTCACAAGAGTTCGGCTGATTCCAAGGGTTTTTGCCAGCTCCACCTCCGGCGGCAGGCGATCGGCATTGGCAAAAATACCTTCCCGCATCTCAAATAACAGACGGTTTGTCATATCTCTTGATGATTCGTTTCCCATTGCCCTACCTCGCTTCGATTGGTCATACCTATATTGGTCATACCTATTTGCCTTTATCATATATAATTATCCAAGCATTGTCAATTCACATATAATAAAAATTCGCAAAAACATCCGAAATAAAATTCAGCATATTGTATAAATATGTCGAAAAGCAGAAAAAATCCGGCCGGGAATAAACAATATTCCCGGCCGGATTCAGCCATATTATCAAACATTTTAAAGCTTCAACTCTGAAATAACAGCCAAAAGCTGTTTTGCAGAGCTGTGCAGCGCCTGATTTTCCTGATCATTTAAAGGAATTTCCAGCACCTTTTCCACACCGTTTTTACCCACCACAGACGGTATACTCAGTGCCAGACCCGACAAGCCGTACGCCCCCTCCAAAATTACCGAAACCGGGAGCACCGCCTGCTCATCTTTTACAATACATTCCGCAATGCGGGCCACCGCCATAGCGATCCCATAGTAAGTGGCTCCCTTACGTTTAATAATCTCATATGCGCTGTCACGCACATCTTCGTAAATTCTCTGCATAGATTCATCGTGCCTGAAATGCCCGCGGATCTCGCAAAAATGGTTCAGATCGATTCCCGAAACATTGGCCCCGCTCCATACAGCCAGCTCGCTGTCACCGTGTTCACCAATGATGACCGCATGGACACTCCGGCTGTCCACATCCAGATGGCGGCCCAAAATATATTTAAGCCGCGCCGTATCCAAAACAGTGCCGGAACCGATCACACGATGGGCCGGATATCCGGAAATTTCCCTGGCCGCATAGGTAAGCACATCCACGGGATTGGATACAATCATTAAAATTCCCTCAAACCCCTCAGCCGTAATCTGAGGTATAATACTTTTTAAAATAGCCACATTTTTTCCAATCAGATCCAGTCGGGTTTCTCCCGGCTTCTGATTGGCTCCGGCTGTAATAATGATCAGTGAGCAATCTGATACATCCTTATAATCACCTGCATATATATCCATGGCTGCCGTATACGGAAGCCCATGACTTAAATCCAGTGCCTCGCCCTCGGCTCTGGCATGGTTGGCATCGATGAGTACAATCTCCGAGTAAATACCTCTTTGCATCAGGCTGAACGCAATCGAGGAACCCACAAATCCACAGCCTACAATGGCAACTTTTCTTGGGTTAAGCATTCGAATCATTCCTTTCTATCGTATTCACGGAAAATTATGGATGTATTATATACCCTTAATCATCCAAATGTCTGTTGTATTAACAACAAAATTTGCAAAAACAACACGTATATTCCGAAATTAAACGTTACATTAAATAAGATTCCAAAATAATTCTTGACTTGAAGTACACTCCAGGTATTACAATTACAGCAAAGTACAGTTTACAAGGGACTACACAGGGTAGGTATCTGACGGGAGGGGTGCCG
>CAJKGK010000040.1 GCA_905199445.1 uncultured Lachnospiraceae bacterium | reverse complement strand
TGACGAGACCTCCCTTGGTACCACACGTCACTTTCTCTCCATATATCTGCCACATCTACTATAGTTAACTCCGAGTAGTTATTGGACTTTAGCTTGTTAGGCAACCTTATCCTTAGCTATAGCCTCATGTGATTTCTGTTCGTCAGACCAGAGATTTGCCTCCACCTTCCTTCAGATTCGCAGTCACCCACGACACCCTTGGTCTTGGCTGTATCCTTCCCACTACTAGGGTAGATTAGGGACTTTCACCCATTAGCGACGTGCGCCGCAAGGCGCACCTAAAAAACTCTATGCAAATGGCTATCCATTCACATAGAGTTTTCTTTTTTCCATTTTCTTGACATAGGTCAGTATTTTTGCGATATTTTTTTATGCGCCTCTGCTCTGGTTGGAGGAACTATTTTTTACTGTCTTTGTCATTGTAGACCAGGCGATAAAAATGCCGATCAAAAGAAATAAAAATGAACTGGCCGAATGAACCGTCATATTTATCCAGAAATCGAAGCTGCCTAACTGAGGCAAAATAACCCCCAGACTTTCTGACAGGGACAGACCATATCCCAGCGGCACCAATACCTGAATAATAATCATCATCCAGTAAACACTCAGCACAGAAAAAATCACCGTAATCCCAATGGCCCACCGATTTAACCGCCCTTTAAAAAGCCGATACCCGAAAAAACCGCAAATGGGAATCAATGCATACAGCAGTGCGAAAATCTGCTCTGTCAGCATTATCGTACAAATCGTCGGCACCGTTCCCACAATAACCCCCAAAAAAGCGCCGATTGCACCGGTAACATAGCTGCCATGGGACACCGGCACCTCCGGATTTGTATAAACCCTCGATTCTTGTTCCATAATATATCCTCCTCTGTAACTTATATATATTTCTATTTTATTTCATCAGCTCCAAAAATTCAACCTCTGTCAATATAGGAATACTTAATTCTCTTGCTTTTTTATTTTTAGATGAACCAGACGCAGCATCATTATTGATCAGGTAACTGGTTTTGGAAGATACGGAGCCTGCAACTTTTCCCCCCAGGCTCTCAATCAGCGTCTTTAGCTCGTTTCTGTTGGCAAAATGTTCCAGACTGCCTGTGATGACAAAAGTCTTTCCTTCAAAAATTTGAGATTCTCCGGAAGTCGCCTCTGCTTCCAGATGAATAATCGCCAACAGATGATTAATGATCTCATTATTAGCCTCATCGGCAAAGTAGGCCACAATACTGTCCGCAATCACTTGTCCGATGCCCGAAATTTCCACAAAATCCTCTGCTTTTGCCCGCCGAATCCGATTAAAATCCTGATCCATAGCCTTACAGATCAGCCGGGCATTAGATAACCCTACACCAGGAATACCAAGACTGTAAATAAATTTAGGGAGCAGTACAGATTCAGCCTTTTTAACCGAAGCAATAAGGTTGGCATAAGATTTTTCGCCAAAGCCCTCCATATCGACAATTTGTTCTTTGTAGGCATCCAGTTTGAAAATATCTGCATATTCATGAATAAATCCCGCCTGAACAAACTTTTCCAGAGTTGCTTCAGACAGTCCTTCAATATTAAAGGCATCTCTGCTGACAAATAAAACATAAGATTTGATCTTTTTTGCCGGACATTCCGGGTTCATACAATACAAAGAACGCACATCATTCATCTGACAGACCTGTGCCCGGCCATGACAGACCGGACAGTGCCCGGGTATTTCCAGATGTCCGCTTCTTGTATAATTTTCGGCAATCTGAGGGATAATCATGTTTGCCTTATATACATCGATCTCATCACCGATCCCCAGTTCCAGAGCTTCCACAATACTGATATTATGAACGCTGGCCCTGGATACAGTGGTTCCCTCCAGTTCTACAGGCTCAAATATAGCCACAGGATTAATCAGACCTGTTCTTGATGCGCTCCATTCAATATCCAGCAAGTGGGTTCTTGCCGTCTCATCCGCCCACTTAAAAGCAATGGAGTCCCTTGGAAATTTGGCTGTTGTACCCAGCGAACGCCCGTACTCAATATCATCCAAAATCAACACAAGACCATCCGATGGAAAGTCATTATCTGTAATTTTTTCGGCAAATGCCAGAACCGTATCTTCTATATTTTCATAATCAACGGCCGCATATTCCACGATATCGAATCCCAGATGTTTCAGCCACTCCATCTGCTCAATACGGGAGTTATGAAATTCAACGTTTTCGGCCTGTACAAGGGCAAAAGCAAAAAAATGAACATTTCGTTTAGCCGTAATTTCATTGTTAAGCTGTCTTACTGATCCGCTGCACAGATTTCTGGGATTTTTATATCGGGCATCCACATCTTCGATCTGTTCATTGATTTTATTAAAATCAGAATATTTGATCACAGCCTCACCTCTTAAAATAAGCTGGCCGGTGTAAGGAATTTTTAACGGAACATTTTTAAAAACCCTGGCATTATTTGTAATAACCTCGCCAACTTCTCCATTTCCTCTGGTCACGGCCTTAATAAGCCTGCCTTCATTATAGGTCAGTACAATTGTCAACCCGTCCAGCTTCCAGGACAAGGCGCCCTTTTGTGTACCCAACCAATGCCTAAGCTGGGAGACATCCTTTGTCTTATCCAGAGAAAGCATCGGCGATTCATGAGCCTCCTTCGGGAGTTCGCTTAAAACTTCATAGCCCACATGAATCGTGGGGCTGTTGCCAAGAACAGTCCCCGTCTCCTTTTCCAGCGCTTCAAGTTCATCATAAAGCCGGTCATATTCATAATTACTCATCATTTCCCGATCTTCCTGATAATAAGCCCGGCTGGCCTGATTCAGCACCTCCACAAGTGTTTTCATTCTGTCCATGTTTTGACTCATAGCAGCCTCCAATCTTTTTTAATAACCCTTTAAACAACCTATTTTTTCGTCAATTCCTGCCGGCATGAAATAGCCTGTTTTAAAGCCTTCATCTCCGCCTGTGTGGCATATCGCCACTGACCGGTTTTTAAATCACCCAGTTTTATATTCATAATTCGTATACGTTTCAATGTCCGGACACGATACCCCAGTGCAAGGCACATACGGCGGATCTGCCGATTATACCCCTGAGTCAGAATAATATTAAATCCGTCAGAGGATGTCTTTGTGAGCTTGCATGGCCTGGTTTTTACCTGCAGTTCTTCCAGCCATACGCCGTCAGACATTGCCTTTAAAAATTCCCGGGTTACCGGACGGTTTACCGTCACCTCATATTCCTTTTCATGTCCGTTAGAAGAACGCATCATTCGGTTGACAATATCCCCATCATTTGTCAGCATCAAAAGGCCTTCCGAATCTTTGTCCAGACGTCCCACAGGAAATACTCTTTGTTTTAGCGACAAATAGTCAATCACATTATTTTTGTCATTTTTCGTTGTACATACAATACCTCTGGGTTTATTCAGGAGGATATAAATATGATCCTCCTGATTTTGCTTCAGAACCTTTCCGGATACACAGATTTTTTCTGTGCCCCATATCCGCTCTCCCATAACCGCCTTTTTTCCGTCTACGGTTACAGCACCGGATCCAATAAGTTCATCTGCCTCTCTCCTGGAACAGACCCCCTGTTCGCTGAGATATTTATTTAAACGTATGGATTCCATTTTTCGCTCCTTTCATAACAGAATACCCCGCAGCAAACTGCAGGGTATTATATCAATTTGAGGATAAACTTTCATCGGTCTGTGATGTCTCCTCAGTCTGTTTTGTTTCAGACTCAGCCGGCTGTGCGGATTCATCTGTCTGTACAGACTCTCCGGCTCCGGTTTGCGCCTCGGACTGACTCTGTCCGGCATCTGCCGCATTCAGCTTATCCATAAACGCCTTAACCTGGGGATCTTCCTCACAAAGCTTATTAAACTTTTCACTGACCGTTGTGTACAGCTGGCTGATATCTTTTTCTTTAATCAGTTCACTGATATACTTTTGAATTTCACTGCTGTATACATAATCTGCGCTGGCCGTATCATAGGTTCCAGGATCAATATACCATGTACCGTCATCACTCCTGCGTACATAAACGTAGGCAATATTAGGAACAAGTGTTTCAATGCCATTAATCTTTAAATCATCATAAATAAACACAACCCGGGATGATGCATCCATACCGTCCTTTATGTAACACTTCGTATTTTCATAACCGGTAATAATCTGAGCGGCCGCCGTAATGGTTTCTGCATCCATAACCTGATCCGTATTGTAAATCATTTTGAGTTTTTCAATATCCGCATCGGCAAAAGCCTGTCTGTATTGCCCAACCAGTGTTTCAATGGCAGTCTTTACAGCCGTTGGATCTTCATCTGTCCCCACCGTTATTCCGCTTTCAGTCTGTGCGCCAGCATCAGATGCATTTGTCTGATCGGATGTCTGAGCAGCAGAGGATGTATCATTAGTCTGTTGATTATTTCCGCTTTTGTGGGTCATGTTGAAAACGACGGCAGCAACGATGGCAACGACAACAACAACACTCAGGACAATGATGATTATTGTTTTATGATTACCCGTTACATTTCTTTGCACGTTTCTTCTCATAACAATTCTCCTTTTCAATTTTTACCTGTTTATTCTATCAAAAAACCACTTAAAAAGCAATATGGATTAAATTGACGTATTTAGTCACCACTCTGCCCCTGAAAATACGACATTTTTATGGTATTACTATCTATTTGTTTCACTTTCTCAATACAACACACTTAATTTTTTCAGATTCAACGGAAATTATCTAAATTAATTGAAAAAATTTGAAAATTTACCATTGCATTTTTCTTTATAATGGTTTATAATTAATAACGTACTTGTAGCTCAGTGGATAGAGCACTGGCCTCCGGAGCCAGGTGCGAGGGTTCGATTCCCTTCAGGTACATCTAAAAATACAGGGTTGGATTCATAGGTTCCATCCCTGTATTTTTTATTTCTTTTTATGTTTTATTGATTTTTATTGCTTCAGGATAACCGCCGGGAAAGAGCTTCCACGATTGTTTCAAGCACCTTGATTCTGGCATAATATTTGGAATTGCCTTCGACAATAATCCAGGGCGCATGGGTTGTCGATGTCCGTATAATCATTTCATTGACAGCTGTCTCATAGGCATCCCATTTTTCTCTGTTGCGCCAGTCTTCATCTGTAATCTTCCACTGCTTCTCCGGATTGGACATACGCTCATTAAAACGGCGCTCCTGTTCATCCTTATCGATATGCATCCAGAATTTCAATATAATTGCTCCTGCATGATGCAGATGTTCCTCCATCTGATTAATTTCCTTATAAGCCCGCTGCCATTCAACTTCTGTACAGAAACCTTCTATTCGCTCCACCATCACACGCCCGTACCAGGTTCTGTCAAAAATAGCCATGTGTCCGGCCTTTGGCATATTATTCCAAAAACGCCACAAATAATGATGGGCTTTTTCAATATCATTAGGCGATGCGGTAGGGATCACTTCATAGCCTCTGGGATCCATGGGTTCCGTCACCCGTTTAATGGCGCCGCCTTTTCCGCCGGCATCCCAACCTTCAAAAGCCAGCACAACCGGAATTCGTTTCAGATACATCTGACTATGAAGGCTGGCCAGTCTCTTTTGCAGGACAGCCAGTTTCTTTTTATATTCTTCTTTAGATAAACTTAAGGTCAGATCCACACCATCCAATACCGAAGTTTTAAAAGGATTTTCAAAAACCTTTTCTTCTGTCTTTTCAATCTGTGTCCTGTTTTTTTCCTTTACATCACGAATCCGGTCTTTGAGCTGTTCCGTCACTGTGGATAAAATTTTAGCTGCCGCGTATTCCCGGTCTGTCGCTTCCACAATTGTCCATGGCGCAAAGGATGTATCTGTTTTCTCAAGCATATCCTCATAGACATTAATATAATCATCATACTGCCTGTTATGCTTCCAGTCTTCTTTCGTGACACGCCAGCTTGTTTCTTTTGATTTTTCCAGTTTTTCAAAACGTTTTTTCTGCTCCTTGCGGGATATATGCAGAAAAAGTTTAATAATCAATGTTCCGTCAACAGATAACTGTTCCTCAAAAGACACAATTTCATTATAAGAATTTTGCAGCTGCTCTTTGTTGATCTTTTCATCAACCCGGTCCTTTAGCACCCGGCTGTACCAGCTTCGGTCAAATACATGGATTCTTCCTTTAGCCGGTGTTTTTGTCCAGAAACGCCACAAAAACGGCCGCATGGCTTCTTCTTCAGATTCCTTCTGAATTGTATAAACCTTAAAGCCTCTTGGATCCAACGGGTGAATCAGACGATTGATTAAAGTACCTTTTCCGGATGCCCCCCATCCTTCAAAAATAATCATCACAGGAATATTCAGGGCCTTAGCCTCCCGCTGAAGCACCGCCAGTTCCCGCTCCAATGACTCAATCATGGATTTGGCCTCATCCTTTTTCAAATTTTTGGATAAATCAATACATTCCAGCATAATTTTCCTCCTCACAAAAAATCCGATGCAGATTACCTTTTTACATTATATTTTGCAGAAAAATCTGAAAATAATCATAACAATACTAAAAAATTCCCGGCAGACTGGACCTTTTTTCAGTCTGCCGGGAATCTTAATTTTCAATTTTTATTATTTTGCGTAGTCAACAACCCGCGATTCACGGATAATATTAACCTTTACCTGCCCCGGATATTCCAATTCAGACTCAATCTGCTTGGAAATATCTCTGGCCAGCAGAACCATATCTGCATCGCTGACCTGCTCAGGTACAACCATAATACGAATCTCTCTCCCTGCCTGTATAGCAAAAGATTTATCAACGCCTTTAAAATTATTGGCAATATCTTCTAATTGTTTTAATCTGTTTGTATATGTCTCTAAAGTCTCACGACGCGCACCCGGTCTTGCAGCCGAAATCGTGTCTGCAGCCTGTACGATACATGCAATTAAAGATGTTGGTTCCACATCCCCATGATGAGCCTCTACAGCATTGATGACAATCTGTGACTCTTTGTATTTACGGCACAGATCCACACCAATCTGAATATGGGAGCCTTCCATTTCATGGTCAACGGATTTTCCGATATCATGAAGCAGTCCGGCACGCTTGGCCAGCCGTACATCCACCCCGACCTCTGCAGCCAGCAGTCCTGACAGCTGAGCGACCTCGATGGAATGCTTTAACGCATTCTGTCCATAACTTGTACGGAACTTCATCTTTCCCAGAAGGCGAACAAGTTCCGGATGAATTCCGTGAACACCGACTTCCAATGTTGCCGCTTCGCCCTCCTCGCGGATCATGGTCTCGACTTCTTTCTGAGCCTTTTCCACCATCTCCTCGATTCTTGCCGGATGAATACGTCCGTCCACAATCAGCTTCTCCAAAGCAATTCTTGCTACTTCTCTGCGGATTGGATCAAAGCTGGAAAGGATTACAGCTTCCGGCGTATCGTCAATAATCAGGTCAATGCCTGTCATCGTTTCAAGCGTACGGATATTACGTCCTTCCCGGCCGATAATACGCCCTTTCATTTCATCATTAGGCAGAGGCACAACGGAAATCGTTGTTTCCGCTACATGGTCAGCCGCACATCGTTGAATGGCATTGACCACATATTCCTTTGCTTTCTTTGATGCTTCTTCTTTGGCCCTGTTTTCAAGATCCTTGATCATGACGGCCGTTTCGTGTTTGACTTCATCTTCAACAGTTTTTAAAAGATATTCTTTTGCCTGCTCGGAGGTTAAACCTGAGATTCGCTCTAATTCCTGTACCCTTTGTTCGTTAAGTGCTTCCACTTCCAATTTTAATTTGTTGAGCCGATCTTCTCTGGAAACCAGCTGACTCTCCTTCTTTTCAAGAGAATCGGCCTTGCGGTCCAAAGCTTCTTCCTTGCTCAGTACTCGTTTTTCGTACTTTTGTAATTCATTTCTGCGTTCACGGTTTTCGCGTTCCAGCTCATTTTTATTCTTCAGAGCTTCTTCCTTCAGCTCTAAAAGGCCTTCACGCTTCTTTGCTTCTGCTGTCTTCATAGCTTCATCGATGATTTCGCGAGCTTTTTCTTCAGCAGTGCCGATTTTTGTTTCCACGACTTTCTTTCTATAAGAAATTGCCACATTCCAGACAATCAACGCAGTAATAATTGCAACAACGATAATCAGCGGAATTGCTACATAAATTGGCACAAGAGCACCTCCTTATTTAATTTTCATTGTACAAGTATACAACATGTAAATTTTATACTTTTTTTCATCTTATGTCAAGTGGCAAGTCGATTATTTTTAGACATAGTCACTAAAAACTCAGGACAGAATATATCAAATACTGTCAAAATCTTTGATGACATTAGTAATATCGTTATATTTAAAACCCTTACGAAGAAAATAGTTGAGGATTTTCTGTTTTCTTTCCGGCGTAAGTTCAGTAATATCACTAAATTTTCTTGAATAAATGCGGCGAATATTTTCTTCGTCATCCATGCCGGAATCATCCATAAGTCTTTGAATTTTTTCAGAGTCCAAACCTTTAGATACAAGCGTCTGATACACAAGCTGCCGGCTTTTTCCGGATGCACGATAGGAAATATAATTTTCAATATATCGCTCATCATCAATATAATGATAAGATTTTACATAGGCCACCGCATCCTCAACAACATCTTTTGAAAAGCCCTCTCTCTTAAGACGTTCCAAAAGCTCCTGAGACGAATAGTCCCTGCGTTCCAAAAGAGAAAGCGCCTTCATACGGGCCCTTCGTGTAACATATTCTTCATAAATCATCCCATAGGCCTGCGCATCCAGCTCAAGTCCGATCCTAAGCTGAAGCTTTTTCAAATCCCCGGCTGCAAGAACACATAACGCTTCATCATCTACATATACTTTATACTTTGTTTTTGTCAGCTGTTCAATATCGGTAATGTGCATCCTCTATTCCTTTCCTGCATTTAATCCCTGCTTCTTCCAACACATTAAAAGGCCGCCGCACCGGTTAACTATGGGGCGGCAGCCTTTGAGGCAGCTTATACTTTAAAATCCATCAAGCTTCTATTCTTCGTCAAATCCAACCATCACTTCAGATGCATCCACAGCGCCGGATGTCCCGGAAGCTTCATGGGACGGTCCAAGGCCGAAATGTGCCCTCACCTTGTTTTCAATTTCATCCAGCACATCCGGGTGTTCGCTCAGATACTGCTTTGTGTTTTCGCGTCCCTGGCCAATCTTTCCGTCTTTGTATGAATACCAGGCACCACTTTTTACAACAATCCCTGTATTGGCCGCAAGATCCAGCACATCGCCTTCTCTTGAAATTCCTTTTCCGAACATAATATCAAATTCGGCTTCCTTAAAAGGCGGTGCAATCTTGTTTTTTACAACCTTAACCCGAGCCCGGTTACCTACAATCTCTCCACCCATCTTCAGGGATTCAATCCGTCGAATATCCATACGAATAGATGAATAAAACTTCAGTGCCCGTCCGCCGGTTGTTGTCTCCGGACTTCCAAACATCACGCCAACTTTCTCCCGCAGCTGATTGATAAAAATAACAATACAGTTGGACTTACTGATTACAGCAGTCAACTTACGCAAAGCCTGAGACATCAGACGCGCCTGAAGACCCACATGACTGTCTCCCATATCACCGTCAATCTCCGCCTTTGGTACAAGAGCGGCAACTGAGTCCACAACAACGATGTCCACAGCACCTGAACGCACCATGGTTTCTGTAATCTCCAAAGCCTGTTCACCGTTATCCGGCTGAGATATGTAGAGATTATCAATGTCAACACCGATATTTCTGGCATAAGCCGGATCCAATGCATGTTCTGCGTCAATAAAACCTGCAATGCCGCCTCTTTTCTGCACTTCTGCAACCATATGAAGAGTTACGGTTGTCTTACCGGAAGACTCCGGTCCGTAAATCTCAATAATACGCCCTTTTGGTATCCCTCCCAGACCCAGAGCCAGGTCAAGACTTAAGGCACCTGTAGGTACAGTCTCCACGTCCATGGAATTCCCTTTATCTCCCAGTTTCATTACAGAGCCTTTGCCATACTGCTTTTCAATCTGAGCAAGAGCGGCATCCAAAGCTTTAAGTTTTTCACTTTGATCCATCATATATAATCTTCCTTTAACGTTATTTTTACGAACATTTGTTCTTTCTGTGTTCATTGTAATCGATCAGTCATCAATTGTCAATATACTTTTCGCTTTTTCCTGTATTTCATTATAAAACCATCAGAGCACACTGTAAAGCAAATCCGTATGACAAATACTGACACAACGTAAGGAAGTTTTACAGCCGAATTCGACGCCAGGGAAACACACTATTGCGTGTTTTATTCTCTTTTGAAGACCGCTGTTTATTTCCAGAAACAGCTTCCGTCTCCAGCGCATCTACAAGTGGTATATGGCAATCCACACACTGTGAGATTCCCCGAATATATTCTGTTTTACATTTTGGACACCAAGGCATAAGAAAAACCCCCTTTAAAACTTTCACTCCTGATCATCGCGATCATTTTTCGGATAATAGTCATCCACATTAAACTTAGGCGGTTCCGGTGTACTGGAATCCATATGCGTACGCTTATCCCAACAGCCGTCGTTCCTCACATCGTCTTCCGCAGATGCGCTGTCCGTGTGCGCTTTAAATACCCTGGCCTTTAAAGATGTATGGACATTTCTGTTGATATACCTCAGAGACAGATAAAGCACAGCAAGGCACAAAAGAGCAATCACGCCTGCAACATAAATAGATGAGATCTTTACATTCAGGAACTGCAAAACAACGGATATAATATTGGCTGCCCCATGGCAGATCAGCGGGGCAATAATTGTATGAAACTTTTCATAAACAAATGCCATTAAAAGGCCCATGGAAAAGCCATAAACAGCCTGAATAAGATTCCCATGGTACAGGCCAAAAATAACGGCAGACGTCAGCATGGCTGTTGTCACGGATGAATAATCCTTAAGCCTGTTATAAATCAGCCCCCGAAATATTGTCTCTTCCACAAACGGCGCCACAAGGCCCAAAGCCAGCAGCTGCCACATCGTATTGCCGGTAAAAAGCATTTCTGACGCTGAATCATAACCGTTAAAAACCGTACCGATCTGAGAAATTGTCACAAGAATACTTCCAGCCACACAGCCCGTTATTCCGGCCACGGCACAAAAAACCAGCTGAAAAGGCTTCAATGTACTTTTATCCAGAACATAAAATCTGCCTTTCATATCCTTACGAATCATCCGCCATAAAAACGGCAGGGACAAAAGCCCGGAAATTACAGTGACCGGGACAGACATTTCCAGGGACTGTGTCACCAGAGCCTGGGCAAACTCCTCTGCTGCGGTATCCGCCATGGTCATAATCATATGGTAGCTTAAAATAAAAGATGCAACAATAGAGACAACCATAGTTACACCAAAATAAACCGCCATAGGCGATAAAATACGCCAAACTTTTCTTAGTGGACTATCATACTGCACAAAAAACGAACTCCTTTACTCTTTTCTTACTCTGTTCCCTATCCAAAAGATAAGCAATGAAAAAAACAGATTCTGTCTTATTATAGACTCTATTATGTGTTTTTTCTATGTCTTTTTTGATTTTTTTGGATTTTCTTTTTTAATTTTAGAAGTTGTTTATTTTTTGGCAGGCTTCAGGCTTGATGCGGCCCGCCACATAAACAACAGTCCCACAAAGAGTTGAACAATAATACTTAGCCCGATCCAGTGTTGACTGACAAATTCCGGAAGTCTGAGCGTGTCGTGAAACCAGCCAAGCAAAACCGTGCTGCTGGACAGCTGAGTACCCAATATGGCTGCCGTAGTCACACCTGGATTGATCATAAGCAGATAAGATACCATTCCGATAACGGCATTTTCATCATTTCCCTGGTATCCCAAAATAAAGCCTATGATAAATACAATCAAAAAGGTGCCTACACATACACCGGCAACAACACCATAGGCGGCAACTGTGGCTGCTGTTGTCCGCTTTAATCTGGCTGAACAAAAAATTCCCAGCATTCCAAAAAAGACAGCCGCGAAAATAAGATACGCCACCACCATAACAACATCGCCCAGTGACACACCGCCAAATACAAAAATCAAAGCCATTACCGGCATACTGGAAATAATCAATAAAATCACCATGCTAATCGATGAAGCCAGCTTGCCTAAAATAATCCCCCAGGGTGTCATCCTTGTAGCCAGAAGCAAATCCAGCGTCTGACGTTCCCGTTCCCCGGATATACTGCTGGCCGTAATTGCAGGCACAATAAATGCCAGCAGCACACCCTCGATGGCAACCATAACCATATAAAGCATAAGCACAGTAGCATAACTTATGTTTCCCTGCCATCGGGCACTTTCCAGAATAGAATAAAAAACAGCCAGGCTGATCAAAGCCAGTACGGTATTATAAATCAGCATAATTACCGGAAGCCTTACCGTTCTTACGCCCAGCTTAAGTTCCTTACGAAATACAGGATTAATTTTCATGACCGTCACCACCTCCACTCTGAGTAATTTCCATAAACAGAGATTCCAGGCTGCCTTCTTCACGTTTAAAAGCACATACCGGAATTTTTTCGTCAATCATCCGTTTTAGAAGCCAGGCCTCATCTGCCGCCTTTCCTTTAAAATCCAGCCTGATCTGCCGCTGCTCATAGGAAAGCTTTTCAACCAGAGGCTGATCCCTCAAAAAAGCGACCGCCCGCTCCACATCATCCACAACATTGATGACCAGAGGATTAGCAGATGTTACCATCGACATAATCTCCTCCACTGCGCCGCTAAGAACCATGCGGCCTTCAGAAATTACACCAATATTTGTACACATTTCCGTCAGTTCGGGCAAAATGTGGGAACTGATCAATATGGTTTTATCCATACTCACAAGATTTTTAAGAATTTCCTTCATTTCGAAGCGGGCCCTTGGATCCAGCCCTGAAGCCGGCTCATCCAAAACAAGCAATTCAGGATTATGAATCAGACTCCGAGCCAGACAAAGGCGCTGCTGCATGCCTCTTGAGAGATCATCCACATATCTTTGCGCCTTATCTGAAAGCTTCACAAGATCCATAAGCTCCAGACAAAGCTTCCTGGCGGATTTGCCCACAACACCATAAATTGAAGCATAAAACTCCATATATTCAATAGCCTTAAGGTTATCGTAAACACCAAAAGCATCCGGCATATAACCGATCTTATCCTTCACCTTTCTGGGGTACCGAATTGCATCCACACCATCGACGATGACGCTGCCGCTGCTTGCTTTTAAAAGGCCGGAAACAATACGGATTGTTGTGGTCTTTCCCGCCCCATTAGGCCCTACAAAGCCAAACAGTTCTCCTCTACGAATGGATAAATCCAGACCATTAAGAGCCGCAAAACCGTCATAATATTTATAAAGATTTTTGATTTCCAGCATTACTGATCCCTCCCTGTCACAGAAAATACAGGCAGATGAGTGGAATTATAGAGATTTTTATCCACCTTCTCAATACGAACCCTGAGCATGCCATTGGCAATATAATTTTTCAGAGTTTCATTGCTTAATTCATCTGATTTTTCAAAAACCGGATCATATTGATTTGTACTGTAATTGTAAAAAGCAATGTTCAAATCATCGGCTTCACCGTAAGACATCTGAAGCTTTACAGGCTGCACGACGGATTCCGGAAGCATATAGATGACTTCCAGTATATCGTCCATAAATGTATTATCTGAGAAGTCAATGGATCCGTTAAGTATTTTAATACAGCCGGAAAGATCTGGAATCATGACTTCACCGTTTGGCATTGTATAATCTACAGTCACATCGGATGCAAACATCGTCACTCCGTATATTTCATAGTCTGTTTTTTCGCTGATATTTACCGGATAACCTTCAAAAAATCCAAGAATCTGAGGCGGACGCTTAACCAGCGGTGTGGAATACATATGATCTGCATATATCATATAATAAGTCTGGACCATATTTTTCCTTGCAATTGCTGTCAAATCAATATCGGAAGCACCGGAATCCTGATGATCTGGATACAAAAACTGTCCAATATCGTAAATCGAAGTATTTTCATAGGTTCTGCTGCTGTTTTCCACAGATACTGTCTCACCGATACCAATATCCCCGATATCAATCAGCGTATCATCAATATATAAAAAGGCATCCCGAATCTGATAATTTGTTTCATTTTCAATCTGTCCAGTATAACCATCCGATGTATACTTAAGCTGTGTATGAACGCTTTCCGAAAATTCCAGGGTTTTCTGAGCCAGAAAATACTGAGAATCAAAAGCCTTTACATTCCGGATCTCCACGCCAGTCTGATCCGAACCATACGTCATATTCATGTCATAATCGTTACGATCAGAATCTGTTTTTATAAAGTCATAATTGGCGTCAATGTAGGACAGCCGGTATTCGTTGTCCACATCAAAAGAATACCCTCTGTTTTTTGGCGAAGTAATGGAAAAATAAATATTTTCGGAAGCTGTATTTCCATTCAGTTCAAGCATTGTCCCATAGTTAAAAAAAGGTTTCTGCTGTCTGGTGGAATTGCCTAACATAAACATTACCCCTGTAAAACAGACCGCCAAAACGGGAATTACAATCCAAAGCAGCTCCCGACGATCGATCTTTTTCAGGACAATGTACGCTGCCGGCGCCACAAGAACAATGTAAATAAAGAAAAAAATCACATAACCGCCGATCTGCGGCAGCTTTCCGTCAAGGACGTTGGTAAGCATGCTGGTCACATACCAGGATGAAGCTGTCGGACTGGAAATATCCGTGTTTTCCATAATCGTATCTCCGGCACCTGTAACCTCCAAAAGATGTCCCAAAGCAGCGGTATAATGAGGCCATGTATCGAAAACAGGATCACTAAGATCAAACTTGGCCACTACAATCCTTCCCTTTCCCCTGGTCAGACTCTGGCACAAAACCTGGGGAACATCTGTGGCACGATTGATTCGCAGATCCAAAGTATCAAGCGATAGAGGCATAATATCCGTAAGCACTGCGGAAAAAATATCTCCCCCATATTCATAATAAGAATCTGAAGACGTAGAAGAAGAATCTGATAAATCACCACTTCCTTTAGTCTCCTGAGTCTGCTCAATCTCCTCAATTACAGGCTGGGCATAATCCATAGGCTCAGTGCGCGTTGCATATTCAAAGCCTTCCAAATCAAAATTCAAAGTCACTGACAGCAGACCACCCACGCTTATTGGCAGATAATCGTCTGAAAACATGCTTAATGTTTCCGATCCATAGACACCTGTGCCTATAAGCAGTACACCGCCATCAGCCACCCAGCCTTTAAGGGCTCTGTATTGTTCTTTGGAAAGCCGGGATGTGTCAAAATGATTGATCACGATCATATCCAAACACTCAAGGCCATTCGATGATTCCGGAAAATTTCTTTCAGACAGAGAAAATATTCTTGAAAAACGGTACTGGTCACTCTCGCTCATGTGTACAGGCAAACCACTGAAAAAATTCAGTCCTTCAAAATCATCTGAGAGTATGCCTACATAAATATCCTTTGAATAAATCAGCCCGGCTCGAATTGTCTTTCTATATATGACCTGTTCCTGATCATCCTCGATGTAAACATTCAGAAGGTCCCCCCCTGAAAGACTGGGGATTTCCATATTTACCGGTTTGACTTCCCCTGCAGATGCAAAAAAATCCTTTGTATAGGCAATCGCTCTGGAATAGTCAGATGTCACCTGAACACTTACCTTGCCGGCAAAATCATCACCATGGTTTGTTATTTCAAAATGAAGGGGAATATAGCTCATATTTTTGGCATAACCATCCATACCAACGGTTACGCTTATATCAAAACGATCATTTTCCATTTCCGATTCGCCGGCCCATGCCTGGATTTTCCCGCCGGAAATAATCCCCAGCGCCATGCATACGATCAGACACCAAACAAGCAAACTGCGATGTTTCATATAATTACTCCTATCTATTGCTTATTTTCGGATAAAATATTGGGATTTGCAGCCAACTTAAGAAAAACTTCGAAGGCGGTTCCCGCCATAGAACTTCTGGCTGAAATCATTCCGCCGTGTTTTTCAATAATACTTTTCGCAATGGACAACCCCAATCCGGTTCCGCCGGTACTCTCCTGTCTTGACTGTTCCACACGATAAAACCGGTCAAAAATAAAAGGCAGATCCCCTTCCGGAATAACACTTCCATAATTGATCACTGTCACCTTAATATAATCGCCCTCTTTTTTAATAATGACCTTAATGACCTTCCCGTCACGTCCGTACTTAATGGCATTGGAAATAAGATTTTCGAAAGCCCGGGCAATCATTTCACCGTCAGCCATAACCATAGCCGTGTTCTCGCTTGTTTTAAACTCACAGACCAGACCATTATCCTCAAAATTAGGATAAAATTCGTCGATCTGCTGCTCTAAAAGCTTGACGATATCAATCAGAGAAGTCTGCAGGGGCATATTGCCATAAGACAGCTTTGTAAAACTAAACAGATCATTAATGAGCTTTTCCAGACGCTTTGACTTGTTGTAAGCAATCTGGGTATACTTTTCGCGGCTTTGGTCATCCAGGTTATGATCTGTATTCAGAATATCCAAATAACCGATAATAGACGTAAGCGGTGTTCTTAAATCATGGGCGACATTGGTAATCAGCTCATTTTTAGTGGTCTCCGCTTCCTGCTCCTTTTCTTTAAGCAGCCGCAAATCCAGTGCCATAATATTCAGATTCTGCGCAATAATTGAAAACTCATTATCATATTTGACTTCCAGCTTAGTAGAGAAATCTCCCTGGGCAATATTTTGAATGGAACGGGTAATATCCTCAATATATTTTGTAATCTTGCGGGTCATCAAATGAAAAATCAAAACAAAAATGATCACAGACACAAAAAGCAAAAGGAAAATAGTTCCCCAGTGAAAGCTTTGACCAAAAAACTTTGGTCCCCGCCCCCAACTTTCTATAGGAATATGACCACTCTCCGGACCGGGCATAGCCGCCATTCCTATGGCACTTTCAGCAGTCCGTTCCGCAGCAGCCGCCGCATACATCCCTGCTTTTTTTGTCAGCAGCATAACCTTTGCACAGATGAATAAAAATACAAAATCCAGACAGGCAGTAATGACACCACTTAAAATTGCATAATAGAGCATCTGCATCCGATAACTTTTAAATAGATTAGCTTTCAACTTTATATCCTACCCCCCACACCGTCACAATAACCTGAGGCTTTCTCGGATCCTTTTCGATTTTTTCACGCAGGCGCCGGATATGTACCATCACCGTATTATTGGCCTCATACATTTTTTCATTCCAGACCTTTTCAAAAATTTCATCTGTAGAAAATACCCGATCCGGATAACTGGCCAGCAGCTTTAGAATATCAAACTCAATCGGTGTCAGTGCAACCTCCCGGTCATCCACAAGCACTTTATGTCTGGCAACATCAATCACAATGTCCTTAATACGAAGGATACTGTCATTGGCCTCCTTGACATTGGGATTCAGCTCCATGTACCGGCGCAGCTGTGATTTCACCCGGGCAGTCAGTTCCAGTGGGTTAAATGGTTTAATCATATAATCATCGGCACCTGCCGAAAGGCCCAGAATTTTATCCAAATCCGCCGATTTTGCACTGAGAATAATGATCGGTATATTTTTCTTATCTCTGATCCGCTTACACATCTCAATTCCGTCAATCACTGGCATCATAATATCAATCACAGCCAGTTTAATATCGTGTTCATCCAGAAGTTTCAAGCCATCCTTTGCATTGGACGCCTTAAAAACCTTATATCCTGCGCTGCACAAATATATTTCTACAAGGTCAGCAATCTCAATATCATCATCTACCACTAAAATACTGATTGTCTCTTCCATAAATATTCTAAACCTCCAATGCTTTCATTTTCATAATCAGTGTATCACATGACTTCATATGAGTCCTTACGAAAAAATTAAAATGTCTTAAAAAAGGATGCCCCAAAAACCAAAACATGACAGAAATCTGTCAGTGGTTCCTGGGACATCCTGAAAATACACTTTTTCTCGAGCCTGCCGATAAGCCGGGTTATGTCGTGAATGATCATCTATCTAGCTCTTTTGTCGCCAAAAGAGTCAAGCGACCTACCCTAAGGCACGACGGGCCGCCGTATAGCCTTATGTGCGGTCTTGCTTCGGATGGGGTTTACATGGCTTGCCCTGTTACCAGAACAACGGTGGTCTCTTACACCGCCTTTCCACCCTTACGAGATCCAGGCCTGACACCTGTATCCCGCGGTTTATTTCTGTTGCACTTTCCTTGGAGTCACCTCCACCGGACGTTATCCGGCATCCTGCCCTGCGAAGCCCGGA
>CAJKGK010000039.1 GCA_905199445.1 uncultured Lachnospiraceae bacterium | reverse complement strand
TGACTACGTTAAGAACATGATCACTGGTGCTGCTCAGATGGACGGCGCTATCCTCGTAGTTGCTGCTACTGACGGTGTTATGGCTCAGACAAAAGAACATATCCTTCTGTCTCGTCAGGTAGGTGTACCTTACATCGTTGTATTCATGAACAAATGTGATATGGTAGAAGACGAAGAACTTCTTGAATTAGTAGAAATGGAAATCACAGAATCTCTTGAAGAGTATGATTTCACAGACTGCCCAATCATCAAAGGTTCCGCTCTGAAAGCTCTTGAAGATCCTAACGGCGAATGGGGCGACAAGATCATGGAACTCATGAACACAGTTGATGAGTACATTCCAGATCCTCAGCGTGCAACAGACAAACCTTTCCTTATGCCTGTTGAAGACGTATTCTCCATCACAGGACGTGGTACAGTTGCTACAGGTAGAGTAGAACGTGGTGTTCTTCATGTATCCGAAGAAGTTGAAATCGTAGGTGTTAAAGAAGAAACACGTAAGGTTGTTGTAACAGGTATCGAAATGTTCCGTAAACTGCTTGACGAAGCTCAGGCTGGTGATAACATCGGATGCTTACTGCGTGGTGTTCAGAGAAACGAAATCGAAAGAGGACAGGTTCTCGCTAAACCAGGTACAGTTCATCCTCATAAGAAATTCACAGCTCAGGTTTACGTATTAACAAAAGATGAAGGTGGACGTCATACACCTTTCTTCAACAACTACAGACCTCAGTTCTACTTCAGAACAACAGATATCACAGGTGTAATCAACCTTCCAGAAGGTACAGAAATGTGCATGCCTGGTGATAACGTAGAAATGACAATCGAACTGATCCATCCAATCGCTATGGAACAGGGTCTTACATTCGCTATCCGCGAAGGTGGACGTACTGTAGGATCAGGCCGTGTTGCTACAATCATCGAATAATTAAATATCTTGATTATTTTCAGGCCCGCCGATCAGGCGGGCCTTTTTGCGTTTTATGATGAAATTATAGTTATAATACCGAAAATAGCGATTGTACCAACCCCCTGTTTTGTGGTATATTTATATATGAGTATACGCCGGGTTTAAATCCGGGAAGGAGGATTCTTATGGAACATGAAAGACAAGATCAATTAAAAGAGATACTGAGAGGGAAGGATGGCCAGGGGCAGATTATCCCTCCTGAAAAATATAAGGAGTTGTCACTGCAGGAGACGATTTTACTTTTTCATATGGCTTTGACAGAAATGCAGAATAAGCTTAATGATGAGGGAAATCGGAGATTTTTCAGGATGCGTGTGACTACATTTGAAACACTGACATCCCTAAAGCTTTGGGAACAGCCGGAACTTTATGTGCTGGAGCGCAAGGAACTGCCTGTGTATTATACGGAAAAGCATCCCAAGAGCGGAGATCAGATGATTTTTGTTTTTAACACCCAGGAAGGTGCAGAAGCTGTCGCTGGACGTATGGCAGAGAAAAAGATTAATGTGAATATTAAAACTGTTGAACGGTCCAAATATGTGTCCTTTTTCCTTAACCTTTTTAATGGCGGTGTAAGTGCAGTGCGGATTAATGCAGAACAGAATATATTTATTCTCCCTCTGTGGGAAATCTGCAATAAGATTAATGATGTGTTTATTAAAGAAGAAAGTCGTCCGGCTGTGAAATTGTGGGTTCAGAGAAGTGTTTATATGGTTTGCCGTAAGGGAGGGATGGCACCGTATGTGTCTTTAATGGCACCGACTGATGATCCGGCGGCTTTAGAGGGTGAGCATGACAAAAAGAATGGTCTTGCCTATATTTACAGTGACAAAGTACAGGCTAAGCGGAAGGTGAGAGCACTGGAGGCGGAGGGTGAGTCTGTGGAAAGCCGTCTGATTTTAAACAGACAGTTTTATCACACATTTTTGAATATGTATCTATTAGGTGCAGGCCGGATTGAAACCCATATCGGTGAGGATGAGCATACGGTAGGTTTAACACAGATGCTGGCCAAACCAGATGCTACACAGAATCATGAGGCTTGGCAGATGTGGAATATGAAGGAAGTTTACTATCTGGAGAAAAAGGATAAGGACAAGGAATTTTGGAATCTTTGCCTGGACAGATCCGAACAGACAAAAGATACTCAGCTTTTTATGTTTACATCCCATAGTGGGGCTCAGGAAGCTGCACGTAAAATGACTGAACAGTCCCCACAGCTTCAGGTGGAAGTTAAGACCGTAGAAAATTCCCGTTTCCCGGCTTTTTATCTCAGCCTTCTGCCACGGGGCATTACATCGATTAATCTGGACTGTGACCAGAATATGCTGCTGATTCCTCTGAGACTGATCTGTAATAAGTTAAGAGATGTGTTCATTAAAGAGGAGAGTCGTTCTTCCGTGAAATTTTGGGTTCAGGAAAAGGTTTATATGCTTTACTCCAATCTGACCAATCTTCCTTATGTGGAATGTGATCCGGAAACCTATGATGACCAGGCCTATGTTTTTGATAACCGGGAACGGGCGATGGAAGCAGTGAATATGCTGGCAGAACAGAAAATACCGGTGCGCTGCGAATGTGTTGCTAACCAGATGTTTTATAATACATTTTATACGTTACATATGATGGGCGTTAATGCCCTGAAAGGGGAGATCGGCTCAAATGTGCTGGCACTGCAGCTGGAACAGCTGCTTCCTAAGCCGGATTATTCTAAAATACCGGAAAAAGAACGCCCTGTGGAAAATCCCCAGTTCCTTTTAACGGCTGTTTATATTTATCAGGAATTGAGACGTCAGCTGCCTGAAGAAGAACGTAAGGCTGTGGAAGAATTAAAAGAAATGCAGGAAGAATTTTATGCTGACCTGAGAAAAGGGCGTTTTATCGTTCCTGTGGATGTAAGTAAAGAAGGCGAGAATGCCGGGCAGCTGATTCTGCCGATTATTTACACTAAAAATCAGGAGGCATACTGGCCGATTCTTACTGATAAGCAGGCGGCCAAAGTATTTGAAGATTTTCAGGTTCAGAGAGCTCAGGAAGAAAAACGTGAAAAAACACCGTACCGTTATCTTCCGATGAACTATGAACAGCTGATGAAGCTGATGCCTGAGCAGGTTCAGGGCATTGTGATTAATCCCCATACAATTAATATTCTAATGAAAAAAACCGGACCTGACGGAGAAAAAAAGGAAGCATTATAAAAATAAAGAGCGCACAGTTTGAACGAAAAAGTTCAGGCTGTGCGCTTTTTGTGTTCTGGAAAGTTTTATAATAAAAATATTTTTCTGTTACTCCTGTATACTGAGGATCAGAATAAAGGTGATTTTGAACCAGGTAAGGAGTGGATGTTATGAAACAAAGGATAATATTAAGAATTATAATGATGATTTTAATGGCAGCTTTTCTTTCTTTTGCCGGCTGCAGTGAAGAAAATGAGAAAAAGCAGGTTGGGGAAGGTCAGCGTGTGACCGTACAGAATGGGGCAGGACAAAACGACACGACCAACACCGTACAGACGGAGAACGTACAGACTGCGGATTCACTGCCACAGACTGACAAAAAGGCAGAGCTTGTTCAGGCAGATCACTACAGTGCTTATGGATGGGATGTCGTTTTATGTATGGATAACAGCGGAAGTATGTGGGGGGAGGCTCAGCAAATCAGAGATCAGGCGCTGCGGGGAATTGTGAATCTGGCGTCAGGCTCTGACATCAAAATCGGCGGTGTTTATTTTGGAAATGATATTTATAAAACTCTGTCTCTGACCTCGGTGGAGGATGCGCAGGGCAGTGATATGGTTCGCAATTTTCTGGACATGAAAGATCAGGATGAAAACAATCGGAGTACGAATATCGGCAATGCGCTGGAAGCAGGGGTCAGTCTTTTTGAAGATCAGGATAACAGAAGACAGCGGATCATCATTTTATTCAGTGATGGCATTAATGAAAACCTGGAAGGGGATCAGGTTTACAAACAGGCTGCTGATGAAAAAACAGAAACCATGATGGCCAGAATCAGCGACATGGGGATTCCTGTATATTGCGTTTACCTGCAGAAGGACAGAAATGATGAGGATTATCTGAGAAGGCTGGTCAATTATTTTAGTGATGAGAATACTTTTGATCAGAGCAGGTTCATAAAGGTTGAAGCCGATGGCATTCACCAGCTTTCCCAACGATTTGCCCAGGTTTTTTATGCTGTGCGGGGTGATATGAAATACCGGCAGATTCAGTTGGATTCATCAGGCAGAGCTTCATTTTATTTGCCTGAAATGGGTATTTATAAGCTTCAGGCTTATATAAATAGTCCCAATCCGCAGGTACTTCAGCTTACGGCGTCCGGTGATAAAAATGCCGGTGACGGAGCAATGACCGGGGAGGGAGAGGCGCCGGACAGTCAGATATGGCAGGACGGCAATAACAGTTATATTAATCTTTATCATCCGGATTCAGGACCATGGACATTGTCTGTGGAAAACGGGGCTAATGTAACCGGAACCATTGCCTGGTATGCGGATCTGGCGGCAGAAATTCGTTTGGAAGCAAAGCAGCAGGCAGACGCCCCAATTTATAAAAAGAATGCGGCTGTAATTAAAACTGCGTTTTACAATACCCAGGGGCAGCGCATCACTGTGGATCCAAAGTCCGTGGTTACGGCTACATTGACTGTAACGGCATCGGACGGAACGGCAGTACAGTCAGAATATACACTAAAACCTGATGGCGATCAGTGGGTCAGTGAACCATTTGTCGCAGAAATCTGTGGAGCAACCAGCTTGAATGTTCATATTACTTACGAGGACTTTATTGACTTAAGTTATCATACGCCGGGGCCTGTAATTGAAAATCTTCCGCCGACAGGCAAAGATTCTTTTGGTGTTTACATTGCACATAAAAATGAAGCCGGCCTGTGGACATTTACGGTCAATCAGGAGCGGGTGTATACGGATCCAGAGGGGGAAGAGATAGAGATTTTAAATATTGATTCCAGCGATGTCCAAAATACCATATGGGTCCATTACCAGGAGGAACAGCTGACCCTGACTGCAGAACACTGGGGAAACTTTACGGCGCGACTGACTGTGGCTGATGCGGCAGGAATGATTTCAGATATTGAGTTCAAGGGTTTTGTAATTCCTGAATCAGGGCTAACCGCTGGACTTCTTTTGGCGGCTGGCGTCGGTATTGTGCTTCTGGGAAGCAGACTTTATCTGTGGATTTTGAAAGGGTATATGATCGGAGATATTGAAAAACTGGAACACAAAATGTGTGTGATGCATTCAGAAAGCGAGGATTTAGTCAAAAATGCCGGGGAAATGGAAAAGGAAATCGGCAGCCGCCTTGACTGGCTGCATAACAATGAACAGCGACTTAAAGCGTTGATGGCTAATGATATGCCAGACGGGCTGCCTGTGGATGAAAAGCTCCGGAATTATGACTGGGCGCTCAGGGAAACATTACAGACAAAATTTTACGAAATACAGACAACTGCAAAAAAATTACAGGATCAGCTGCCGGCTGTTCAAAAGGATATAGAGCCGCTGAAATCTACAGATAATTTTAAAATAGTTAAAATGCATAGAAATATTCTTAAAAAGCGAATGCAGATCCTGTCTGATTTTTGTGAACGGCTTAAAGCAAACATATCGGCTTTTGAGGTGTTATCCGGTGAATGTTCAGACTGGGCCGCTTATTCAGAGAAATTGTGTACGGATACAGCGGCAGTATGGCGTACGCCTGTGGAATGCAGTCTTATTCTACGGTTCAGAAATTATATCGGTTCAAAAGCCGCACAAAGGGGAAGCCAGGCGATCCGGGGATTTTACGGACTGGATGATGTGAAAATGCTGGGCAATGGCGGCTCGTATTCCCTGGGACAGCTTCTGGATATTGGGACACAGCTTATGGTCTGCGGCTGTATGGATGATGCCGGTCAGGCTGCATTGAAACTCAGTGGCACCCGCCCATTTCATCTGGAGGCCATGGACGGACTTCTCGGGTCAGATATCATGTCAGCAATTCTTGAAAAGGGTAAGACATATCGCCTTTTAACGGCGGACGGCAGTGAGCTGGAGCTGAGCGTTGAATAAAGGCAGTGGCAAATAAGGCAGTGGCAAATTAAAGGCAGGGAGGAATATTTATGGAATTTAGTGATTTATTATTGGATACGCTTTTGGATGATGCACAAGTGCATTCAGAAAATGCGCATACAGGAATTTGTTTCCTTGAAACCGATGAAGAAAACGGTCAGACTGGTTATTTGACCTTTGATATGGATAATATGGCTTACGAAGTGATTTTTGCAAAGGGACATGATGCACAGGAACTAAAAAATACAGTGCTTGCGCCAATGTATGAAGTCTTTTTGCCAAGAGCCGACCAGCGCCTGGTGCAATGCTTTAATGATCATGGAGAACATATTATTTTGTCAGAGGCCAATGATGAAAATTTGGAAAATCAGTGCAGCAGAGCACTGAGAATGATTGAGGAAGGCAATCGAAAACAGGATGAAGCCAGAGCAGCGGAAGATATGTTTGAAAGTGGCAGAGGCACAAAAATATACAAGCTTAAATATAAAAAACGGGGACATGAATATTTGATCAGCTATGCGGAAAGTGCGGGCGTCAGATCCGCACAGATGATGCGTTTTGTGCCTTGCTGTCCCAGCTGCCATCATCGTATGCCCATCGGCTGGGAAGAGGCAGAGGCTTATATGGGGATCTCTCTTTTAGCACCGACCAGCGGTGGGAAAACGACTTTTGTCGCATCCATGATGGTTAACGATTTTGAATGTCTGAAAAATATTGGCGGGGGTCTGGAAATTGTGGAGGCTGTGGATCGGTATACAGACAGCAGCTATCGATTTTTAAGAAATGCGGCCGAGAAACTGGCCGAAGAAGGGGTTTGTCCGGATCGTACAAATACAGAATATATGATTCCGCCGGTTTTCCTGAAGGTTTATTATAAGGGACATCAGCTGTTGGTGACCCTTTATGATAACAGCGGTGAGGTTCTGTCACTGATGGATGGATTTAATGATGCAAAGATCCGAATGCTTCCCAACATGGATGCCCACATATATATGATTGAACCGGATCAGCTTAATGTTGATTTAAATAGTTCAGATTTAGATACTTTGGACTTATATACACAATCCAGAAAAAAGAAAAATCCTATGAAAATGTATGAGGATTATAAATCCTGGCTTTTATTAAACGGTATGGGTGATGTGATTCAAAAACAGCATCTGGCCCTGACCATTTGTAAGTGTGATAAGTTGGAGTATTTGCCGGAAATGGAAGCATACAATCGTTATGGCCTGCTGTTTGAGCATGGCCTTTCCGGTGATTTAATGGATGCGGATGCACGACTGGCCAGAGCAAGTGTTGTGAAGGCATTATTTTCGGATTTAATGGAGGACGGCTCAAAGAAGCTGCAACAGATGGATGGAGAAAATGTTTCATTTCACTGTATCAGCGCTCTGGGCTGCGATACACAAAAGGAAATGCAGGACGGTGCAGAGCATTTTGTCATGACCGGAGAATATGCGCCGATTCGTTTGGCGGAACCATTGGTTGCCTGTATATGGAAAAAAATTCAGGAATTGGGATGGGATGAGGAGGAGTACGATGAATGATCGAATTCAAACATTATTTGACAGTACATTTTATACATGGAGTGTAGGGCAGCTGACCCGCTATTCCAAAGGCCTTGGTGTGAACGCTTCCAGCAATCTTCAGGAAAGCTATCTGAATCGATGCATGTCCTTAGGGGCAAAGTTTTGTCCGGAAAACAGTGCACAGACGGTCAGGCTGTGTGTATATTCCCCGGAATTTGAATCCTATGTGGGGGTGGGCATCAGTCCGGCCACATCCTTAGACGGCCGAAAAAATATGGTTTGCCATTTTATGATTCCGCAGACACCTCAGGACGCAGGTACTATTTATCGGTATCCGTTTTTGTCCGAAGTCCCTCAGACGCCGGAAGCAGAGTTTTTGATTCCTGAGAAGTTTGATTTTCAGCGTATACTCGAAACGTACGGGCTGACAAAAAGTGGACGCCTGGCTTGCTTTATTGAAAAACTTGTGGATTTTATTGCTACAGGTCGTGGACCGGTGATCATCAGAGTGCCGGAAAATGCCCTGAACTGCGGGGAAGAATTGATGACGGTTATAACTCGACTTTTGTCCGGTTTTAAAGGCTGGACCCCGAATTTTTCGGAAAGACTGGGCTTTGGTGTGAATGTGGAAAATAATAAGGCGCAGGTCGGCTTTATTTTTACAGATCATGACAATGTGACGGAGGGAGATGGAAACGGATATATATTGACATGGGATGAGGAAATATCCGATGATGCCCAGTGTAATGATTCACAGACTCAGCTGTTTTTATTTTTGGCTCAATGTGTCCTTGAAGATTTTTCCTGTGAAAAATATAAGGGTTTTTTAAATACCTTATATGAAATTTCAGGCAGTGGGCGCCCTGATTTATCTCAGCTGCCAGATTATTGGCTGCGTTGGTGCATGGATACTGAAAAACAGGTATCCCTCCAAAACCAGCCAGCGCTTTTGGAGCAGCTGATTGCCAGAGCCTGTGACCATGAGTGGTACAAAGAATTATTATTACAATATATTCTTCAGGCAGAAGAATTGTTGAATCCGGAAAGTGCGAAAGCTGATCTTATTATTGATTTATGGACAAAGGTTCTGCTCCCGGAAATGAAAAATAGGACCTGTAAAGACGATAAAAATCTTTTGATTCAGGCTGCAGGTATTCTGCTGCAGGATATGTATGCCATTAACCGGGGGGATTATGAAATATTACTGAGACAGCTGCCAAAGACGGTGGCGTCGGAAGTGCTTCATCATTTTTGGGAGAAATCAGATTGCATTCAAAGAGAATTAAAGTGTATTGCTACAGAAGCTTCAAGGTTGTCTGGATTAAATGGGAAACTGGAACAAATTCAGGGCTGTATTCAGCGCTATCGGCCACTTTATCATATCCGGCCGGATATTTTTGAACCACTGACGCAAGCCGGTATGAAATGGATGGAAGAAACTGATTTAGAAACAATGATTTCTGCTGCTGCGTCCGGAAATATTCCGGAAATTTTTCGAAAAAGGTGGCTGGAAAATTTTATTAAAAAGGCAGGCACCAATGATCAGTGGAATGACAGACTTTTCCAAGACCTGCTAAATATACAAGGTTTGGTCCATGATCTGGGAATAACGTTGGGAATGAAGCAACAGTATGAAATTTATGAAAATGGTTTGTGGCAGATTGGTGTGGATTCAGGACAGTACCTGTGGATTTTTTCGTACCTGGATTTTCAGAAAAAACATCCGTCATGGTTTGAAGACCGGCAGAGTGTGTGGGCGATTATAACCTTTGATCATTTTCAGAATTTGTATGATTTTTTAGAAGAAAACAGTCAGTACCAGTCTTTGCTTAATGAAAATTTATCTTCGGATCAACAGATTCCATGGAAATGCTTTCAGGTCTGGAAGCTTGTTCAGACAGGTCAAAAAATTCCTGAGGATTTTGTGTATTTATCGGTTTCTGATGAAGAAAAAGGGTACCTTTTAGAACAGTGCTGCTCATGGATTACCGCCCAGATCTATGCCAGAGAAAATATATCCACAAATAGGGATGCGGCAGATGGATGGAATATCCTGATCCTTTGGCTGTGTAAATTTAAGGACTGTAAAAATTTTTCAACACCCCAATGCAAGTCCATGTTTAGAACTTGGATTTCACAGCACAAAGGGCTGATTCAAAAAATTCAGCTTTTGCCGTCGGATTCATCCAGCGTTGGAAATCTGTCACTTATAATTAAAGATATATGGAATGAGGAACAAAACAGACAGGCCCGGCAGCACTGCCACGAAAAAATCAGACAGCTGCAGGAACAAAGGCAAGAACAGGTGCTTCGGGCCAAAAAGCTTAGACAGAAAGCACAGAAATTGGATACACAGGTGAAAGCGCTGGATATTCAGATTGAAATATGGAACAAACAACTGGAAACTTTTCCATCGGCCTCTGCTTGTAGTTCCCCGCAAATACAGCCGACCAAAATAGAGACATTTTCGGAGCGAATAAATCCGATCGGGGAAAAATATCGGGCAGATGTACAGGAAAAACGGGAAGCCATGGAGCCGGAGCATGAATTAAATGAAAAAATGTGGGAAGAACCACAGGCGTGGGACGGGAAAAAACAATTCTGGAAAATAGCAGGCAACGTTTTATATAGCCTTGCACTTGTGGGTATAGGACTGGTTATTGGAGGCATGATTTTGTGACAGATAGATGATGAGATATTATTGACTTATGCCAATAATTGGTATATACTAAAGAAGTACAAACATAGATGAAAAAGGGGGCTGTTCATGGCAAGACCCAACAAATGTAAGCGGGTTTTATCTGTACCGATCTGTCCTGTATTTGGACCGATTGGATCAAATCAGGTCAAAGATTTTCAAAATATGCCGGAGATTATTATGTCCGTGGAAGAATTTGAGACACTGCGTCTGATTGATTATATGGGTATGACCCAGGAAGAATCGGCATGTTTTATGAATGCCGGGAGAGCAACGATTCAATCCCTTTACACTGAGGCTAGACGTAAGCTGGCAAGAGTTTTGGTAGAGGGTGCTGTTTTGAAAATACAGGGTGGAAATTACTCTGTGGGCGGGCATGATCGGAAGATGGATTCCCAAAGTGGCCGTGTGATGGCAAAGATGCGTTTTGGCCATATGATGAAAGGAGAAATAAACATGAAAATAGCGGTAACTTATGAAAATGGCAATGTATTTCAACATTTTGGACATACAGAGCAGTTTAAAATTTATACAGTAGAAGAAGGTAAGATTACATCAGCACAGGTCGTGGATACGAATGGCAGCGGCCATGGCGCCTTAGCCGGATTTTTAAACGCTTATGGTGTTGAAGTGCTGATTTGTGGCGGGATCGGTGCCGGCGCAAAAAATGCACTGGCAGAAATAGGGATTGAATTGTATGCAGGTGCCTGCGGAGATGCAGACGCTCAGGTAGAGTCCTTCCTGTCCGGTAATCTTGTATACAATCCCAATACAGAGTGTAACCATCATCATGGCAGCCATGGCTGTGGTGAACACGGTGAAGGCCATCACGGCTGCGGCGGACACGGCGAAGGCCATCATGGCTGTGGCGGACATGGCGAAGGCCATCATGGTTGTGGCGGCCATGGCGAAAATCACCAGGATTGATATGGCTGCATCCGGTTTGCCATAACGAAAATATCAGTGGGAAACAGTGAAGTCAAATGAATATGGATACTTAGAAAAACTTTTTATCAAGCGTTGTGGTAAAATATTTTTTTGAGGGGGCTGTGAGATAAATTTAATTCAGCCCCCTCTTTATGTTAATGGTTTTTTGCAGGTGCTTATTTTGCCCAGTGATCTTTTTCTTCCTCATATAAAGATGGAAGGATTCTGGACAGGTTAGAGAATTCTTTTACATTATGATTCAGCAGACATACAGGTCCAATGGAAGGGATTTTTACACCATCCGGGATGGCTTTTACGGCTTTTCCGTCAATGATCTGCCAGCCGAACCAGAATCTGGACCGAAGGATTGATCCGCCTTCAACCGGACGGAGAAAATGTGTCATAACCACTGGAATATCCGGCTGATCCCCATTTCCTAAAATCTGAACATTTGCGCAGACAAGACCATTACATACATCTGTATCCACTTTACTTTCGTCGTATCCCAGATCTGATGGTTTTTCAAAATGAATACGGAGCAGATCGATGTTTCCGGTTCCAATATCTTCCCAGATGTTATGTACGCTGCCCCAATGGCGTTCACGCATAGATTTGGTCATATCAAGTGCCTTCGCAGGATCATCCAGGTACACATCATAATGATCTTCATTATCCCAGCATGCATAGCGAAGTCGATCAATGGGATGCCATGCAAACCACCAGTCAAACATTTCTCCGGTCAGTCCAGGAAAAAATGTTTGATTTGCGATGAGCGCTGTGCCGTCATCCATTAGCCACCAGCCAAATTCTCCCGGAAGATCTCCGGGAAGAAATAGATCATTTCTGTTGTTGATATGCAATGCCTTGGAATTATCTTCCGGGTGATCAGAAATCATATCGTATTTTTCCGGTTCTCCACAATACACATCTTCTGCATAATACTTAAAATAGCTTTTTTCACGATCCTGATTTGTTACGGGTACTTTTTTTGCCATAAGATTACCTCCCTTATTATAGATACAATTTTTATATATATTCAGTATAAAATTTATTCTGCGAAGAGACAAACGAAAAAATCAACACCATTTATTACCAACAGGAATAAATGGTGTTGATTTTTTATAACTTTGGAAGGAGTTCAATAAATTTCTTTAAGCAGGGGTTTGTATTAGAAGGATTAAAGGCACAAATAATGCCATTAAACTGATCTAATACAGGAATCTTCACTAAATCATTTCGCAGATGAAAATCAAAATAATTATCTACCAGCAGGATGGCATCCTCCATATTATAAAATAAGCGTATATCAAAAGCGCTTTTATAGGAGATGGTCACATTCGGCTCAACGTGATACGGAGCAAACCGTTCTTTCAGGTCCAACAGGTAATTAGAAGAGTGTGCTCCGGCCAGAGATACCAGTTTTTGGGAAAGAATGTCTTTCATGGTTAAAGCAGTCCGTTTACAAAGCGGATTTACAGTGGGAACGATGGCCTGAACATTGGATTTTGCCGCCCACACCCAGCGCATTTTATTTTTATCGATAGTAAAGCGATCGAAATCAGGAATCATGACTGCATCATATACACCCTCTGTAAGTTGTTCCTCTAGCGTTGTCATATAGTCACTGGTGAGGTCAACCTTTAGCATGGGAAATTTTTGGCGAAACAGCTGTTCCAGATCCCAGAAATAAGATTCGGGACGGGCAGTATTTAAAATTCCAATACGCAGCACCATATTTTGTTCCTGCTGCATAGACAGTGCCCGGACATAGGCTTCATTCATCATCTGAATCTGCTTTTTCCAGGAGCTATAAAGAATCTGGCCGATTTCTGTCAGATGCAGCTGTCTGGTCGTGCGTATAAAAAGTTTTATATTCAGCTCATGCTCCAGTTTTGCGATACTTTTGCTCACTGCAGACTGGGTCATATGAAGCGAGTGGCTTGCTTTTGCAAATCCTCCGGCTTCCACGACCTGGAGAAATACAAGAATCTGTTGGATCGTGATCGGTGCAAGGGAAAAATCCATGAGGTGTGCCTCCTGTTTTTTATGGATGATTTATATTTAAATACTTTAAAACAGCAAAAAAAGAATTTCTATCTGATTCATAGATGTAGTTTACCACATATATATATTCCTGTCAGTAATAAATAGGAGGATTTTATTCGCTCGACAGTCATTGGCTGCAATTTTATAATAAAAACAGGTTAGGAACCTTAGGTGAATAAAAAATGTTTTACAAATTTTATGAAAAATTGGGAGGTAGAAATGAATTCATCAAACAACACAAAAAGTAACTTTGGCAAGTGGGGGTGGTCCATGATTTTATATTGTGCGGTCAGTTATTATCTTGCTGCTGCCTTGTCCACTGATACGCTCAATTGGTTTCCGTCTGCTTTTACCGCATACCACGGCTGGGATGCCAGTATTGTAAACCTTTGTAATGCCATGGCTGGAATTGGGGGATGGCTTGGTGTCATTGCAGCCGTCGTATTCAGTATTATGGCTGCAAAATGGGGAAGCAGATTCATGGCTGTTTTGGGAAATTTTGTCTGTGGCGTACTTTGCATTATTTTTGCTTGTACCACAAACATTACAGTATTTTTGGCAATGGTAGTGATTTTAACTTTTGTATCCGGCAATATTCAATTGAATGTTGTGCCAAATAATATCATGAATATATGGTTTCCTAAAAAGAAAGGATTAGCCTTAGGATGGGCATCTATGGGACTTCCACTGTGCACAGCCACGATTATCGTAATTTTGAGTGCAATTGGCAATCCAAAGACCGCTTATATTATTTTAGGTATTTTATGCTTTGCAGTGGGCATCATATCTATTTTCTGGGTAAAAAATACACCAGAGGAAGTGGGCGCAACACCGGATAATGAACCTATTGATCATGAAGAAGCTCTGGCATTGAAAGCTAAACAGGAAGAAGAAGCAAAACACATGACAATTGGAATGATCGCTAAAAACAGAAATACATGGTTGATTGGATTCGGTCACGGTTTTCTTTGGATGACTACCATTGGACTGGTATCAAACTTTATTCCACGGTTGCTTATGGTGGGTACAGATCAGAATGTCGCTTTAAGTATGCTGACGATTGCTGCCCTGATCGGTATTTTTGGAAGCTATGTGTGGGGATGGCTGGATCAGAAGTTGACCACAAAGACGGCATCTATTATTTATGGTTTTTGGTATTTAGCCGCATTACTGATTATGATTTTCCACAATGGTTCCATGGTCATGACAATTTTAGCCGCCATCTTTGTGGGATTTGGCATTGGCGGAATCGGAAACCTGATACCATCGATTATTGGAACCTGTTTTGGTCGATTTGGATTTATTCAGGCAAATCGTCTGATTGCACCGATCAATACCGCAGTACGTTCCACTGCACTGATTATTATTGGAGCTGTAGGTACGGCAAATCTGACGCACTCCTATGTGATCTTTTTTGTTGCCTCCGCAGTGGCAATTCTGCTAATTACATTTATTAAACAACCTCAGGCTGATTGATACATATGGAATAGAATTTAATTGAATAAAAAACGGAGCAGACTGCTCTGGCATGGGGATAGAGGCGTGTCAGAGGCGGATTTGCTCTGTTTTTTTTATATTATGGAATATTTAGGTGCTGTTAGGGGATATGATTGGCAGGCAGCAGTGGTAAGTTGCACAATAAAATGGCAGAAAAAATCATTTTTTTCTGTGGCTAAATACTGGAAAAATGCGAACGGGTGTTTGAAATATAAAAATGGCTGTGCTATACTATACATAGTTCTAACATTCATTGCGCCGTTTTTGTCTGGCGAGTATGGATTCATTGTATTGCTGCAGAATATTTTCAGGGGCATTGGGTACCCTGGTTTTATAATGAGGAAAGATTATGGCAAGAAATTTAAAAGAATATATTACGATTAAAGGAGCTCATGAACATAATTTAAAAGGAATTGATCTGAAGATCCCAAGAAATGAGCTTGTTGTTTTAACCGGATTGTCCGGTTCAGGTAAGTCATCTCTGGCTTTTGATACGATTTATGCAGAGGGCCAGCGGCGTTATATGGAGTCTCTGTCGTCCTATGCCCGCCAGTTCCTCGGTCAGATGGAAAAACCTAACGTAGAAAGCATCAGCGGACTTTCACCGGCGATTTCCATTGATCAGAAATCGACCAACCGTAATCCCAGATCTACAGTGGGAACTGTGACAGAGATTTATGATTATCTCAGGCTTTTATATGCCAGAATCGGTGTGCCTCACTGTCCTAAGTGTGGCAAGGAAATCAAAAAACAGACAGTCGATCAGATGGTGGATACCATTCTTTCTTTGCCGGAGCGTACAAAGATTCAGCTGCTGGCACCGGTTGTACGGGGCCGTAAAGGTGAACATGTCAAGCTTTTCGAGCAGGCCAGAAAAAGCGGCTATGTCCGGGTGATGGTGGATGGCAGTCTTTATGAACTCAGCGAAGAGATTAAGCTGGAGAAAAACAAGAAACATAATATTGAGATTGTTGTGGATCGTCTGGCGATCAGAAAGGGCATTGAAAAGCGTCTGACAGATTCGCTGGAGACAACACTGAAGCTAGGGGAAGGTTTGGTGATTGTTGATGTGATTGACGGGGCTCCCATTCGCTTCAGCCAGAGCTTTTCATGTCCTGACTGTGGTATCAGTCTGGACGAAATCGAACCGAGAAGTTTTTCTTTTAATAATCCTTTCGGGGCTTGTCCGGTTTGCCTGGGACTGGGTTATAGGATGGAATTTACCGAGGATTTACTGATCCCAGATAAGTCTTTAAGTATTGCCGATGGGGCGATTGTGGCCATGGGCTGGCAGTCCGCTACAGACGCTTCCAGTTTTACGCATGCGGTTTTGGAAGCTCTGGCCAAAGCATATGATTTTGATTTAAACACGCCATTTAAAGATTATCCTAAACAGATTCAGGATATTATTATTCACGGAACCAATGGCCGTGAAGTTAAGGTATACTACAAAGGCCAGAGAGGGCAAGGGATTTATGATGTGGCTTTTGACGGACTGATTAAAAATATGGAGCGGCGTTATCGGGAAACCGGTTCAGAGATGATGAAGCAGGAGTATGAAAATTTCATGACGATTACGCCTTGTGTCGAGTGCGGCGGCCGCCGTCTGAAAAAGGAATCTCTGGCGGTTACAGTGAGTGGAAAGAATATTGCTCAGCTGACAGAGATGTCCATGTTGGAATTATCGACTTTTTTGACGTCCATGGTTCTGACAGAACAGCAGCAGCTGATCGGTGAACAGATTATCCGTGAAATCAGCTCCAGAGTAGGCTTTTTGATTGATGTTGGTCTGGATTATCTGATGCTGTCCCGTGCCACTGCAACACTGTCCGGAGGTGAGGCTCAGCGAATCCGTCTGGCAACTCAGATTGGTTCCGGGCTGGTCGGTGTGGCTTATATTTTGGATGAACCCAGTATTGGTCTTCATCAGAAAGATAATGATAAGCTGCTGAAAACATTAAAGAATCTGAGAGATTTGGGCAATACCCTTATTGTTGTCGAGCATGATGAGGATACCATGATGGAGGCTGATTATATTGTAGATATCGGACCGGGTGCAGGAGAGCATGGCGGAGAAGTTGTAGCTGCCGGTACTGCAAAGCAGATTATGGCCAATAAAAAATCCATTACAGGTGCTTATTTAAGCGGCAGAATACAAATTCCTGTTCCCCAGGTTCGCCGTGAGCCTGCCGGATGGCTGACTGTACGCGGCGCCAGAGAGAATAATCTGAAAAATATTGATGTCAGCTTTCCTCTGGGGGTGTTTACCTGTGTTACCGGCGTTTCCGGTTCCGGAAAAAGTTCTCTTGTCAATGAAATTCTCTACAAACGTCTGGCCAGGGATCTGAATCATTCCAGAACCTCCCGCCCAGGACAGCATGATGGAATTGAAGGGCTTGAACATCTGGATAAAGTGATTGATATCGATCAGTCACCGATTGGACGTACGCCCCGTTCTAACCCGGCGACATATACCGGTGTTTTTGATATGATCCGTGATCTTTTTGCTGCCACCACAGATGCTAAGGAAAGAGGTTATAAAAAAGGCCGTTTCAGTTTTAATGTGAAAGGCGGACGGTGTGAGGCCTGTTCCGGTGACGGAATTATTAAGATTGAGATGCATTTCCTTTCTGATATCTATGTGCCTTGTGAGGTTTGTCACGGGAAACGTTATAACAGGGAAACACTGGAGGTTAAGTATAAGGGGAAGAGCATTTATGATGTTTTGGATATGACGGTGGAGGAAGCCTTAACATTTTTTGAAAATGTACCTTCTATTCGCAGAAAACTGGAAACCCTTTATGATGTGGGACTTTCATATATAAAGCTGGGACAGCCCTCGACAACATTATCCGGCGGTGAGGCTCAGCGGGTGAAACTGGCAACAGAACTGAGTCGCCGTGGTACAGGTAAAACCATTTATATTCTGGATGAACCGACAACAGGCCTTCATTTTGCAGATGTGCATAAGCTGATTGAGATTCTTCATCGGCTGACAGAAGGCGGAAATACAGTTGTTGTGATTGAGCATAATCTGGATGTGATCAAGACCGCAGATTATATTATTGATATCGGACCAAACGGCGGTGACCGGGGCGGAACGGTGATTGCCAAGGGAACTCCGGAAGAAGTATCTAAAGTCCCGGAATCTTATACCGGATATTATGTGAAAAAGTATCTGGAACGTGCGAAAAACGGTGGAAAAAGTGATAAAAAACAGTAAAAAATAGTAGGATTTTCACATAATTGAAGTGAAATGCAGAATTCTGTGATTTTAGGTATTGTCAGCTTTTGTATAAATATTGTAAAATAAGTATCTACCCTCAGTGGTTAGTCAATTCCGTCGTTTGGCGGATATCCGCAATCTGCTTTGCTGTTTGCTCAGAACCGCTGCCCTTACAACCGGGGTAAGCTGCTGAGGTTAAATAAACCAACAATCAATGGAGGAACATTCTGTGAAAAACGAAATGATTATTGTTTTGGATTTTGGCGGCCAGTACAATCAGTTAATTGCCAGACGTGTCAGAGAGTGTAATGTTTATTGTGAAGTAAAACCATATACCATAACTTTGGATGAAATCAAGGCGCTGAATCCTAAGGGGATTATTTTTACCGGCGGTCCAAACAGTGTTTATGATGCGTCATCTCCACATTATGATCAGGAGATTTTTGAACTGGGGATTCCTATTCTGGGCATCTGTTATGGCTCACAGCTGATGGCGCATACCCTGGGTGGTCGTGTGGAAACGGCACCTGTCAGTGAGTACGGCCACACAGAGGTGGAAGTAGATGGAACGGATATTTTGTTTGACGGCGTTTCAGAAAAAACTGTGTGTTGGATGAGCCATACAGATTATATTGCACAGGCTCCGGAAGGTTTTAGAGTTACAGGCCATACACCGGTATGTCCGATTGCAGCTATGTCCTGTCCTGAAAGAAAGTTATATGCAACACAGTTCCATCCAGAGGTTATGCATACAAAAGAAGGTATGAAAATGCTTTCTAATTTTGTTTATAATGTGTGTGGATGTGAGGGAGACTGGAAGATGGATTCCTTTGTGGAAAGCACTATTGAGTCTCTTCGGGCCAAAATTGGTAATGGAAAGGTTTTGTGTGCCCTGTCTGGCGGCGTGGATTCTTCTGTGGCTGCAGTGCTCCTGTCTAAAGCTGTAGGCAAGCAGTTGACCTGTGTTTTTGTAGATCATGGTTTGCTTCGTAAAAATGAAGGGGATGAGGTGGAAGCTGTATTTGGACCAGAAGGTCCTTATGAGCTGAATTTTATTCGTGTAAATGCACAGCAGAGGTATTATGAGAAGTTAAAGGGTGTTACAGAGCCTGAAGCAAAGCGTAAAATTATTGGCGAGGAATTTATCCGTGTTTTTGAGGAAGAAGCAAAAAAAATCGGATCTGTGGACTTTCTTGTTCAGGGAACCATATACCCGGACGTTATTGAGAGCGGCCTTGGTAAATCCGCTGTAATTAAATCTCACCACAACGTGGGTGGTCTTCCGGATGTTGTAGACTTCAAAGAGATTGTTGAACCTCTGCGGATGCTTTTCAAGGATGAGGTAAGAAAAGCCGGACTGGAACTCGGAATGCCGGAATACCTTGTTTTCAGACAGCCGTTCCCCGGCCCGGGTCTTGGTGTACGTATTGTAGGTGAAGTTACAGAGGAAAAGGTAAAAATCGTTCAGGATGCAGATGCCATTTACCGGGAAGAACTTCACAAAGCCGGTGTGGATCAGAATTTAGGCCAATATTTTGCGGCCTTGACGAATATGCGTTCTGTAGGCGTGATGGGGGATTTCAGAACATACGATTATGCGGTTGCCCTGAGAGCTGTAATGACCTCTGACTTTATGACAGCTGAAGCTGCCCAGATCCCCTGGGAAGTACTTGCAAAGGTAACCAACAGAATTGTAAATGAGGTTAAAGGCGTGAACAGAGTGTTGTACGATTGCACGGGAAAACCGCCGGCGACGATTGAGTTTGAATAATATATTAGAGCCAAGAAATGCCTATTTTACGGGCTTT
>CAJKGK010000038.1 GCA_905199445.1 uncultured Lachnospiraceae bacterium | reverse complement strand
TGGCACAGCAGTTCTGGTTGTGGCTCTGTTTCAGAAAATGAGACGCTATGTATGTGTGCCTTACCGGAACATACCGGTGCTGAATCAGATTCTCAGCAAAAAACAGTTGGAGCAACTGTTGGATGGAGAACGCTTTGAACCAATAGAGTTTGAAGATGAGGGCATGAAAAAGTATTTGGAAATTTATCAAAGCCAGAACTGGATGCTGATTGGCGGTAAGCTGCTCTCAAAAAAACTGGCTTTATGGTTCACAATGAGTCGGTTCAGGAACCATACTTCCTTAAAGGTACTTTACCTTAACGGTATGACTGCCAAAGTGAAAGTCGATCTGGATATTCGAGAGAACAACCGGCACAAGGCGTTCACTGCTGTGTTAAAAGAATTGATTGGATACGAAGGCTCTCTTAAACTGTATGAAAAAGAAGAACAGCTGGCACAGAAATTCGAGTCCTTTTTCCCGGAGCAAACTTCTGAACAGGATCGTGTAGCTGCTTTTCTTTCTCAGGATGTGACGGCAATCCGACAGGACTATATTCAGACCTTCTCCCCGCCGCCAGACCCCCGGAAGAAAAAACGGAGCAGACGGAAGCGAGAATAAAAGGTTTTCTTTGGATGGTGCCTGTCTTTTTTGAATTCACCACTTGACTTTGTGGCAAAGATTTCCAGGCTTTTTCGAACACATATTTTTGTTAGGGATTGTAAAAATACATAAAAAGCGGTATATTAATAATATATCCTAAAATAAGGGTGAATTTTTGCATAAACACATCCCGGACAGGAGTCGTACACTCTGTCAGACTGCCCGGATATGATGCAGGACAGAAAGGGGTATCGTGTATTGTGAAGATTGATATGCATTGCCATACTAAAGAGGGATCTCTGGACGGAAAAGTCCCGATCGAAGAGTACATTTGCCTGCTTCAGGAACAGGGATTTGGCGGAATGTTAGTCACAGACCATGATTCTTATGGAGGCTACAGATATTGGAAAAAAAATATTAAGGGTCACAAGTATGAAGATTTTGTTGTCTTTAAAGGCATCGAGTACGATACGATGGATGCCGGACATATTATTGTAATTATGCCTGAAGATATCAAAATAAGACTGCTGGAGCTTCGTGGCATACCGGTGCAGATGCTGATTCCTATTGTACACAATTATGGCGGTATTTTAGGGCCGGCCCATCCATGCGGAGAAAAATTTATGAGCTTTATGAATGCCAAAGCCTATAAACGTAACCCTGATATTCTCAAAGAATTTGATTTTATGGAAATTTTTAATGCCTGTGAACCGGTTGAGGTTAATGATCTTGCCAATGAGGTGGCCCATCAGTATGGTCTTCCGGGGACCGGCGGCAGCGATGCTCATAAAACCGATTGTATCGGTCTGGCCTACACAGAAATCCCGGATCATATTCGTAAAGAATCTCAACTGATTGAATACATCAAAAGTGGGCAGCCTATAAGATGCGGCGGCAGTATTTACAAACATACAACAAAAGAGCGTATGGGCAAAGCTAAAGGTGTGTTATCCCATTCATTCTGGGTTTATAACAAACTTGGCGGGTGGAGCAAAGCCATTAAGCGTAATAATAAACTGAAAAAAGGCTACATTGAGCGGGTGGAGCCACCAGATAACGGTCTTGCACCAAACAGTCAGAAACAGACCGACAGTTCATGTAAAAAAAATGAGGATCAGACAAACTGAAAATGAAGTAAATCAAAAAAGATCAGTCCGTAAGGCAGTAGCCCATAGGGAAACATTACAAAACTTATAATGAATGTCAGGTAAACGAAAAAAGAACAACTGCTATGCAAAAGGTTTATCCGATGCATGGCAGTTTTCTTTTATTTTTCTTTTGGATTGTAATGAGATTGTAAGAAGTGGTTGCTATACTGAACTTACAAAATAAAAAATAAATTTGGAGGTTTTCAATATGGCAATACTTGAAACAAAGGATTTACGTAAAATATATGGCAGCGGAGAAAACGAGGTTCACGCTCTGGACGGCGTATCTATTGCCGTGGAAGAAGGCGAATTTGTCGCCGTAATCGGCACATCGGGCAGCGGTAAATCCACGCTTTTAAATATGCTTGGTGGATTAGACCGCCCCACTTCTGGTAGCGTTACGATTCGGGGCAAAGAGCTTTTGAAAATGAAGGACGAGGAATTAACCATTTTCCGTCGCAGAAACATCGGCTTTGTCTTTCAGAATTACAACCTGCTTCCTGTCCTCAATGTCTATGAGAACATTGTGTACCCCATTGAGATCGACGGCGGCAAGACCGATACAGATTTTGTAAAAGAGATCATCCACACCCTCGGCTTGGAGAAAAAGCTCAAAAATATGCCGAATACGCTCTCCGGCGGCCAGCAGCAGAGAGTGGCGATTGCCCGTGCTCTTGCAACAAAACCCGCTATTATCCTTGCCGATGAGCCAACAGGCAATCTGGACTCCAAAACAAGTACGGATGTGATTTTGCTTATGCAGTCTATCAGCCGCCAGTTCCACCAGACTACCATTATGATTACCCACGATGAGGAAATTGCTCAAATGGCAGACCGCACGATCCGTATTGAGGACGGCAAGGTTGTTTCGGGAGGTGTGAAGTATGCATGCTAACCGGAATAAAAGCGCCGTCAAGCGGGTAGAAAAAGGAATGATGAAAGCAAACCGCACCCGCAACCTGTTTGCGGTGTTTGCAATCGTTCTCACCACCTTTATGATTACTACCGTGTTCAGTTTGGGCATTAACTACACGGAAAATATGACGTTAATGCAGGTACGCACCGCCGGTACCACCGCCGATATTTCTCTTGCTATGCCGACAGCAGAGCAGGAACAGCAGATTCGGGACCTGAACTATGTTAAAATCGTTGGTACACAGTATATCGTCGGCTCAATTTCCGAGAAAAATGACGAGGGGCGTGAGCTTTCTATTGCGCTCCAGTATTACGACACCACCGAATGGAAAAACCACTACCAGGAAGCCATTAAGGATTTGGAGGGCAAATATCCCACAAGCGAAAATGAAATTATGCTGTCAGAGGACGCCCTTTCACAGCTCGGCATTACAGACCCGAAGTTGAATATGGAAATCCCGCTGTCCTATTATGATAAAAACGGTCAGCAGGAAAGGACGTTCACATTAAGCGGCTGGTTTCATTCCTATACAGGTACGGGAATGGGCTTTGTTTCCGAGGCATATTGTAAAAATGCAGGCTATACAATGGCCCAGGATGGTGTTCTCTCTTTATCGCTGAATAAAATGCCCGATGATTTTATGCGTATTCAAAACGATGTGGAGTTAAACGAAAACCAGTCTTTCAGCGGTTCGGCTTCGATGAAAACATCGAACGGATCGGTGATCGCAATGGCGATCCTTTTGGTTTTCTTCATTATTGGCAGCGGTTATCTGCTCATTTACAATGTCTTGTATATCTCCATTTCAAAGGATACCCGTTTTTACGGTTTGATGAAAACGCTGGGAACAACGCAGGCGCAGATCAAGTCGCTGGTTAAAAATCAGGCAGTCAAATTTGCCTGTATCGGTATTCCGATTGGTATTTTGTTAGCCACCGCTGTTTCCTTTGGCATTGTTCCCCTTGTTTTAAATAAGGGCTTTGAACAGGGGAAGTCGATAATGGAAGCCGAGGTGTTCTTCCACCCGCTGATCTATATTTTGTCTATCCTCTTTTCAGCGGTAACGGTTTGGATTGCCTGCAACGCACCTGCAAAAGCGGCGGCGAAGATTTCCCCTGTGGAAGCGCTGAAATTCCAGAACTTTGCACAGAAAAAAACGAAAAGCAGAAATTCCACCAACGGCGGCAAGCTGCACATAATGGCGTTTCACAATGTATTCCGTGACAAAAAGCGTGCGATCCTTGTGTTTATGTCCCTGTTTATGGGTATTACTATGATCTTAGGCGTGAATGGAATCATCGGAAGTATGAATGCCGAAAACTTTATTAAAGCATATATGGACTATCATTTTGAATACAACGATATTCAGTTTGAGCAGCCTGAGCAGCCAAATAAAGAAGTACCGCAGTTTGACGAACATTTTGTGGAGCAGATTTGGCAAGTTAACGGCATTAAAAATGTAGATGTTCAAAAAACCATCTGGGCGAGCATTAATTTTGATGAAGCCGCTTTAGAAGGTTTTTTGAAAATCAAATATGAGGACAGCAAATATAAATCCAAAGGGCAGTCCTATGAACAGATGATAGAGGTACTTAAAGGGTATGCTGATGCCGGTGAGTACGGCTGCTATATTACAACGCTCGACGATGACAAGGCACTGGAGGAATACAACGCCAAGCATCCTGATACGCCCATCGACATTGCGGCATTTAAGCGTGGCGAAACAGCGATTGCGGGAAAAGATACCGAATACCTTGCTCCCAATACCGCTTTGGTGGGTAAAACACTGACGCTGACCGCTGACAGTACAGACGGCAAAGCAACCGATTTCAAAATCGACGGAGCTTTTTACTATGACGATTATGGGAATAATCTTTCCGATAGTATTGGCAGACGCAAGGACATTTATATGGTGCCCAATATCATCTTTGTCAGCGAAGCGGGTATGGAACGCCTGACGAAAGAACCGATCATTTCGGCGATCGGCGTGAATATTAAGGATTTCAATGACTTGGAACAGATTGACAGAAAATTGCAGATAATCAACAGTACCTTAACCACATCGGAGTGGCAGCTTAAATCTTCCGTGAATCAGAAAGAACTATTTAATCGGACGTTCTATTCTGTCAACCTGTTAGGGAATGGCGCAGCAATTCTGCTCATTGTCATCGGCTTGATTAACTTTGTCAATGTGATGCTGACCGGCGTAGTGGCAAGGAAAAATGAATTTGCCATTATGGAAAGTATCGGCACAACGAAAAAGCAGATTAAAAAGATACTAACCCTGGAGGGCGGTATTTACGCACTTATCTCTACGCTGCTGATTATGACTTTCGGCAATGCGTTTCTGCTGCTGGTGGCGGATGCAGTTCCCCACATGGCAAACTATGCGGTGTTTGAGTACCCTGTTGCACTTGTCATTGGTTTGATTGCGGCAATCTTTGTGATTTGTTTGAGCGTTCCCGCCATTGTTTACAAGGCGACCTCTGATGAAACAGTCATTGAACGGCTGCACAATTTTGAAAATTAAATGAGTTTGCAGGACGGAAGCAGTAATCTGCGTCTGTTCCTGCAATTCTATCTATGAGGAAAGGCGGTGCGTTTTGCAGCTATGGCAAATATCTTTTTACTGGAAGATGACAAAATCTTGAGCAAAGGCATTTCTATTGCCTTAAAAAAGGACGGGCATACGGTTACGGCGGTCTATGGTTATCTGGAAGCCTTGCAGCAATATCAAAAACAAAAGTATGATTTGTTCCTGCTGGATATTAACCTGCCCGACGGCAGCGGCCTTGCACTTTGCAAAAAAATCCGTGAAACTTCCGAAACCCCTGTGCTGTTTCTGACTGCCAATGATACCGAGGAAGATATGCTTTCCGGTTTTTCGGCGGGCTGTGACGACTATATTTCCAAACCCTTTCCCGTTGAGGTTTTGCGGAAAAAGGTGCTGGCGGTCTTAAAACGAACCGGCGGCAAAACTGCCCGTATTCGATACCGGGATTTAGAAATGGATAAAGAAAAATGCCTTGTTTTGATGAAGGGGCAGGAAATACACCTCACCTCAACGGAATACAAACTGCTTTTCTATTTAATGGAAAACAGGGGCAGGGTTGTTACAAAGGCAATGCTTTTAGATCAGCTTTGGGATATAGACGGAAACTTTGTGGACGCCAATACGGTACGTGTGAATATTAAAAGACTGCGTCAGAAACTGAACGATGAAAAGCAGGAATACATTGTGACGGTTTTTGGTATGGGTTATACCTTTGGAGAATGATTATGAAGCATTTTGAAATTTACAGAAAACTGATTTTGATTATAAGTACGGTCATAGTGGCGGTATCCATCGGCGCTGTGCTTTTTATGGGGAGCAATTCTGCCTTTATGCTTTTTGTCATTTCTGCCTTTGTACTTTTATGCGGGTTGTTGTTTCTGCTGGACTTTCTGCACAACCGCTATAATGATAATCTCTTGGAGGAGATCACACTGCTCATTGAGGCTTTGGTGGAGCAGCAGGAACGAACCGTCTTTTCGGAAGCCGAGGACACCCTGACCGCACGGTTGCAGCACCAGCTTCTAAAACTCCGCAATATTTTAAGAGCGCAGAATCAAATGCTGGCGCAGGAAAAAGCGCACATCAAGACCTTGATTTCCGATATTTCACACCAAATCAAAACGCCGGTAACGGCGGCGAATACCTTTGTACAGCTACTCGGTGATAAAGCGTTATCTGACAAGGAGCGAAACGAATACATTGCCACCCTGCAAATGTCCCTTGAAAAGCTGACCTTTTTGACAAACAGCCTGATTAAAATGTCCCGTCTGGAAAGTGGCATTATCCGCCTGAAACCTGAACGGAGCCGCTTAAATGATATTGTTCTGCAAGCGGTAAAAACTGTCTACGCAAAAGCAAAAGAGAAAAACATAACGATCACCTTTGACTGTGAACAGAGCTTTGAAACCCTGCTCGACTTTAACTGGACGACGGAGGCCGTTACCAATGTGCTTGATAACGCTGTGAAATACACGCCAAACGGCGGCTTTGTGGAATTAAAAATCACCGAATACCCGTCCTATCTGCGGCTGGATATATCTGATAACGGGATTGGGATTCCCGAAGAAGAACAGGCAAAGATTTTCGGCAGGTTTTACCGTGGAAGGCAGTCAGCGGGGATTGACGGCGTAGGGATCGGCTTATATCTTACCCGTGATATTGTGAATAAGCAGAACGGGTATATCAAGGTAGCGTCCGATGAAAATGGCAGTACTTTTTCCCTGTTCCTGAAAAAATAATATGAAGAGAACCATGCAAGTAAAGAAGGGGAGAAATATTGCAGCAATCATTGAAGTATATACCACAGCCAAAGATACCTGCAGAGCATAACCGGCCATGAATGATAGGCATTTGACAATCACAGCAGCTTTATTTAAGATGAACTTATAAGTTCAACATAAGTTAAGGAGTCGATATTATGAACGTCAATGCTGTAGACCGAATCGTGACCGGTCTGACTGAGCCCAGGCAGCAGCTGGATGAAAGTCGGAAAATTTTTTCAAATAAAGATTTGCGTCGTCTGATTGTGCCTTTATTTTTTGAACAGCTCCTGGCCGTTTTAGTAGGGGTTGTGGATACCTTTATGATCAGTTATGCCGGGGAAGCAGCTGTATCTGGTGTATCTCTTGTCAACATGTTTAACACGGTTTTCATTTTCTTATTTTCCGCGTTGGCTGCCGGAGGCGCCGTTGTTGTGAGTCAGTATATTGGCAGTAAAAACAGGTATGAAGGCAACATGGCTGCCGCTCAGCTGATGCTGGTATCCGTTATTTTTTCAGTTGTGATTATGATTTTTGTTCTTATTTTCAATCATCCCTTACTGAGACTGATGTTTGGCCGTGTGGAAAATGATGTTATGTCCGCCTGTGTCACCTATCTGCGGATCTCGGCCTATTCATATCCTGCACTTGCCATTTATAACGCAGGGGCTGCCATCTGCCGGAGTATGGGCAAAACCAATGTGACCATGTACCTGTCTGTGATTGCCAATGGGATTAATATGATCGGTAATGCCATCGGTGTATTTGTCCTTCATGCCGGTGTGGCCGGTGTGGCGTGGCCGTCTTTTATTGCACGGACCTTTTCTGCGGCAGTGATTGTGGTTCTGTGTTTTAAAAAGAAAAATACGGTTTATCTGGAAATGAAAAAGATCATGCAATTTAGCTTTACCATGCAGAAAAAGATTTTAAGCATTGCAGTACCCAATGGTATAGAAAATGGTTTGTTTCAGCTGGCAAAAGTCGCACTGAGCAGCATTACTGCTTTGTTCGGGACCGTACAGATTGCGGCAAACGGTGTAGCTCAAAGCTTCTGGTCCGTGGCAGCACTCATGGGTGGTGCTTTTGGCCTGGCATTTGTTACCGTCATCGGGCAGTGTATGGGCGCCGGTGACAGTGAAGCGGCTGCCTATTATATGAAAAAGCTGCTAAAAATAACGTTTTTAGCCTCGATTCTGTGGAACCTTTTGGTTCTTGTAGTTTCGCCTTTTGTTCTGCGGGGATATGCGCTTTCTGATGAAGCTGCCCGGCTGGTATTTATACTGATCGTGATCCATAATTTATTTAATGCTCTGTTTTACCCGTTATCCGGAGCCCTCTCAAACGGTCTTCGGGCCGCCGGTGATGTAAAATTTACCATGTATGTATGCATTTTTTCAACGATTGGCTGCAGAGTCGTATTTTCTGTTATTTTTGCCATATGGATGAATATGGGGGTTGTCGGAATCGCTTTTGCTATGTGTTTGGACTGGGTCATCCGATCTATATTTTTCATCAGAAGATTTTGGAGTGGCCGGTGGAAAAACTTTAAGGTTATTTAAAATTTAGGAAAACTATTCAGTCATATGCCGAATCATTGGGGCTGTATGGCTGAATAGCTATATTTTTTATTTTTTTCGGTGAAAAAACATGGACAGCAATATCCATAGAATCAATAGCCCGGCCGCTGCCAGCCCGACAAAACCAATCCAGGGCAGTCCCAAAATCAGAGGCAGTCCGTCTACCTGACAAAACAGTGCAGACCCGATCAGCAGCGCAGCGGCCAGTATGCCAAGAATCAGACGGTTCGCCGTCTGATGAAAAGCTTTAAGCTGATCATTGGAATCCGACAGTTCTATGTTTAGTTTTGTTTGCCCGTTTTTGGTTATATTTAAAAGATCTGACAGCAGGGCTGGAATAGACAGGGACTTGTCGATGGATGTGTAAATCAGCCGTGCCTTATGTTTGAGTTCTCTTTGAAGATTCAGTTCCTCAAGAAGCATGGAAGACATATAGACGGACAAAATTTGAAGCAAAGAGACCTCCGGCGCACAGGCACTTAAGGTGCCCTCAATGGTAATCATACTGCGGCCAAGCATGGTAATATCCGGCGTAATGGCAATATGATATTCTTTTACAAGATCCAGAAGCTTTTCAATGAGAATACCCAGATGCATGTTTCCCAGATCCATAACCATATATTTGCTGACAATATCATCAATATCTGTATACAGGCGGGAATGATTAATCCGTTCCTTGACCTCACCCATGGCCAGCAGCACATTTTTAACTTCATAAATATCATTTTGAAGTAAAGCCATAACCGCTCGTTTAATCAACTGTTTGTTGCCCGGAGAAAGTCTTCCCGTCATACCAAGATCCAGCCAGGCAATTTTTCCGCCGCTGATTCTTAAATTGCCAGGATGGGGATCTGCATGAAAAAATCCGTCCTCCAATATCTGCTTGCAATAACTGGCTGCAGTTTTCTGACCGATTTCATTCATATCATACCCCAGCTTTTCCAGTGCCTCCCGATGATCAATCTGTATACCGTCAATATAACTCATGACAAGCAACCGCGGTGTGGTCAGTTCATGAATAACTACAGGACAGGTTACATAAGCAATATCCTTTTGATTTTCATAAAACAGATCGCAGTTTTGGGCTTCCCGGATAAAATCCATCTCTTCCTGAGAAGTTTTCCACAATTCATCAATAATTGTATTGAAATCAATGATATCACCGGTCCCCATCGTCAGCTTTAAAAGTCCGACAGCTTTTTTCATCAGCCGTATATCCTTGGCCATGATTTCATGAATGTTGGGTCTTTGAACTTTAAGTACAACCCGACGGCCATCGTTTAAAACAGCAGGATGAACCTGGGCAATAGAAGCCGACCCCAAAGGCGACGGATCGATGGAAGCAAAAATTTTATCTGCCGGAGATTTTAATTCATCCGAAATAATCCTGTAAATCACCGAAAAGGGCAGAGGACGTACATCTGTTCTGAGCTTGACCAACTCCTGACAATATTTTTCAGGAAGCATATCCGAACGCATAGACATAATCTGTCCCAGTTTCACATAGGTGGGACCCAGATCCTCAAGAATCTCTCTGAGCTTGACTGGTGTTAAACCTTTGGCAATATGATGCGCCTTTAAAACCTTTAAAATTTCCCCTAAGCGCTGACCGGATGCATCATCTGCATCCGGCGCTGTAGGGTTCTTCTCTGTATGAGAAAAATCATAGCTCATCTTTTTCACCACTGTCATTTTGTTCTGGCTGTACACTTTCAGAGGCATCTGACACTTTAGATGCCTGAACACTGGAAAGTTTTTCTTTCAGCGCCTCAAGCTCTTCATTGCTCATATGATCGATGGCGTTATATACATCCTTGTATTCCTTCACAATATTTACAGTTACATGATCATTCACTTTATTTTTTACAGTATGCTTCAATTCTTCATTAAGCACTTTACCCTGTTCGACGGTCAGCTCACCTTTTTTTACAAGCTGATCCACCAGATCTTTTGCTGCGTCAGCAGTCGTGGCCACTGCACCTACACCGGCCAGAAATATCTTTCTTAATCCATCTGAAATTTCCATATGACGACCTCCTTAAAAAATATCATAATGCATATCACATTAAGTTATGCTTATTATATCATATTATTTGTAAATTTGTCTGCCGTATAGAAATTTTAAGAATTTTTATAAAAGGGTAATAAATTTTACAACATTTCATCAATAACCCGCGGCTATTTTTCACCCTTGCCCAACCTTTTCTGCCGTGTTATAATGGGGGCATTAATTAAGCCGAATGGAGATACATAAATATATGAAAACAGATTTACTCATTATCGGTGCCGGAGCATCCGGGCTTATGGCGGCAATTGCGGCAGCCAGGCAGTGGGAGGGCAGCTGCAGCCGGCCTGAGATCACTGTTGTTGAACGGATGGATATGCCAGGAAAAAAGCTTTTGGCCACGGGAAACGGACGGTGCAATTATACCAATCAACGAATGGATGTGCAGTGTTTTTTCGGCGAAGATCAAAGGCTTATTCCCCATATTTTAAAATCATTCGGCACAGCGGATGTGCTGAATTTTTTCCAGGAGCTGGGCATTTATCCCAAAGACCGGGATGGCTATGTTTATCCCAACTCTGATCAGGCCCGTGCAGTTTTAGATGTCCTTTTAATGGAAGCAGACCGCCTCGGCGTACGTATCTTAACCGGCTGCCATGTGCATATGCTGCAGTTTCAGGGACCGGGGCATTTTACGGTTCTTATGAAAGAAACAGCATCATTGAAAGAAGCCTCACGGACTAAAGATAAATCACAGGCAAAGAAATCGCTGCCGACCAGAAAGATTAAAGCCAAACGTGTTATTTTATCTGCCGGCGGCTGCGCCTATCCAAATCTTGGCTCTGATGGCAGCGGTTATGCACTGGCCAGAGATGTGGGCCATCAGGTGATTACACCGGTTCCTGCACTGACCGGATTATATGCCTCCGAAAAGTTTTTTAAACAGCTGGCGGGCGTACGTTGTCAAGGCACCATTGCTCTGTATCTCAATAAACGGCTTCTGGCAAAGGACACCGGTGAACTGCAGCTGACAGACTATGGCATATCCGGCATTCCGGCCTTTCAGGTCAGCCGTTTTGCCTCCGTTGTCCTTGCCCGTTCCCCTGAAATGACCACCCCAGCGCAAAGCCATAAAAATACCGAAAAAGTCTCCTTGACGGCCGTACTGGATTTCATGCCTCAGCTTACTCAAAAACAAATGTTTTTAATGTTAAAAGAGCGTGTAGATTTAAGGCCCCAAAAGACGATTGCCCAAATGCTTACCGGACTTTTAAATGACAAGCTTGGGCGGGTTTTGATTCGCCAGGCCGGCCTTTTACCTGACAGCATCTGCCATACACTTAGCTGCCGTGAGTTGGAGATGCTTTCCAAAGCCATCAAGGCATTGGAAGTTCATATTACCGGAACAGGGGATTTTTCCAGGGCTCAGGTATGTGCCGGCGGAGTCCGTATGAGCGAGATAACGCCGTCGCTTGAATCGGCCCGGATTCCCGGTTTATATATTACCGGAGAATTGCTGGATGTGGATGGTATATGCGGCGGTTATAATCTTCACTGGGCATGGGCAACCGGGTATATTGCAGGCGGTCATGCCGGAAAGGACTTACATGATTCGAATCGGACAAATTAAATTGGACTATCATCTGGGAAAACAGGCACTTTGGGAAGCTGCGGCCAAAAAGCTGCACCTGACTGTGGGACAGCTTCAGAATCTCACGGTTGTCCGCAGATCGATTGATGCCCGCAAAGGTGATATTTATTTTGTATATACGGTTGATGTTGCCGTAAAAAATGAGACTTCTATTTTAAAAAAACTGAAAGGTAAAAAAGATATTTCCCCGGCAATCCCGGTTGTATATCATTTTCCAGAACCGGGCACAAAAAAGCTCGTACATCCGCCCATCATTATTGGCAGCGGGCCAGCCGGCCTTTTTGCCGGCCTTATGCTGGCCAGACAGGGCTATCGGCCAATAATTTTAGAGCGGGGCTGCGATGTTCACCGAAGAATGGAAATCGTAGAAAAATTCTGGAAGGACGGACAGTTAAATCCAGACTGTAATGTCCAGTTTGGAGAGGGTGGCGCAGGTACCTTTTCAGACGGGAAGCTTAATACACTCATTAAAGACCGATCCGGAAGAAATCGTCAGGTTCTGGAATGTTTTGTTCAGGCCGGAGCACCGGAAGAAATTTTGTATGTCAACAAACCCCACATCGGTACAGATATTCTGGTTAGGGTCGTGGAAAATATTCGTAATGAAATTATCCGTCTGGGTGGTCAGGTTCTTTTTGAACACACGATGACAGATCTCGTCATTGAAGACAGTCAGATTAAAGGTGTTTTGGTTAACCATAAAAGTCTTATGAAAACCGAAAACGTTATTCTTGCCATCGGCCACAGCGCACGGGATACTTTTGAGATGCTTTTAAGCCATATGGTTCCCATGGTTCCTAAACCCTTTGCCGTAGGCGTGAGAATCGAACATCCTCAAAACATGATTGATTGCGCACAATACGGCAGAGAAAGCGATCACCTGCTGCCGGCAGCAGACTATAAGCTGACCCATCAGTGCAGCAATGGGCGGGGGGTTTATACCTTTTGTATGTGTCCCGGCGGCTATGTGGTCAATGCATCTTCAGAACCTGAACATCTTGCAGTCAATGGAATGAGCTACAGCGGGCGAAGCAGCAAAAATGCCAACAGTGCGGTAATTGTAACCGTAACCCCGGAAGATTTTGGCGGTAAAAATCCCTTATGTGGCGTCGAATTTCAGCGCCGCCTTGAACAGGCCTGTTATAAAGCCGGCAAGGGCAGTGTGCCTGTACAGCTTTTTAAAGATTTTAAAAACAATCAGGTCTCCCATGGCTACGGAGATATTATACCGGTTCATAAAGGCAGTGTGGCGTTCGGAAACATACGGGATTGTCTTCCGCCATCGGTCTGTGACAGTATCATTGAAGGAATCACCGCCTTTGGAACTAAAATTCGCGGTTTTGACAGAGAGGACGCCCTGCTTTCAGGCGTAGAATCCAGGACATCCTCACCGGTAAAAATTATAAGAGATGAAAACTGGCAAAGCACGATCCGGGGACTTTATCCCTGTGGAGAAGGCGCCGGCTATGCCGGCGGCATAACTTCTGCGGCTATGGACGGAATCAAGGTTGCCGAAGCGATTGCTTCAGTATATGCACCGTTTACAGATAAAGATTTTTTATAAAACAACTTTTTATTTACCTGGAGGTTTTTACAATGAACGATACAAAACAGCAGCGCCGGGACCTGTTAAGGTCCAAAAAACGTATTGTAATAAAAGTCGGTTCCTCCTCCCTTGTCCATGAGACAACCGGCGAAACGGATCTTTATAAGCTGGAACAGCTGGTACGCCTGATCTGTGATTTGAAAAATCAGGGCAAGGACGTTATTCTTGTATCTTCCGGAGCCATTGGCACCGGAAGAAAGGCTTTAAAGCTGGATAAGCGTCCGGACAGTCTGCCTCTAAAACAGGCCTGCGCCTCTGTCGGACAGGCAGTTTTAATGATGATGTATCAAAAGCTATTTTATGAATATAACCATATATCTTCTCAGATTCTTATGACCAAACATACAATCATCAGAGAACGGAGCCGGGAGAATGCACAAAATACCTTTAACCAGCTGCTAAAGCTGGGCGTTGTTCCCATTGTTAATGAAAATGATACGATTTCCACCGATGAAATTGAATTTGGGGATAATGACACCCTGTCAGCCGTTGTGGCTGCCCTGTCCGGCGCAGATCTTTTGATTCTTCTGTCAGATATCGACGGACTTTATACCGGGGATCCCAACAAATGTGCCAATGCTGAATTTATCAGCTGCGTACCGGAAATTGACGAGAGTCTTTATAAGATGGCCGGAGGAGCTTCCAGTGATTTTGGAACCGGCGGGATGGTCACAAAAATTGATGCGGCCAGAATTGCTACAGATGCAGGATGTGACATGATCATCGCCAATGGAGGCAGATTTGATGTGATTCATCAAATTACAGAGGGTGAACCTATAGGTACTTTGTTTCTTGCTCATAAAAACAAAGATTTTAATTTAACCGAATATATCGAAAATCGCCCAAGACATTGAAAATGTCCTGGGGTATCAGGGAAAGGTGATGTTGGATGAAAAATGTAGGAATGGTTCTGGAAGGCGGCGGACAGCGTGGTGTATTTACAAGCGGCGTCCTTGATTACCTTATGGAGAAAAAACTGAAGGTCCCCTATGTTATCGGCGTATCGGCCGGTGCCTGTAATGCCGTGGATTATGTATCGGATCAGATCGGCCGCACAAAAAAATGTATGATTGATGCCCAAAAGGACTACAGTTATATAACCATGAAAAATTTTTTGCGTACCGGCTATCTGTTTGATATGGATATGGTATTTGACCGTTTTCCCAATGAGCTTGTACCTTTTGATTTTGATACTTATTTTAAGTCAGATATCCGCTGTGTCATGACAACCACCAATTGTCTCACGGGACGCCCGGTCTATATTGAAGAAAAGCAGAACCGGACCAGAATGATGGCTGCCTGCCGGGCTTCCTCAAGTCTTCCTTTTGTATCTCCCATTGTCAAAGTAGACGGTATCCCCATGCTTGATGGCGGCTTGTCTGATTCCATACCAGTCAAACGGGCCATGATCGATGGTTTTAAGGATAACATTGTCATTCTGACCAAAGTAAAGGGGTACAGGAAGCCTGAAACATCGGAAAAAACTTACAAAATGGCTGACATGATTTACGGCCGTTATCCTCACCTTGTCAATGCCCTGAAAAACCGGAATCAGGCTTATAATAAAACGTTGGATTATATAGAAAAACTGGAAGATCGAGGCAGAATTTTCGTGATTCGTCCTCAGTTTGACGGTGCCGGACGGGTTGAGCGGGATATGGATAAGCTGACTATTTTTTATCGGCATGGCTATGAATATGCCGGTGAGATCTATGACAGCCTGGTGAAGTGGCTTAATGCACGGCCGGAATACAAAAAATAACACATCCAGACAGCGTTTGGTTCTATATGATCATTTTAATGAAAGGATATAATTTATATGATTACCGATAAAGATATTGCACGCATTAATCAGCTTTACCATAAATCCAAAAAGGAAGGTCTGACACCGGCAGAAAAAGAAGAACAGTCCAGACTCAGAGGTGACTATATAGCCTCCATTCGAAAAAATCTGAGAGCGAATCTGGATAATATGGTCATTGAAAGGCCGGATGGCAGCCTGGAGCAAGTGAAAGACCGATATAAACCCAAGAAAAAATACAACAGCTGAGCCTATGAACAATGATCCTCTTTATAATAGACGTACCAATCTGCGCCAAGAAATGATTCACAGGCGAAATCTGGTCAGTGAAACTCAGTATCAAATATCCGGTGAAAAAGTCTGCGAAAAAATTTGTTCACTTAAAGTCTATCAGACAGCACAGATGATTATGGCCTATGCACCTTTTGGAAAAGAGCTGAATATATGGCCTCTGATTCATGAAAATATCCGTATGGGTCGTCCCATAGCTCTGCCCAGAGTAACCGGTTCTGGGACAATGGTATTCCATCTTGTCAGGGATATCCATGATCTTGTCCGCGGCACCTATGGCATTATGGAACCAGATGGCCATACCCCAATAATAACCGGTGATTTTATGATTATGCCGGGGCTGGCCTTTGATAAATATAAAAACCGACTGGGTTATGGCGGTGGTTTTTATGACCGCTATTTAAATCAATGTGTCAAAAAGCCTTATACCTGTGCCGTGGCCTATGAATTTCAGATCAAGGATCAGGTACCTGCCTTATCTCATGACCAGCGGCCGGATTGTATAATAACACCGGATAATTTTTTATCATAACAAATTTGACAGGAGTGATTCAGATGACACTAAATGAAATCGGGGTACAGGCCAAAACGGCTTCCCGGATGCTTCAGAAAATGGGACAAAAGGAAAAAAATGCCCTGCTTGAATGTGCGGCCGGGCTTCTTGTGGAAAATATACCGAAACTCATAGAGGCCAATGATAAAGATATTGCCAATGCCCGGCAAAAAGGGATAAAGGACGCTCTTATTGACCGGCTTAAACTGACACCGGCGCGAATTCGGTCTATGGCCTCAGGGCTGACAGAAATTGCTGCCCTTCATGACCCTGTGGGTGAAATTGTGGAATCCGCGGTTCGACCTAATGGTTTGGAAATATGTAAAAAAAGAGTTCCCATCGGTGTCATTGGTATCATTTACGAATCCCGTCCCAATGTTACCGCAGACGCCTTCGGTTTGTGTTTTAAAACAGGAAATGCCGTTATTTTAAAAGGCGGAAGTGATGCCATCTGCTCTAATAAAGCGATTGTATGCGTTCTCAAGGAAGCACTTGTCCGTTGTCAGATCACCCAGGACGCTATACAGCTGATTGAAGATACAGATCATGAGACAACGAAAGCCTTTATGCGTCTGAATCAGTATGTGGATGTCCTGATTCCCAGAGGCGGTGCCGGCTTAATCCGCGCAGTGGTGGAAAACAGCACAATTCCTGTGATCGAAACCGGTACAGGAAACTGCCATATATATGTGGATCGTTTTGCCGATATTCAAAAAGCCGTACGTATTATTGAAAACGCTAAAACTTCCCGTACAGGTGTATGCAATGCCTGTGAATCACTTGTCATTCATTCAGATATTCTCAAAGACGCATTGCCGCCGATCTGCAATATGTTAAAGGATCACGGGGTTCAGATCCGTGCCGATGAAAAAGCCAGAGCGGTTGTTAAAGATCTTGAGGAAGCCACAAAAAAGGATTATGGAACTGAATATCTGGATCTGATTATTTCTGTCAAAACCGTAGATTCATTCGATGAGGCTATTGAGCATATTAATACATACAATACAGGCCATTCTGAAGCTATTATCACTGAAGATTACAAAAATGCACGTCGTTTCTTAAATGAAATAGATGCCGCGGCTGTCTACGTTAATGCCTCCACCCGTTTTACCGATGGCTATGAATTCGGCTTTGGGGCCGAAATCGGTATCAGCACACAGAAACTTCATGCCAGAGGCCCTATGGGATTAAAAGAACTGACAACAACAAAATATATTATTTATGGTGATGGACAAATCCGCAAATGATTTGTATAATAAAAAAGCTATACGATAAAACATGAGGTAATTTTATGAATTTTCAAAATGAATCAGATAAACAAAAGGAGATTATTGCCCGGCTGAGACAACATCTTGATAACGAGTATGCCCGGACTGGCAGGAAAAAGACCTATTGCTGTGTGACCTTTGGTTGTCAGATGAATGCCCGGGATTCAGAAAAGCTTTCTGGAATTTTGGAACAGATCGGTTACATCCCCTCGGAAAGTGAGGATGCTGATTTTGTCATCTATAATACATGTACGGTTCGTGAAAATGCCAACCAGCGTGTATATGGACGCCTCGGTGCCATGAAGCATATCAAGGCCAACCACCCCGGAATGCTTATCGCCCTTTGCGGCTGTATGATGCAGGAACCTCAGGTGGTGGAAAAGCTGAGAAAAAGCTACAAACATGTGGATATTATTTTCGGCACTCATAATATTTACAAACTGGCTGAACTGATTGAAAATCGGCTGGAATCCGATTCCATGATTATTGATATATGGAAGGATACGGACAAGATTGTTGAAGATTTGCCCAATTCCAGAAAATATAAGTTCAAATCCGGAATTAATATTATGTTTGGCTGTAATAATTTCTGCAGCTATTGTATTGTGCCCTATGTTCGTGGCCGCGAGCGCAGCCGTCAGCCAGGAGATATTATTGAAGAAATCCGTCGGGATGTTGCTGACGGGGTAGTGGAAGTTATGCTTCTTGGACAAAATGTGAATTCCTATGGAAAAAATCTGGAGCATCCCATCACATTTGCCCAGCTTTTAACCGAAATTGAAAAAATTGAGGGGCTTTCCAGGATTCGTTTTATGACTTCTCATCCAAAAGATCTTTCCGACGAATTAATCGAAGTCATGGGGCGTTCCAAAAAAATATGCCGTCATCTTCATCTGCCCCTTCAGTCGGGAAGTACAAGAATTTTAAAGGAAATGAACCGGCGTTATACAAAAGAGGACTATCTTCTTCTTGTGGATAAAATCCGCAAAGCATGTCCGAATATTTCTCTGACAACAGATATTATTGTAGGTTTTCCCGGAGAGACCGAGGCGGACTTTCTTGAGACCCTGGATGTGGTACGCCGCGTCCGTTTTGACAGTGCCTATACCTTTATCTACTCAAAACGCAGTGGAACGCCGGCGGCAGCTAAAACCGATCAGGTACCGGAGGCTGTTGTTAAAGATCGTTTTGACCGTCTGTTAAATGAGGTCCAGACCATTGCCAGAGAAGTGTGCAGCCGTGACACCGGAAAAGTTATGGATGTCCTGGTGGAGGAAATCAACCATCAGGATCCGTCTCTTGTGACTGGGCGACTAAGCAATAATACCGTTGTCCACTTCCCGGGCAGCGAGGATCTCATTGGAACGATCGTTCCTGTACGTCTTAATGAATGCAAAGGCTTTTACTTTATGGGAGAGCCTGTGTGAATTTAAAGAATTTCCGTCATCAGGCGGTGTGAAAGTTTACAGAAAAGAGGTTACCGGATGAACAAGAAAATGAATGTTCCCGAAATTTTTGCATCCAATGTGTTTGACGACGCCACCATGCGGGAGCGTCTTCCGAAGAAAATTTATAATGAGCTGAAGCAGACCATCAACGACGGGTCAGAGCTGGACAGTCATGTAGCCGAGGTTGTTGCCAATGCGATGAAAGACTGGGCCATCGAAAAAGGGGCCACACACTACAGCCATTGGTTTCAGCCGCTGACCGGATATACGGCAGAAAAGCACGATGCTTTTATCGTGCCCCAAAAAGACGGCGGCGTGATTATGGAGTTTTCAGGGAAAGAGCTGATTAAAGGCGAACCAGACGGTTCTTCCTTTCCATCCGGCGGGCTTCGTGCCACCTTTGAGGCCCGAGGGTATACGGCTTGGGACTGCACTTCCCCTGCATTTATTCATGAGTCCCCCAGCGGTGCTGTTTTATGTATTCCTACAGTATTTTTCTCCTATACAGGTGATGCGCTGGACAAAAAAACGCCCCTTCTGCGGTCCATGCAGGCCATTGATCGCCAGGCTATGCGTATTGTCCGGCTTTTCGGCGATACAACGGCAACCAGAGTGACAACCAGTGTGGGCGCGGAACAGGAATATTTTATTGTGGACCGCAAAACCTATT
>CAJKGK010000037.1 GCA_905199445.1 uncultured Lachnospiraceae bacterium | reverse complement strand
GTCACTCCCCTCGTGGGAGTGTGGATTGAAATCAATAACCTTCCTAGCATTAGTTAAGTACGTTTCAGTCACTCCCCTCGTGGGAGTGTGGATTGAAATACTGACAAAAGAACAAACTCTTATCGATGTGTTGTCACTCCCCTCGTGGGAGTGTGGATTGAAATCTTGCTATAATGATTATAACGAGAGTACGCTCTACGTCACTCCCCTCGTGGGAGTGTGGATTGAAATCCTTATCCGTGCTATTAAAAGTCTGTTTTTCTGTCGTCACTCCCCTCGTGGGAGTGTGGATTGAAATATCAATAACCATCATATCGACATTTACAAGACTTGTCACTCCCCTCGTGGGAGTGTGGATTGAAATCAAAATGTAATGCCATTATCATAAATCTGACAGATGTCACTCCCCTCGTGGGAGTGTGGATTGAAATCTGAGTGTAGTAATGCTTCAGTATTTTCTGACACGTCACTCCCCTCGTGGGAGTGTGGATTGAAATATTTTCCAGATTTGTGATAGCGCCCTGCGGTGTAGTCACTCCCCTCGTGGGAGTGTGGATTGAAATCTGAAATTTTCAGGACTGAAAACGGTTTATCCTTCGTCACTCCCCTCGTGGGAGTGTGGATTGAAATTTCGTACTTATCTTTCCAGTTTGCGTTATCCTGGTCACTCCCCTCGTGGGAGTGTGGATTGAAATACGGCAAAGTGGCATAAAGTTTTTGGCCCCACGGAGTCACTCCCCTCGTGGGAGTGTGGATTGAAATAGGTAAAACAAAAGCCGGCCGTGATTATATTAAGTCACTCCCCTCGTGGGAGTGTGGATTGAAATTGATATTCTCCCCAACCGTTGGATAGGTATTGCCGTCACTCCCCTCGTGGGAGTGTGGATTGAAATATACTTCACATAGCACATTTGCACAGGCCTACACGTCACTCCCCTCGTGGGAGTGTGGATTGAAATGTTAATCGACGCCTGTACAATTCTGTCAGCGGAGTCACTCCCCTCGTGGGAGTGTGGATTGAAATAAAAATTTATTCAGCCCCTGGTCACCCAACGGTGGGTCACTCCCCTCGTGGGAGTGTGGATTGAAATCTAGCATGGTTGTTGTTTTTAGATAATAAATAAAAAGTCACTCCCCTCGTGGGAGTGTGGATTGAAATCATCTGGATCCATAATAATCAAACATAATAATCGTCACTCCCCTCGTGGGAGTGTGGATTGAAATAACGGATAAAGGGAATTGAAGCCCTTTACCCTTGTCACTCCCCTCGTGGGAGTGTGGATTGAAATGATCTGAAAAAAGAACTAATCCGAGCATAACAAATGGTCACTCCCCTCGTGGGAGTGTGGATTGAAATATTTTTGATAATTACGAAGGCCAACGGAAAGACAGTCACTCCCCTCGTGGGAGTGTGGATTGAAATTATGATTGTGTCCGGATCGCAATTTGTCACAAAGTCACTCCCCTCGTGGGAGTGTGGATTGAAATGGCAAACAGTCTGTGATCGTATTCCAGCGTTTTTGTCACTCCCCTCGTGGGAGTGTGGATTGAAATCCCTCACCCCGGCCGCAGATGCGGAGTAGGAATTGTCACTCCCCTCGTGGGAGTGTGGATTGAAATGCGGCCAATGCAGACAACTTTCCAGCGGCGCGGTAGTCACTCCCCTCGTGGGAGTGTGGATTGAAATTCACAACCAAATTTTGCTGGATGCTCCCAGAGAGGTCACTCCCCTCGTGGGAGTGTGGATTGAAATTGTTGTGTTTTCGGATTGTATAGCCGCAGCCTGCCGTCACTCCCCTCGTGGGAGTGTGGATTGAAATGATTTTGCACAGTTTTACTTTTTGGATGTCTACAGTCACTCCCCTCGTGGGAGTGTGGATTGAAATGTTGAAATAGTCGTGCTAGTGCTACCCATATGACGTCGTTCTCCTCGTGAAAACAATATCAAAATCCTATTGCATCATAAACCTTCCATGCAGTATACTGAAAAAAATAATGCTGGTGCTAAATGATTTTTGTTTTTCGTATCAAATAGTGTTGTAGACAAACGGTCTCTTGCTTCCAACTATACCATATTGCTTTGCATGTTGTGTTTTTGTAATCTTCAAAAACATTTGTAATACGCTGGTTTTTTATGAAAAGAGGCTGATTACTCATGTTTTTATGGATTTCAAGGTAAAAATCCTGGTATTATCATAGAATAAAATAAACAGAGGAGATCATTATGAAATTACTGATTATAAGACATGGAGATCCTGATTATTCCATTGACTCATTGACTGAAAAGGGATGGCGTGAGGCGCGGTTGCTTTCTGCTCGGCTTTCAGATATGAAAATTGACAAATTTTATGTATCCCCGTTGGGACGGGCAAAAGATACGGCTTCCTGTACTTTGGATATCGTTGGGAAAAAGGCCAAAATATGTCCATGGCTGAGAGAGTTTGCGCCTTTGATTCGCAGACCGGATTTGAACGGAGAAAAGATTATTGCATGGGATTGGCTGCCTCAGGATTGGATGGCCGAGGAATGCTATTTTACATATGATCATTGGATGGAAACCGATATTATGAAAGAAGGGGACGTGAAGGATGCCTATGACTGGGTTTGTCGTGAACTGGATCAGGTGCTGGCAGCACATGGCTATATCCGGGAAGGACATTCTTACAAAGTCCAGGAGGCCAATAATGATACTCTGGCTTTTTTCTGCCATTTTGGTGTGGAGTGTGTACTTTTAAGTCATCTGCTTAATGTTTCACCGATGATTTTATGGCATGGAACGTGTGCGGCACCCTCTTCGGTCACAACGGTTGTTACGGAGGAACGCAGAAAAGGTATTGCCAGTTTCAGAATGAGCAGTTTTGCGGATATATCTCATTTATATGCCGGCGGTGAGCAGCCTTCTTTTGCAGCCAGATTTTGCGAATGCTTTGATAATCGGGATGAACGCCACGACTGAAAAGTGTCCGTGAATCAATAAAAAAAATATTTTTATACATGCTTTCTATAATAGCCTTAATATCAATATTAGAAATTGGCTGAAGGAGGCTGTACTATGGAAAAAACAGTTGTGCTTGATTTTGAATTTAATTGTATTCAGAAAAATAAAAGAAATCTCACAGAAATTATACAAATCGGAGCAGTTATGCTGGATGAATCTCTGAATGTGATGAAAGAATTTTTCTGTTATGTGAAACCGGTTTGGGAGCGGATCTCATCCTACTGTACAAAGGTCACCGGAATTCGACAGGCAGATGTGGCAGGGGCATCACCGCTTAAAAACTGTATGGACGATTTTTTTGCGTGGTTGGGTGAAGATCTTTATACAGCTGTTATTTATTCCTGGTCATTGACAGATCTGAATCAGCTGAAAAAAGAATGTATGCAAAAGGCCATATTGGATGAACGTCTGACCGGCCTTTTTCAACGATGGGTGGACTTTCAAAAATGTTTTGGAGAAATGCTTCATTATAATTGGCAGCTGTCTTTGAGCAATGCATTGGCAGCGATGGATATGGAACCCGAAGGACAGATTCATAATGCATTGAGTGATGCGAAAAACACGGCAAGACTTTTTAGCCTTTCTAATAACTCTAAAGAATTTGAGAGAAGAAAAAAACAGATTGGCTGCCTTTTTCATGAGGAAGAAAATATCAGTCCTACACTGGGAGAGCTGTTTTCAGGCAAATTAGTGGCCTGCTGCATCAGGACTTGACATTAAAGTGATATCGTGCTAGTGTGAATGAGTGTTTTAGTGCTTAGGCTTATTCGATGAACCTGAGATTTGCCGGTTGATTGTGAAAGGGGTTTAAAAAATGGATTTACAAAAGAGATTATCTGAAATTTTAAGTTTGAATCTTGCAAAGGACTATACGGCTGTGTCATATGCCATAATGATTGACGGAAAGCTTTGGGCTGCCGATGCTCTGGGACATGACGGCACACAAGAGAACCTTCCGGTGACGACAAATCATACGTTCAATGTGTGTTCCATATCAAAGATTTTTTGTACAACAGCAGTCATGCAGCTGGTGGAGCAGGGAAAGCTTGATCTGGATACACCGGTGTGCATCTATCTGCCCAGGTTTAAGATGCTCGATGAGCGATATCAGGATATTACGCTGCGTCATTGTCTGAATCATTCCAGCGGACTTCCGGGCACTCAGTGGAAACATTTTTCTGCTACCCATGTGGGTGATCCGAATAATGAAGCTTATTATGAGGAGGTTTATGATTATTTGGCTAAATGTCATTTAAAGGCGGCTCCCGGCACTTATTCGGTTTACTGTAATGACGGTTTTACCCTGGCAGAAATGGTGGTGGCTGCTGTATCCGGCATACCCTTTGGAGCGTATTGCCGTCAATACATTACGGAACCAATAGGGGCGCATTCCACCCGCCCTTCGACTGTTCATAACAGTCAATATCCGCTTGTGAGAGAAAAGGGGAAAGTTCCGGAATACTTTTACCTTCAGGGCTGCGGCGGCTTTACGACGACGATGATTGATCTTTGTAAATTTGGCCAGCTGTTTCTTACAGATAATGATATTATCAGTGAGGAGAGTAAAGCTTTGATGCGCCTGCCCCAGGGTGTTACATTTCTTCCTGATGATACATCAAGTCCCTGCTATGGTCTGGGATGGGATAATGTTCATGTTAATGAGCCGGAGTTTGATCTTGGAGATCATGTTCAGAAAAAGGGCGGCAACAGTTTCCAGTTTACAAGTGCGCTTTATGTGATTCCAAAATATCATGCTGTTTTAGCCATCAGTGAAACCCATGACTGTCGAATCGATGTCAATGAAGCTATTTTGAATATGTTTGCTACGGCGATGCTTGAAGAACGCAATATTAATATTTTCAGAAAATACCAGCCGGTGCCTGCTCAAATGGCGGAAAAATTTGGCGGTACATATCTTGTACCGGGACGGATTTTAAATACCCATTTCTTCGGAACACACCTGACACTCACCAATGACGATACCCATGGCGGACACAGTGCAGAGTTTAAGGATTTGAAATTTGACGGTGAGAAATTTATCGGAGATAATGGGGAGCAGTACTTTTTCAAAACATATGGGGATGATACATATTTCTATGCTACATATCATGGACGAGTGGCGCCAACGGCAATGAAAGCCAAAGCTTATCCGTCCCTGTCAAAAAAATGGCAGCAAAGAATCGGTAAAAAATATGTGGCAGTGGATTTAACGGAGCAGGATATGGTGAGCCATGAAATGATGACCGGATTTACGGCAGCTTCACTTCCGGGATATGAGGGGATTTTTGTGGCATCCTTCAGTGCGATCCCTGACGGTGATATTTATGGACGTTTTGAAGGCTGTGCGGTTCCTGTGGATGATGATACAGCAAGAGGTTTTTTAAATACGCCGTCTAATGGCAGCCGGGATTTGATTGATCCTTATTTTGTTGTGAAGGACGGAATCGAATATTGCTATGTGGCAACCTATTTGTACAAGGATCAGGAAGCACTGCCTGTTTACAAAGGAGAAGGTTTTGAGAACGGGCTTTACAGCAAACAGTATAACAGTGTCTATAAACTGGGAGAAATGCTGTCGACTATTCCGACTGTTCCGGAGGGGCATCGTCTTATTGTCATGGATGATGAAATGAGTGTTGTTTATGACAGCCAGGTGAAAAAGGAATTTAAACCGGTAAAATCCGGATTTATTAGTTTGATTTAACTTATTTTTCCAAGCTTTTAAATATTCTCAATAGAAAACGGGCCTAAACATTGATGCTGAGTGTTTGATCTATGACTCAAATCAATGTCTGGGACCCGTTTTTAGCTTGTGGTTTGCTTTTACTTTTCTTTACCTTTTTCGAAAACCATCTCAACACCTTCGATATTCATGGTCAGTGCACCTTCAGTCAATGTGGCAGTGATTGTTTCATCATCGATCGTGAGATCGTAGCCGTTGTCTGTGGCTTTCCATGTACCGTCATCGGAAGTTTCGCTTTCCTCACCGTTGGTGACGGTGCCGTTGAATTTACCGTCATTGGTAAATGTAAATTCGGCACTGATTTCCATACCGGCCTGTTCTGCAAATGTGGCCAGATCCAGTTCAATACCGGCAGCCTTGATCTTAGTTGCTGACCAGTCACCGACAATGGGATCTGATTTACCGCCGGAGCATCCGGCCGCCAGCATTAAAAGCGTGGCCATCATGAGTAATAGTGTAGTAAGTTTCTTTTTCATACATCATACCTCCTGTTTTTATGATAAAATTATACTTGAATTGCTCTTCAAAGTAAATTTAAAAAATATTAAAAAAATAAGATTATTGGATAATTCATAGAATTTTTTCCAATAATCGAATATAATGAAATTGGTGAAAAATTATGTTTCACAGGGCCCTCAAATAGACTATACGGGCATAAAGGAAAAGGAAAGGGTGGTCGTTTTATGGAATCAATGGAACTGAGAAATAATTTTTATTGGACAGGTATTGTGGATGACCAGCTTCGTGTGTTTGATATTATTATGTACACGGAATTTGGGACAACCTATAACTCCTATGTGCTTAAAGCCGGTGACAAGACAATTTTGTTTGAGACTGCAAAAGAAAAATTTTTTGATGAGTACCTGGCGAAAGTGAATGAAATTACAGACTGTGCTAAGATTGATTATCTTGTTGTGAATCATACGGAACCGGATCATGCCGGAAGTGTAAAGCGTCTGCTGGAATTAAATCCTGGACTTAAAATCATTGCCACAGGCTGTGCCATCGGATTTTTAAAGGAAATTGTAAATGGTGAGTTTACGGCCATCCCTGTTAAAGATAATCAGGAGATGAAAATCGGTGACAAAACACTGAAATTCCTTGTGGTTCCCAACCTTCACTGGCCGGATACCATGTATACTTATATTGAGGAGGAGCAGATTCTTGTAACCTGTGATTCCTTTGGTTCTCATTATGGATTTAAGGATGTATTGGCAAGCAAAGTGACGGATCATGAAGGTTATATGCGGGCTACAAAGTATTACTTTGATAATATTATCGGGCCTTTTAAACCTTTTATGAAAAAGGCACTGGATCGGGTGCGTCAGCTGGATTTGACCATGATCTGTACCGGGCATGGACCGGTATTGGATACACGGATCGATGAGATGCTGGACACCTATGAACAGTGGTGTACAGTGATTCATCCCAATTCGCGTAAAACCGTAATTATGCCCTATGTCAGTGCCTATGGCTATACGAAAACGCTGGCTGAAAAAATTGCACAAGGTATCACAGACAGCGGGGATATTGATGTCAGAGCATATGATATGGTGGAAGCCGATCAGGCTGCGGTTCTTGAGGAACTGGCTTTTGCAGACGGTATACTTTTAGGAAGTCCTACAATTTTACAGGAAGCCCTTAAACCGATCTGGGATCTGACAACGAATATGTACCCTCCGGTTCATGGCGGAAAACTGGCCGGCGCTTTTGGCAGCTATGGCTGGAGCGGTGAAGCTGTTTTGCATCTGACTGAGCGTTTAAAACAGCTGAAAATGAAAACTGTAGATGGACTTCGTGTTCGCTTTAAACCAAGTGAAGCTAATCTGATTGATGCTTATGAGTTTGGCTATAACTTTGGATGTGTGCTTCAGAATAAAGAAAATCCAAAGAAAGCACCAAAAGGTGCACGGACACTGGTTAAGTGTCTTGTCTGTGGTGAGATTTTTGATTCTTCCCTTGAGATTTGTCCGGTCTGTGGTGTGGGACGGGAAAACTTTGTCCCTGTGGAAGCTCAGACTGTAGAGTTTTCCAATAATACTCAGGATTTTTATGTGATTATCGGTAATGGTGCTGCAGGTTTTAATGCTGCAAAAGCAATTCGGGAGCGGGATAAGACCGGTTCTATCGTGATGGTTTCCAATGAGGCATACAGCACCTATAATCGTCCTATGCTGACCAAATCTATTATGGCAGATCTGGATTTTGAACAGATCGCTGTGGAGACAGATCAGTGGTATGAACAAAATGGTATTATTCAGGTTTTGGGCAAGGAAGTAACTCAAATTGATCCTCAGGAGAAAGAAGTGATTCTTTCTGATGGCAGCCGGTTTAAGTATACAAAATTAATTTATGCAGCCGGATCCGAGTGTTTTGTTCCTCCGATTCCAGGCGCAGATCTGCCGGAAGTTAGAGTGATTCGTCGTCTGGATGATACAAAGCGTATTGCACACCTGATGTCAGAAACTAAAGATGCGGTTGTGATTGGCGGCGGTGTTCTCGGACTGGAAGCTGCCTGGGAGCTTAAGAAGGCGGGATTGCATGTCACTGTTTTAGAGCTTGCACCGATGCTTATGGGACGTCAGTTGGATCTGCCGGCCGGAGAACTTTTAAAGACGATCAGTGAAGGCCAGGGTATTATGATTTATACAGGCGTACAGATTACGTCGATTGAGGGCGATGGACATGTTTGCGGTGTGAGACTGGGAAGCGGTGAGTACCTTCCTGCCCAGCTTGTGATTATGTCCACCGGTGTCCGAGCCAATACAGCGCTGGCTGCAGATGCAGGTACATCCATTGATCGGGCTGTTCTTGTCAATGACCATATGGAAACGAATCTGCCGTCTGTTTATGCCTGTGGTGACTGTGCTCAATTTGAAGGCCTGAATTTTGCAATCTGGCCGGAAGCTGTTGAGCAGGGACGTGTTGCCGGAGCAAATGCAGCCGGAGATGATTTGACCTATACAACCGTACCTGCAGCTTTAAATTTCCACGGTATGAATACGGCTTTATTCGCAGCCGGAGATAATGGAAAGAATCCTAATCTTGTTTATAAAACAATGGAATTTAAAGATATGGGCAGAAAACAGTACGAAAAACTGTACTTTTTAAATAATCGTCTTTGTGGTGTGATTCTGATCGGAGATGTGAGCCGAATGGCTCAGTTAAGTCAGGCTCTGGAGGAAGGCGCCTCATGGCAGACAGTGGTGACGATTCCGGAGAAAAGGTAAGTAAGACATTTTCCGGGTTTCATGCAAACAGATAAATAGCTGTAAAATAAAAATCCGCTTTGGTGTGCGATATTTACGCTCCAAAGCGGATTTTTAATCCTGAAACGGATTTCTTCCTTTAGAAAATGATCCGTATGTGATAAAATAAAAACAGCCGTGAACCACAGGCAATATATTTTAACACAAATGATAGAACGTATATTTGAATATGGAAGGAAAGGCACTGAATCATTATGAATAGAGTGCCTGCAGGTATAAATGATGGAATATAAAGTGATCTTTATAATTATGATCGGAGCAGCCTCACTGCTGGTGGCTGTGTTGTCTGCCGGTGTGACTTACATGATTTACAGAAGTAAAGTAAAAAAAATTCGTCAAAAGGAAGATAACAAAGGAAGCAGGGAAGATCATGAGCGATTCAATGAAGATGATCAGATGATATCGGAAGACAATGAAAGGACATCAGAATGAATAAGGCAGTAAAATTACTTTTAAAGGCACTATCCTATGACGAAATTGAAGTGGAGGCCTCACGCCGTCTTGCAGATTTGAAGCGTCTGGATCCTATGCGGATTTTTGTGAAAAAACTGGATGAAAAGATTTATAATGGTGATTATGAGGTTCCGGTTCGGATCTATTTTCCATCTCAGGAGGCGATGGACCAGGGGCTGAAGGAAGGGCATTCTTGCCCTGTGCTTTTGTTTATTCACGGCGGCGGCTGGGTCACAGAAAGCGTGGATAATTATGACAGAGTCTGTGCCCAGATGTCCCAGTCCACAGATCACATTGTGGTTTCCGTGGAATATCGTCTGGCACCGGAATTTCGTTTCCCTACCGGCCTGATGGACTGCTATGCTGTGGCCAGAGTCTTATTTACCAATCGTTTTATTTTAAATACAGATCCCGATGAGATTACAATTATCGGAGACAGTGCAGGTGGGAATCTGGCGGCTGCTTTGTGCCTGCTGTGCAAAGAAAAGGGAGAATTTATGCCCCAGCGACAGATTTTGATTTATCCTGCGGTGAATAATGATTATACAGACACTTCGCCTTATCCTTCGGTCAGGGAAAACGGGACAGACTATTTGCTGACAGCAGGGAAAATAGACAATTATTTAAACCTGTATCAGGAAAGTCCAAAGGATCGGGAGAATCCTTATTTTGCACCGATTTTAGCGGGAGATTTGACCGGTCTTCCTAAAACTTTAATTTTAACTGCAGAATTTGATCCCTTAAGAGATGAAGGTGAGGATTTTGGACGTCGTCTTATGGAGGCCGGAAATGAGGTGGAGATTCACAGAATTATGGATGCGCTTCATGGTTTTTTTGCTCTGGGCATCAAACATCTCCATGTTCAGGAAAGTTTTGATTATATTAATGAATTTTTGAAGGAGGCGTAGGCTGTGGCCGAAGAAAAGCGTTCCCGTTGGAGAAAGCTGGATAATGCTGCTCTGGCATTTCCGGCTGCAACGGGAAAAAAGGATACAAGAGTTTTCCGGTTTTACTGCCAGCTTGAGGAAATGATAGATAAAGAAAAGCTGCAGGATGCACTGGATCAGACCGTGGCGATTTATCCGGTTTTTCAGGCCGTGCTGCGTAAAGGTCTGTTTTGGTATTATCTGGAACACAGGGATTTGCGGGCTATCGTAAAGCCGGAGACAAATAAGCCCTGCAGTACCATTTATATGCCGGATGCTCAAAAACTTCTCTTTGAAGTGACCTATTACAGGGATCGGATTAATTTTGAGGTGTTTCATGCGCTCACCGACGGTACAGGTGCGATCCAGTTTTTCAGGGAGCTGATTAAAAATTATCTGATTTTGGCTCATAAGTCCGATGAACTTCCGGATATTGCTCTGCAGGATGAATCTGTTACCGGGATGGATCGGGAGGTGGACAGTTTTTCCAAATACTATTCAAAGAAGCTTCCCAGAGGTTCAAAAGGGGGACCGCGGGCCTTTCAGCTGTCCGGACCAAAGGTGGATCGGGATGATATTGAGATTTCAGAGGTAACGTTGTCGGTAAAATCTCTTTTGGAAAAATCCAGGGCTCTTGGAGTATCGATGACTGTTTATCTGACAGCGGTATTTTTATGTGCCATTCACGAAGAAATGACGGAGCGTCAGCAGCGGCGGCCGGTAACGCTTATGATTCCCATTAATCTGAGAAATTATTTTCCATCCCAGTCCATGACCAATTTCTGGGGATGGCTGGAGGTTAGTTACCATTTTAATGGACCGGCGGTGTTTGAGGATGTGCTGGAACATGTAAATACATTTTTTGCGAGAGAACTGGTTAAAGAGCGCATTGCCATGCGAATGAACGATTATATCCGTCTGGAAAAGCATCCGGTGCTTCGGGCGGTGCCTCTGGAAATTAAAAACCTTTTCCTTCAGGCTGGCACAAAGCTGGGATCCAGAAATATTACTGCGATTTTTTCCAATGTGGGAATTATACGTATGCCCAAACCCTATATGCCTTACATCCGCCGTTTTGGTGTGTTTACAAGTACGGATAAGATGCAGCTGTGCACAGCTTCCTTTGGAGATGAGCTGGTGCTGGGCTTCTCCTCAAAGCTTTTAAGCACCAATATTCAGCGGAATTTTGTCCGCATACTGAAAAATCATGGCATCACCTGCAGTATGGCAGATAATCCATATCCGGAAATAAAAAAAACAGACAATAAACTGGGAAGCAGGATGCTTCAGTGGCTGACTTTTATCTGCGTCATTGGCGCTGTCGTTTGCGGGATTGTTAATCTCTTGCTGACGCCTGAAAGCTGCTGGTCGCTGTTTGTGGTAGGGGGGATTTTGTGTTGCTACCTATTTGCGGTTGTCGGCTATTATAAACGACGAAATATTCTCAAAAATATGATGTGGCAGCTGGTATTTGTAACTATTTTGGCAATAATCTGGGATGCACTTACAGGCTGGCACCGCTGGTCTGTGGATTTTGTATTTCCTATTGCGGCCATGGCCGTACTGACTGCTATGGCTGTTGTGTCTAAAGCCCGGAGACTGGAGCTGACAGAGTATTTGTTTTATCTGGTGATGGGTGCCGGGTATGGATTGATTCCTTTTGTTCTTTATCTTTTGGGGGTCACTGGTTTTGACTATCTGGCTGTTATCTGTGCCGGATTTTGTTTCTTATTTCTTGTGGGGCTGGGGATTTTTCGACACACAGAGCTTGCCCAGGAATTTCACAAAAAATTCAGGATGTAATCTGCTTGGAGAAACCAGACGGTCAGTCGGTGATAGGGCTGTCTGTGGATCTGTTGGATAAACAACATAATCTAATCTGGAGGATTTAAAATTTTATGGATTTACAGGAAAAACTGGAAATTTATATGCCGGTGATCGAAGCATCCAATCTGTTTTATGCCATCGAAAGGTCACAGATCATCAGTCTCATGGACTGTCTTGGCGTTTATGTTCAGGTTTTTAAAAAAGACGATGATATTTATAAAAGCGGTGATCGGATTCGAAATATGGGTTTGGTACTTAAAGGGGCGGTACTTATTGTTCGGGATGATTTCTGGGGAAACCGTTCGATTTTATCCCATATTGTTCCCGGCGGTATTTTCGGAGAAACTTATGCCTGCAGCACGGAAGCAGTGGTGGATATGATGGCCGTGGCCCGGGAGGAAACAGAGGTTTTGTTTATGGATGTCAGTCGGGTGATGCGTTTCTGTACCAATGCCTGTACGTTTCACAGCCGCCTGATTCAGAACCTGCTCCATGTGTTTGCCCATAAAAATATGGCGTTGACTCAAAAAATGTATTTTATGTCCGAGCGGACTACAAAAGACAAACTGCTGGCATATTTGTCTGCCCAGGCCGGTCGTCAGGGAAGTTCTTATTTTGAAATCCCATTTAACCGTCAGCAGTTGGCAGATTATCTGTCCGTGGAGCGCAGTGCCATGTCAGCCGTTTTGTGTAAGCTAAGGGATGAGGGAATTTTAGAATTCCACAAAAATCAGTTCAGACTCAAAGGCAGCTGATTTTTGAATTAAGACATTGAAAGCATTACTCGATAAAGCGGTATATACGATATAATTTCAAAAGATACCCAAAGGAATACGGTGTAGATTTTCATGGGGGATTTTATTAATTAAAGGAGAATTGATGATGGGGATTTTAAAAATTTCAGAAGACGGGCGGTATTTTATTAAGGACGGCAGGCCTTTTTTCTATCTGGCCGATACCGCGTGGAGTGCATTTGCCAATGCATCAGAATCGGCGTGGGAAACGTATGTTGCATACAGAAAAAGGCAGGGGTTTAATGCTGTTCAGCTAAATATTCTGCCTCAGTGGGACCGAAGCCATTCCAGGCTGAATATCCATCCATTTGCGGTGCGGAACGATGGAACCTATGATTACAGCCTTTATAATGTGTCTTATTTTGACCGGGCATGCCGGATGTTGGACGTGCTCACTGAGGCTGGCATGATTCCGGTACTTACCCTGTTGTGGTGTAATTACATAGAAGGCACATGGGGCGGCAGCTTTTCAAAACAGGGGCTTTTGACAATGGCAGAGGCCCGGCAATATGCGGATTATGTTACAAAACGATTTAAAAAATATACGCCGGTTTATTTTATAAGCGGGGATACCAATTTTTCACCAAAAGCCAATCCGTTTTATGCGATGGGGCTGGAAACCGTGAAAAAGAACAGCCCGGATTCTTTAACGGCCATGCATATTTCAGGGGATGAAAAAATGCTGCCGCCGGAGTTTTTAAATCATAAGATGCTGGATTTTTATACATATCAGTCCGGCCATGCGGTGAAGCATCAGAAAAATGCTTATTTGACGGCAAAAAATTTTTATGATATACAGCCGGTTCGACCAGTGATTAATGCAGAGCCGGTTTATGAGGAGATGGGCTGGCAGTTTGCGTATGGACGGTGGCACAGAGGCGATGTAAGGCGTGCGTTATGGCAGAGTTTACTTTCCGGTGCCTGTGCCGGTATAACTTATGGCGCTTATGGGATCTGGAATTGGAGCGATTTAAAAGATCAGTATGAGTGTCTGCCGGATGAATTAAATTTTGGAGGCTTTGATCTGTCTCTGAATTGGAGCGATGCTCTTGGGCTGGAAGGCGCCGATGACTTTGCTTTCGCCAAAACTTATTTTGAGGCACATGAACTGTTTCCGCTGGAGCCTGTCAATGACAGGCTTGTGATTGAAAATACACTAAGCATACAGGGTATAAAGGAAAGCGGGGTACAGGATATTCGCGTGGCCCAGACTGGCGACCACGGTTGTATACTGATGTATCTTCCATATAATACTGTGGTCAGAGTAAAAGCGGACTGGTCGGCTTATGATTTTAAAATCATCGATTTAAAGCAAAGAAGCTGGAAAAATATTTCATGGAAATTCGATGGAACATATACATGGTTTGCCCTTAACAGCTGTACGGAAGATGCTTTAATGATTGGGTGCAGACCGTAAGGAGGTCTTAATTATGAAAGTTGCAACTATTGGTTCAGGAATGATTGTGGAGAAATTTATAGAAAGTGCATTAAAAACGAAGCACATTCAGCCGGTGGCAGTGTATTCACGAAGTATGGAAAAAGGTCGGGCCTTTGGCGGGAAATTTGGAATTTCCAGAGTTTATGACTGCCTGGAAACGTTGTTTAAAGACGAGGAAATTGAGTGCGTTTATATTGCATCACCCAACAGCCTTCATTTCCGGCAGGCCAGAGCTGCCCTTTTGGCGGGGAAACATGTGATTTGTGAAAAACCGTTTACGACAACCTTAAAGGAGGCTAAAATGCTTTCCGATCTGGCCAGATCCAGGGGATTGTTTTTACTGGAAGCGATTACAACCACCTATTCCCCAAACCTGGAGGCGATCAGAGAATGCTTGCCTCAAATCGGGCGAATCCGTCTTGTCATGAGCAATTTTAGCCAGTATTCCAGCAGGTATGATCTGTTTTTAAACGGGGAGATACCGAATGTGTTTAATCCGGCCTATTCAGGCGGTGCTCTGATGGATATTAATGTGTACAATATGTACCTTGTGATGGCATTGTTTGGTGCGCCCCTGTCGGTTCACTATTTTCCTAATCTGACACCCGTGCCAAATCCAGCCTTCGCGTCCGAGATTGATACTTCAGGAATTCTGGTCATGAAATATCAGGATTTTGTGTGCCAGTGTACCGGCGCAAAGGATACATGCGGAGAAAATTTCTTTCAGATTGAAGGTGAGCAGGGGTGGATCTATGTGCCGGGTTCACCCAATGCGCTGGAACAGGTTCAGGTTGTGATTCGCTCATCAGGACAGGTAAGGACGATGAATCGTCAGCCGGATGGTCATCAGTGGTATTATGAGCTGTTGGGGCTGTCTGAGCTGTTGGGCAAAAATGACCTGGATGAATGTTACAGGCGTCTGGATCTGACGCTTCAGGTGATGGAAGTTCTGGAAGATGCCAGAACAAAGGCTGGAATCATATTTCCGGCCGATCAGGAAGCCATACATTGACATAAAGTATGAAACATAGATGACAGGGGATAAAAACGATGGAGTATATCACAGAAAAACAGCAGATTTATATTAAAGAACATCTGGAGGAGAATATCAGCCTTTTGGCAAGTCTGGGGAAAATTCCTGCACCTTCCCATCAGGAGGATGCGCGGGCGGATTTTGTAAAAAAATGGCTGGAGGCCGCAGGTGCGGCGCATGTTTATATTGACAGTGCCAAAAATGTGATTTATCCGGTGAATATCACAGATGAAACAGAAGATATTGTGGTGATCATGGCTCATATGGATATTGTTTTTCCAGATACGCAGCCGCTTCCGCTATATATCAGCGACGGTAAAATGTTTGCGCCGGGGATCGGTGATGACACGGCAAATCTGGTTCAGTTGCTGATGTGTGTCAAATATATGATTCAAAATAATATGAAGGCAAAATGCGGTGTTTTATTTGTTGCCAATGCCTGCGAGGAAGGACTGGGAAATCTGGAGGGAACAAAAGCCGTGATGGAGGCCTTTAAGGGACGAATCCGTGAATTTATATCTTTTGACGGATATACAGGCGGCGTGACGGCCAGAGCCGTAGGCTCTCAGCGCTATAAGGTTACCGTAAAGACCGAGGGCGGACATTCCTATGGAAAATTCGGCAATAAAAATGCGATTTATTATCTGTCTTCCATGATTAAGGATTTATATACAAAAGAAGTACCTAAAACGGAAAAGACAACTTATAATGTAGGAACCATTCAGGGCGGGACAACAGTCAATTCCATTGCCCAGGAAGCGACCATGCTTTATGAATTTCGTTCCGTAGACCGGGACTGCCTTAAGGAGATGGAAGAGTTCTTCTATTCGGTTATAGAAATGTACCGCCATATGGGTATTGCCGTGGAAGTGGAGGTTAAGGGCATCCGGCCGTGTAACGGGGATGTCAATGCCGCCAGTCTGGAAGCTTTTACAAAGGCCAATCTGGATATGATTTCTTATTTTACCGGAGAGACATGGATGCCAGGGGATGGATCTACGGATGCAAATATTCCGCTTTCTATGGGGATTTTGGCCAATACTTTTGGTACCATTCGGGGCGGCGGCGCCCATACAAGAGAGGAGTGGGTGAATCTGGACAGTGTGGAGGAAGGCTTTTGCATTGCCATGGCGGCGGTGAATCGATATTTTGAGGAAAAATTATGAATACTTTGTATATTTTCCCTTTTTGCGGGCAAAATTTTAGACAGGTTTGGTGAAAAAATCTGATTGACAATGATGCAAAGAGTTGGTATACTCAATGAGTGTGCGTAAGTAGACATATTTCATGCACATTCGAACCGAAGAAGAATGATTTTTCGGCAACCAGAGTTTAAAATTTCGCAGGAGGTGAAAATAATGCCAACATTTAACCAGTTAGTAAGAAAAGGAAGACAGACTGTAGAGAAGAAATCCACAGCACCAGCTCTTCAGAAGAGCTACAACTCTCTGCACAAGAAGACAACAGATATGTCCTCTCCTCAGAAACGTGGTGTGTGTACTGCAGTTAAAACAGCTACTCCTAAAAAACCTAACTCAGCTCTTAGAAAGATCGCCAGAGTTCGTCTGTCCAACGGAATCGAAGTAACAAGCTACATCCCAGGTGAAGGTCATAACCTTCAGGAACATAGCGTTGTTCTGATTCGTGGTGGCCGTGTTAAGGACTTACCAGGTACAAGATATCACATTATCCGTGGTACACTTGATACAGCAGGTGTTGCAAAGAGACGTCAGGCTCGTTCCAAATATGGTGCTAAGAGACCTAAGGACGCTAAGAAGTAATTGTTTTCAATCTGTACTATTGCGAACGAATGTAGCATTATTTTACCAGAGTAACAAAAAGGTTGCAGGTTTATAAATAGAGCAATTCGAGCGCGAACACATTTCGGTATTTAAAAATACCCTGTGAGTACCTATGATTTAATCACATTTATTAAGGAGGGAAGTAACGTGCCAAGAAAAGGACATATTCAGAAAAGAGACGTATTAGCCGATCCGATCTACAACAGCAAAATCGTCACAAAACTGATCAACAACATCATGTTAGACGGTAAGAAAGGTGTAGCTCAGAAAATCGTATACGGCGCATTTGACAGAGTTGCTGCAAAGACTGGCAAGGAAGCTTTAGAGGTTTTCGAAGAAGCTATGAACAACGTTATGCCGGTTCTTGAAGTAAAAGCAAGACGTATCGGTGGTGCCACATATCAGGTGCCGATCGAAGTCAGAGCTGACAGAAGACAGGCTTTAGGCCTTCGCTGGTTAACATTGTATTCACGTAAACGTGGTGAAAAGACAATGGAAGAAAGACTGGCAAACGAAATTATGGATGCAGCTAACAACACAGGCGCATCTGTAAAGAAGAAAGAAGATGTGCACAAAATGGCAGAAGCCAACAAGGCATTTGCACATTACAGATGGTAATTTGCTTTTGTTAGCTTCTTAAGTGATATAAGGAGGAATTATCCTTGGCTGGAAGAGAATATCCATTAGAGAGAACCAGAAACATTGGTATTATGGCCCATATCGACGCTGGTAAGACAACGACGACAGAGCGTATTCTTTACTATACCGGTGTAAACTATAAGATTGGTGATACTCATGAAGGTACTGCAACCATGGACTGGATGGAGCAGGAACAGGAAAGAGGTATCACAATCACCTCAGCCGCCACAACATGTCACTGGACACTGCAGGAAAACTGCAAGCCGAAGCCAGGTGCCCTGGAACATCGTATCAATATCATTGATACTCCGGGACACGTTGACTTTACAGTAGAAGTTGAACGTTCTCTTCGTGTGCTTGACGGTGCTGTTGGTGTATTTTGTGCCAAAGGCGGTGTTGAACCTCAGTCTGAAAATGTATGGCGTCAGGCTGACACATATAATGTACCTCGTATGGCCTTCATTAACAAGATGGACATTTTAGGTGCAAACTTCTACGGCGCGGTTGAACAGATTAAAACCAGACTTGGCAAGAATGCAATCTGCATTCAGCTGCCAATCGGCAAGGAAGATGAATTCAAAGGAATCATCGACCTGTTTGAAATGAAAGCCTACATCTATAATGATGATAAGGGCGATGACATTTCCGTCGTAGATATCCCTGAAGATATGAAGGATGACGCAGAACTTTATCGTACAGAACTTGTTGAAAAGATCTGCGAACTTGATGATGATTTAATGATGGAATATCTGGAAGGTGAAGAACCTTCTGTTGATGCACTGAAGGCTGCTTTAAGAAAAGCAACTTGTGAGTGCCTGGCTGTTCCTGTATGCTGCGGTACAGCTTACAGAAACAAAGGTGTTCAGAAGCTTCTGGATGCAATCATTGAATTTATGCCGTCTCCGATCGATGTTCCTGCCATCAAAGGTGTGGACATGGATGGAAATGAGATTGAAAGACATTCTTCCGATGATGAACCTTTCTCTGCTCTGGCATTTAAGATTATGACAGACCCATTCGTTGGTAAGCTGGCATTCTTCAGAGTATATTCAGGTACAATGAACTCCGGTTCATATGTATACAACTCTACAAAAGATAAAAAAGAACGTGTTGGCCGTATCCTTCAGATGCATGCCAATAAACGTAATGAACTTGATAAAGTGTATTCCGGTGATATTGCCGCTGCTGTTGGTTTCAAAATCACAACAACAGGTGATACAATCTGTGATGAACAGCATCCGGTAATTCTTGAATCCATGGAATTCCCAGAACCGGTTATCGAGCTGGCAATCGAACCTAAGACCAAAGCTGGTCAGGGTAAGATGGGTGAAGCTCTTGCAAAACTGGCTGAAGAAGACCCGACATTCAAGGCGCATACGGATCCAGAAACAGGACAGACAATTATTGCTGGTATGGGTGAACTTCACCTTGAAATTATCGTAGACCGTCTGCTTCGTGAATTCAAAGTAGAGGCCAATGTAGGTGCACCTCAGGTTGCTTACAAAGAAACATTTACAAAACCGGTTTCTGTAGACAGCAAATACGCAAAACAGTCCGGTGGTCGTGGTCAGTATGGTCACTGTAAAGTACGTTTCGAGCCGATGGATCCTAATGGTGAAGAAACATTCAAGTACGATTCCGAAGTCGTTGGTGGTGCTATTCCTAAGGAATATATCCCTGCTGTCGGCGAAGGTATCGAAGAAGCTGCAAAAGCTGGTATCCTTGGCGGATTCCCTGTACTTGGTGTACATGCGACAGTTTATGATGGTTCCTACCATGAAGTCGACTCTTCTGAAATGGCATTCCACATCGCCGGTTCTCTGGCTTTCAAGGATGCTATGAACAAAGCTGGCGCTGTATTACTTGAGCCGATTATGAAGGTTGAAGTAACAATGCCTGAAGAATACATGGGTGACGTTATCGGTGATATCAACTCCCGTCGTGGACGGATCGAAGGCATGGACGATATCGGCGGCGGCAAGATGGTTAAAGCTTATGTTCCTCTTGCTGAAATGTTCGGTTACTCCACAGACCTGCGTTCTAAGACTCAGGGCCGTGGTAACTACTCCATGTTCTTTGAAAAATATGAGCAGGTTCCGAAGTCCGTTCAGGAAAAAGTTATTGCTGCAAAGAATAACACAAAATAATTGATTTAAGCGTATACCGGTTTCGCAGAACGGAGCCGGTATATAATCAGGCATTATTTTTTACAAAGTATTAAATTTTGCTTGAATATATGGCTGAAATGCAATATAATTAATTTTAGCTAGGCGAATTTTAAATAATTCAATATACCCTCGCCTATGGGGTAATTATTTTAAGGAGGACTTTTAAAATGGCAAAAGCTAAGTTTGACAGAAGCAAACCACATTGTAATATCGGTACAATTGGTCACGTTGACCATGGTAAAACAACTTTAACAGCTGCTATTACAAAAGTACTGGCAGAAAGAGTTGCCGGAAATGCAAAAGTAGACTTTGAAAATATCGACAAAGCTCCAGAAGAAAGAGAACGTGGTATTACAATTTCTACATCTCACGTTGAATATCAGACAGACAAACGTCACTACGCTCACGTTGACTGCCCAGGACATGCTGACTACGTTAAGAACATGATCA
>CAJKGK010000036.1 GCA_905199445.1 uncultured Lachnospiraceae bacterium | reverse complement strand
ATATAGACCTTGGAGAGGGTCTATAAACACTACTACTTTATAATACGAGGAGGTTTTTATTATGGCAGCAAAAGAAACTGTACTCATATATAACATTCATAATACGGACAAACTGCGTCAGTTAAAGGTTTCACTGCTTAAACTGGGCGTCCGCGCCCGCATGGTCGAATCCAAAGATTTTAATCAGCCCATCGGCAGCCTTGTAAAAATTCCAGGCATACAGCCGGTTGAAGGAAGTTACGAAGGCCCAGGCTTTGATGAGGAAATGTTGATTCTTCATAATTTTACAAGTCAGCGTCTGGACGAACTGCTAATGCAGCTTCGCAAAGACAAGGTGGAACGCATCCCCCTTAAGGCGGTTGTCACACCAACCAATCAGACCTGGACTTCTGTAGACCTTTTTACTGAAATCCGAAAAGAACACGAATTCATGAGTCAAAGAAAGGGATGATTTTATGTCAGAATGCATGCCTGCGGTTGTCTATAAAGCGCCCGGACATTTTGCTCTGGAAATGCGGCCAGTCCCTAAAATTATTCATCCGTCAGACGCCATCGTCCAGGTTACAATGACATCCATCTGTTCCAGTGATATCCATATTAAGCATGGCAGCGTGCCAAAAGCCCGCCCCGGAATTATTGTAGGACACGAAATGGTTGGTATTGTCACGGAGTGCGGAAGCGCACTTTCTGACTTTGCCCCCGGGGACAGAGTCACTGTCAATGTCGAAACCTTTTGCGGACAATGCTTTTACTGTCAAAAGGGCTTTGTCAACAACTGTACTGTCCCAGACGGCGGCTGGTCCCTGGGATGCCGAATTGACGGCGGTCAGACCATGTACGTCCGGGTTCCCCATGCTCAAAACGGTTTAAATCATATCCCCGATAACGTCACCGACGAACAGGCGATTTTTACGGGAGATATTCTGTCCACAGGCTACTGGGGTGCCCAGATCAGTGAAATATCGGCAAAAGATACCGTAGCCGTTATTGGCGCCGGCCCTACCGGTTTATGTACCATGTTGTGCGCCCGCCTGTATAAACCAGCTCAGATCATAGCCATTGATACAGATCCTGACAGACTCAAACTGGCCCTTCATCATAAAATTGCAGATATGGCTATCAATCCTGCTACTCAAAATATTGTCCAGGAAATCGCCGGATTGACCAGCAAACGAGGTGCAGATATAGTTATAGAAGCAGCCGGCGGCAAAGATACATTCCAGATGGCCTGGCAAATTGCCAGACCCAACGCCATTGTTACAATTATCGCGTTATATGATGAAAATCAGATTCTTCCCCTACCCCGCATGTACGGCAAAAATCTTACCTTTAAAACCGGCGGCGTAGACGCCTGCCATTGTGATGATATCCTTCAGTTCATCAGCAAGGGACAGCTAGACACCACCAGTTTAATTACCCATCATTTTCCTCTGAAGCAGGCCATGGATGCCTACGATTTATTTGAAAACAAAAAAGATGGTGTTATGAAAGTTATTCTGACACCTTAAAGCTTCTCCGTCATTTATCAGGGGATAGTTTACATAAATATATTATGTAAACTATCCTATTTTACTGATCTTCCATCCATCATCGGCCATTCGTCAGACTTCCATTCCCAAACCATCTTCTGATCATTTCCATATTTTATTAAAAAACAGCCTCCGCACCCGAAACGCCAATGAAGCGTCCCGACCACGGAGGCCCTATGCTCTACCATAAGCTTCTATATAAAATTTTACTGATCCAATAAGTCATTCTTTAAAACGAATCAATTATTTAACGCAGTCTCTTTTTGCGGGAGGTAAAATTTCAGGAATATGATAGGATTCAATCCGCGCCTGGCTCTGTTTAAACTTATCTGTATTTCTGTTAGCCATAGCCTTGCCTTCATTTTCCTTAATGTCATCTGCATGTTTAAATTTACCGGACAGAAGATCATGAGCCAGATTTTCAGCTTCCGGTGTATAAACAAATTTCAGCGCGCCGTCTTCGATCTGAAGTTCCCCTTCAATACCGCAGCTCATGCAGGTTGCTTTTGTAGTGCCCGGTTCAAGATAGAAGTTTTTGCTGTGGCAGTGAGGACATACGCCTGGTTCGCCCATATACTTAGCGTTTGCAATATCTGCTGCAGCCTTGGCAAGATTACGTCCGATTTCACGTACTCTTTCAACCTTCTCATCTTCCATAATAATGTTTTTGGACCATGCAAATTTTTCATTGTCAATAATCTTCCATGCAGGAGAAAGCGCCAGCATAGAATGATCATATTCAATAGCTGTAGCCCAGTCAGATCCGCCAATACCGATAAAGGAAATAACCTTATCCTTTAACAGTCTTTCGTCAACTGGTTTTCCGCCGTGTTCTTCAGAGATCATTTTAGCAACCATGTTCATACCGCGGTCAAATCTCGGTCCAAAACGGTCCATAATTGTGTGGTGCAGGCCGCTTCCGCCTTTTTCGAAGATAGGATCAACCCAAAGTACACCGTCTGCATCTAACAGCTGGCTTCTAAAATCATCAAATTCGTCTCTTCTTGTACAGATATTACCTTTTCCCATAACAAGTCCGCGGGAACAGGCAACGCATCCTGTACAATCCTTAATATCCCAGTCCAGCAGATGGATAAAGGATACTTCAGCTCCCATCTCCTGGGCAGCAATCAGTGCTTCCTTACACATGGCATCATTTGAACCGTTTCTGGTTCCTAAAGATACACCTACAATTTTCATATGTGAATCCTCCATTTATAATATTTGCCGTACCTGATACAGATACAGTATTTAAGGTTCAAAACCTTTTCAGGACATTTTTTGTTTATATTGCCCGTATCTTTTTTTATGATAACACAATTTCAGCAAAATGTATACGATAATTCCCTATTTCAATAATAATAAATTAACATCATTCCATAAATAAAAAGTAATGGCAGTTCGTCTGATCCGTACTTTTATCGGTATATCCAGACATAGTGCGCTCAGTCCAAATTATAAATAAAAACGCAAAAAAGGAGTGATCATTTCAGATCACTCCACAAACTGCCGATGGCCGGACTCGAACCGGCACGGATTGTCTCCGCTTGATTTTGAGTCAAGTGCGTCTACCAATTCCGCCACATCGGCGATTTATTGCTTACTGCGCTAATAATAATATCATTATATTCCGGAATTGTCAACAATTTTCTGAAAAATTTATTATTTTTTCAACCACTCCTTAAAGCTCTCTCCATCCAGAGCTCCGCTTCTGGCCAATTCCAGCTTTTCCCGGGCTTCCCGGTACCAAGCTTCAAAATCCTCCCTGGATAAATTTCCGGCCCGCTTTCTGGGTTTGGTCATCCGGGCATAATGTGCTTTGTAAGCCCTTGTATAAGCCTGTAAAAGATCATCACTTTTAACGGATCTGGCAAAAGTCTGACTATAACCAACATCCTGACATGTTTTTTGATCAGCAGTATAAACTCTTGAACAATAATCAATATTACGTTTTGGAGGAATAAAAAGACGGCCACAATTTTTACAGCATTTAACAGGCACACGGCGACAAAGCATTTCTGTCAGTTCCAGATACAGACAATCCTCAAGTCCCATCAGTAGATAATCTGTACAAAGCCTGTCATCACGGAGACAGCAGCGGCTCTGAGAATATAAGCGATACCCGCCCAAAAGCTGTACAATAGAAGCCGGATCCCTGTGTTTGTTCAGCTGCTCTAACTGCGACCGGTATTTTTGCTGCAACCTTACGAGTCCATCATCACAGCAATCGCCTTCATCTACAGAAACAATGCTATTTTCCATAATCTGAAGCTTAGCCTCTCTGGAAATCACCTTAAAATACGGATGAATTTGGGAAAGAGCCGCCAAAAATTCGTCTTCATGGCCTGGTGTCTGCACCAACCTTACAAGTTCTGTCAAATCTGCATATATAAAATTCAAAAGGCTCTCTCCCAGCCCAATGGCATGCGCATCTGTTCCAAAATACAGCTCCGCCTCATAGACCCCCACATACATATGGACATATCGATTTTCCTGTTTCGACATTTTTGTTCCTCCTGTGCATATACAGTAATCTGTTGTAGTCACAAATTTTTCATTTATTATTACTATATATAATCCGCAAAGTTTCGTCAATATAAAATTTATTTTGCAAATATGCGGACCGGCAGCCTTTTGCAAATCCATCATTGTCCCAAATCTCGGGTTATCAATTACTCCGGTTATCAACGGATCAAACACAAATAACCGGTTACTTTCCGAAGAAAATAACCGGTTATTTGTGATATTTTAGACGCAGCTCGTAGGGGAATCGAACCCCTGTTTCCGCCGTGAGAGGGCGGCGTCTTAACCGCTTGACCAACGAGCCTCATGTCCTTACGACTTCTATAGTATATACCAGATTATTCAAAAAAGCAAGTACTTTTTTAAAAAAATTTCAAAAAAACAAAAAATAGATACAATTTTCGCGAAGAAACAAATCTTCCAAAACAGCAGTCCATCTCCATCATTCATCCATAAAATCTTTTCAAATAAAAAGTGAGATATTCTCAATCGCACAAGAAATATCTCACTTTCTCGACTCAATTCATTTAATGGAGCTGCGGGGAGTCGAACCCCGGTCCGAAGACACATCCATCAAAGCATCTCCCATCACAGTCACTGTTTTAACATTCCCTTAGATGCACGCCCGGTGACAGGCTTGCACCCTTGGTAGCTTCATAAATCTTCCACTGCCGCAAAGCTTAAACAGTGAAGGGCCTCACATCATCGATGCCAGATCCGGTAACTGTGAGCAATTACCGGCTGACAAGCTGCAATTAAGCAGCAGCTAATGCGTAATTGTCATTTTTTGCATTTATATTTAAGTTCCAGGTTTTAACGCAGTCCCAGAATCTGCGGATGGCTTCTCCAATTTCCGCATCCCCGTCGAAACCAGTACAACCCCGAAAGGTTAACCTTTTGACAGGCTATATCACATTATAGACCATCCTTCAACCGGCGTCAAGGTATTTTTTTGCAGACTTTTTAATAAACATTTTTAATAAAGATTTCTCACTTTAAAGTCTTTTTCGGCTTCCCTGCGCTGATCTTTTTTAGCAATATCATCCCGTTTATCATACAATTTTTTGCCTCGGGCCAGACCCACCTCCACCTTAACTAGACTGTCCTTAAAATAGACCTTTAAAGGAACAAGGGTATAGCCCTTTTGAGCTACCTGGCCCATTATTTTATGAATCTCATTTCTGTGAAGCAAAAGTTTTCTTGTACGCAGCGGATCCTTATTAAATATATTTCCCTTTTCATAGGGGCTGATGTGCATCTGATAAATAAACAACTCTCCGTTTTCCGGCCGGATAAATGACTCTTTTACACTGCATCGGCCCATACGCAAAGACTTAACCTCTGTACCGTGAAGCACAATCCCAGCTTCATAAGTATCTTCAATAAAATAATCATAATAGGCCTTTTTATTATTGGCAATCAATTTAATTCCACTATTTTTTTTTGCCATACGATCATCTCCTAGTTTTTATTTATAAAGGTCTTGCCCTAAACAATCCCGAAATATGATTCCGGTAGTAAATCGATTCCGGATCATCGTCATTAACCGGCACAAAATCTATTGTTCTGGAAATTTTATCCGTATTATAAACACAAACTGAAATTTTTTGTCCCAGATGCCAGGTCTTTCCTGTATATTCACCGATCAGCATAAATTTCTGTTCATCATAAATATAATAATCATCATCAAAGCTCTGAAGACGAATCATCCCTTCACACGTATTGGGAAGTTCCACATAAATACCATAGTTTGTCATTCCTGAAATCACGCCATCATCGTAAATCTTTCCAATACGCTCAGACATATATTCCACTTTTTTAAGACGTTCTACCTCTCGCTCCGCCTCATCGGCCCGGCGTTCCGTACTGCTGGTGGAAATTGCCACATCCGGCAAAAGATTAAAGTAATGATTCTGACGCCGTTCCCCCAGTTTCCCGGCCAGATTTTCCTTAATAATTCTGTGAATCTGCAAATCCGGATAACGCCGGATCGGTGATGTAAAATGACAGTAGTACTTTACGGCCAATCCAAAATGTCCGGTATTTTCCGTCGTATATCTGGCCTGTTTCATGGATCTGAGCGCCAGTCTGCTGATCATGGCCTCCTCCGGTGTATCTTCGATTTTACCTAAAAGTTTCTGGAATTCCTTTGGATGCACCTGTTCACGGCCCACCTTCATATAATAGCCAAAATTTTTCAAAATTTCTGTCAGCTTCTCAATCCGTTCCGGATCCGGAGTTTCATGCGTACGATACAAAAAAGGAAGCTCCTGCCAGAAAAAGTCCTCTGCAATGGTTTCATTGGCAACAAGCATAAAATCCTCGATAATTTTTGTGGCTGCATTGCGCTCATAAGGGTAGATATCCACCGGACGGCCCTTTTTATCCAGAACAATCTTAGATTCAGGGAAATCAAAATCAATCCCCCCTCTTTGCCGACGTTTAGCTCTTAAAACATCTGCAGCTTCTTTCATAATATCAAACATAGGCACAAAGTCTGCGTATTCCATCATCATCTGAGGATCCCGATCTGTGACAATCTGATTCACAGCAGTATAGGTCATACGTCGGTCAACACAAATTACCGTTTCTGCAATCTGGTGTCCCAAAACATTTCCCTTAGAATCAATATCCATCAAGCAGCTTAAAGCCAGCCGGTCCACCCCCTGATTCAAAGAACAAATACCATTGGAAAGCTGATGGGGAAGCATAGGAATCACACGATCCACCAGATAAACACTGGTCCCACGCTTAAGCGCCTCCCGGTCCAGCGGTGAATTTTCTGTAACATAATGACTCACATCTGCAATATGCACCCCAAGATGATAAATATCTCCCTGCTTTTCAATCGTAATGGCATCATCCAAATCCTTTGCATCTTCTCCGTCTATGGTCACAGTCTGCAGTTGTCTCAAATCCAGACGGCCGCAAAAATCCGACGGTCGTACAGCTTCCGGTATGGATGCCAGCTGATGATCAACCGCCTCTGGAAATTCCAATGGAATATTATAAGCCTTAATTACAGAAAGTACATCCGTCTCAGGATCATCAATATGTCCGATAATCTCAGTAATCTGTCCTTCTGGATTTTTATTCTTTGATCCATAATCCAAAATTTTAACAATAACCTTATGGCCGGTCACTGCCCCTTTAGACTTCCCCTGCTGAATGAAAATATCTTTGGATATTTTGGGATTATCCGGAATCACAAATCCGTAATTTTTATTTTTTTCATAAGTACCAATCAAAGTATCATTGGCCCTTACAACAATTTTCACCACCTGCCCCTCGGCTCTGCGGCCGCCAACAGCGTCTTCTGTTATCTGAATCCGTACTGTATCCCCGTGAAGAGCGCCTAAAGTTTGATCCTCTGGAATAAAAACATCCTTGTCCTGTCCGGATAAAGCTACAAATCCAAAACCCCTGGCGGTCCCTGAAAAAGTACCTGTCAATTCATTAGGATCCAGTTTTTTATATCGTCCGTGATCCGTCATTGTCACAAGCTCCTCGGAAATCATCCGGTCCAGCATTATCTTTAAATCTGTTTTTTCATTTCTGGGAACATTGAGCATCATACACAGTTCCTTAAGCTTTAATGGTTTATAGTTTTCATCCGAAAAAAGATCCATAAGCATTTGCCTGCGGATTGAATAAAGCATTTCATCCATTTCTTTCACCTCGATTCCAGCAATATCCCACTTCAGTCAGACATCGCTTTTTTAATTACTTTTTAGAAAAAAACACACCTATGACAGACTATCATAAGTGTGTTTTCATTGGTTTATAATTACAGTCCCCAGCTCATATTTAACAACAGAGCAACAATAATAAATAACGCACCCAGAATTTTTGTAGCCTTTTCCAGATTACCTTCCATGGAACGTCCTTTATTCTTACCCCAGTATGTGTCTGCCACACCATTAATCGTGCCGCTCAAACCGGCTGCCTTGCCTTCCTGCATCAGAACAATCACAGTCAGGGCTATCGCAATAAGAACAAAAAGTACAGTTACAATTGTTCTTAAAATTTCCATTACGCACACCTCCTAAAACTGACCTGCCGCTTCACTGCGGCGCCGCTATAAATGAAAGTCAGTTAATTATAACATATTATCTGCCAATAGGCAAGGTGTTATTTGCGCACAAGCAGGGAATGTCCCGTCATCTCAGCCGGCTGTTCCATACCCATCATCTCGATCATTGTAGGAATCAGATCTGCCAGACAGCCGCCTTCTTTCAGTGTATAAGCCGGATCATAGTTCACAAGAATAAACGGTACAGGATTGGTTGTGTGTGCCGTAAACGGTTCTTTGGTCTCATAATCCACCAGTTGTTCCGCATTACCATGATCTGCACAGATAATCATCTGTCCATCTACGGAAATCAGAGCATCAACCGCTTTTCCCACACACTCATCAACCACTTCGATGGCCTTGATCGCCGCATTTTCCACACCAGTATGCCCTACCATGTCCGGATTGGCAAAGTTAATAATAATCACATCATATTTCTGTGATTGAATAGCTTCCACAAGCTTATCAGCAACCTGGTAAGCACTCATCTCCGGCTGTAGATCATAAGTCGCAACCTTCGGAGATTTAACAAGAATACGATCTTCGCCTTCATTGGGTTCTTCTACACCGCCGTTAAAAAAGAAGGTTACATGGGCATATTTTTCTGTCTCTGCAATTCTGGCCTGTGTCTTATGATGTGCAGCCAAAAATTCACCAAATGTGTTTGTAATACTTACTTTATGGAAAGCAATTTCCTTATTGGGAATCGTCACGTCATATTCTGTAAAGCATACATAAACAAGATCCAGACGTTTCTCTCTATCAAAACCTTCAAAATCATCGGCACAAAAAGCACGGGTAATCTCACGGGCACGATCCGGACGGAAATTGAAAAAGATCACAGAGTCTTTATCTTTAATTGTAGCCACAGGTGCGCCATCCTTGACAATGACTGTCGGAACAACAAATTCATCGGTCTTGCCATCATCGTAGGAATTCTGAACGGCACAGGCACCACAGGCCGCAGTCAGACCCTCGCCTTTGACCATGGCATTATAAGCCTTTTCCACACGATCCCAACGATTATCCCGGTCCATGGCATAATAGCGGCCCATCACACTGGCCACTTCACCTACACCGATTTCTTTCATTTTGTCCATCAGCTCAGTCACAAAATCTTTACCGGAAGCCGGCGGTGTATCACGGCCATCCAGGAAACAGTGAACATAAACTTTTTCAAGTCCTTCTCTTTTCGCCAGCTCAAGCAAGCCGTAAAGATGGGTATTGTGGCTGTGAACACCACCGTCAGATAAAAGGCCAAACAGATGGAGTGCACTATGATGTTCTTTTGCATTACGAACTGCATGAAGTAAAGCTTCATTTTTAAAGAAATCTCCGTCTTGAATCTCTTTTGTAATTCTTGTCAGTTCCTGATACACAATACGTCCGGCACCCATATTCAGGTGTCCGACCTCGGAATTACCCATCTGGCCTTCAGGAAGGCCTACGGCCATACCACTGGCATATCCCTTCACAAACGGATAGTTAGCCATTAAGCTGTCCATCACTGGCGTTTTGGCTTCATACACTGCATTAGCCTCATGCTTGTCATTAAGCCCGTAACCATCTAAAATCATCAAAACTGTAGGTTTTTTACTCATCTTATGATTCTCCCTTTTATAATTTGAGTCAGGTACAAATATCCCTGCTGCTTGTTTGCCACATAAATTTTACATTAGTTATTTTACCAGAAATATTTTTTTTTACAATACATTTGACATTCTTTTGTCAATTTCGCCGAGATCGATCTGCTTTAAGCCGGATTTGTAAAAATATGCCAGGACCACTTATATATGGTTCTGGCATATTTTATGACATTTTTCAGTTTTATAATCCACTTTGGATAACAGCCAAAAAGGATTTATGATATGAAATTATTTATAATTGACGATTTTTCCAAAGTCTGCCTTAAGGCTTGCACCGCCCACAAGACCGCCATCGATGTCTGCCATGGCAAACAATTCTGCAGCATTGCCAGCGTTCACAGAACCGCCGTACTGGATACGGATGTCAGCTGCTGTGGCATCATCATAAATCTCAGCGATACATTCGCGAATCCCCTTGCATACTTCTTCAGCCTGTTCACTTGTTGCTGTTTTTCCTGTTCCGATAGCCCAGATTGGTTCATAGGCAATCACAGCTGTTTTTGCCTGATCTGCTGTCACATTCAAGAAAGCAATCTTGATCTGCTGACGAATCCAGTCCATTGTGATCCCCTGTTCCCGCTGTGTCAGAGTTTCGCCACAGCAAATAATCGGTGTGATCCCATGTTCAAAAGCTTTTAAAACTTTCTTGTTTACGGTTTCATCTGTTTCAGCAAAATATTCACGTCTTTCGGAATGGCCGATGATTACATACTTTACACCAACATCTGTCAGCATATCCGGAGCGATTTCACCTGTATATGCACCGGATTCCTCATAGTACATATTTTCAGCACCGATTTCGATATTGGAGCCTTTAGCCGCTTCAATACAAGGAATAATATCAATGGCAGGTACACAGAAAACAACGTCAACCTCTTCATTGGCTACTAATGGTTTTAATTCATTCACTAAAGCTACGGCCTGACTTGGAGTCTTATTCATCTTCCAGTTGCCTGCAATAATTTTTTTACGCATGGTAAATTCTCCCTTTACTTAAAATGATAGGACGGCAAAACGCCGCAAAATTATTTATCGTTTGCTGCTGCTACACCTGGCAATTCTTTTCCTTCAAGGAATTCAAGAGAAGCACCGCCGCCTGTGGAAATATGTGTCATCTGATCGCCAAAGCCCAGAGTGTTCACAGCTGCAGCTGAATCACCGCCACCGATAATAGTTGTGGCGTCTTTCAGGTCTGCCATAGCTTTTGCAATTGCGATTGTACCGGAAGCAAAATTCGGCATTTCAAAACATCCCATTGGTCCGTTCCATACAACTGTCTTTGCACCAGCCAGAGCATCTGCAAATAATTTTTCTGTCTTCGGTCCAATATCCAGTCCCATTTCATCTGCAGCAAGATCGCCTTCAACGACACGATGTTCAGAATCATTGCTGAATTCTTTTGCTGCTACATAGTCAACCGGCAGTAAAAGCTTAACGCCTTTTTCTTTAGCCTTTTCAACCATCTCTTTAGAGTAATCCAGATAATCGTCTTCGCAGAGAGATTTACCGATTTCAATACCAGCTGCCTTTGCAAATGTAAAGCACATACCACCACCGATAATCAGTGTATCAACTTTATCCAACAGGTTGTTGATCACAGAAATTTTTGAAGACACTTTAGATCCGCCCAAAATGGCAACAAACGGTCTTTCAGGATTATTGACAGCATTTCCAAGGAAATCGATTTCTTTCTGCATTAAGTATCCAACAACGGCAGTATCCACATACTGAGTTACACCTACATTGGAGCAGTGTGCTCTGTGAGCTGTACCGAACGCATCATTTACAAATACATCACACAGGCTGGCCAGCTCTTTGCTGAATGCTTCACCGTTCTTTGTTTCCTCTGCTCTGTAACGTGTATTTTCAAGCAATACAACCTCGCCGTCTTTCATAGCTTCAACAGCTGCTTTTGCATTTGGCCCTACAACTTCAGCATCTGCAGCAAATTTAACTTCCTGACCTAACAGTTCTGCCAGTCTCTTAGCAACAGGTGCAAGAGATAATTCCGGTTTTGCCTCTCCCTTTGGTTTTCCAAGATGAGAACAAAGGATAACCTTTCCGCCGTCACTGATTAATTTTTTAATTGTTGGAAGTGCTGCCACAAGACGGTTTTCGTCTGTGATCACGCCATCCTTTAAAGGTACATTAAAATCACATCTTACTAAAACCTTCAGTCCTTTTACATTAATATCATCTACAGATTTTTTGTTAAGCATGGATATTCCTCCTGAATAAAATAATAAGCATGAAATCCCTGCGGGATCAATACATCGGCTTTTCGGATGCCGAAAAAAGGAGCCCGGCCCGTAATCTGGACCGGACCCCTGTTAGGATCAAATATTCAAACGGGCTGGTACAACCAGCGCTGGTTTTATGCTAATTCAGCAAAGTATTTGATTGTTCTTACCATCTGGCTTGTGTAAGAATTTTCATTATCATACCAGGAAACAACCTGTACCTGATATAAATCATCAGCGATCTTGGATACCATTGTCTGAGTAGAATCAAACAGAGAACCATATCTGATACCTACGATATCGGAAGATACGATTTCATCTTCGTTGTAACCAAAGGATTCAGAAGCTGCGGCTTTCATAGTTGCATTGATACCTTCTTTTGTTACATCTGTACCTTTAACAACAGCTGTTAAGATTGTTGTGGAACCTGTAGGAACAGGAACACGCTGAGCGGAACCGATTAATTTACCGTTTAATTCAGGGATAACTAAACCGATAGCTTTAGCAGCACCTGTAGAGTTAGGAACGATATTTACAGCGCCTGCTCTTGCACGTCTTAAGTCACCTTTTCTGTGTGGTCCGTCAAGGATCATCTGGTCACCTGTGTAAGCATGGATTGTGCTCATGATACCGCTCTGGATTGGAGCATAATCGTTCAGAGCTTTAGCCATAGGAGCCAAGCAGTTTGTTGTACAGGAAGCTGCAGAGATGATCTGATCATCAGCAGATAATGTTTTTTCGTTTACACTGAAAACGATTGTCTTTAAGTCATTTCCAGCAGGAGCGGAGATAACAACTTTTTTAGCGCCGGCATCGATATGAGCCTGAGATTTAGCTTTAGATGTATAGAAGCCTGTACACTCAAGAACAACATCTACACCTAACTCTCCCCATGGAAGTTCTGCAGCATTAGCTTTAGCGTAGATTTCAATCTCTTTTCCGTCTACAACGATTGAGGATTCTTTAGCTTCCACTGTGTGTCCGTCGTATCTTCCCTGAGCTGAATCATATTTTAATAAGTGAGCAAGCATTTTAGGGTTTGTTAAATCGTTGATTGCCACGATTTCATATCCTTCTGCTCCAAACATCTGTCTGAAAGCCAGACGTCCGATACGTCCAAAACCATTAATTGCTACTTTTACTGCCATAATAGTAATTCCTCCTAAGAATAAATTTTATTTAAAGTTGTTTTACAACTTTATCATTAGAGTAATTATGTCTGTTTTTTTATGACATATTACAATTTACTTGTTTATTGTACCTAATTATTTCAAAAAATTCAAGTGTATTTCTTGACAAATTAATTTTTTAACAATCTTGACATAAAGATATTGATTTTAATATTTTTTTTATCTACTTTTTATCTTTACAAAAATACTGAATAATATCCTTACGGGTGATGATCCCGATAAATACATTTTTATCGTCAATCACAGGCACAAAATTCTGATTGGTGGCCTTTGTAATCAGATCTTCCATATTAGAATCCACACGGACCGGTACATTATCCATGCGTCTTTTAATTTTCTTTATGGGAATCTCCTCAGCAATTTTTAATGACAGTGATTCTTCATTTTTAATGTTCCAGAGTAAATCCCCCTCGGTGATCGTCCCCACATAATGTCCCCGCCTATCGATAATGGGTATTGCCGCATAGCGGTGGAATTCCATCTTCTCCAATGTCTGCCGCAGTGAATAGTCATCGTAAATATAAGCAACATCACTTTTAGGCGTCAGGAAAAACATGATATTCATATCAAATTCACTTCCTTTGTACTTCATTATACTCTATTCTTACCGGGTACACAAGAAAATACCGTGTATACCCATAAGATTCTCCGCCTCTAAAGATCCATGGCCTTCTCGATGACTCCGCCACCCACAACAATCTCTCCATCATAAAATACAACAGCCTGCCCCGGCGTAATCGCTCTGACCGGTTCATCAAATACACATAAAACTTCATCTTCTCCGGTTACAGTCACCGTACACCAGGCACCTTGATGGGCATAGCGTACCTTTGCCATCACGCGTATCGGCTCCGACGGACAGTCAATAGCCATAAAGTTTAGCTGACGAGCTGTCAATGCATTATGAAATACATCCGCATTGCCGCCAATGACAACCTCATTCGTTTCGGGACGAATTTCTGTCACAAAGGCCGGATGTCCCAAAGACAGCCCCAGCCCTTTGCGCTGTCCTATGGTATAATGGGTAATTCCCTCATGTTGTCCCAGCACACGGCCTTCCCGATCTACAAAATTCCCATGGGGAACCGTTCTGCCTGTATATACCTCCAGAAATTCGTGATACTTCCCGTCAGGAATAAAACATATATCCTGGCTATCTGGTTTTTTGGACACCCGGATATCAATATTTTGTGCAAAACTGCGGATCTCATCTTTTGTATATGTACCTACCGGCATCAGTGTATGAGACAGCTGCTCCTGCGTCAGATTATAAAGCGCATAAGTCTGATCCTTGGAACTTGGTGCGGCGGCCAGAGCATACCGCCCATTTTCCAGCTGCACAACCCGTGCGTAATGACCAGTAGCAATATAGTCTGCTCCAAGAGCCAGACATCGATTCAAAAGCGCTTCCCATTTTACATATCTGTTGCAGCGTATACAAGGATTGGGCGTATGTCCTAGATAATATTCACAGGCAAAATCATCCATCACATAAGCTTTGAATTCTTTTTTGAAATTCATGACATAATAAGGAATCCCCAGTGCGGCGGCCACACGCCGGGCATCATCCACAGCGCTTAAACCGCAGCAACCTCCGTTGCTTTGAGTGGTATCAGGATCTTCATCCTGCCAGATCTGCATCGTCACACCAATGACGTCATATCCCTGCTCTTTAAGCAGCCACGCAGCAACGGAGGAATCCACGCCTCCGGACATTCCGACAACAACCTTTTTCTTTTCCATTGTCACCTGTCCCTTTATTAATAATCTTCTTCTTCCTCTTCTTCACTGATATCTGATTTTGGTTTTTCCAGGCCTTCGATTTGAATGCCGTGTTTTTCAGCATAGTCCCAAAGTGCTGCATGGATCGCTTCCTCAGCCAGCAAAGAACAATGAACCTTAACCGGAGGCAGTCCGTCCAAAGCCTCCATAACAGCCTTATTCGTCACTGAAAGTGCCTCATAAATTGTTTTGCCTTTGACAAGCTCTGTCGCCATGCTGCTGGTAGCCACAGCAGCGCCGCAGCCGAAAGTTTTAAATTTCACATCGCGGATCACCTGATTGTCATCAATATCAAAATAAATTCTCATAATATCTCCGCATTTTGCATTACCTACTGTACCAACACCGCTGGCATTTTCGATCTCTCCTACATTTCTTGGATTCTGAAAATGATCCATTACTTTTTCACTGTACATTATCTATTCCTCCGATTCTATAATCTTTTCAATTAACCGTTTTTTTTCATAAAATCCTCATACAGAGGCGACATGGAACGGAGACGGGCCACAATCTCTTTGAGCCGATCAACCACATAATGAATCTCTTCTTCTGTATTCTCCTCCCCCACAGTCAATCTCAGAGAACCGTGGGCAATTTCATGCGGCAGCCCAATGGCTAAAAGCACATGAGACGGATCCAGAGAACCAGATGTACAGGCTGAACCGCTGGAAGCGCATATTCCCGCCATATCCAACATAATTAACAAAGACTCGCCTTCGATAAACTGGAAGCTGAAATTGGCATTGTTAGGAAGCCTGTGATGATGATCTCCATTCAGACGAACATAAGGAATTTCCCCGTAAACCCGTTTAATCAAAAGCTCCCTGAGCGCAAGCTCGTGGTCTGTCCGGGCTTTCATGGTTGCCTGGGCAATCTCTACGGCCTTAGCAAAACCTACAATGCCTGGCACATTTTCCGTTCCTGCCCGACGTTTTCTTTCCTGTGCACCGCCATGAATAAAGGAACGAATCTTAACCCCCTTACGGATATAGAGAAAACCAATGCCCTTAGGTCCCTGCAGCTTATGTGCGCTGGCACTGAGCATATCAATATGATATTCATCCACATTGATTGGCACCTGGCAATAAGCCTGAACAGCATCTGTGTGGAACAAAATTCCATTTTCATGCGCCAGCTCACCGATCTCTTTAATCGGCTGAATGGTACCGATTTCGTTGTTTGCAAACATAATGGAAATCAAAATTGTTGTAGGCCGAATTGCAGCACGCAGCTGATCCATCTTAATAATTCCATTTTCATCCACATCGACATAAGTCACTTCAAAGCCCTGTTTTTCCAAATACTCACATGTATGCAGCACCGCATGATGTTCAATTTTGGATGTAATAATATGATTTCCTTTGGATTTATAAGCCTGCGCAGTGGCAATGAGTGCCCAGTTATCACTCTCTGTTCCGCCGGCCGTAAAATAAATGTTGGCACCATCGGTTCCAATGGATGCGCCGATAGAGTCTCTGGCCTTTGTAATTACCGATTTATTCTGAGCGCCAATGTCATAAACACTGGACGGATTGCCAAACTTTTCTGTAAAATAAGGAAGCATTGCCTCCACAACTTCCGGACGGGTGGCTGTAGTTGCCGCATGGTCCAGGTAAATAACGTTATTCATATCCGGTCACGACCTTTCTTTATTTGTATGCACACAGCTGTTGCTGATCACTTCTTCCAGTGTCATATGGTCCACTACTTCATTTATACTGTCATTAATTCGTTTCCATACATATTTTGTAACGCAGGAATCAAACTTATCACAGCCTTGTGAATCCTGTGGACATTCAACCACACACAGATTGCCTTCCAGAGCCCTTAAAATATCGCCCACAGTTATGTCTGACGCCGACTTTGCCAGGATATAGCCGCCGTTAATCCCCCGGATACTGTTGACCAGCCCCGCTCTTTTCAGTTTTGCAATCAACTGTTCCAGATAACTTTCAGACAAAGACTGGCGTGCTGCAATACTGCTGATGGAAACCGCTTCACCATCTGACGAATAAACGGCCAGATCCACAACTGCCCGCAGACCATATCTGCCCTTTGTAGACAAACGCATATGTACACCTCTTTTACAATAAATTTATATCCTACTATTTTACTAGGATTTATGTACATAATATATCACGCCACTTTTTAAATGTCAATGTCCAAAATCAACTTTTATTTTAAAAAAGCCTCCCGCGCGATTCAGGCAGCACTCTCCTAAGGAAATAAAGCGTATTTCAATCGGAATCGGCGTGACCTGACCGCCGATTCCGATTCATTTAGAGATTTCCTTCTCATATAAAATCTTTTATCACGCTGTCCTAAGCGCAATTACCGGATCTTTTTTAGCTGCTTTTTTTGCCGGAAGCAATCCGCCAAGCATAGTAATCACAATGCTGATAACAATCAGTACTAAAGATGAAGTTGCAGGAAGCTGCGCAGTCAGCCCAGTGATACCAGAAAGTTGTTCAATCATAGCGTTAATCGGAATAAGGGCAAGCAACGATATACCGATACCGAGCAACCCTGCACAGCAGCCGATGATAAAGGTTTCGGCATTGAATACCTGTGAAATATTCCTCTTAGAAGCACCAATGGCACGCAGAATGCCTATCTCCTTTGTACGTTCCATAACAGAAATATGTGTAATAATTCCGATCATAATACAGGAGACAATCAGCGAAATTCCTACAAAAGCAATCAGCACATAGGATATACCGTCAATGATCGTAGTAACGGAAGAAGTCAGCATTGCTACATAATCGGTATAGGTAATACGGGCATCTTCGCTGACTGTTTCGTTATATTTCTCGATGCAGGCAGTAATAGCTTCCTTGTTTTCAAAACTATCAGTGTAAATACTGATAGCGGAAGGCGCATCGTAACTCACCTTGCCGAATGCGTTCATATTATCTTCGTAAGTGGATCCGGTAATGTACGCATCATATACCGTAATTAAAAATTCTTGATCCGGCGCGTTTGCCAGCCACTGATCCAGAGCTGCTGCCATCGTAATTTCGTCCATCGCTACAGGTTCTGCCGATATATCCGTCTGCCTGCCAGAAGAAGCATCTGTTTCCGTATTATTCGAAGAATTATAGTACATCATCAACTGATAGAAGGCGGCTTTCTCCGATACGCTAAGAGCACTTAAATATGTCTTTGCATCATTTACCTTCGCCGCATCATCTGAGGTTTGAAACGCCATACCGGTAAGCACATTGATCTCACTGTTTGCCTCCTGCGCCTTGATTACGGCACTTTCGTCCGTATGGGAGACAATATAATCAGTTAATTGAGTAGAATAGCCCACAGCAGTGGATATATCAGCGTTTTGGGCATCTGCTTTTGGACGGATAATCCCTGTGATCTTCAATTTCACTGCATTATCCAGCAATTCCTTCTCATAAAGTTTGTGATCCTCCATATCCACATAAGTAAACGTGCCGTTTTCATTTGCAATGTAATGGTCACAAGCAGGTACAAGATAGAAAGGATGATTGCAAATTTCTTCGTAATCAAAGCTGATCTCATCGGCCTCCTGGCCGTTTTCAATTTTTTCTATAGCATCCTCATACTGCCCTTTGGTCATCAACCCAAGCTGATACAGTGTATCCGCAGAAATAGCATTATCTTCATTCAACACAAGAACTACTTCGTTATATTCCTCTGGCCAAGCACCGTACAGTACATCATAGCTGTCCTTAATCACCTGACTAATGCCCGAGCCATCTGTACCCGACATCAGTTCAGAGAAATTTGCAGCACCCGCAGAAGAATCACTGCCGAGGAAGGGCGAACCGTTTAGTCTGTTCAGGATACCGGCCTGTCCGTTATTTCCAGATGTCGTTACAGAGGATTCAACAGCCGCGTTGTCGCTGTCAATCAGATTTCCATCTTCATCGTAGGCGTACACGCTGAATCCTACATCGTAAGAATACAAAATACCATTTTCACCTAAATACTGCCGGATATCGCTGTCAGGGTCATCTAAATATCTTTTAAACTCTGTCAGGTTGTTCTCTACAATATTGGAAATCATTCTTTCACTGGTTTCAATTTCCTGGTAATCGACATAAACACCGGTACGATTTTCACTTTCCGAATCATCTTCGTTTCGAATTTCCCCGATGACTTCACCACGCATCCCCATAACACCGGAAACATCAACCGTTTTATCACTGATGATGATGGGATAAGATTCCATAGTGTCTTTTTGCACCGCGGCAATATATGCATTCATTCCAGTTGAAAGCGCTAGTATTAGTGCTATGCCAATAATGCCAATTGACCCGGCAAAGGAGGTAAGCAGCGTACGCCCTTTTTTGGTCTGCAGGTTGTTGAATGAAAGAGAAAGCGCCGTAAAAAAAGACATGGAGATTTTTTTGTGTTTAATCTTTTCCTTTGACCTTTCTTCCTCTATGTATGGATTGTTATCGCTGGTAATATGCCCATCCAGAAGCTTTACAATTCGAGTAGAATATTTTTCAGCCAGTTCTGGATTATGCGTTACCATAATCACCAATTTATCCTTGGCAATTTCCTTCAACAGTTCCATAATCTGGATACTTGTTTCACTGTCCAAAGCACCGGTAGGTTCGTCTGCCAGCAAAATATCCGGGTTATTAACTAAAGCACGGGCAATGGCAACCCGCTGCATCTGACCGCCGGACATCTGATTCGGTTTCTTATGAATATGATCGGCAAGTCCAACTTTTTTCAGTACTGCAATCGCCCGTTCTCTACGTTCTTTTTTAGAAACGCCAGCCAACGTTAATGCCATCTCTACGTTGGCAAGGATCGTTTGATGAGGAATTAGATTATAGCTTTGAAAAACAAAGCCAATCAAATGATTACGGTAGTAATCCCAATCCGCATCTTTATATTCTTTTGTGGAAATCCCGTTGATGATAAGGTCGCCGCTGGTATATCGGTCCAACCCGCCAATGATATTGAGCATCGTGGTTTTTCCAGAGCCGCTTTGCCCGAGAATAGAAACAAATTCACTTTTCCGAAAGGCAATACTGATGCCTTTTAAGGCATCCTGCGTCAGATCACCGGTTTCATAGGTTTTTACAATGTTTTTTAATTGAAGCATAGTCTGCCTCCTTTCTGTTTGGCGCTTAGTATAGCAGTGAAAGATAAACCCACGGACACGAGACAATAAACTGAAAATAAACTGCATTTTTCTTGAAATCCGCATTTTGTTTATCTTGGCGTGTTCTTTTTCTGCTATAATTGATTGAAAGTCCAGCAGAGAACGGACTTGATTTGGAAAACTCATTATTATAGTTTCAACGATGCTATAATAGCAAATACCGGGAGGTGGAATTTATGTTTACCATTCTTGTGGTGGAGGATAATCCAGATATGCGGGAACTGTTCTGTACAGTACTTGCAGACAGCGGTTACCGGGCAATCCCGGCAGCGGACGGATTGGATGCACTGAAGATTATGGAAAAAGAATATATTGATTTAATGGTGGCAGATGTAATGATGCCCAACATGGACGGATATGAGCTGACGAAATCCCTTCGCGATGCCCATTACGATCTTCCAATTTTAATAGTCACAGCCAAAAATCAGTTTGACGATATACAGCTTGGCTTTCACGCGGGAACGGATGACTATATGATTAAACCTATCAATGTCAAAGAACTCGTCCTGCGGGTAGAAGCCCTGCTGCGCCGTGCCAAAATATCCAGCGAAAAGAAAATTGTCGTTGGCTCCACCATACTCAACTATGATGCGCTGACCGTCACCATTCATGGAACAGAAACGATTTTACCTCAAAAAGAATTCTATCTGCTGTACAAACTTCTTTCTTATCCAAATCGGATTTTTACCCGCCAGCAATTGATGGATGAAATTTGGGGAATGTTTTCCGAAACAGACGAGCGCACCGTCAATACGCATATCAACCGCCTGCGTGAACGCTTCCGGAGCTGCAACGATTTTGAAATTGTTACCGTGCGCGGGCTGGGCTACAAGGCGGTGAAAAAAGTTGAGTAGAAAACCCCATTCCAATCTGTGGCTATATTTTACCGGCGTAATCTTCACCACTATATTCGGTGTCTTTCTCTTTGTGACACTGTTGTGGTTTATTTTCTACCGTCTCGGTATCACAGGGATTGACCCACGGGTAAGGCATGTACCGATTTTCGTTTTTGCTTTAGGCAGTGTCTTGCTCGGCCTTGTGATTGCCCTGTTTGTAGGGAAACGAATCATTCGCCCAGTTCAAAATTTGAGCGATGCATTTAACGAACTTTCCAAAGGAAACTTTGACATTAAAATTCCGGAAGATGAATCCGTTACAGAGATCCGTGAAATGGCACAGCAATTTAATACCATGGTTTACGATCTTTCCCACATCGAAACCCTGCGCAGTGATTTTGTCGCCAATGTGTCTCATGAATTCAAGACCCCCATCGCTGCCATCGAAGGCTATGCAACACTTCTGCAAAATCATGCTCTGTCACCCGAAAAACAGGAACACTATATTGAAAAAATTCTCGATAATTCTCGCAGGCTGTCCAGTCTGTCTGGCAATGTCCTGATGCTCTCCAAGCTAGAAAATCAGGAAACCATTTTAGACAAGACTGTATACCGCCTGGACGAACAAATTCGTAAATGTATTTTGATGCTGGAAAACAAATGGTCGGCTAAAAACATCGAGTTTGATATGGAACTGCCTCGGCAAACCTACGATGGCAGTGCTTCTCTTTTGGAACAGGTCTGGATTAACCTGATCGACAACGCAATCAAACATTCACCTGAGGGCAGCAGCATACACATCGCAATTTGCGAAATATCTGGAATGATTACAGTGTCCATTTCAGATGATGGCGACGGTATGACGGAAGAAGTTCAGAAGCATATTTTTGAAAAGTTTTATCAGGGGGACAAGTCCCACAAAGCAGAGGGCAACGGTCTGGGCCTTGCTTTAGTGAAACGAATTATTGATTTGTGCAAAGGAGATATTACGGTAGAAAGCGCCCCGGGGAAAGGCAGCATGTTTATCATTTCCCTGCCCCAACATACACATCCCACTTAAAAAGAGCATTTAAATTTACTAATCCCGCGAACGATCGGGTAGGAGGTAGATAATTATTTTATCTACCGACCTCCCACACCACCGTGCGTACCGTTCGGTACACGGCGGTTCTTTAGTTTTCATAGACTACCAGATAATAGTCAAGCATGAATGTATATCCTAACTTGGCTATTATTTTATTTGAAAAGATTTGGTTCAAGACTTTCGCCATTCTCCAATAACCTTTTCTACTACAGGCAAGTTCTTTTGCTTTCCTTTCTGCACTCTTTCTGCTCTTACAAAAAATCATACAGTCATCTGCATAGCGGACAAATCTATGCCCTCTACGTTCCAGCTCCTTGTCCATCTCATTTAGCATTACGTTACTGAGCAACGGACTCAAAGATCCTCCTTGTGGCATACCAACTTCTGTACGCTCAAATTTCCCTTTGCTATCACTCCCGCATTCAGGTATTTGTGTATCAATGAAATCACTCTGCCGTCCTTGATGGTTCTTGACAATACCTCAATCAGCTTACTTTGGCATACAGTGTCAAAAAACTTTTCTAAGTCCATATCCACCAACATATACATAGCCGTCATTTACATTCTTTTGGCATTGCCTAAGAGCATCATGGGCTCCTCTTTTTGGTCTGAAACCAAAACTGTTGTCTGAGAACTGCTCCTCAAAGATTGGCGAAAGTTCCTGTGCGATTGCCTGTTGAATCACTCGATCGACAACCGTAGGAACTCCTAGCTTTCTGTACTCGCCTTTTGTCTCTTTGGGTATTTCTACCCTTCGAACTGGGTTTGGTTTATATTTTCCTTCCCTTACCTCTTGGATTAGGGTTTCTTGGTTTTCTCTAAGAAAGGGCAGAATTTCATCCACCTGCATACCGTCGATTCCACCTTTTCCCTTGTTTTTCTTGACTTGCTTATAGGCTTTGTTAAGATTGTCCTTTCGCAAAATCAAATCCAAAAGATTGTTCGTCCAATAGTCTGTGATGACACCGCTCTTTTCAGTAATCTTAGAGTAGTCGAACACTTCTGCATACTCTTTCTGTTCC
>CAJKGK010000035.1 GCA_905199445.1 uncultured Lachnospiraceae bacterium | reverse complement strand
TTTTTTATTTTTTCAAATTTCTTTTTTTGAATCCGTTTCAAACTGAAGCTGAAACTGTTCATCAAAAGTCCTTTGTTTTGCTGTTTCTCTCAGACAGCTTCCACATAATACCACCTTATTTTAAGGATGTCAACAGTTTTTGACAAATTTTTTGTTTTAATTTACAGGAACGATATTCGATGGATAGATATCACTGATCTTTCTTATATACTAAAGTCTGATTGTACATCAATCGGCAACAGCCGAAGGCGTGATCATAGCTCATAAATAAACAGTCCGCTTCTTAATTTAGGCTCAAACCATGTAGATTTAGGAGGCATCATGCCTCCCGAATCTGACACAGCAAGCATTTCCTCTATAGACGTTGGATAAAGAATAAACCCAACGCCGCCCTGCTGATCTACTTTTTCTTTAACCATTTCAGCGGCATTTATACCACCACAAAACGAAAGTCTGGGATCATTTTTAGGATCCTGTATATTCAGCAGCGGTGCAAGCACTTCATTTTGCAAGACAGACACATCCAGTCCATCGGTCAGATGTTTAAAATTGTGGCAGACTTTCCACTTTAATTTATACCAGCGAAACGAATGGTACATGACTAACTGCCCTTGATCAGACGGCCGTACAATGCCGTCTGCTTTTACAGGTTGGATATGAAATCTTTTTTTCACTTCATTCAAAAAATCTCCAAAACACCAACCATTCAAATCTGACACAACCCGATGATAACCATATATCCTCAGTTCCTGTACCGGGAACAGAGCAGCCAGAAAATAATTAAACCTTTCCATCCCTGTATACCCAGGACAGGCCGCCCTGCGTTCCAGACACACCTTAACAGCCGCCAAAGCACGGTGATGGCCGTCTGCAATGTACATAGCAGGAACGTTTAAAAAACAGCGGCTTAATCTCCCGATCATTGTTGTATCAGCAATTCTCCATACTCTGTGACCAACATGATCCTCACCGGTAAAATCATAAACCGGCGGTTGATTTTTTGTAAGCCTGCAAATGATTTCCGTAATTTCCGGTTCAGATCTGTAAGTTAAAAAAACCGGTCCGGTTTGAGCATTTAAAGCATTAATATGCCGGATTCGATCCCGCTCTTTCACTTCCAGCGTATTTTCATGGCGCCGAATACGCTGCTTTAAGTAATCATCCACACGAACACAGGCCACCAATCCAGTCTGACACCGTCCCTCTAAAGACTGCTCATATATATACATACATAAAGCATCATCCTTTATATAGTACCCTTTGGCCTTCATTTCCTCATACAGAGCGGCAGCTTTTTGATATACTGTTGGTGCATACATATCCCAGTCCGGCGGGAACTGGGTTTCAGGACGGTCAATATTCAGAAATGAAAGGGGATTTCGAAGTGCCCAGGTTCTGGCAGATTCCCGGTTATATACATCATAGGGAGGCGATGCAATATAAGAAGCATATCCAGATAAAGGTCTCACGGCCTGAAAAGGTTTAATTATTGCCATATAAAATCACACCACAATCACAATATTTATAAATCACCCTATAATATTTATGAACCACAGCTATTTAATATACTTCATTACATCCTGAACACTGCCTACACCGACCACGGCAATTCCCTGAATTTTCTGAAGTGATTTTAAATTCACCTGGGGAACAACACAAACCGAAAATCCCAGCTTGGCAGCCTCCATAACCCTCTGTTCAACCATGTTTACAGCACGGACCTCTCCGGTCAGCCCTACTTCACCAAAAATAATAGTTTTCCCGCTGATTTCCCGATTTTTATAACTGGATATAAGCGCACAAATAATAGCCAGATCCATCGCCGGTTCGTTTAGCTTCATGCCTCCAGCAATATTCACATAAGCATCGCAGTTGGCCATGGAAAGTCCCAGCCGTTTTTCCAGAACAGCCATCAAAAGGTTGACACGGTTATAATCGGTTCCGGCAGCCGTTCTGCGGGGCATATTAAAATTAGTCTGGCACACAAGCGCCTGAACTTCCACCAAAATAGGCCGTGTTCCCTCCATCGCACAGGATACAACCGACCCCGAAGCCCCTTCCGGACGGCCGTTCAGCATATATTCCGAAGGATTTTCAACTTCCACTAATCCTTCATTGCGCATTTCAAAGACACCAATCTCGTTGGTCGAGCCAAATCTGTTCTTCACTGCACGGAGCAGACGGTAAGACGCATGCCGGTCACCTTCAAAATACAAAACCGTGTCCACCATATGCTCCAACACCCGAGGGCCAGCCACAACACCTTCTTTTGTCACATGGCCAACAATAAAAATTGTAATACCTTCCGTTTTTGCCAGCTGCATCAAAACGCCTGTACTCTCTCTGACCTGGCTGACGCTTCCAGGAGCTGAGGCAATATCTTCCTTAAACATTGTCTGAATTGAGTCAATAATCACAATATCCGGACGTTGTTTTCGTATGACAGTCTCAATCAATTCCAAATTCGTCTCACACAGCATCATAATGTCGCGTTTAAACGCCCCGAGACGATCCGCACGCATTTTAATCTGCTGAAGGGATTCCTCACCGGAAATGTACAAAAGTGACAGATCCTTCTCTGACAGTGCACGAAACATCTGTAAAAGCAATGTAGATTTTCCGATTCCTGGATCACCGCCCACCAAAACTAAAGAGCCGTGTACAATTCCTCCACCCAGAACCCGATCCAGCTCATGTATGTTTGTATGAATACGTTCATTTTCTTTAAATGTAATTTCTGACAGCCGTTTAGGAAGCGCATCTCCATTTTGCCGCTGGATTACTGCAGCACCGTTTTTTTTGACAACAGGTTCCTCCACAAAGCTGTTCCATGTCTTACAAGACGGGCACTGTCCCATCCATTTCCCGCTTTCATAGCCACACTCCTGACAAAAAAATATTGTTTTTGCCTTTGCCATTTTTCCTCCTTAATTTAAAAACGGAGACCGTCACAGTCTCCGTTTTATCTTATCTATCCTTTATTATATACAACTGTGATCAGATCGTTTTTATACCACTCTGATTTTTTTAGGTCTGTCTCCCAGTTCCACGCTGAAAACCAGCTTACCGCCAAGATTTGTAACGGCACCGCCAACATCTATACCATCCACGTATACGCGATATTCCTTTTCAGCCTCAAGACCAAGGGCAATCTGTGTGTCCGCAAAACCTTCAACTGTAAACGCCACCTCATCATTCTGCATGGTGAAATTCTTTACAACAGTTCCGGGTACAGATTCATATACAAATAAATCGTTGCACTCCAGCTTTGTGATCTCCTTAAATGTTTTAACCTTATAGCTGTCACCGAAATGGTCGAAATCCGATACCTTAAACTTCTTATCCAATTCATAATTTCCAAAGCTTAAGCTGCCATCTGCTTCATTACAGATTAACCCCTCGATTACTGTCATCTTGATTATCCTCCTGATTCATTTCTTATCTACTACGAAAATCCCTGACGGCTGTCATGCCTGACGGGTATGTGTAATTTTGTTCTTTTATTATATCAAACTCCCCAGTAACTTTCCAGACATAACTGGATTATTTCACTAAAAATTTAATTTTACCGTCCTCCATATCCAAAGCCACCGTATCCGAATTTTTAATTTTTCCTTCCAGAATCTGCTCGGCCATCTGATCCTCCACCTCATTCTGAATTGCCCGCTTCAGAGGACGCGCCCCGTAATTCTGGTCAAAGCCCCGATCTGCAAGGTAGTCATAAACAGCCTCCGAAGCTTCCACACGGATATTCATCTGCTCCTGAATCCGTGCTGTAATCTCCCCGAGCATGATTCGTACAATCTGACGTATATTTTCTTTTGTCAGCGCATGGAATACAATAATATCATCAATACGATTTAAAAATTCAGGTTTAAATATATGCTTCACCTCATCCATTACGCCATCCTTCATATTCTGATAATCAGCCTGGGCATTTTGTGCTGACACAAATCCCAGTTTTTTAGGCGAAATAATGTTGCCTGCACCGGCATTTGAAGTCATGATAATTACCGTATTTTTAAAATCAATCCGGCGGCCCTGAGCATCGGTAATATGGCCGTCATCCAACACCTGAAGCAGAATATTAAACACATCCGGATGTGCCTTTTCCACCTCATCAAACAAAAGTACCGAATATGGATTTCTGCGGATTTTTTCACTAAGCTGACCGCCTTCTTCGTAACCTACATAGCCAGGAGGGGATCCGATTAACTTTGATACACTGTGCTTTTCCATATATTCAGACATATCCACACGGATAATGGCATCTTCCCTGCCAAACATGGCTTCTGCCAGAGCTTTGGAAAGCTCTGTCTTTCCCACACCGGTAGGACCAAGAAACAGGAAAGAACCAATGGGACGTTTGGGATCCTTCAGCCCTACACGCCCCCGACGAATGGCACGGGCAACTGCACTTACAGCCTCCTGCTGGCCAACAACCCTCTGGTGAAGAATCATTTCCAGATTTTTAAGTCTCTGAGCTTCCCCCTCTTCCAGTTTTTTTACCGGAATCTTTGTCCAGCCAGACACAATGTCCGCGACTTCATTTTCACCAACAGTCAGCTGAAGATCTTTTTTATCCCGCTCCCACTGATTATTAAGACAAATCAGCTGTTCCCGGATAGAATTCTGTTCTTTTTTAATTTCACCGGCGCGTTCATAAGCTTCTTCCTTGATCGCGGTCTCCTTTTCCTCGTCCAACTTGGCCATCTTATTTTCCAGATCTTTAATCTCCGGCGAAGCTGTATAAACCCCAAGACGCACCTTGGAGGCAGCCTCATCGATAAGGTCAATAGCCTTATCCGGAAGGAAACGATCATTAATATAACGGGCAGACATCTTCACTGCTGCTGTCAGCGCTTCATCTGTTATGCGAACATGATGATGCGCCTCATAGGCCGGACGGAGTCCTTTCAGAATTTCCACAGCCTCGCTCTCCGATGGCTCATCCACCATAACCGGCTGAAAACGCCGTTCAAGAGCCGCATCCTTTTCTATATATTTGCGGTATTCCTCAATCGTTGTTGCACCGAGAATCTGTATTTCGCCGCGGGCCAGGGAAGGTTTTAAAATGTTGGAGGCATCAATGGCTCCTTCAGCACCTCCGGCGCCGATAATCGTATGAATTTCATCGATAAACAGTAATATATTGCCGTCGTTTTTCACTTCGGAAATTACCCGTTTAATCCGCTCCTCAAATTCGCCTCGATATTTGGAGCCTGCAACCATACCAGACAAATCCAGCGTGAGCACCCGCTTATCCTTAATCGTATCCGGAACATTGCCCTCTACGATTTTAGCTGCCAAACCTTCGGCAATAGCCGTTTTGCCCACGCCAGGCTCACCGATTAAACATGGATTATTTTTCGTTCTGCGGCTTAAAATCTGAATAACTCTTGTAATTTCATCGTTACGGCCAATCACCGGATCCAGCTGTCCATCCTTTGCCATTGCAGTCAGATCTCTGCTGTACTGATCCAGTGTCGGCGTATCTTTTTTAGCCTTTGAACGGCCGCCCTTGGCACCAAATTCACTTTTGGCAGAAGATGTGTCCATCCCCATGGCTGCCAGTATGTCGCTGTAAAGCTTCTGAATATTTACCCCGAGGGTTGTCAAAAGCCGGACAGCTACACAGTCACTTTCACGGAGCAAAGCGATCAGCAAATGCTCTGTGCCAATAGCGGAAGCCTTAAATCGCATGGCTTCTCTGCTGCTTAATTCTATAATTCTGCGGCTGCGCGGCGTGTAATCGATCACATCCGCCACTTTCACATTGCCGCTGCCAATCAACTGAGCAACAAGTCTTAAAATCTTCTCCTCGCTGATGCCATGCTGATTGAGCACCTGACTGGCAATGCCTTCTTCTTCACGAAGCAGGCCAACCAGAAGATGCTCTGTACCGATATAATTGTGCTGCAGCTCTGACGCGGCATCCGCGGCATACTGCATGGCATTGGCAGCCATTTGAGTAAAACGATACTGCATAAACTTCTCTCCTTAAACATTGATCATTTCTATAATAAATTTATATTCTGCAAAGTCTCCCGAATACAGGAAGCTCTGAAATCATCCAGTTCTTCCGGTTTGGGACGCTCATCCAGTTTCTGATGCGCATAAAGGCTCAGGCCTGCCGGCTGAATCCTTACCATAAGCGCAAATATATTGGGGCGCATACCATTAGCCATCGGGAGGATGCCCTCATTAAAGCCCATACGCACATTAGACAAATATTCCATAGCCTGTCCCAGACTTAATCGGCGGGCATATTTTAAAATGCCATAGCTTTTATAAACAATATCCTCTAATTCCCGGTAACGCTTTTCCATATGTCTCTGCCGAAGCTGCCTTTCATGTTCAGTGACTTTACCGGCCATAGCCTGAAGAGAGTTTAGGATTTCCTTCTCCGACATCCCCAATGTCTTTTGATTGGAAATCTGATAAATACTTCCTTCACCCTTTGTGCCTTCACCGTAAAGCCCTCTGATCGTAAAACCAAACCGATGCATCTCATCAGACAAAGGTTTAATCAAATTTTCCTGTTCCAGAAAAGGCAGATGCATCATATAAGATGCCCGCATACCCGTTCCCAGATTTGTTGGACAGGATGTGATATAGCCATATTTATGATTATAGGCGATCCGAAATACACGACTAAAAAGATCGTCCAGACGATCGGATCGCGCATAGGCCTTTTCCAGATCATCCCCTGGCTCTAATCCCTGAATTCTTAAATGGTCTTCCTCGTTGATCATCACGCTGTCGGACTCGTCCGCAGACATAATAACCGCTGTCGGTTCCTCCCGGCCAGCCAAAAGGGGGCTGATCACATGATGCTCCACCAGACAATTTTTTTTATCTTCATTCAGCTGATTCAGCCGATGACAGCCATAATCCGCATTCAACTCCGGAGCAATCCTGTAAAAGCCCTGAATCACCTCACCGACCAGCACGTCTGCCCGGGTTTCATCCAGTTTCATCGAAAACGGAAAGTCACACAAATTCCTGGCCAAACGCACACGACTGGATATGATAATCCCCAAATCCGACGTCTCCTGTTCAAACCATTTCTTCACTGGATTCACCTGCCTTTTCCCGGTTTTCAAGGGTTCGAATCTCATCTCTGAGCTTTGCCGCCAGCTCATATTCCTCTGCCTCTACTGCCGCTTTGAGCTGATCGCGCAGTGCTTGTTTTCTGGAAATACTGTCTCCATTTTTATCCTCTGTCTGCACGCTGTCTGACTGTAAAAATGAAGCCGATATCTTTTCTGACGCACTGTTTTCCTCAGGTTCCAGGACCCTTAAAGTCACTGTTTCCGGTCCGGGATACTGTTTTCCACAGTGTTCACAGCTTCCCTGAATTTTTTTCAGATAGCCGTCCAGCACAAATCCAAAGGTACGAACACACTGACTGCAGCCAAACTTACTGTATTTTAAAAATTCATTATAAGTCATCCCGCATTCCGGACACTTCAGGTTGGTTTTCTGAATTTCACTATCGTCCAGCCCATCGTCGGTCTGTCCTAAAACACTGGCTAAAAGCCCGGCCAAAAGTCCTGCCGGGGACGAAAATCCCATCCCGGCTCCCCCTGCAGTATATTTTTTAGCGCATTCGCTGCACAAAAACTGCTCCTTTTTTATGCCATTAATGACTTCCGTATAGCTGATCACCGCATTATTCTTATGACATAGACTGCACAGCACATGTATCATCTCCAATCCTGTATGCCCCATCATTGCTTTTTTTCATAAATATTATAAATCTGATCCACCAGCTGATGGACCTCATCCCGAGTTATATTTTTACACATGGCTTCCGCAAGAACAATTCTCAATGTCTGCAGCAGTTCTTCCGTTGCCAGGCACTTATCATAATCCACAGCAACAACGGCACCCTTGCGTCGGTCCAGCTTTACAAAACCATCCTGACGCAGTACGGTATATGCCTTGTTCACTGTATGCATATTAATTCCGATATGATCAGCCAACTGGCGTACGGAAGGCAATGGTTCTCCTTCCTCAATCTGTGCCATGGCAATCCCCATAACAATCTGATTGCGAAGCTGAATATAAAGCGCTTCCTCGCTGTTAAAATCAATTTTAAGAACCATATATCCTCACCCTATTTCTTTAATCTCTATGTATAATAACATTCTCTGGTTATTATATACTTTTATCTTCTGTTACACATATAATATAACAGCTGTCTCTTTTTGTCAATTACACATTTTTCCTTGTTTTCCTGAAATTATATGCTAAAATAAAAAAATACAGAAGACATTCTCAGTATACACAGCAAAAGTATGCCTTTGTACACTGAGCGTCATATAAAATGTGAAAACAGGGAGAATTATTATGAAAATTATCATTATCGGATGCGGAAAAGTCGGCTCCACTCTGGTAGAGCAACTCAGTGCCGAAGGGCATGACATTGTTCTTGTGGACACATCCGAACAAAAACTGGCAGTCGCAGCCAACACTTATGATGTTCTGACATTGGTAGGCAATGGATCCAGCTTTAATACCCAGTTGGAAGCCGGCATCGAAAAGGCTGATCTCTTGATTGCCGTCACAGGCTCAGATGAAATCAATCTGCTTTGCTGCCTGATTGCCAAAAAAACCGGACATTGTGAAACCATTGCCCGGGTACGCAACTCTTTATACAGTAAGGAAATCGGTTTTATTAAGGAAAAGCTGGGCATTTCCATGATTATTAATCCGGAGCTGACCACAGCCATGGAAATCTCCAAAATTCTGCGTTTTCCTTCCGCAATTAAAATCGATACTTTTGCCAAAGGACGGGCAGAACTTCTGAAATTTAAAATCAAACCCAAATTTGGTCTTGACGGACTTCGCGTTTTTGATATTACCGAACATCTTAAATGTGATGTTCTTGTGTGTGCCGTTGAACGGGGCAATGAAGTTTTCATTCCCAATGGAGATTTTGTACTTAAAAACAATGATAATATATCCATCATGGCTTCCCAGCAGCACACCGCCGAATTTTTCCGTAAAATCGGGGTTCACAGTCATCAGGTTAAAAATGCCCTGATTATCGGCGGTGGAAGGATCGGCTATTACCTTGCTCACCAGCTTTTGGAAATGAATATCCGTGTCCGTATCATCGAACAGGATACAAAACGCTGTGAGCAGCTTTCAGAACTTTTGCCCAAAGCCACCATCATTAACGGCGACGGCACAGACCAAAAGCTGTTGCTTTCCGAAGGTCTGCCTGCAGCACAATCGGTGATTTCCCTAACTGGCTATGATGAGGAAAATCTTTTGCTTTCGCTGTTTGCCATGAAACATTCCGATGCAAAAACCATTGCCAAAGTGAATCATATTGCCTTTAATGATATTATCAGCGGTCTGGATATCGGCAGTGTGATTTACCCCAAATATCTTACAGCCGGAAAAATTCTCCAGTATGTCCGTGGGGCTCAAAATTCCCGGGGCAGCAGCATGGAAACCCTTTATAAAATCCTGGACAACAGAGCTGAAGCTCTGGAATTTTCAATCAAACCGGACTGCTCAGTTGCAGGGATTACCCTCAGCCAGCTCAATCTGCGTGACCATCTGCTGGTCTGCTGTATTAACCGCAAAGGCAACATCATTATTCCCCGGGGACATGATCAGATTCTGCCCGGCGATACAGTCATGATTGTTACAACCGAAACTGGTTTAAGTGACATCAATGATATTATAAAAAAATGAGTGAAAAAGGAAACCGAGGAAAAAGACAATGAATTATTCGATTATACGTTATGTTCTGGGATGGGTTTTCACATTTCAGGCGATCCTTATGTCATTGCCCGGCCTTGTAGCCATCATTTATAAAGAATCCGACGGTATGGCATTTGTGGCTGCGATTTTAATCTGCCTGGCATTTGGCCTGCTTATGATCAGAAAAAAACCGGTCAACAGCGCATTTTATATGCGGGAGGGCTTTGTGGCTGTAGCCCTAAGCTGGATTCTGCTCAGTATTACCGGTGCCCTTCCTTTTATTTTCAGTGGATGGATTCCCAATATTGTGGATGCGCTTTTTGAAACCGTTTCCGGCTTTACAACAACCGGCGCCAGCATCCTGTCTGACGTGGAAAGTCTTCCAAGATGTATGTTATTTTGGCGAAGCTTTACCCACTGGATCGGCGGTATGGGTGTCCTTGTATTTTTGCTGGCAGTCCTTCCCATGCAGGGCGGCTATCACATGAATCTGATGAAGGCAGAAAGCCCCGGACCGTCTGTGAGCAAGTTTGCTCCAAAGGTACGGACAACTGCGCTGATTTTATATGGTATTTATATTACCATGACATTGATTCAAATCACCCTGCTTATTGCCGGCGGCATGCCCCTGTTTGATGCCTTGACAACAGCGTTTGGAACAGCAGGAACCGGCGGTTTTGGCATTAAAAACGACAGTCTGGGCAGCTATTCTTCATATATTCAGGTTGTGACAACGATTTTTATGATTCTTTTTGGAGTAAATTTTAATGTTTACTTTTTATTTCTTATTAAAAAGCCAAAGCAGGCGTTAAAATTCGAAGAACTCCGATATTATCTGGCAATCATCGGAGTAACAACCGGAGTCATTACTTATTTTATCGCCGACAACTATGAAAATATCCTTATAGCGCTTAAACACGCAGCGTTCCAGGTGGCATCCATTATTACAACAACCGGTTATGCCACTACAGATTTTAATCTCTGGCCTCAGGTTCCCAAAACCATACTTGTTCTGCTTATGTTTGTGGGGGCCTGTGCCGGAAGTACCGGCGGCGGTATCAAGGTATCCCGTTTTATTATTCTGCTCAAAACCGTGGGCAAGGAACTGCAGCAATTTATTCATCCGAAAAGCATCCGTAAAATCCAGATGGACGGTCATGTCATTGAGCATGAAACCGTGCGCTCCGTCAATGTTTTTCTGGCCACCTATGTTTTGCTGTTCTCATTTTCTGTGCTTCTTGTCGGTTTTGATAACCAGGACCTGATCACCAACTTCACTGCCGTGGCCGCAACCTTTAACAATATCGGTCCTGGCCTGGAGCTTGTAGGACCCACACAGAATTTCGGAATTTTTTCCGACGGCGCCAAGCTTGTCCTCATCTTTGATATGCTTGCCGGACGTCTGGAAATCTTCCCTCTCCTGCTTCTATTTACAAGAAATACATGGAGAAAATTTTAATCACAGATCCCAACGGCAAAATAAGCGCTGTTTTGAACTTCGGTTCAAACAGTGCTTATTTTTTACGCAGATTTCAAACATTATTTTTAATCTATTGACATCTCCACCCCTCCATGGTATTATACATCCATAGTTAGTTACTCAAGTAATTAACCATCTAAATAAGGAGGTGATGACATGAATCTGGACTTCAATTCAGATAAACCGATTTTCCTTCAGATCAGTGAAGGACTGGCGGATGATATTCTATCCGGAATTTTTCCAGAGGAAAGCCAGATTCCATCGATTACGGAATTTTCTCTAACCTATAAAATCAATCCGGCCACTGCGCTGAAAGGGATTAATCAGCTTGTGGATCGAAACATTATTTATAAGAAACGGGGGATTGGCATGTTTGTAAGCAAAGGTGCCGTAGAAAAATTGGCCGAAAGTCGGCGGCAGCAGTTTTTTGACACTTATATCACACGCATGGTTGACGAGGCCAGAAGGCTCAAACTTTCAGAATCAGACATTACAGCACTGATTCACCAGGGGTTTTCCATTCGCCATGATGATTAAAACAGAACAATAAAAAGAGGGATAATATGATGAATGATATGTTGACTCATAGAGGAATTGAAATTAAAAATATTACAAAAACCTTTGGCAGCGCACCGGCGCTTTCAGATATTACACTGACCTTTGAACCTGGGAGAATCTATGGTTTGCTGGGCCAAAACGGGGCCGGAAAATCCACACTTTTAAACCTGATAACCAATCGCATTTTCCCGGATCACGGCACGATTACCGTTGACGGTGCATCCGTTATTGAAAATGATCGGATGCTGGAAAAAATCTTTCTGATGAGCGAAAAAAACTGTTACCCGGAAGATATGAAAATCAATCAGGCACTGCGGTGGAGTGAGATGTTTTATCCTCAATTTGATAAAACCTACGCCTATACCTTACTGGATCAATTTAAATTAAATCCAAGAAAAAAGATAAAATCCCTGTCCACAGGCTATACCTCCATTTTCAAACTGATTAATGCGCTGTCCACCAATGCCCCATACCTGCTTCTGGATGAACCGGTGCTGGGGCTGGATGCCAATCACAGGGAGCTCTTTTATAAACTTCTTCTCGAAAAATACATTGAACAGGAATGTACCATTATTTTATCCACACATCTGATCGAAGAAATTGCCCATATGATCGAGGACATCGTTATTATTAAAAACGGACGCGTCATCGAAAATACATCTAAAGATGAGCTTTTAGCCAAAGGGTTTACCGTTTCCGGAAAAACTTCAGATGTGGATGCTTATATACAAAACTGCAAAGACAAACAGATTCTGGGATTCGATACCTTAGGAAGTCTTAAAACCGCTTATATTCTCGGCTCATCTCAAGACGTTCCGACCACGCTGGAAATCTCAGGCATGAATCTTCAGAAACTTTTTGTACAGATGACGAATCAGACATTCTAAGGAGGGATAACTATGAAATTGAAAAAATCTTTTTGCTATCAGTTTTCAGATCTAAAAAAATCACTGATTGTTTTTTATTGTGTCATTATTGGCTTGTTTTTGTTTTTGGCACTGCTGTTTGCCCTGCTTGACAATTCAGCACAAGTCCATACCATCAGTGGTTTTGAGACATCCACTTTTGTTTTCTTCATAGTCACCGGTATCGTTTTGTTTAATCCGGCCTTTCTACTTTTAATTCAAAACGGTATTTCACGGAAAACAATGTACGTCGGTAAACTTGCAGCCTTTGCATTGACCGCCGCTATTGCGGCCCTGTTTGATCTTCTGCTCCGTCTGACCACAGAACTTCTCACAGCATTACCGGTTAAATTTTCCATCGTTGAAATCGTTTATGAACACCACTTTAACTTCAATGCACCGGAAGGAATTTTGTTTTCAATTCTGTTCAGTTTTTCTGTCTATATGACACTGCTGGCCATAGGTAATTTCATTGGTGCCATGTACGCAAGAATGAGCAAATATACTGCAATCCTTGTAAGCATCACAATTCCGGTTGTCATTATCGGTGTTGTTATTATTGATACAACCTTTTGTAATGTATGGCTGATCTCTCATATATTCAAATTTTTTAATTTTATTCTGGGCCTTGGCCTGCTGGAAGGCACAACTTCTGCACCATGGCGAGCCCCGATAAGCTTTATTTTGATTGCCGCACTGATCTTTGGCATTGCCTGGCTGATCATACGAAAAATTGCCGTAAAAAAATAAGATCAGAGATTCAAATCAACCAAGAAATTTCTCCTGAAACAGAAATATCCCCGTCAGCGACGGGGATATTCTTACTCACGTATTTACATTTACCGTTTACAGATCTATTTTTTATCCTTACTTCTCGCTATTACGCCTCATCGATTGCCTTTCCGATATCATGGCGCATATATTTATTGGCAAAATCGATCCATTCCACAGCCTTGTAGGCATTGGCTCTGGCTGCCTTCAGATTTTCTCCTTTGGCCGTAATCCCCAGCACTCTTCCGCCGTTTGTCACAATCTTTCCGTCTTTAAAGGCCGTACCCGCATGGAAACAATAATACCCATCCGACTCATGGAACCTATCAAATCCCCTGATTTCAAAACCTTTATCATATTTGAGAGGATATCCATCGGAAGCCAGAACAACACATACGGCCGCATTATCTTCAAATTCCAGATGCAAAGACTCAAGACGGCCATCAATACATGCCTCAAAAGCCTCTACCAAGTCTGTCTTCATTCTTGGAAGCACAACCTGAGTTTCCGGGTCACCAAATCGGGCATTATATTCCAAAACCTTTGGGCCCTGAGCAGTGAGCATGAGGCCGACAAACAAAATACCAACAAAAGGGCGTCCTTCAGCCTTCATGGCATCCATTGTAGGCTGATAAATGTGTTTTTCACAGTATTCCTGAATTTCCTGAGTGTAAAAAGGGCTTGGAGAAAAGGTACCCATACCACCGGTATTCAATCCCTGATCGCCGTCCTGGGCCCGTTTATGATCCTGCGCGCTTGTCATAGGCACAATGTGCGTGCCGTCGCAAAAACACAGCACCGAAACTTCTCGTCCGGTCATAAACTCCTCAATAACCAGATGATCGCCTGCACTTCCAAACTGTTTATCTGTCATAATAGATTTGACACCAGCTCTGGCTTCCTCCAGAGTCTTACAAATTAAAACACCTTTTCCCAGAGCCAGACCATCGGCCTTTAAAACAATGGGCATCGTGGCATTTTCAATATAGTCCAGTGCAGCCTGGGCATTATCAAAGGTTTCATAAGCTGCTGTGGGAATATGATATTTTTTCATCAGATCTTTCGAAAACGCCTTAGAGCCTTCAATAATCGCCGCATTTTTACGTGGTCCAAAAACGCTTAACCCTGCAGCCTCAAAGGCATCCACAATCCCACCAACCAGGGGATCATCCATACCAATCACCGTCAGGTCAATTGCCTTTTCTTTGGCAAAAGCCACAAGGCCGTCAAAATCCATAGCTCCAATGGGCACACACTCTGCCACTGATGCAATTCCGGCATTTCCCGGAGCGCAGTATATTTTATCGACTTTAGGACTCATGGCCACCTTACAGGCAATGGCATGCTCCCTTCCGCCGCTTCCGACAATAAGTACTTTCAATGGAAAGCCTCCTTTTTCATTATTACCCTTATATAAATCCCTTAATATCCTGTTGTCCTATATTTGGTGAAAAGATGATGCTCTGGGCAAAACCGTGACAATATTTCCCTTTTGCTCCACCCGGCCATTGGCGATAGCGTCGATCACCTCCGGAAGGATCACCCACTCAGCCTCTTCCATAATCCGCTGCTGAAGGGTTTTCGGTGTGTCTCCAGGCAAAACCGCCACAGCCTTCTGCATAATAATAGGGCCTGTATCCGTCCCCTCATCTACAAAATGCACTGTGGCGCCACTGACCTTCACACCACGGGCCAGCGCCGCTTCATGAACCTTAAGACCATAATAACCGGTACCGCAAAAAGATGGAATCAAAGACGGATGGATATTAATCATCCGGTTTCTGAACCTGGCAATCACCGGTTCCGGTACAACGACAAGATAACCGGCCAGTACAATCAGGTCCAGACCGCAGCCTGTCAGATAATCATACAGGGCCTCGTTAAATGCTGCTCTTGACGGATAGTCTTTCGGTGAAATGCATTTGGCCAAAATCCCATGGGCTCTGGCCCGCTCCAGGGCATAGGCATTTTTGTTGTTACTCACAACCGTTTCAATTCGGGCATTCGTCACCGTACCGTCTTCGATCCGATCAATAATTGCCTGCAGATTTGTACCGCCGCCGGATACAAGAACCCCAATTTTTAACATAATGTCACTCCCGTTTCTCCGGCCTTTGTTTCACCGATCACATAGGCAGTCTCACCGGCAGCCTCAAGAAGCTTCACGGCTTCATTTGCACATGCCGCATCCACGCCGATGACCATACCGATGCCCATGTTAAATGTATTATACATCATTTTTTCTTCAATATCTCCGCGCTGAGCCAGCAACTTAAAGATCGCCGGGACCTCATAGCTGTTTTTATGAATCACTGCATGAACCCCTTCAGGAAGCATGCGGGGAACATTTTCGTAAAAACCACCGCCGGTAATATGGCTGCAGGCTTTAATCTTAACACCGCCGTCTTTTAAGGCATTCAGAGCCTTTACATAAATTCTTGTAGGCGCCAGAAGTGCTTCCCCCAGAGTTTTTCCAAGTTCGTCATAATAAGTATCCAGGGACGGTCTGGACATATCAAAGACTTTGCGCACAAGAGAAAATCCATTGCTGTGTACACCGGATGAAGCAATACCAATCAGCACATCTCCCGGTTTTAAATCTTTTCCGGTAATCAGATCTTTTTTATCAATTACCCCAACCGCAAAACCAGCCAGATCATACTCATCCTCAGCCATAAGTCCTGGGTGCTCCGCAGTTTCACCGCCGATCAGTGCTGCACCGGCCTGCCGGCAGCCATCGGCTACACCGCTGACAATCTGAGCAATCTTTTCCGGATAGTTTTTGCCACAGGCAATATAATCCAGGAAAAATAAAGGCTCAGCCCCTGCACAGGCAATATCATTGACGCACATGGCCACAGCATCGATACCAATGGTATCATGACGGTCAAGCACCATAGCCAGCTTTACTTTTGTACCGCAGCCATCGGTTCCTGAAACAAGGGTTGGTTCTTCCATATCTTTAAATGCTGTCATTGAAAATGCTCCGGAAAAACCGCCGATATCCGTCAGCACCTCCGGCCGCATTGTGCTCTGAACAAATTTTTTCATTAATTTTACAGACTCATATCCTGCCTCAATATCTACTCCGGCTTTTTTGTAATCCATGACAATTCCTCCTGTGCTTTCACTCATATTTATATGTCTCCTTCGAGACGTGGTATTTAAAGGCTTATTTCTGAGCCATATACGCTTTGTAGCCGATTTCCTGAAGTCTGGCATCTTTTGCTACAACCTGATCTTTCATTTTCTCGGAATATTCTTTCAGGCGTCCAAGCAGGGCCTCATCGGATGTTGCCAGAATCTTGGCTGCAAGAATACCTGCATTGGCACCGCCGTTAATTGCAACCGTAGCCACAGGAATACCTGACGGCATCTGAACAATAGAGTACAGAGAATCACGGCCGCCAAGGCTTGTGGTATGCATAGGAATACCGATCACCGGCATAGGGAAAATTGCAGCGCACATACCCGGAAGATGAGCAGCCATACCTGCACCGGCAATAATGACCTTTAACCCCTTCTCTTCTGCTGTTTTTGCATAATTAAAAAATACATCAGGCTCTCTGTGAGCGGAAATAATTGTCATTTCAAATTCCACGCCCAGCTCTTCCAAAACATCGGCTGCTTTGCTCATGACAGCCATATCGGAATCGCTTCCCATTACAATGCCTACTTTTGCACTCATTTTCAAATCCTCCTTATCTGGTCATGCCCTTCGGGCAGTCTGCGAGTTATTAACACATCTTATTAATTATAAAACTTATTACCATCCGTATATTCGACAGCTACATTTTATGCAGCAATGACTTCTAACACAACCATTGTAACCAACCTTTGTTTTTTCGTCAATAGAAACAATTAAAAAAAGACCATATTTTGTATGGTCTTTTTTGGATTATCATTATGTCTAATTGCAATTAATTAGCACAGCTTATCAATATAGCTTTTAATATTGTTTTTCTTCAAAGGGTGCATTCAAAGACTCGGTTCCCGGCAGTACAAAACGTCCGTCTAAAATCAAAGGAACCTTACTGCCGTCGGCCATCACGGCGGATATTTCACCGATCTCATCATATGGAATTGTAATATCCGTATGACAGTTAAAATATGCCGCCTGAGGATTCGTATGGCGAAGGGCCGAGATTTCGTTGTCTCTGGCAATAATTTCCTTGCCGTCAGGATTATAAACCTTATGCGCTTCACTTCTCGCGTAGCACGTATCTCCCAGAGCAAAATGGGGGCCCATTTTCTCCACAATCAAAATCGGCAGTTTTTGTATAATTTTATACTTTTCAGCCATCACATAAGCCGTTGTATTGGTACCGATAGCAAACTCGCCAATAGGCAGCGTTTCATGATTAAAAAGAATATTTTCCCGGATATACTGGCGGTTTTCTTCCTCCCGTCCAAAATTATCGCAGCTGTATTCCACTGCCATACCGTCCTTAAAAACAACAGTCAAATTGTTAAAATTATAGCCTTTCAGATACACAGAACTTACATTGAGCCTGCCTGTTGTTCCTTTAAGCACAGGGCTTGTAAAAACTTCGCCGGCCGGGATATTTACATCAGCCACACAGTTTTCAAACTTTGTCTCCTGGGCAGGCTGTGCCAATGGCCGAAGGGTCACGTAAAGATCCGTACTGTTTTTTTCCCTGGCTCCCCGGATCCAAACGCCCTGAGCCTTATCCAATGTATCAATCATCGTCTGCTGAATACGGGTATAAAGCCTGTTATCCAATGTATTCACCTTGAAAATCTCATCAAATATAGCCTCAAAATCATCGCCGATTTCAGGAATGGGATAGGCAATAATTGTAAAACTTGTTTTGGCAGAATCGATATACTGACTCTGAAGCAGTCCGGACTGACCGGCGTAGTCTACGGACAGCTTCTGCTGTTTTTCGCTAAGTGTCAGCCCATATTCACGGCGCAGGGGAACAAACGGCTCCTCACCAAACACCTCCATCACCGCCGGGCCGGCATAGCCATCCAATTGTTTTTTATATTTTTCATAAACAACACGCAGTACCGCAAGACGGCGTTCATTGAGCGCCTTATCCAAATACAGCGCCTGATCCTGCCGATGGTCATAATCATACTGAGGATTGGGACTTGTTCCGAGAAATCCGTAGCGCATACTTTTTTTGCAGCAGCTGCTCACAGGATTTCTGAACATATGCACCGTTAAACCCATGGCCTCAAACCGGCGTATGCTCTCTTTAAGCACGCGTTCAAATCCGATATGAGCGCGAATCACAAGATTATTTTTAGGAGCTAAATCTACGCCCATAACTTTAAAACCCCGGATATAGCCATCCACAAAGGTGTCCGAAAGGGCCAAAATCCGCTCCTTAGGCTGTTTGTTCAAATACAGGGCTGTTTGAATTTCATTTTCGCCGACATATTCGCCATAACGATAGAGATAGCTCAAATCCCCAAGATCGCTTTCACATATAATATCCTTAATAAATGTACGCCGTTCATCCACCTGATCACAGATCATATCCTCCAGCATCATATCACTGTAATCACTGATATACCAATAAATCGCCTGTTTCAAAAACCGGCTGTCCGGCTGTGACGCATCTTCAAAATAATTGTAAATCTCAATCAGCAGCTCCATTATAATGGTCATCTGTGTTTTTCGACTTTCATAGGCCCAGGCAATCATTCCCCTTAATTCGGTATATAAAAATGAAAGCAATGGACCATAGTCACTGCCAAGCTTTTGTGCTGCATAGTCAGGATTGGCATAGCTTGTTTCATAATTTTCAGGAAGAATATCATTGTACAAAGAATCGTTATGGGCCTTTAAGGCCTCCATGGTCCAATCTTCCATAGCCTGCTGCTCCACATCCTTATACAGTCTGTCCATTTGAGCTACAAAATCGGCCATTTTATGAAAATAATCCCTGAACGGTTCGCCAACATCCCCGGGAATATTTGAAATCCGCTCTACAGCCAAATCATAACGTTCGGCCACAGCGGCATTGTCCTGTGCAAATAATTCACTGTATTTCATTATTGATCTGTCACCTTCTTATTTACTTTTTCAGCCGGACACTTTGCATCGGCTGATCACATAATGATCGTGAATATACCGGTCATTATAACAAAAATATGCGCAATAGCTGCCGCTCCACAGCTCATATATCCCAAGCGGAGAAATGGGCCATATGTATCATCGTCCTTTCTGGCGGATTTTGCCCCCAAAAATCCGGCCAGAGATAATATAAATGTCGCGCAGCCAACACCGCCGGCCCAGGGTGCCAATGCGCCCTTCATGACAAAGGCTGCCACAATCAGCCCAATCAGTCCGCCAACAGATAAAAAGCCCGCTACAGTGGTATACAGCCCTGCATTTGTCCGCTTCTTTTCTATTTTAGTAAAACTATAAACCTGCTTTGCCAAAAATCTTCCTCCTGATCACATTTACAGTCTGGTAGATGATAACACCTAAAAAGCCGCCGCAAGTATTTAAAATCAGGTCATCCACATCAAAGGAACCGACTTTAAATACAAACTGAATCACTTCCACCACAAGGCTTAATAAAAATGTGCAAAACACGGCATCAATCACCTGATGTCTGCCCTGCCAAAGTATAGAAACCATAAAACCAAAGGGCACAAAAGCCAGGATATTGCCAAATAAATTGATGATAAACGCCTTAACCCCTATCAGTTCCCTGTAAATATAAAACCTGGATATTTCCCTAAAGGGCTGCAGATTATAATGATGGGTATCACTGACGACTCTGCCGTACCTTTCACTGAAAAAGCAGACATAGGCTAATACCATCATATAGATCAGCATAAGAACAATCGTCACTACCCTGATCTTTCTTTTCATATCAATGTTCAAATCCTGCCTCCATTAATAAAACAGGCGCTTTGGGATCGTCCCCGCTGCGCCTTATCATAATCTTAACCTTTCGGGCACGCCTGCGGCCCGCACATCATCAAAACAGAATATTGGACTTGCTCTTTAAAAGCTTGGCCCCATTGATGATCGACATAACGCCCACTGTAATACCGGCCACGATAATAATAATCCCAAATACAAGGTTGCCGACACCCACATTTTTCATTGTACCGTAAATCTTTTCGTGCATCGTTCTGCCTCCCTTTTTGTTGAGCATAGACATCTCATCTTCAAGATCCATGTTGATTTTATCCATATTATTTTGCTCCATACTGTTCATAATAGGCATCGATGGCCGCCTTTAATGTATCATCGATAATCACCTTGCCCTTATATGGACGGTTATACAGATGTTCCACAACCTCAGCCATGGTTACAATAGCTGTTGTGCGAATACCGTATTTTTCTTCAATCTCCGCAAGGGCACTTTTTTCTCCTTTGCCCCGCTCCATACGGTCCACAGAAACAACAAGTCCCAACACATCCACATCGCCCTGAGCCTTAATAATCGGCAGCGTTTCTTCGATCGAAGTTCCTGCTGTGGTCACGTCCTCGATAATGACAACCTTATCCCCGTCAGCAATAGGGCTTCCCAGAAGAATACCTGTATCACCGTGATCTTTGACCTCCTTACGGTTGGAGCAGTATTTAATATCCTTGCCATAAAGGCTGTGAATAGCCATGGTTGCCGCAACGCTCAAAGGAATACCTTTATAGGCCGGTCCGAATAAAACGTCAAAATTAAAGCCATACTTACCTTCAATGGCTCTGGCATAATATTCACCCAGTCTGCTTAACTGACCGCCTGTGCGGTAAAATCCTGTATTTACAAAAAATGGGGTCTTTCTGCCGCTTTTTGTGACGAAATCTCCAAATTTTAAAACATTACAATCAACCATAAACTCAATAAACTCTTTTTTATATTGTTCCATGATTCAGACTCCTTTATCATATAGTATATGAACTATTATCGTTGATAATCCATGATATTTCAATACATAAATTATAAAATTTTTTAAATGCCCAACGTTTTAGCGCCTTATCTTTATTGCTTACCTGACAATGTTCGGCATTATAGACTTGACTTTAACATTGTAGAAAGATATACTTTTTACCGTACAAAAGACTACATTATAGAAAGGAACAGTATTATGATTCTCTCCTGTTTTTTACTGATCATTGGATTTATCCTTCTGATCAAAGGTGCCGATATGTTTGTGGACGGCAGCTCCTCCGTCGCAAAGCTTCTCAAAGTGCCAAGCATTATTATCGGTCTCACAATCGTCGCCATGGGTACAAGTGCGCCTGAAGCGGCTGTAAGCATTACCGCAGCTATCGGCGGTCAAAACGATATTTCCGTGGGCAATGTGGTTGGGTCCAACTTTTTTAATCTTCTGATGGTTGTCGGTATATGTGCACTTATACGTCCCATGAAGGTGGAAAAAAACATTCTTCGCAATGAATTTCCTCAGGCTATTATCATTCAGCTGCTTTTGCTGGTTATGTGCATGGATATGTGGATTTTTGGTTCAGACGCCAACCAGATCGGACGTATTGACGGCCTGATCCTTCTTGTTTTATTTTTTATTTTTATTGCACTGCAGGTTCGCAATGCCAAAAAAGCTCTGACCATTCAAAATGACGCCATTCCTGCACCTCAGGACGACATCAAAACCATGTCGCCGGTAAAAAGTATTATTTTTATCGTTGTCGGTATTGTTCTGGTCATCATCGGCGGACAGGTTGTTGTCAACAGCGCCACAGAGCTGGCCAGAGCCTTTGGGTTAAGCGAAGCTTTTATCGGTCTGACCATTGTAGCCGTAGGCACCTCGCTTCCGGAATTGGTCACCTCAATTGTAGCTGCCAGAAAAGGAGAAAACGATCTGGCTCTGGGCAATGTGATCGGATCCAATATATGCAACATTCTTCTGATCCTTGGTGCATCCGCTGCCATTCATCCGATCACGGTAAGTATCTTCTCTGTCTATGACCTGATCATACTTTCCGTTGTCAGCATTGTGGCCTATTTGCTTGCTTTCAGAAAGCAAAGCTACAACTGGGCCAAGGGCGGCGTCATGATCGCCATGTACGTAGCCTACATGGTTTATATCGTTATGCGATAAACAATACTGTGTCATATCCTCCCATTTTTCTGTACCGGATTTTTATGAAAAAATCTGGTACAGAAATTTTGTAAGTATGGGCACCATAACCGAACATGCCACGCCGTTAAAGACGGCCAGAACAACAACCTCCTCGGAAGTATATTTCATGATCATGGGTAGCGTGGTATCTTCACTGGTCGCTGCTGCCGGTGCAATGGCCGCATAAGAATTCAGATGTCGTGCAATCCACGGAATCGTAAGAAATGAAGCAATCTCCCTGAGCAAACTGCTTAAAAAAGCAATGGTTCCCATTTTAGCACCGGCCAGGCTTGTGACAAGCACACCAGACAGACTGTACCAGCCAAGTCCCGAGACAACGGCCATGCTTTCATTCAGTGCTGTTCCCAGAATCTGGCTGCACACAAAACCGGCCAGAATACTTCCGCATATGATTCCTGCCGGAATTAAAAAAATCTTAATGTGATATTCTTTTATTTTCTTAAAAACAGATTTATTCAATCCCACGCTGATTCCCACAGAAAACATCAGTATATAAAGAACATAGTCCGAATAATTGCTAAAAAAATCCACAAGGCTCTGAGGAAAAATAAAATGACCGCAAAGAATGCCGGCCACAAGTGCCACAATTGCAATGATCACCATCACTTATGCCCCCTTTCTTCTATCCATCAGCCATTTTGTCAGAAGATAAACAGCAATGACGGAAAAAGCAATCGGTATAATGGCAAATATTGCACTCTCTATCCCTAAAGACGCAATTTCCTGAAAAAAGTTTTCCCTGTTTCCCAGAGATACACCCATTGAAAAAATAAGAAGCGCTGTACATACAATCTGAAGCCGTGCATTAAACCCTTCATATTTTTTCGGTGAAAAAAAATAGCCGATCAGCACACCGGCAAACATAATCAGTGTTTCTAACATTTTAATTTTTCCTTTCTGTATTGTGCAGGAGATATACCATATGTTTTTTTAAATTTCTTATTAAAATGACTGGCATCAAAGCAGCCCACTTCCTGACTGATCTGTGCAATCGTCTTTTTTGTATTTTCCAGTAAAAGGGCTCCGTTTTTCATCTGCAGCTCAAAAATCAGCTGAGAAAAAGTTTCCCCTGTATATTCTTTCAGCATTTTTGAAAGATAATTTTCACTGTAATTAAAAAATCCGGCCAGCTCTCCCATCGTCACATGACTGTAATTCACATGAATATAATTAAGAACCGCCACAATCTGATGATTCAGTTTTGTATTCATAGGACTGGGAACAACGGCATACATTTCATATCGGCGTAAAAGCACCAGTATCAATTCCTGAAAATATGTAGTCATAAAATTTTGATAGTATCTGTTTCTGCAATAATTTTCGTCATACATAACCTCAATCAGATGTCGGATCTGGCCGTCATCCGCTGTAGGAAAAATCAGATAAGGACTGGCCGTGCTGTGATATAAAATATCATTAAAAAATCCAGCCAGCAGATGCTTTTCCTTAAGGATTTCAAAAAAAGCGCAGTTAAACAGGCTTTTTTTAATCAGTATATTGATAATAATATTATTATCCTCATAAGCAAGCACACAGTGCGGGGCATCCGGGGAAAGAATACAAAAGTCCCCTCTATGAAGCTCTATCGTTCGTCCACATATAAACTGCCTGCAGTCTCCGTCATAAACATATAAAGCTTCCACATAATCATGGGTATGAATCACCGGATAGCAATAACGCTCATGTCTTGAAACATAGATCGGAGAAGCTTCTAAAGACTGCGCTGCGGGAAGTCTAAACTCAGACGGATGCCTGGCCATTGAAGAAAAAAACGGATACAGCTGAGGCAAAAACGGATAAATCGTAAGCATCTGCCGCAGCTGCTCCATGGATATGGGCGCAGAAATCAAATGTCCATACTTGGAATAATATATTTTTCTAAAATTCTTCTCATTTTCGGTAAATTCATAAAAGTCCCTTTTAGATTCCGGAAAATAACGTTCAATTTCATCATATTTACACTCACTCAACAGGATCACCTCCAGCTACTGCATTATCCTATCACAAATGGAGATTTTTTTCAATTTTGACTTTACATTCAAATCATGATATGATTCATGAAAAAAGAAAGGAGCCATTAATTTTGAATTTTTTTAAAACCTTTTTGAAGTTTCTTTTAAAGCCTTTAGCCTTTGTGCCGGCTTTGTTTATGATGTATATGATCTTTCAGTTCTCTGCGCAGCAAGGCGAAGCATCTGCGTCCTTAAGCCTTAGGATCAGCCGGGAAATCGTCTCTGTATTTAATGAAATCACAAATCAAAACTGGGACATGGATCGCCAGGATCATTATGTGGAGAAAATTCATTTTTATGTCCGCAAGGCCGCTCATATTACAGAATATTTCCTTTTGGCAGTTTCTCTCACTCTGCCTTTGTACATCGTTTTCCGGCTGCGCCACGCCTGGCTGTTTTTAATTTCTGTTTTTCTTTGTTTTCTTGTCGCCTGCAGTGACGAATTTCATCAATCCTTTGTCAGCGGCCGCTCGGCCTCTGCCCGGGATGTCCTCATTGACGGCATTGGAATTATTTTAGGCGTCTTTGTTACCCAAATGTTCTGCTTTGCAGGACGGAAAAGTATTTTTAAGGCCCTTGATACGCCTAAACGCCATTAAGGCTCAGGCTGCTTATATTGATTGACCGGTGTCCTGGATTATTATATAATAAATTACGAAAGCAGGGTGAAATTAATGGATGAAAACAAACAAAACGAGGCCTTGGCGGATTCGGGACATCCATCCCCTCATCTGACGCAGCTGATTGAACAGCTTCTGCAGCAGATGAAAAACGACAAGGCAACAATGGATTATATCAAACCGGAAATGCTTCCCGGCATTGATCTGTATATGGATCAGGTCACCACATTTATGGATGAACACCTGGGAAATACAAAGCGTTATGACAATGATAAAATTCTTACAAAAACAATGATCAACAACTATGCAAAAAATAATTTGCTTCCACCACCGGAAAAGAAAAAATATTCCGGAGATCATCTTCTTTTATTGACCTTTATTTATTACCTGAAAAGTATGTTGTCCATGGCAGATATTGAAATTCTTCTAAAACCTGTACGTACACAATATTTTAAAAACAGCAGCAGTGACCTGGGACTGAATGATATCTATAATGAAGTTTTTAAACTTCAAAAAAGCTTTCAGCCGGAAATTATGGATGATCTTTTCAAAAAATTTAAACTGTCACAAAATAGTTTTTCTCATACCCCTCCGGATCAGGCAGACACCCTCCACAGTTTTGCCTTTGTCTGCTCTCTGTGCTATGATATTTTTCTCAAAAAACAGTTGGTAGAAAAAATCATTGATACAATGAATCGCTTGGATGAACCGGAAAAAAAGAAGAAAAAGTAGAAGTCTTTTAGGGCAGCTTAGCAAAACAGTCTCATTCGAATTTATAACGAATCAATATCAAAAAACAGAAAGCACCGTCAAGGATAGACGGTGTGCTGCCCATCCTTGACGGTGTTTTCTGCCTTTGTTAAAAATCACTATTCTTCATCTTCCATACGTCGGATCACCATGTCGTAACCGTCATTCCCATAATTCAGTGAACGGTTTACACGGCTGATCGTTGCAGTAGAAGCTCCGGTCTTTTCTGCAATTTCAAGGTAGGTTCTCTGCTCTCTGAGCATCCGTGCCACCTCAAAACGCTGAGATAATGAAAGCAGCTCATTAATCGTACAGATGTCTTCAAAAAAGTCAAAACATTCATCCATATTTTTCAGACTGAGAATACCTTCAAACAGTTTTTCTACAGCTGGTGTTTTAATTTTCTTATTCATCTAATATTCCCCTTTAATCTGTTACTAAGTTAAATAAATATTTTAAATCAACATCATTATTTTAACATTTCACCGGAATAAAGTCCAGATGTTTTTACAATTTCATTAAAATCACCAAACAAGCCATACAAAGACAAAACAAGATTGTTGTCTTTGTATGACGGACGTTTTTATCCTCTAAATCTTCCGACCCTTGTCAGTCTTTTTGGGAGCTTCGGTTTAACACTGCCCACAACAATAATCGCATCCGCCTCGCAGACTGGAACGCACTTCCCACACTTTTCACATAAATCATTATCAATCATATGAATATATCCTTTTTTGCCCTCAATGGCATCCTCAGGGCATACATCTATACAGGCCTCACAGCCTGTACATAAATCCGGAAGAATGGCCATTGTCATCAAACGTTTGCACACTCCGGCTTCACATTTTTTTCGCTTAATGTGATCTTCAATTTCACGCCCCATAACCTCAAGAGCCGTTTCCACCGGTCTGACCATATGACGGCCAAAAGGACAGAAAGCGCCCCATCCAATGGTCTGAGCCAGATCAGAAAGCAGTTCCAGGTCCGAAACCTTTGCCTTGCCATTGGAAATATCATTAAAGATCGTATAAAACTGATGGCTGCCCTCCCGGCAAAGGGGACATTTGCCGCAGGAATCCGCTTTGACCTGTGACATAAGATGTTTTGTCTCATCCACTGCACAGACAGTTTCATCAAAGATCTGAACAGCCCCGGTAAACATATCGTTATCCCTGTCAATCACCGTTGACGCCACAGCATTCGGCGCCACAAAGCACCCCAGCTCGCCACCGACTAACACAGCCTTCATTGACGCTTTGTCCTTTACACCTCCGGCCAGTTCGATCAGCTGAGCCAGCGTCTGACCATAGGCAATTTCCACAAAGCCTTCTTTTTCCACACTTCCGGATACGTAAAAATATTTACGATCACCGCGTCCCACATAATCACGCCATAATGGCTCCAGGGCATAGATTTTTTTCGCCACACCGTCATTGCCGCAGAAAGTATCCCTGTCTTCAATATAAAAGGGACGAATCAGTTTTTGATTAAAGGCACTGATGAGTGCAGTTTCCTCACGGCATACCGGACTGTCTTCTCCGGTAATAAGCCCAATACCGGCTTCTTTCGCCGGTCCGCCAACCATCTGTATTGCCTTTTCATAGGCAGCAGGAATATAAATATAAGCCTGGTCCACGCTTTTAGACACTGCCCTTACAGCTTCCACAACCTCCCGGGCATGGTTTTCCAAAATCATACGGCAGACCTGGGCATTTGGATCATCACCGGCCGCAGAACAGATGACGATTGTTTTATTGATTTCACTCATTACAGTATTTCCATCCTTTCCTCCGGTCTCAGTGAATCGGATAATCACTCCAGAATTTCTGAGGCGCCAGCTCTAATCGCAGATCACACTGAAGACAGCGCGAAGCTTCGCGGCAGGCTGTATCCTTGTTAAATCCATGATCGTTCAGATCAAAACCCTGACAGCGCTGTTCATCCTGAATCTGGTCGGTTTTTTGCCGGGGGATTTGTGCAAACCCCTCAATTTTACCGATCCACGGATTTGCCTTTTGTTCCGGAACCAGATGTTCCGTCAGATCTCCATCCTGCCCCAAATATCGGTCAATCGCAGATGCAGCCTTACGTGCGGCGGCAATGGCCTGAATCACTGAGGCTGTACCTGTGACCACATCACCGGCCGCAAACACACCTGCCCTGTTTGTCTCATAATTTTCATTAACAACAATCCGATTGCCTCTGCCCAGCTCAACACCAAAAGAAGCATCCAGATCCGGTCCCTGTCCCACGGCAAAAATCACCGTACAACAAGAAATCACATGCTGGGAGCCTTCCACCTTTTCGATAACAGCCTGACGGTTTTCATCGAAGGTAAAGGATTTCACTTCTGAAAATTGAACCCCCGCCACTTTACCATTTTCGGATACAATCTTATCAAAAGTCACACCCGGATGAACAATCACGCCGTCTTTTTCCACAGCTTCCAGTTCATCCTTTGAGGCAGGCATCGTCTCACGGCTTTCCAAACAGGCCATATGAACCTGAGAAGCGCCAAGACGTCTTGCCACACCTGCACAGTCACAGGCCACATTGCCACCACCCAGGACGACAACCGCATCTCCCAGCGCCACCGTTTCTTGCATGGATGCTGCTTTCAGAAAATCCACGTTCACAAGCACACCATCCAGATCATTGCCTTCCATGGGCAGTCTGACGCCTTTATGTGTTCCCACTGCCACAAAAACAGCATCATAGCCATCATCCAAAAGCTGATCAACGGATGTAATTTTTGTATTCAGACAAAGCTCTATGCCCAATTCTAAAATATGATCAACCTCTTCCTGGATGATTTCTCTGGGAAGCCGGTATTGGGGAATGCCAAAACGGGGAGTTCCGCCGGCACATGATTTTTCTTCGTAAATGGTAACCTCATGCCCCAGCTTTTTAAGAAAATACCCGGCTGTCAGCCCTGCCGGGCCTGCCCCCACAACGGCCACCCGCTTTCCTGTAGCCGGCTTCATAAAGGCCTTGCTTTTCCAAGCGTCATCTCCATGTTCACAGGCATATCGTTTCAGATCACGAATAGCCACAGACGCATTGACAAAACGTCGCTTACATTCTAATTCACAAAAATGACTGCAAATATAGCCTAATATTTTAGGCAGCGGTGCTTTTTCACGGACAACAGCCGCAGCAGCACTGTAGTTTTCTTCTTTTAAGAAACGAATGTATTTGGGCACATCAATATTGGCCGGACATCTGGCCGCACAGGGCACCAGTGCCTCCTGACGCGGTTTTTCAAGGTCAAAAACACCGACCTGATCTCGAATAGAGCCGGTAGGGCACACTTCCACACACGCGCCGCACAGCCGGCAGCCGGCATCTTCAAGGGTGTCACCGTTAATCACAACTCTGAGCTGTCCGTTGACCTTTTTAAAAGTCAATGCACCCACACCGCGCACCTCCTCGCAGACACGAACGCAGCGGCCGCACAGCACACACCGGTACATTTCATGAAGCATCAGCTTATTTCTGGCATCGGAAGCAACATTATTTGTACGATGACGAACGCCGCTTCCCGATACCCCCACATACTGAGATAAGGCCTGAAGCTGACATTTTAAATATTTAGGGCAGCCCACACATTCTTCGGGATGCGGCGTAAACATAAGTTCCAGAGAAAGCCTTCTCACTTTTTCGGCCTTAGGCCCATGAATCGTCACTTTCATCCCCGCCTGTGCTTTTGTTGTACAGGATGCCGCCACACCATCCCTGCCTTCAATTTCCACGGCACACAACCGACATGACCCCGATGGATGAAGGTTATCATGGCTGCATATATGCGGGATATAAATACCGGCCTCAAGAGCTGCCTCGAGGATGGTCTGACCAGGTCTGGCAAAAACCTCATGCCCGTCAATGGTAAATTTAATTTTGTCCAATCTATATCACTCCT
>CAJKGK010000034.1 GCA_905199445.1 uncultured Lachnospiraceae bacterium | reverse complement strand
AATTTGAAAAGAGAAAATGTTAGCGAAAAGGATATAGAGGTGGCTTGGGTTCCGGGAGCATTTGAAATACCGTTGATAGCGTCTAAAATGGCAAAAAGTAAAAAATATGATGCGATTATTTGTTTAGGGGCAGTTATTCGAGGTAGTACAAGCCATTATGATTATGTGTGTAGTGAGGTATCAAAGGGAATTGCCCAAATCAGTTTAAATACCGAAATACCTGTTATGTTTGGTGTTCTTACGACAGATACGATTGAACAGGCGATAGAACGAGCTGGTAGCAAAGCAGGAAATAAAGGCTCTGAATGTGCACAAGGATCTATTGAAATGATAAACTTAATTCGTGCATTAGGGGTATAATTTGATTGGGAGGTTAAAAGTTAGAGCAAAAAAATCATAATGGTCGGAGTGATCCAGACACGACGGTGGGAAAATCTCATAGATTTTTCCGCCGTTTTTAGTGTCTGGTTCACTTCGGCGGTTTGGCGAGCGTTAGCGAGCCTTATAAGCCCCCGTTATCTAACAAGGGGGGCACAAAAAACAAGAAACACTATACATTAACAAGCGGAAAACGCTGTATTTATAATGTAAAACCGCCTTTTGCAGTAGTGTTAACTCAGCAAGGCTCAGTTAACATCAGCGATTGAAAACTGAATACTGATGATATATGGCAGTTGATTTTATATCGACTGTCTTTCTTTTTAAAATACAATGGTATCTTTAACTAAGGGAAACCGGAGAAACATATCCCGATATTACTTTTCTTCCGGCATTAGCGAATCTTTTTGAAACTAGTGTAGATTTACTTATAGGGATGGATACTATTCGAGCCGAAGAGACACGTCTTAACATTCATAAGAAAGCCATTGAATATCAAAGAAGTGGTGAGTATGATTTAGCTGAAAAAACATACAGAGATGCATTATTGATATATCCAAATAAACCAGGTATGATTTTGGGGCTTGCCAGTACATTAGCATTGAAAGGGAATACAGATGAGGCTATTGAGTTGATGGAGAGAGGGTTACCGATATCTATCAACGAAAGGCAAAAATCCATGATAAGAGCAACATTATGTTTTTTATACTTGAAAGTTGGCAGAGAAGATAAAGCTAATAAACTTGCATCTGAATTACCACATATGAGAGAAAGTAGGGAAGTTATCCAACCTCTTATTCAAAAAGGATTGAGTGAGTCACAAATTAATCAAAATATTAAATCAATTCTTCTTGGAGATGGAAAAGAAATTTGGTAAATTTATTCTTCAACGTGATGGATTGACAATAGAATTGCTCACAAAATTATCATATGAATCAGAGATGGAAATTAATTTCAAGAAAAATCTGCACTAAAGAGTATTCAATCGCCGATTTTGAAATATAATCTCTATTATCCGATCATCAAGCCCGAAAAGTATTTGGTGATTTGCTGGAATTTCGTTCTCTGTGTGATAATTATGAAGATATTTTAGAGTAAAGCCCAAACACCGAGGAAAGCGGAGCTTTTCGAGGTGGGCCTGGACGGAGCGGAGGGAGGAGTAAGCTCCGTCCAGGCCATGTCCTTTTTGAAGTAGCGATATACGGCGAAAGCCGTACATGGGCAAGAAGCGAAACGGATTGCGAATGCTGCATTGCGAAGTCAGTGTGAGTTTACAAAGCTTTCTAAGCAGTTTTATTATCAGCTTGAAACAATAATAGAAAAGTATGAGGCGTATTTGTGCTGCAAGACTGCTTGCCAATCAATCGGCAAGATGGTATTCTTTTCTTATACAGTGGAAGAGTGGATTCTGTTTGATTGTTTCGTTGGCTATAACCTTGGCAGGACATCGTGTAGCGTTTTTGTTTAATTAGAGATTTCTGAATAAAGTGAAACAATTTCTTTGACAGGGAGGCAACAATAGTGAAAAATAGGATTGTTGATGAAGAGATAAGGCTTGTTCCGTATTATCCCAATGACAAGACCACTTTAGCTTGGTATCAAGATTTAACTTTGTGCAAACAAGTAGATAACAGAGATACCGCATATGATTTGGATATGCTAAAATGTATGTATAAATATTTAAACAGACACGGCGATTTATTTTATATTAAATACAAAAACAGATTATGCGGAGATGTGTGCCTGCAACCCAGTGGCGAGGTTAATATCGTAATAGCCAAGCCTTTTCAAAATAAACATATAGGCAGACGAGTTATGAAAGGAATAATCCAGTTGGCAAGGGAGAAGCATATTTCTGAACTGCATGCAGAGATATACGCCTTCAATACACAGTCTCAAAAAATGTTTCAAAGTATGGGTTTTACCAAAGTGGATGACGAACAATATGTATTAACTGTGTGAATTTCAGGTTTACGAATAAAATGTTTGGACAGGAGGAATAAAGCGGAGCTTCTTCGAGGCGCCCCGGGCATCGTGGAAGGACATGGCGTAAGCTTGCTTACTTTGAATTTGTATGGAGTAAAAGAAAAATATGAGTAACAAATTAGTAAAAAGTAAAAAGCCCCCCAAAAAAATAAATGAAGGAATTGTGTTTTACAATCAGATCGGACGTATATTTATTTTTTTAGGTATCGTATCCTTTATAATATTAGGGTTTGTAAGTCTTCTGCCGCAAGATTATGAAAAATACAATATTCCTCTGTTTTACGGTATTTGGGCTGTTATTTCTTCAATTTTTGTGATTGTTGGTGTACTTCCATTATTATTAGGAAAATATTGTAAAAAATATCAAATTTGGATAGAAAAAGAAGTAAAGTCTCATCAAAGCAGAATGTTGAAGCAAGCAGAAAGGTCGATAGAAAAAGATATGAGGAATCATAAATAAGTGTTCGTGCTGTAATGGAGCCAGAAAATTTTGTACAAGGATTCTTCAAAATGGAAATATAGATGCGGCTTATGTAGAAGTTCCTTACGATATGAAAGCACTTTTTGGAAAGGGACGTCTATTAGTGAATGCTACTTTTGATGGTGTTCCATATCGGGGGCAAGTGGTAAAGATGGGTACCCCCTGCTACATCATTGATGTTACGAAACAGATACGCAAACAGATTGGAAAAAGTTTTGGCGATATGGTTGAGGTAACACTTCATGAAAGAGATGATGAGGAAACAGCCATGTGGAAATTAAGATAGTTACAATTGGCTAAAATGTAGTTGAGTCCATTGTGCTGGAGGGAGGTGTAAAGGATGAAAATAACCATAGAGGAACTGGAAGCATATTTGCTGGATCATTACAGTAATGGTGGCATTGATCAGAGTCTTTTTATGAAACTTGTGGAAGAGATTGGAGAAGTCGCTGAGGTTCTAAATAAAAAAGCTGGTAGAAAAGCTGTCGGCGACGAAGATTTACAGGTACAGCTGGGCAATGAATTGGCAGACGTGATTCATTATGCTGTGGCCATCGCCGCACTGAATGGGGTGGATATGAATGAGGTCATCCTGCAAAAAGATAAAGCTGCTTCTGTAAAATATCATCATAAGATCAATCTGGAGCAGTTTATCCAAAACAAGAGAAGCACAGAGATGAAATGCAGTATAATCCGATCATAAAAGCAAAACTTTGAATTTCAGAATTAGGTTAACCATTGATTTTTTCTATCCAAGAAAAAACCAACAAAATAGAAATCACCATCCGGGCAATGTAGATTTCAAGATATATGATGAAGTTAAACAGGATACAACTAATGCGTTATTGAATAAATATATTCAAATGATATTAATCTTTTTGTGCAACTTCACAACTTACATGTTAAACAACGTCCTGATATATACAGAAAAATAGATAAACCTACTACGTCGAAAGGGTAGGGCTACGAAGCGTCGCTTGCAGACGCTGATACAATTATGATTGGGGCTGAATTAGATGGTAAAATTGTCGGATTCAGTATTATACAAATTCGGCAAACAACAAATAAAGTTGCAGGGAACTTCAATTCAGGTGCTATTGAGTTTTATAAACCACTTGGCATGATTGTAAAAGACTTAACAATGGAACAAAGGTTATAAAAGGAAAATGAGATGGAATTATTTTTATGACGATAAAGTGTCAATATTTACAAAGATAGTGGAAAGATATGATTGGAAGATAATCGGTAAGCCTATGCTTTTGAGCGGAGGCTTTATGCACAAGATGTATAGGATTGATACACAGCAAGGAATTTTCGCTCTGAAACTGCTAAATCCGTTTGTTATGCAAAGAGAAACCGCTATGGATAATTTTGCAAAAGCTGAACGGATAGAACTTTTATTGGAGCAGCAAGGTATTCCGATTCTTCCTGCATTGTCTTTGGATGGAAGAAAAATGCAGGAGGTAGGCGGAGAATATTTCTACCTATTTGACTATTTTCCTGGAAAAGCCTTACAGGGCAATGAGATAACAGCGTATCACTGTAAAGAAATGGGAAAGGTACTTGCTGACATCCATAGTATAGACAAAAAGTATGAAAATGAAGTTTTTTGTGAAATGTCTATTGATTGGAATTTCTACCTTGCAGAAATGAAAAACACCGATACGAAATTATACACAATGCTGAAAGACGCTTTGCCTGTTATTCAAGATGGTCAAAATAAAGGTAATCAGGCAAAAAAGAAACTGCCCCCTATCGTATCAATCTGCCATAATGATATGGATTGCAAAAATGTTCTCTGGAACGGGAATGATTATCGCATTATTGATTTGGAATGTTTATCTTATAGTAATCCGTTTATGGAACTGTTTGAACTGGCGTTATGCTGGTCTGGATATGAAAATTGCCAAATTGATTTTGGGCTATTTCAAGCCTTTTTGCAAGGATATGCAAATGCAGGCGGTGAATTACCTGTAGATTGGGAAACATTGTATGATTGCAATAACGGTAGACTAGAATGGTTGGAATATAATGTTAAGCGTGTTTTAGGTATTGACTGTGGAGATGATGAAAAAGAAATTGGAATAGAGCAGGTTGAGGAAACAGTTCAGCACATCATTTTCTATTCAGAGATGAAGAAGCAGATACTTGAGCATTGTATTATATAAATTTTCGGTTTTATGAACTAAATATTCGTGATACATAAGTAAATTAGAAATTGTAGAGGTATATATGAAAGTATATAATTATGTTACTTTAAGACAAAAACCTGAATTAAAAGAAGCTGCTGCTATATGGTTTCATGATAAATGGGAAGTGCCAGAAGCAGCTTATCTTGAATGTATGGAAGCCTATCTTAATAATGAAACAGAATATGGCTGGTATCTTTGTTTAGACAGGGGGCGCATTGTAGGCGGTCTCGGCGTGATTGAAAATGATTTTCATGACAGAAAAGACCTTACACCAAATGTATGTGCGGTATATACAGATATAGAATATCGCTGTCAAGGCATTGCGGGACAATTACTTGATATTGTTGTAAAGGACATGAAGTCTAAAGGCATTACTCCGATCTATTTGATTACAGACCATACAAGTTTTTACGAAAGATATGGATGGGAATTTTTGTGTATGGTTCAAGGGGATAGTGAGCCTGATATGACAAGAATGTATATCCATAGATAAGTTTCCATTTATGATTCGAGCGAGAACTTATGAAAAAAGTTAGTATGTTTATAGCGATGAGCCTTGACGGATATATTGCAGACAGTAAAGGCAGCGTGGATTGGCTGACCGGACAGGGCAATGATGATGATAATATCGACCCATAATAAAAAGATAAATCCGAGGTTGCAGAGGTGATTTTTTGATTGGAAATATTGAAGTAAAGTTTTACGAGCGTGTAGATGATACATTATTGAAATTTGCGGTTATTATCGCTAAAACAAATAGTAAATGGATATTTTGTAAGCATCGGGAAAGAAATACTTATGAAATTCCGGGAGGCCACAGGGAAGCCGGTGAAGATATTCTATCTGCTGCTAAGCGAGAATTAATGGAGGAAACAGGTGCGATAGAGTTTACCATCGAGCCGATTTGTGTATATTCTGTCAAAGGAAAAACAAAAGTAAGCGAAGGCGCCGAGGCAGAATCTTTTGGTATGCTTTTTGTTGCAGAGGTTCTTTCTTTTGGAGAAATACATAGTGAGATAGAGAAGATTATCATTACGGATGAATTAGTGGAAAATTGGACGTATCCGCTTATTCAGCCGAAATTGATAGAAGAGGCAAAAAACAGAGGATATTTATAAAAAGAATTCCATACGGCACATGGCTGTTTTGCACTCCAAAGTTGTTGACAGGGATTGTTTCGCCTGCTTGTGCCAAATTTATAAGGCTTGCCCCAAAATAAGCAGAGCCGGATAATGGCTGGGGGCGTTTGGGGTCGAATAATGCGACCATTGATTCTTGCTAAAACTGCTGTCAAAAAATATAATACTCATAACAAAAAGAGGAGGTTTCGTTATGAGTAAGATTAATGTGGCAATTGTTGACGATAATGAGAGAATGGTTCATTTATTGGATAATATATTAAAAACCGACGAAAATATTGAAGTCGTGGGCAGAGCCGAAGACGGCCTGAGCGCATTATCTGTAATCAAAGAATGTGAACCGGATGTGGTACTCCTGGATTTAATTATGCCAAAGCTTGACGGTATGGGGGTCATGCAGCGGATTAGTCAGGATCCTAATTTGAAAAAACATCCGTCATTTATCGTCATTTCAGCCATAGGAAAAGAAAGTATCACAGAAGATGCTTTTACAAGTGGGGCGGTTTATTATATTATGAAACCATTCGACAATGATGTCATTATTAATAAAATTAAGCAGGTTTCCTTAACCGGACCGGCAAAGATTTCGCCTGCCCGTCCTCTGGGTCTTAAGGAAATCCCGCAGCCGATTTCAGGTAAAAATCTGGAGACTGATGTAACGGATATTATTCATGAAATTGGTGTTCCGGCACATATTAAAGGGTATCAGTATTTGAGAGATGCCATTATAATGGCAGTTGATAACCGTGAGGTAATCAATTCCATCACGAAAGTTCTTTATCCGACGATTGCGAAGATGAATAAAACAACACCAAGTCGGGTGGAACGTGCAATCCGTCATGCTATCGAGGTGGCATGGAGCAGAGGAAAAATGGATACAATCGATGATTTGTTTGGTTATACCATTAACACAGGAAAAGGAAAACCGACAAATTCCGAGTTTATTGCACTCATTTCTGACAAGATTCGTTTAGAGTACAAAAAACAGGGGAGAAAAAATTAGTAAAAATACATAAAATATTTGCGTAATTTTAAGAAATATCTTTTATTTTGACCAAAACTATTGTATAATAACACATATCGAGTGAATGTTATAAAGAACAAATTATTTAAATACAGGAGGAAACGGTAAGATGAAAAATATACTATTTGTATCATCCGAAGCGGTACCATTTATAAAAACAGGCGGCCTGGCTGACGTGGCCGGCTCATTGCCGAAGGCTTTTAATAAAGACGAATTCGATGTGCGCGTTATTATACCAAAGTACCGGATGATTCCGGAACGATTTAAGCAGCAGATGCAGTATCGCACCCACTTTTATATGGATTTGGGCTGGCAGAATCAGTATGTGGGAGTCATGGAAATGGTGCTGGACGGCATCACGTTTTACTTTATTGACAATGAACATTATTTTTCAGGGGATCAGGCCTATGAGGGGGGGCTTTGGGATCTGGAAAAGTTTGCATTCTTTAGTAAGGCTGCGCTGTCATGCCTGCCGGTTATAGGGTTCCATCCGGATATTATCCACTGTCACGACTGGCAGACAGGACTTGTGCCGGTCTATTTAAAAACTATTTTTTGTAATAATGATTTTTACTGGGGAATTAAGTCGATTATGACGATTCATAATCTTAAATTCCAGGGAACATGGGATCCACAGACAATTATGGGGATTACAGGACTGCCGGAGTATTTGTTTACACCGGATAAACTGGAGGCTTATAAAGATGCCAATTATTTAAAAGGCGGAATCGTCTATGCCGATTATGTAACCACAGTCAGCGATACATATGCCGGCGAAATCCAGATGCCATTTTATGGTGAACGACTGGATGGACTGATGCGGGCGAGAAATAACTGTCTTTGCGGTATTGTTAACGGTATTGATTATGATGAATGGAATCCTGAGACAGATCCCATGATTGCCCATCATTATAATGCAATTACTTTCCGTAAAGAAAAGGCGAAGAATAAAACCGCGCTTCAGCAGGAGCTGGGACTGGAGGTTAATGAAAATAAATTTATGATCGGTCTTGTGTCACGTCTTACAGATCAAAAGGGGTTGGATTTGATAGACTGTGTGATGGATCAGATTTGTGTGGACGGTGCACAGCTGGTTGTTCTGGGAACCGGTGATGAAAGATATGAAAATATGTTCAGGTATTTTGCATGGAAATATCCGGACAGAGTTTCAGCAAATATATTTTATTCGAACGAACGCAGCCATAAAATTTATGCATCCTGCGATGCGTTTTTAATGCCGTCGTTATTTGAACCCTGCGGTCTAAGTCAGCTGATGAGCTTAAGATATGGTACTGTTCCTATTGTTCGTGAGACCGGGGGGCTTAAAGATACTGTAGAACCATATAATGAGTATGAATCTACGGGTACTGGTTTCAGCTTTGCAAATTATAATGCCCATGAAATGCTCAATACGATTAATTATGCCAAATCGGTTTACTATAATAACAAACGGGAGTGGCATAAGATTATTGATCGGGGAATGGCCAAAGACTTTTCATGGAATAATTCGGCAAGAAGATATGAGGATCTTTACAGAATGTTGTAATCTTAAAAGGTACTGTATCCAAAGGACCGGCATTCACGGACAGCAGCAGTGCTGTCCGTGAATGCCGGTCTTTTTGCGGAAAGATTAAAAAACGGATAAATTTTATAAATAAAACTATTATTGAGAAACAAGGGTGAGCATGTCAATGTTCGGTTCAATGACCATGGAATAGTTTGTGTGGTAGATGACAAATCCCGGTTTGGCACCGCTGACCTTTTTTACATGCTTTTTCTGGATATAATCCACTTCTACCTTAGGGGCCTGGCGGTTTTTGGAATAATAGGCGGCCAGTCTGGCGGCTTCTTCAAAGGTGGTATCCGGAAGCTGATCAGTGCCGTCTCCTTTGACAATGACATGGGAACCGGGACAGCCTTTGGCATGAAACCACCAATCATTGCCGGTAGCTATCTTAAAGGTCAGTTCTTCGTTTTGAAAATTATTTTTACCCACATAAATATGGAAGCCATCAGAGGATATGTAGTGGAAAGGCTTACTGGTGATTTTTTTATTTTTCATGTTTTTAGCTGATGAATGGCGTTTCATATATCCATATTCAATAAGTTCTTCCTTTAACTGAGCCAGATCTTCTTCATATAAGGCAATATCCAGTGCTGTACTGATGGATTCCAGGTGCATGAGTTCCTCGCTGGTTTCTACGGTAAGTTTTTCCAGCGCCTCAAAAGTTCGTTTTAGTTTGTTATAACGATCAAAATACCGGATGGAATTTTCCCTGGCTGAAAGCTGAGGATCCAGAGGAATGGTGATTTCTTCATTATTATAATAGTTCAGACAGGTCAGGCTTTTGGCTTCAGGCTCCAATTCATAGCCATAGGTGTTGATCAGTTCACCATAAATCTTATACTTTTCTCTTTTTTTCGTGTCTTCCATCTGCTTAAGCTGAAGTTGATACTTTTTCCGTGTCCGGTCCAGGGCATTATTGACGACCCGGCGCAGATCCGAGGATTTCTGTCGAATGCGGGTAATGGTATTTTTCATGGCATAGTAATATTCCAGAAGCTGAGACATGGTATCAAATGTCTTGTGCTCAAGCTGGCCGTAACAGGTCAGTGGGACACAGGAAAATTCCAGAGGCTCATGGTTACGGAAAACAACATTGGGGGAAAACTGGCCGTTTCGTACAAGATCCATCATGGATGTAAATGCGCCGTAAAGAGCATCGGCCTCATTGGGGGTTAAATCGCCTGCATTGCGGTCGCCGTCAATATGTGCACGATGGCATATTTCTGTGCTGATTAACGGGCTTAGCCCCGTAAGGGAAGTGTAAAGTGCTTTGGAAATCCCAGCCGGACGGGTGAGCACATGATCCATGAAGCTCTGGCGGTCTATGCTCAGAGGGTTCTCTTTTTCGATTGTTTTTGGAATAAAATAGGTTCGTCCGGGAAGTACCTCGCGCACAGAACTTACATTGGCAGAAATGTGTTTAATACTGTCAATGATCATACCGTCGGGCTGGGCAAAAATAATGTTGCTGTGTTTGCCCATGAGTTCTACAATCAGATACTTCGTACATAAATCCCCCAGATCGTTCAGGTGTTCAATTTCAAAACGAAGGATGCGTTCCATCTCCGGCTGAATAATATTTAAAATTTTACCTCCCTGGAGATGTTTCCTTAAAAGCATACAAAAATTAGGCGCAGTCAGAGGGTTGTTTTTGCTTTCCCCGGTGAGATAAATCAAAGGAAGGGAAGCACTGGCTGAAATCAGAAGCCGGTAGTTTTGCCGGTTGTTTTTTATTGTAAGGATCAGTTCATCAGCTTCAGGCTGATATATTTTATTGATACGGCCGCCAATCAGAGCCTGTCCCAGTTCATGAGCCAGGTCTGCGATGACCAGTCCGTCAAATGCCATTAAAAAAACTCCTTTCTGTAACAAAGATTTTTGAATCAGCATGGTATAATAGCTGATTTTTTTCAGCTATTATACCATGGCCTGACCAGAAAATGCAACTTTACAAAATTACGAGAAACGCATTGACGATATAGAGGATTTTGTTTATAATATTTTAGATAGTTATACAATAGGTTGTTTGTGCCAAGGAATAACTATGAAAATAAAAAGTGAGGGTGAGCCTATGATTAAGAGCATGACCGGTTTCGGACGCTGTGAGCTTTCCGATGAAAACCGGAAGATTATTGTTGAGATGAAGGCTGTCAATCACAGATACTGCGACATCAGTATTAAGATGCCAAAAAAGCTTGGTTTTTACGAAACGGCAATTCGGAATCTGATGAAAAAATATATTCAGCGGGGTAAGGTGGATGTGTTTATCACTTATGAGGATTACACGGAACAGACCGTTTGCCTTAAGTACAACAGGGAACTGGCCGGTGAATATCTGGCCGGTCTGAGGCGGATCTCGGATGAGTTTGGCCTGGATTCAGATATCAGTGCAGCTTCCTTGTCCAGATATCCGGAGGTGTTTACACTGGAGGAGCAAAGTGTCGATGAAGAACAGCTTTGGATGATGCTTAAACAGGCTCTGGATCAGGCTTGCTGCCAGTTTGTGGAGACAAGGATGACTGAAGGCGAACAGCTGAAGGCAGACTTGTTTAAAAAGCTGGACGGTATGCTTGATGCAGTAGATTTTATTGAACTGCGTTCACCTCAGGTTATCCGGGAATATCAGGAAAAGCTTAAAGCAAAGGTGGAAGAACTTCTAACGGGGAATACGGTGGATGAGGCACGGATTCTTACAGAGGTTACGATTTTTGCAGATAAAATCTGTGTGGATGAAGAACTTGTCCGCTTAAGAAGCCATATTGAAAATATGAAGGCAACGCTGGATGAGGGCGGCAGTGTGGGCCGGAAACTGGATTTTATTGCCCAGGAGATGAACAGAGAAGCGAATACAACACTTTCAAAGGCCAATGACCTGGAAATTTCCAATAAAGCCATTGATTTAAAGACGGAGATCGAGAAGGTCCGTGAACAGATTCAGAATATTGAATAAAAAGCCAGAGCCGCCGGAAATGTATGAAATTAAAATCCGGTGTGCCGGTGAACCCACCAGGAGGGAGTACAGGCATGTCAGGACTTATAAATATCGGTTTTGGAAATATCGTAAACGGAGCCAGAATTGTGGCGATTATCAGTCCCGATTCGGCACCCATTAAGCGGCTGATTCAGACGTCCAGAGATGAGGGGCGTATTATCGATGCTACTCAGGGACGGCGCACAAGGGCAGTACTGATCATGGACGATAATCATATTATCCTGTCAGCGCTGATGCCGGATACGATTTCTGGACGTTTGGAAAGCAAAAACGGCCTTTTGGCTGAAAAAAACAGCCCTAAAATTATTCTTGACGGGAAATAATTCATCAGTTATAAGTATGCCCCTGAGGGCAGATGTCAAAGGAAGCGATTGTATGAAGAAAAAAGGAATTTTAACGATTGTCTCCGGTTTTTCCGGGGTGGGCAAGGGCACGATCATGAAAGCGCTTCTGGAAAAGTATCCAGAGGATTATTGTCTTTCGGTTTCAGCGACTACCAGAAAGCCGAGAGAAGGAGAGATTCATGGGCAGCATTATTTCTTTTTGAGTAAAGAAGAATTTGAGACCATGATCCATGACCAGGCTCTGCTGGAACATGCTCAGTATGAGAGCAATTACTACGGGACACCAAAGGCGTTTGTTCTTGATAAGCTGGAACAGGGGATTAATGTAATTCTGGAAATTGAGATGCAGGGCGCCTTGAAAGTCAAGGCGGATTGGCCTGAGACACTGATGATTTTTGTGGCTCCGCCAAAGGCTGCCACACTGTATGAACGTCTCAAAGGCCGGGGAACCGAGAATGATGCCCAGATTGAAGGCAGACTTCGCAGAGCTTCTGAGGAGGCTGCCTATATGAAGGAATATGAATACATAGTTGTCAATGATGTTCTTGAGACAGCCGTGGAGGAGATCCATCAGATCATTAAATGTGAACAGGATCGAGTAAACCGCTGCGGTGATTTTATTCAGACTCTGGAGCAGGAATTGACAGTTTATGCCAAGAAAGGAGAATAGATTATGTTACATCCATCGTATACAGACTTAATGGAGGTTGTAAACAGCGAAGTGGAAGAAGGCGATGAACCGGTCGTTCAGAGCCGATATTCGATTGTAATAGCGACTGCAAAACGTGCACGTCAGCTGATTGCCGGGGCAAAACCAACGGTGGACATGAAAGGCAAAAAGCCATTGTCCGCTGCAGTTGATGAGGTATATAAAGGCAAAGTTAAAATCCTTGGCGTTGACGAAACCGATGAGGACGATGAAAAGATCCTTGAACTTAACAGCGAGGTGTTTGAAGTCAACCTTGAAGACGATGAGGAAGACATCTTTGACGATGAAAAAGAACATGAAGACGATGAAGAAGAGGAACATCTGATCTACGACAGTGAAGAATAATAAAAAGCATCAAAACAACTGAAACTGAGAAAAAAATATAAAGCTGTGCTGACCTTATGGATGTTAAAGGTCAGCGCAGCTTTTACATATGTCTGATATTAAACTGTTTGGTATTAAACGATTTTGGTGGACCATTCACTGCAGTCCCATATTTTGTGGACAACATCCCTGTAAAATTCCGGTTCATGACAGATCAGAAGAACAGAACCTTTATATTCTTTAAGCGCACGCTTTAATTCTTCTTTTGCATCTACATCCAGATGATTGGTAGGCTCATCCAACAAAAGAATATTGGTTTCCGTGTTGATGATTTTACACAGACGAACCTTAGCCTGTTCACCGCCGCTTAAAACTCGAACCTGGCTTTCGATATGTTTGGTTGTCAGACCACATTTGGCCAGTGCAGATCGAACTTCATACTGGGTCATGGAGGGAAACTCAGACCAGATTTCCTCAATGCAGGTTGTCCGGTCATCGCCTTTGACCTCCTGTTCAAAGTAACCCTTGTACAGATAATCACCGAGAACAACCCTGCCGCTGTAAGGGGGGATGAGGCCCAGAATACTTTTTAGCAATGTGGTTTTTCCTATACCGTTGGCCCCTACAAGGGCAATTTTTTCGCCTCGTTCCATGCGTATATTGATGGGACGGGACAGCGGTGCATCATATCCGATAACAAGATCTGTGGTTTCAAAAATTAACTTTCCGGATGCCCGGGCGCCTTTAAAGTTAAATTCCGGCTTTGGTTTTTCCTTTGCCAGCTGGATCATATCCATTTTATCCAGTTTTTTCTGGCGGGACATGGCCATGTTTCTGGTGGATACCCGGGCCTTATTTCTGGCCACAAAATCTTTAAGCTCGCTGATTTCCTGCTGCTGCTTATGATAAGCCGCTTCCAGCTGGGCCTTTTTCATGGCATAAACCTCCATGAAGTGGTCATAATCGCCCACATAACGGTTCAGTTCCTGGTTTTCCATATGATAAATCAGGTTAATGACACTATTTAAAAACGGAATATCATGAGAAATTAAAATAAAGGCATTTTCATATTCCTGAAGATAACGGCGCAGCCATTCAATATGCGTTTCATCCAGATAGTTGGTCGGCTCGTCTAAAAGAAGAATATCTGGTTTTTCCAGAAGTAACTTGGCCAGCAGAATTTTTGTGCGCTGTCCGCCGCTTAAATCGGTGACATCCCGGTCGAGTCCTAGGCTGTCCAGATCAAAAGCTCTGGCAATTTCATCAATCCTGGCATCGATCATATAAAAATCATGCTGTGTCAAAAGATCCTGGATTGTGCCCAGTTCTTCCAGCATGATGTTCATTTGGTTCTCATCGGCCTCGCCCATTTGATCACAGATTTCATTCATCCGGGCTTCCATATTAAAAAGCCAGGCATATGCAGATTTAAGCACATCCCGGATGGTCATGCCTTTTGAAAGATGGGTATGCTGATCAAGATAACCCACACGAACACCTTTGGCCCATTCAACGGTTCCCTCATCCGGCATCAGCTGGCCTGTAATGATATTCATAAATGTGGATTTTCCTTCACCATTGGCACCGATGAGGCCGATGTGCTCACCCTTTAACAGTCGGAATGAAACATGATTGAAAATCGCACGGTCACCAAAACCGTGACTTAAATCTTTAACATTGAGAATCATAAAAATCTCCTTCGTATACGATATAACTGGAACAATGCCGATTATACAGGAAATATACGGGGTTTGCAAGATTGAAGGCCAAGTAAATTTCCGGGACTTTATATGGAGTTTTCGGGAATTTACAACCTGTGATATTTATGATATAATGAGCCCAGCGAATAACAACATAACGCATGATAAAGATTTCTGCATTATAATTGGAGGAAGATACGGTGATTGATAAATTAGTCGAAAAAATCAAAAAGACCAACGCTCCTATTGAGGTCGGCCTTGATCCGATGCTGTCTTATGTTCCGGAGCATATTAAACAAAAAGCATACAAAGAATTTGGTGAAACACTGGAAGGGGCAGCAGAAGCCATCTGGCAGTTTAACAAAGCCATTGTGGATGCCACCTGTGATCTTATTCCAGCGGTAAAGCCACAGATTGCCATGTATGAGCAGTTTGGCATCCCGGGAATTATGGCATTTAAAAAGACGTTGGATTACTGCCATGAGAAGGATCTTTTGGTGATCGGAGATATTAAGCGGGGAGATATCGGTTCAACATCCGGTGCTTATGCGACCGGCCATTTAGGCCAGGTTCAGGTGGGCAGCAAGTCCTATTACGGTTTTGATGAAGATTTTGTAACGATTAATCCATACATGGGGACAGACAGTGTTCAGCCGTTTATCGATGTGGCAATTCCTGAAAAGAAGGGCATGTTTATTCTTACAAAAACATCCAATCCATCCAGCGGTGAATTCCAGGATCAGCTTGTCAACGGACGGCCGTTATACGAGCTTGTAGCAGAAAAGGTTGTAGAGTGGGGCAGCCAGCATATGGGACAGTGCGGCTACAGCTATGTGGGTGCCGTTGTGGGTGCGACCTATCCGGAAATGGGAGCAGTACTCAGAAAGCTTATGCCAAAGGCATTTATTCTTGTTCCGGGCTATGGCGCTCAGGGCGCTAAAGGTGCGGATCTTGTAAATTATTTTAATGAGGACGGACTGGGCGCTATTGTCAATTCTTCCAGAGGAATCATTGCGGCTTATAAACAGCCGAAATATGAAAACTTCGGTCCGGAAGGCTTTGCAGATGCATCCAGACAGGCTGTAATTGACATGCAGCAGGATATTGCGGCGGCTCTTGGCTGATTTTAAAGACCTAAAGCCTTCAAAATTAAGCGCTTTATGAATTCAGAAAAAGAATCTGTGGTTATTCCATTGGTTCTTTTTTTGTGTTATACTATATCGAAAGTACGATGGCAGTAACAGCTGCTGTGGATTAAGGTGGAATAAAATGCCAGATTTATATGCGGATGTGATTGTGGATATATCTTCGGGTCAGGTTGACCGTGTGTTTGCCTACAGGGTGCCTCCGGCTATTTCAGGCCGGGTGGAGATTGGAAGCCAGGTGAGAGTTCCCTTTGGAAGAGGGGACAGAAACCTTACGGGATATGTTGTGGGGCTTAGTGATACCACGGATTTTGACCCATCCAGAATCAAGAATGTTTTGGATATTGTCAATGAAGAACTGGCTATAGAATCCCAGCTTATTCGTCTGGCCTGGCAGATGAAGCAAGTCTATGGGTGCACCATGAATCAGGCGCTGAAAACGGTGATACCGGTTCGCAGACAGGTCAGATCGGTGGTGGATATCCGCTACCGGCTTTCCGATGACAGGGAACGGGTGATGGCATTTCTGGAGGAAAACCGAAAAAATCAGAGGAATAAGGCCCGGGTAAGACTGCTGGAGCAGCTGCTTAAAGACGGGGTTTTGACAAAACGTATGATTACCGGTGAACTGAAAATCGCTCAGTCAACCATTGAATCTCTTAAAACTCAGGGCATCATTCAGGAAACTTCAGAAGAAAAATACCGCCAGCCGGTCAAAAACCTGATGGCAGCACAAAGCCCGGTGACTTTGAATGCACAGCAGCAGTCTGTGGCAGATGCTATCTGGCCGGCAGGTGCCCCGCCCTTATCTGAGCCCGGGCAGAGACCAAAGGTTCATCTGATTCACGGGATTACCGGCAGCGGAAAAACAGAAGTTTATATGGAGCTTATTGCCAGGGCTTTAAGTCAGGGGTTTCAGGCCATTGTGCTCATTCCGGAAATTGCCCTTTCCCTTCAGACCGTTTCAAGGTTTCACGGACGCTTTGGTGATCGGGTATCGGTGATGAATTCCCGGCTTTCGGAAGGCGAAAAATATGATCAGTATCTTAGGGCAAAACGGGGCGATATCGACATTGTGGTTGGTCCCCGTTCTGCGCTGTTTATGCCTTTTCAAAGGCTTGGGCTGATTGTTATCGATGAGGAACATGACGGAGCTTATAAAAGTGAAAATGTACCTAAATTTCATGCCAGAGATGTGGCTGCATGGCGGGCCGCCCTTTGCGGGGCAATGCTTGTATTGGGTTCGGCTACGCCGTCACTGGAATCCTATACCCGTGCGCTTGGCAAAATGTATGGGCTTCATGAGCTTTCTTGCCGGGCGAAGGCCGGGAGCAGCCTTCCCCAGGTGATTGTTGCCGATATGCGGGAAGAATTTAAACTGAAAAACAAAAAAATTTTCAGTCGGGTTCTTCATCAGCTGATTGAAGAAAAACTGGCGCGCAGGGAGCAGATTATTCTTTTTTTGAATCGACGGGGATATGCAGGATTTGTATCGTGCAGAAGCTGCGGCCATGTGTTTAAATGCCGTCACTGTGATGTTTCCATGACAGCTCATAATAATGGCTGGCTGAAATGCCATTACTGCGGCTATGAAGAGCCTACGCCAAAGTTATGCCCTCAGTGCAGATCACCTTATGTGGCTGCTTTTGGTACAGGCACTCAGAAAGTGGAGCAGATGGTTGCCCAGGAATTTCCGATGGCCAGAGTTCTCAGGCTGGACCGGGATTCAACGGTTAAGAAGGACAGCCTTGAAACAATACTTACCAGTTTTAGAAACCATGAGGCGGATATACTGGTGGGAACACAGATGATTGTGAAAGGACATGATTTCCCTGATGTAACTCTGGTGGGAATTCTGGCTGCGGATTTATCCATGTTTTCCAATGATTATATGGCTTCTGAACGAACTTTTCAGCTGCTGACACAGGCTGCGGGCCGGGCCGGCCGGGCGAAAAATCCCGGACAGGTTGTGATCCAGACCTATAATCCGGAGCATTACAGCATTGTCTGTGCAGGCAGTCAGGATTATAAGGCTTTTTATCAGCAGGAAATACTTTACCGTCGGATGATGAACTATCCGCCGGCGGTGCACATGATGGCGGTTTTAATTCAGTCCTCTGACGAGGCAGGTGCCGATGGCTGTATTGAGGCATTGGCTGAGGAAAGCAGGCTTTGGGCCCAGCAGCATGGACTGTGTGGTCAGGTATACACGCCGGGGCAAATGGAATTTGTCGGTCCGGGGGCAGCAACGGTTGCCAGAAGCCGGGATATTTACCGCAGGGTCTTGTATGTGAAGCATAAAAAGTTTTCTTATATCACCCAGATTAGACAGTTTATGGAGAATTTTATAAAAAACAGTTCCTGGAATCGACATGTGAATGTTCAGTTTGATATTGATCCAATGTCCATGTATTAAAAAACATGATATCATTGTAAAAGCCGGTATACGGCAAAAAACAAAGTGAGGAGAATTGATATGGCAATCAGAAATTTAAGATATGAAGGCGATCCTATTTTAAACAAAAAAACAAAAGAGGTTAAAGAGGTCACACCAAGAATTAAACAGCTTATTGAGGATATGCTTGAGACGATGTATGAGGCTAACGGTGTGGGACTGGCGGCACCTCAGGTTGGCATTCTTAAAAGGATTGCGGTGATTGATGTGGGAGAAGGTCCATTTGTGTTTATTAATCCAAAGATTGTAGCCGTGGACGGAGAACAGACCGGCGATGAGGGATGCCTGAGCGTTCCCGGAAAATGCGGTACAGTGACTCGGCCAAATTATGTAAAAACAGTGGCATATGATAAAAATATGAATGAATTTGAGGTCGAAGGTACAGAATTATTTGCAAGGGCTATGTGCCATGAATTTGATCATCTGGACGGACATCTTTATACTGAAAAAGTAGAAGGCGGACTTCGGGATGTGACATACAGTGAAGACGAAGAACAAATTGAGGAATAGGAAGTGAGATCCATGAAAGTTATTTTTATGGGAACCCCTGATTTTGCGGTCCCTACACTGGAAAAGCTTATTGAGGCAGGACATGAGGTGGCTGCGGTTGTTACTCAGCCGGACAAGGCCAGAGGCCGTGGCAAGGCTGTTACATTTTCACCGGTAAAAACGGTTGCTGCAGCCCATCATATTCCGGTATATCAGCCGGTAAAGGCACGGGATCCGGAGTTCGTGGAACTGCTAAAGTCTCTGGCCCCGGATGTGATTGTTGTTGTTGCATTTGGCCAGATTCTGCCAAAAGCCATTCTGGATATTCCGCCTTACGGCTGTATTAATGTTCATGCATCCCTTTTGCCCAAATACAGAGGCGCAGCGCCTATTCAGTGGGCTGTCATTAACGGGGAGAACGTCAGTGGTGTAACGACCATGTATATGGCGGAAGGTCTGGATACAGGTGATATGATTTTAAAGGCTCAGGTCACTCTGGATCCAAAAGAAACCGGTGGCAGTCTGCATGACCGGCTCTCGGTGATTGGGGCGGATTTGCTTGTGGAAACACTAAAGCGGCTGGAAGATCAAACTGCAGTCCGTACGCCTCAGGATGACAGTCAGGCCGGTGCGTATGCCAAAATGTTAGACAAAAATATGGGACTGATTGACTTTTCCCGTCCGGCCGAAGAAATTGAGCGACTGATCAGAGGACTTAATCCATGGCCCAGTGCTTATACAAAGCTGGGAAAAAAGACTTTAAAGCTGTGGGATGCTCAGGTTACAGATAAAGAATATGAAGGGGCATACGGCAGTGTTGTTGAGATTACAAAAGACAATTTTACCATAAAAACCGGTAAAGGCAGCCTTGTAGTGACAGACCTTCAGCTGGAAGGGAAAAAACGTATGGCTGCAGATGCATTTTTACGGGGCACTGCCCTTGAAAAAGGCGTTGTCCTTGGTGTATAGAGTCAGGAGTGATCAATATGTTTGCTTACATTAGTTACGGCTATCCCCGTTTTTATTTTGACTGGACGTATTTGCTTGTGATTGCGAGTGTTATTTTATCAATGATGGCATCGGCAAGGGTGAAATCGGCTTTTGCAAAATACAGCCGTATTTCTACGATTCAGGGAGTGACCGGTGCGCAGGCGGCCCAGCAGATTTTAAATCAGGCCGGTATTTACGATGTACAGATTCGTCATATATCGGGAAACCTAAACGACCATTATGATCCCAGAAATAAGACGCTGTCGCTGTCTGACCGGGTTTATGGTTCGGCAAGTGTTGCAGCTGTCAGTGTGGCGGCTCATGAGTGTGGTCACGCAATTCAACATGCCAGAGGCTACACCCCTTTAAAAATTCGCTCTTCCCTTGTTCCTGTGGCTAATTTTGGTTCTGCCATCAGCTGGCCGCTGATCGTGATTGGTTTGCTGATGGGATACCACAGTCCGCTGATTACTATTGGCATTATTTTGTTTTCATCGGTTGTTCTTTTTCATCTGGTTACGCTGCCGGTGGAATTTAATGCCTCAGCCAGGGGCCTGAGGATTTTGTCAGCCAGTGGTATGCTGGTAGGGGATGAGAATGAGGGCGCACGAAAAGTACTTCAGGCAGCTGCCCTGACCTATGTAGCCAGTGCGGCAGGGATGATTCTGCAGCTTTTACGTCTTTTGATACTGACAAAAGACCGTCGGGATTAAACTGAGGATAAGGATGAAAACGATGACAGATTCAATAAACACAAGAGAAATTGTTTTAGACCTTCTTATGGAGGTGACAAAGGAAAAAACACCGTCACATGTGGTCCATGGTGCCATGCTTACCAAGTATCAATACTTGGATAAGCGGGAGCGCAGTTTTATCAGCCGTTTGTTTAAAGGAACAATGGAGCGGATGATCACTCTGGATTATGTGATTGGTCAGTTTTCCAGTGTTAAGGTTTCAAAGATAAAGCCTGTGATTCGTAATATTCTTCGTATGAGTGTCTACCAGATGCTGTACATGGAAGGTATTCCAGACAGTGCGGCCTGTAATGAGGCTGCTAATCTGGCCGGCCGCCGCGGCTTTAAAAACCTGAAGGGCTTTGTCAATGGTGTACTCCGCAATATTGGACGAAAAAAAGGTGCGATTGTGTGGCCGGATGCCGCAAAGGATCCTGTAGCTGCACTGTCGGTTGCGTATGCGCTTCCTCAGTGGCTTGTCCAAAGCTGGCTCTCAGAGTATGATGTTAAGACTGTCAGAGTGATGGCTGCCAGCTTTCTTGAAGATGCCCCGATTACGATCCGCTGTATGGATGAATCCTGCCCGGAAAAGGTGAAAGCCAGGCTTGAGGCAGAGGGCGTTCATGTGAAGCCTGGACATTTTTTGCCCTATGCATGGCAGATTTCAGACTTTGATTATCTAAATAGCCTGGACAGCTTTAATGAAGGCCTGTTTTGTGTTCAGGATGAGAGTTCCATGATGGTTGTTGAAGCCGCAGACTTAAAGGCCGGCGAGCGGGTGCTTGATGTGTGTGCAGCGCCTGGAGGCAAAAGCCTTCATGCGGCGGCAAAATTGTATGCCCTGGGAGACGGTATTGTAGAGGCCAGGGATGTGACTGAGGAAAAAGTAGAAAAAATCCGAGAAAATATCCGGCGTATGGGCCTTAAAAATATAAATACACTTGTGGCAGATGCGCTGTGCTTTCGTCCCCAGGATACCGGGTGTGCGAATGTGGTGCTGGCTGATCTGCCTTGTTCCGGTCTTGGCGTTCTGGGGCGTAAGGCGGATATAAAATTGAATATGACACCTGAAAAAACCTGTGAGCTGGCCGATCTTCAGCGCCGGATTTTATCCGTGGTCTGGCAGTATGTGGCTGAGGGCGGACGGCTGATTTATAGTACCTGCACAATTAATCCTCGGGAAAATGAAGAAAATGCCCGTTGGTTTGCCGATAATTTTCCATTTGAACTTAAAAGTATGCGGCAGTTTCTTCCGGGATTTGACGGCTGTGACGGCTTTTTTATAGCTGTCTTTGAACGTGAGTAAAATTCTAAATGGATATAAAATATAAAAACGGAGATAAATATGGAAAAAGCTGATATTAAATCAATGAATCTTTGTCAACTGGAAACCTTTGTGGTGGATGTGCTTGGAGATAAAAAATTTCGGGCACGACAGATTTATGACTGGATCCATGTGAAGCTGTGTGAGAATTTTGATGAGATGTCCAATCTTTCCAGGGCTTTGAGAGAAAAATTGAAGCAGACAGCCACTCTGACCTGTGTAACCGTGGAAAAATGTCTGGTTTCCAGGCTGGATGGAACCCGTAAATACCTGTTTCGTCTGCCGGACGGGAATATTATTGAAAGTGTATTAATGCGGTATAAACATGGAAATTCGGTTTGTGTGTCCTCCCAGGTGGGCTGCCGGATGGGCTGCCGATTCTGTGCCTCTACGCTGGACGGTCTGACCAGAAATATGACAACTGCAGAAATGCTGGATGAGGTTTATGCTATTCAAAGAGATACCGGGGAAAGGGTGTCCAATGTAGTTATTATGGGAAGCGGTGAGCCGCTGGATAATTATGACAATGTGATTGGTTTTATAAAAATGCTGTCTGATGAAAACGGACTTCATATCAGCCAGCGCAACATCACCCTGTCCACCTGTGGTATTGTGCCTGAAATTTACAGGTTGGCTGAGGAGAATCTTCAGATTACCCTGGCTATTTCTTTGCATGCGGTCAGCGATGAGCGGCGCAGGACCCTGATGCCTATTGCCAATAAATATTCTATCGAAGAAATATTGAAAGCCTGCAGGGCATATTATGGTCATAATAACCGCCGTCTTACTTTTGAGTACAGTCTGGTGGGCGGTGTCAATGACAGTGAAGCAGATGCCAGAGCGCTGGCTATGCTGCTAAAGGGGATAAATGCCCACATTAATCTGATTCCGGTAAATCCCATTAAAGAGCGGGATTTTATTCAGTCTGATGCCCAGGCGGTACTTAAATTTAAAAATAAACTTGAAAAATATGGCGAAAATGTTACTATAAGAAGGGAAATGGGCAGAGATATTCAGGCTGCCTGTGGACAGCTTAGGAAAAATTATATCGACACACTGGAAAGTGAGGACTCAAATGAAAGTATTTGGTAAGACAGATATTGGTGCGGTCCGGAAGATGAACCAGGATTATCTGTATTATTCGACAGAGCCTGTGGGGCAGCTTCCAAATCTTTTTATCGTCGCTGACGGTATGGGCGGTCATAAGGCCGGAGATTTTGCATCGCGGATGTCTGTGGAAAATTTTGTAGACTATATACTTAAGGCTTCACCAGATCTTCCGATCCGTATCGTCGATGACGGTATTCATTATATTAACGAGCTTGTCATTGAGAAAGCCGGACAGCATCCGGAACTAAACGGCATGGGTACGACGTTTGTTGTGGCTTTTATTATGGATGAAACCCTGTTTGTTGCCAATGTCGGTGACAGCCGCTTATATCTTGTAGACAGCGGAATCAATCAGGTGACGGAAGATCATTCGTTTGTGGGAGCCATGGTCCGGGCCGGGGAACTGACGCCGGATGAGGCAAGACGTCATCCGGATAAGAATATTATTACCCGGGCAATCGGGGCATCTTGGGATGTACGTGTGGATTTTTTTGAGGTTGATCTGGAACCTGGAGATAAAATACTCATGTGCTCCGATGGTCTGTCCAATATGATTGAAGATGAAGAAATCAGGGATATTATGAACAATACACCTGTTGATGATATCGTTAATGTATTAGTTGAAAAGGCAAAAGAAAATGGTGGCTTTGATAATATTACGGCCATTGTGATTGATCCATTTAATGAGGAGGTGGACTGATGGTAGTTCCAGGAATGCATCTGGCCGATCGGTATGAGATACTGGAAAAAATCGGATCCGGTGGTATGGCAGATGTTTATAAGGCTAAAGACCATAAATTAAATCGTCTGGTCGCTGTTAAAGTCTTAAAACAGGAATTCAGTACGGATGCAACGTTTGTAAAGAAGTTCAGGGTGGAGGCTCAGTCTGCTGCAGGGCTGTCTCATCCTAATATTGTGAATGTTTATGACGTCGGTGAGGTGGAGGGGATCCACTTTATTGTCATGGAGCTTGTTCAGGGGATTACTCTGAAAAAATATATTGAAATGAAAGGCAAGCTGGATATTAAGGAAGCGCTTAATATATCGGTACAAATCGCCTCAGGTCTTCAGGCGGCTCACGATAATCGTATTATACACAGAGATATTAAACCTCAGAATATTATTATGTCCAGAGATGGTAAAGTTAAAGTAACCGACTTTGGTATTGCCAAGGTGGCGGATTCCACAACTGTGACGACAAATGCAGCCGGTTCGGTTCATTATATTTCACCGGAACAGGCCAGAGGTGGTTACAGTGATGCCAAAAGTGATATTTATTCTCTGGGTATTACCATGTATGAGATGGTAACCGGTCGTGTCCCTTTTGATGGGGAGACCAATGTGGCTGTAGCTCTTTTACATATTCAGGGTGAGATGGTGCCGCCAAGAAAACTGGAGCCGTCCATTCCAAGAAGCTTTGAGAAAATTATTCTGAAATGTACTCAGAAAAAGCCGGATCGCCGGTATGCCTCTGCCAGAGATCTGATTGCTGATTTAAGGCAGGTGCTTGTTCATCCGGACGGTGAATATGTGGTCATTGGTGCCATGGCAGCCTCGGCGGATAATGATGCAACCGTTGTTCTTGGGGAGCAGGATGTGAACCAGGTAAGGAGCAGTGCCACTTCAGGCCAGGCCAGAATGTATAATGGTGTCGATAGCACAAGAAGCCAGGGAAACGGCCCGGCAGGTCAGGGACGGGGCGGAAATAACGGCCAGGGTCCCAATAGTCAGAACCGTCAGGGCGCGGGCAATGGCCAGAGAAATGCAGGTGCACAACCGCCCAGAAAACGGGGATATGATCAGAGGGATCATGGCGAAACGGATGATAGTGTGAATCCGGCACTGGAAAAGGTGATGATGGTTCTGGGCATTGTCGGGGCCGTAATTCTTGTAATTGTTATTTTCTTTATTATTGGAAAAGCTGCAGGCCTTTTTTCCGGCGCTGGGGATAATGAGACAAAGATTGAAAGTATGTCGGAATCCGATACCGAGACAGATAGCGAAAGCCAGTCTGAGAGCGAAAGTGAGACCGATGCTGCAGTGGAAGTGCCAAACCTTCTGGGTAAGACCGAATCCGAGGCTCAGAGCATTTTGCAGAAATATAATATTTCCATGTCTGTGACATCAGAATATAATGATGATTACGATGAGGGAGAGATTTTTGAACAAAATCCTAAAGTCGGTGAAAAGATTAAAAAGGGCGATATCATAAGAGTTAAGATCAGTAAGGGTAAAGAAACCGAAGAGACTAAGGAAATGATCGAGGTTCCATCAGTGGAAGGTATGACTTATCAGGAAGCGCTGAATGCCCTTAATGGTATTAAAATTTTAAGTATAGAATCTGAACACAGTGACACTGTACCTGAAAATATGGCCACACGTACAGATCCGGCTGCAGGTACGAAGCTTGATCCGGAAACCGGATATGTCACCCTGTATCTTAGCCTTGGAAAAGAAATTAAAACGGTCAGTATGCCTCAGGTTGTGGGAATGAGCAGGGATGATGCGGTCAGTGCATTGACAAAAAATAACCTTAAATATAATGTCACAGAGGAATACAGTGATTCTGTGGCCAAAGGCAAGGTCATCCGGTCCAGTGTATCCTCAGGTGTTATGGTCAGTGAGGGTACGGTGATCGAGATTGTGGTCAGTCTTGGGCCAAAACCGTCAGAGACACAGACACCGGAGCCTGGTACATATTCAGGTACAGTTGTGATCAGTGATAATCCTATTGGCGGAATTGAGGGCGTAAGCAGTGCGGAGATGATCATTGTTGTCACAAAGCCGGACAAAACCCAGGAAACACTGTCCACTGCCATTGTTGACGGTCAGTGGCAGCCGTTTAGTAAGACGCTGACCAGTACAAAACCGGGGACAGGATCGTTTACAATTTCTGTAGACGGTGTATCTTATGGAACCGGAACCGTGGAATTTAAGTAGGAGTTTCGGATGCAGGGAAGAATTATAAAGGGGATCGCAGGTTTTTACTATATTCATGCAGAGCAGATGGGAATCTATGAATGTAAGGCCAAAGGCGGTTTCCGAAATCAGAAAATCAAGCCCCTGGTGGGGGATCTGGTTGAATTTGACATTATAGATGAGGAAAATAAAAAGGGCAATATCACACAGATATTGCCCCGTCTTAATGCCTTGATTCGTCCGGCGGTAGCCAATGTAGATCAGGCCATGATTATTTTTGCGGTGGCCAAGCCTGCCCCGAATTTGAATATGCTGGATCGCTTTTTGATTATGATGCAGATGCAGCATGTGGAAACTTTGATCTGTTTTAATAAAACCGATGTCTCATCTATGGACGAAATTGAGAATCTCAGGCGGATTTATGCCGGCTGTGGGTGCAGGATTTTGTTTACAAGTGTGGAAAGCGGCGAAGGACTTGAGGAAGTGGAAGCCGTTTTGGCAGGGCGTACAACGGTGATGGCCGGACCGTCCGGTGTGGGAAAATCATCGATGATGAATTTTCTTAAGCCGGATGCAGATATGGAAACCGGGGCAATCAGCCGAAAGATTGAGCGGGGACGCCATACAACAAGACATTCTCAGCTGTTTCATATCAATGAAGGCACCTATGTTTTTGATACGCCAGGTTTTACCTCCCTTTATATTCAGGATATTTTACCGGAAATGTTAAAAGATTATTTTCCGGAATTTGAACCGTATGAGGGCAGGTGCAGATTTGGCGGCTGTGTGCATATGAATGAACCGGATTGCATGGTTAAGGCTGCATTGGCAGAAGGAAAGATCAGCAAAAGCCGGTATGATAATTATGTGCTTTTGTATGAAGAATTGAAAAATCAGAAAAGATACTGAATATAGCGTCTTAAAAGATAAATAAATTTGTAAGATGAGGAGAAAAACATGTTAAAATTATCACCATCTATTTTATCCGCAGATTTTGCAAATCTTGGAAGAGATGTAATGGCCGCCGATCAGGCAGGGGCTCATTATATTCATATTGATGTGATGGACGGAAATTTCGTACCCAATATATCCTTTGGACTCCCGGTGATTCGTTCCATTCGAGGCTGTACAGATAAGATTTTTGATGTCCATTTGATGGTGGAGGAGCCAGGGCGTTTTTTGGAAGACTTTAAGGCGGCCGGAGCGGATTTGATTACCGTTCATGCGGAAGCCTGTACACACCTGCACCGCACGATACAGGCTATTAAAGATCTTGGAATGGGGGCCGGCGTTGTTTTGAATCCCGCAACCCCTCTTGAAGTGCTGGATTATGTCCTTCAGGATCTGGATATGGTTCTTTTGATGACCGTAAATCCTGGTTTTGGCGGTCAGAAATATATTCCGGCGATGACAGATAAAATCAGACGCTTAAACGCCATGATTAAAGATCGGGGACTGGACGTGGATATCGAAGTGGACGGCGGCGTTGGCCCTGAAAATCTGCGCATGCTTATAGAGGCCGGCGCCAATGTATTTGTGGCCGGTTCCAGTATTTTTGGCGGTCCCATTGATCAGAGAGTTCAGAGATTTCTTGAAATTTTTGAGGAATATGAGGCACAGTGATGAATATACTTATAATTACAGGGGGACACATCCAAAAGGACTTTGCCCTTGATTTTTTAAAAAAACATTGTTTTGATCAGGTGATTGCTGTTGACGGAGGACTGAGATTTGCCCATTTGGCGGCGGAAGTGATGAAACAAGAAAACCGGCTTTTGGCACTGACCCATATTGTAGGTGATTTTGATACGATTTCTCCGGATATTCTCGTTCAATATACGCATCGGCCGGATGTGGTGATTCATCGTTTTAATCCGGAAAAAGACAATACGGATACAGATATTGCATTAAGGCTGGCGATAGAGATGTGCCGTGAAGATAAAGGGTGCATTACCATCCTTGGGGCAACAGGAAGCCGGCTGGATCATGTGCTTGCCAACGTTACAATGCTGCGTCTTCCTTTTGAGTCCGGGATTCAGGCATGGATTGTGGATGGCAATAACCGTATTTCCATACTGTCCGGTACGCTGTCTCTGAAAAAAGAACAGCAGTATGGACACTATATTTCGCTGATTCCCCTCACCGAAGAAATCCGTGGTGTTACCCTTAAAGGTGTCAAATACCCGCTTGAAAATCACACCGTCAGGCTGGGAGAGAGTCTTTGCGTCAGCAATGAAATCACAGATACAGAGGCTATATTGACCGTAAAGGACGGGATGGCACTTCTTCTTGAGACAAAAGATTGAGAAAAGCCGGTGCCTGACGGAAAATGTCAGATCGGAAAAAATAAGCAGAAGAAAGTTTTTTCTGTGCTCACTTGTATGCGCTGAAAAAATTTTCTTCTGCTTTTCTTATTATACGTTAAAACGGAACAAAATCACATCGCCGTCTTTAACAACATAATCCTTTCCTTCCATACCCACAAGGCCTTTTTCCTTGGCAATGGTATAGCTTTGACATGCCATCAGATTGTCATAGCTGACAACCTCGGCTTTGATAAAGCCGCGCTCAAAATCTGAATGGATTTTTCCGGCAGCCTGAGGTGCCTTTGTCCCTTTTTTAATTGTCCAGGCACGGGTTTCTGTAGGTCCGGCTGTTAAATAGCTGATCAGACCCAGCAGACTGTAGCTGGCGCGAATCAGCTTTTCAAGACCGGATTCGGTCAGTCCCAGATCTTCGAGAAACATCTTCTTTTCATCATCGTCCAGTTCGGCAATTTCCTGCTCGATCTGGGCGCAGATAACAAATACTTCGGAACCTTCACCGGCGGCAAATTCCCGGACTTGCTTTACAAATTCATTGGAAGCACCGTCATCGGCCAGATCATCCTCGTTGACATTGGCGGCATAAATGACCGGTTTATAAGTCAGCAGGTTAAAGCTTTCCAGAAGGGCTTTTTCGTCTTCATCGGCAGTTTCAAATGTTCTGGCAGACTGGCCGTTTTCAAGATGGTCAATCAGCTTTTTCACAAGCTCGGCTTCCTTGGCCTGGCTCTTATCATTTTTTGCGGCTCTGGACACCTTGGAATAACGGCGTTCCAGAACTTCGATGTCTGAGAAAATTAATTCAAGGTTAATGGTTTCGATATCACGGAGGGGATCAACAGAGCCATCCACATGAATAATATTGGAATTTTCAAAGCAACGAACCACATGGACAATGGCATCGACCTCACGGATGTTGGAGAGAAACTGATTGCCCAGCCCTTCACCTTTGGATGCACCTTTGACTAATCCGGCAATGTCCACAAATTCAATGGCAGCGGGGACGATTTTTGCGGAGTCATAAAGTTTGGCAAGATCATCAAGTCTATGGTCAGGTACGGTTACAATTCCGATATTTGGATCAATGGTACAGAACGGATAATTCGCAGATTCTGCACCGGCTTTAGTCAGGGAGTTAAATAATGTACTTTTACCTACATTGGGTAAGCCTACAATACCTAATTTCATAGTTAATTCTTCCTTTCAAAATGGGTCATCTGATATATCAAAATGAGTCATCTGACATACTGCATGAGTCATATTGTATCATAAAACAATAAAAAAGGAAATTAGTTTTTCCCGAATTGTTTCCAATTTCTGAAAATTTTGTGTCCTGGTATGGTGGGGTATGCCCCCACAAATCCATGGTTAGGGGGTGTAAAATCTGTTTTATGTGGGAAAAAAACATCCAATCTGGGTATGATTTCCGGATTTTATTCATTTTTTTATGCAGAAGTGGGGAGAAACATGTCTGGAAATTAATGGAAGATACCCGTGAAAAGCCTTGTAAACAGCGGCAAAGGCCGTTTTTTTGGAAATTTTCCCTTGATAAATTCAG
>CAJKGK010000033.1 GCA_905199445.1 uncultured Lachnospiraceae bacterium | reverse complement strand
TTAATAATGTAGCTCCATCCGATGCAAGTTCCGTCTATGTGATCGGACCCCATGTATTTTATACATACAGTTGGCTGTAATTGAACAGAACACGTTCTTAAATCCGCCTTTTGGCGGATTTGGGGCGTGTTCTGTTTTTTCTTTTTTATTTATGTGTTGTGGGATTTGCAGATTTGTTGTATTATTATTAGCAGAGATTCGCCGTGAAACCGGTGAAAGTTTTTACAGGATGCAGGTTCGGCTGTAGCCGCCTGCAAAAAGAAAGGGCTTGAAGTTTATGAATTTTGGAACGATTGCCAGTGGCAGCAGCGGCAACTGTCTGTATGTGGGCAGTGAAACAACACATTTGCTTATTGATGCCGGTGTCAGCGGCAAAAAAATTGCGGCCGGGCTGTCATCATTTGGAATTGAGCCTTCACAGATTTGTGCGATTCTTGTGACTCATGAACATATTGATCATACTTCCGGAATCGGCGTGCTGTCGAGAAAGTATCATATTCCGGTCTATACAACCATAGGTACAATAGGAGAGATTACTCGAATAAGGTCTTTGGGTGATCTGTCCAAAGCCAGCTTTAATGTGATTTGTCCGGGGAAACCTTTTGAAATTGGAGACATTCGTATCGAGGCTTTTTCTATTTCTCATGATGCCGTTGACCCGGTGAGCTATACTTTTGAGTATGGTGGAAAGAAAATAGGAATGGTAACCGATCTGGGATTTTTTGACGACAGCATTATTGATCCTCTGAGAAATTCGGATTTGCTTTATGTGGAAGCCAATCATGATGTTCGGATGCTTCAGGCCGGTCCTTATCCTTATCATTTAAAACAGCGAATTCTGGGAAAAAGGGGACATTTGTGCAATGAGATGTGCGGCCAGCTTGTTTCGACCTTGTGTACCGGAAAGCTGAAGCATGTGATTTTAGGACATTTGAGTAAAGAAAATAATTATCCGGATCTGGCGCTTCAGACGGTGCTTTGGGAAGCCTTTGGCAGGGATGCGGTTCCGGAAGCGCCGGATGTATTTGTAGCCCCAAGAGATTGTGCGTCACAGCTGGTCGTCATCTGATTGACCGCTTTGTAAATAATATACTTGAAGGAGAATGAAATTATGAAGAAGACCATTATCACTGTTATCGGAAAAGACACTGTAGGAATTATTGCAAAAGTATGTACATATCTCGCCGAGAATCAGGTTAATATTCTTGATATTTCCCAGACAATTGTGCAGGGATATTTTACAATGATGATGATTGTGGATGCCAATCATACGGATAAAGCGTTTGAGGTGCTCACAAAGGAGCTTGAAGCTTTAGGCCGTGAAATTGGTGTAACTATTAAAATTCAGCACGAAGATATTTTTAATACAATGCACAGAATCTAACAGCAGGAGAGGAAGCCATATGATTAATTTATTTGAAGTTCAGGAAACGAATAAGATGATTGAAGAGTCCAACCTGGATGTCAGAACCATCACCATGGGGATCAGTCTTTTGGATTGCTGTGACAGTGATGTGGACAGGGTATGTGAACGTATATATAAAAAGATTACAACACTGGCAAAGGATCTTGTTAAAACCGGTGATGATATTGCGCTGGAATACGGGGTGCCTATTGTGAATAAGCGCATTTCCGTGACACCTATTGCTCTTGTGGGTGGTTCCTGCTGTAAAAGTGCAGATGATTTTATAAAAATTGGTCAAACCCTTGATCAGGCTGCAAAGGCTGTGGGTGTTAATTTTTTGGGTGGCTTTTCGGCGCTTGTCTCAAAGGGAATGACAGACAGTGACCGTCTTCTGATTGAGTCTATCCCAAAAACTTTGGCCACTACGGAGCGCGTGTGCAGCTCTGTCAATGTAGGCTCCACGAAAACCGGTATTAATATGGATGCCGTTAAGCTTCTGGGAGAAAAAATTCTGGAAACAGCCCGTCTGACCGGGGATAATGATTCTGGTGGATGCGCTAAATTAGTTGTCTTTTGTAATGCTCCGGATGATAATCCTTTTATGGCTGGCGCTTTTCATGGTGTCACTGAAGCAGATACGATTATCAATGTGGGTGTCAGCGGACCAGGGGTTGTAAAGCGGGCTTTGGAAGAAGTCCGGGGAAAAGATTTCGGTACATTGTGTGAGACCATTAAAAAGACTGCTTTTAAGGTGACTCGTGTAGGGCAGCTGGTTGCTCAGGAGGCGTCAAAAAGACTGAATGTACCGTTTGGAATTATCGATCTTTCGCTGGCTCCTACGCCAGCCATTGGTGATAGTGTGGCCGAGATTTTGGAAGAAATTGGACTTGAGCGGGCCGGCGCACCTGGAACGACAGCGGCACTGGCACTTTTAAATGATCAGGTTAAAAAGGGTGGTGTTATGGCATCATCTTATGTGGGCGGACTTTCCGGTGCCTTTATTCCTGTGTCTGAGGATCAGGGAATGATAGATGCTGTCAATGAGGGGGCACTGTCTCTTGAAAAACTGGAAGCCATGACCTGTGTTTGCTCTGTTGGTCTGGATATGATTGCGATTCCCGGAGATACTAAGGCTACAACGATTTCTGGGATTATTGCCGATGAAATGGCCATTGGAATGGTGAATCAGAAAACCACCGCTGTGCGCCTGATTCCTGTATGGGGTAAAGGTGTAGGTGAGGTTGCCGAGTTTGGCGGCCTTTTAGGTTATGCACCGATTATGCCTGTCAATGGATTCTCGTGTGATGCGTTTATTAACCGGGGCGGACGGATTCCTGCACCGATTCACAGCTTTAAAAATTAAATTAAGGGAGGCTTTTGTTCGATGTCTGATATTTTAAAGGGGCTGGGGCCCCATAAGGTTTTTGAATATTTTGAAACAATTTGTGGGATTCCTCATGGCTCAGGAAATGTGAAAGCAATCAGTGATTTTTGCGTTGCCTTTGCTAAGGAACGGGGATTCCAGGTGTTCCAGGATGAGGCTTATAATGTGATTATTAAAAAACCAGCCTCTGAAGGGATGGAGCAGGCGCCTGCAGTGATTCTTCAGGGACATTTGGATATGGTATGTGAGAAAAATGCGGATGTGGATTTTGACTTTAAAACTCAGGGATTGAAGCTTGCTGTGGATGGAGATTATATTCATGCCTGCGGTACCACCCTGGGCGGTGATGATGGAATTGCGGTGGCTTATAGCCTGGCAATTTTGGATGATGATACCCTTGTGCATCCGGCGCTGGAAGTTTTATTTACAACTGAGGAAGAAACAGGAATGGATGGTGCTCAGTATCTGGATTGTTCGATGCTTAGTGCCAAATATATGATTAATGTGGATTCTGAAGAAGAAGGTATTATTACAGTAGGCTGTGCCGGTGGCCTGAAGAGCATGGCAGCGTTTGATGTTGATCATATGGATTTTCCGGGAATTAAATATACGCTTTCGGTGACTGGCCTTCTGGGCGGTCATTCGGGGGCAGAGATTCATCTGGGAAGGGCCAATGCCAATAAGCTTATGGGAAGGGTTTTGTTTGAACTCCGTAAAGCACTGCCGTTTGGTCTTATTAAAATTAATGGTGGTCTGAAGGATAATGCAATTACAAGGGAGTGTTTCGCACAAATTGTTGTGTCTCAGGAAGACTGCCAAAAGGCTGAGTCGATTGTGTCCCGTCTGGCAGATGATTTTAAAAATGAATACCGTGCTGTGGATGGCGGCGTGACTGTTGGTTTTGAAAAAACAGGCAGCTGCAATGATGGGGCACTGACCTTTAAAACTGCAGAAAAAATCATTTATATGCTGCTGAATACCCCTTATGGTGTTCAGACAATGAGTGGAGATATTCCAGGACTGGTAGAAAGTTCTTTAAATCTCGGCGTTGTGGCTACAGATGCAGATCAGATTACCATGACCTGGGCGGTGAGAAGCTCTGTAAAATCTCTGAAATGGCTGATCAATGACAAGCTTCAATATATGACAGAAATGCTTGGCGGAACTTATACCTATCATGGGGATTATCCGGAATGGGCTTATATGCCGGATTCGGCGCTGAGAAATCTGGCATCAGATACGTTTGAGCGTATGTATGGAAAGAAGCCGGTGATCAGTGCAATTCATGCAGGGCTGGAATGTGGGCTTTTTGCCCAGAAGATGCCAGGAGAAGACATGATTTCCATTGGCCCGGATATGAAGGATATTCATACGCCCGGAGAACGCCTGAGTATATCTTCAACGAATCGTACTTATGCGTATATTTGCGAAATTCTTAAAAACTTTAAAACAATCGGGTGAGCGCTATGATAACCAGTGTATTGTTTGACATGGATGGCGTTCTGGTCGATAGCCAGCCTATGCACTATGATGCGGATATTTATACGATGAAACATTTTGGTGTGAATCTAACGGTCGATGAGCTTGCGGCCTATGCAGGAACAACCAATTTAGACCGATATACCCGTTTTAAAGCGCGTTATCAGATGAATGCGGCTGTGGATGAAATGGTGGCATTTCGTGAATCCTGCATTATGCGTTTTGTTTATGAATATGATCTAAAACCGATTGACGGGGTAAGAGCGCTGCTTGAAAGTATTAAGGCTGCTGGATTGAAAACAGCGGTAGCCTCATCTTCATCTTATGATCTCATTGGTGCGGTGTTGGAGCGTCTGGATTTGAGAATGTATTTTGATGCCATCGTCAGTGGTGAGGATATGGAAAACGGGAAGCCGGCGCCGGACATTTTTTTAAAAACAGCACGGGTGCTTAAAAGCGATGAAAGCAGTTGTGTTGTGATTGAAGATTCCGGCAATGGTGTATTAGCAGCCAATCGTGCCGGAATGAAGGTCATTGGTTACATTAATCCCAGTTCTGGAGTGCAGAATCTGGAAACTGCAACACGGATTATTCAGCGTTTTGATCAGATTAATGGTCATGATATAAAAAATATGTAATCTTAAGGCGTATAAGATTTTAAAAGCCATAAGATCGGGATTGCTTAGAAAATAAAAGGGCCCGATTTTATGGCTTTTTTGCTAAGATTAAAGGTATTTCAAAATTATAGATTGTAATAATAAAACATAAATTACAACTGCATATTTTTGCGGGATGAGCGTGAGAATATATGACTAAAATATATAGATTGTAATAAAACATATAGATTATAATAAGATCAGATTGAGCAGTGTCGGAAGTTTAATTGCCAGGATGGTCAGTAATAATAAAAATATAGAATGTAAAATGGCTGTTGTGATGGATCTGTTCTAAATCATTCTTCTTAAATTTTTTGTAATTTTTTGAATATTTCTTAAATATTTTGCGGTTGCTCTTGACGGGTGGTCAATGGCCCGATATGATGATACCCGTAAAGAGAGAGGTGCTGTGAATGAGGATGAAAAGAAAGGAAATGAAACGGGACGCCAGATCGGTTTTTAAGCTGCACTACTTTGTTTTTGTAGCCATTTGTCTGGTGGCGGCTTATCTGGGCAGTGAGTTTTATGATTCTTTAGGGCGGCTGGGCAGTCCGTGGAATACGTCTTTTGAATATGAGGCATATACAGTAGGCCCGGGTGGCCTGGTGATGACTCAAAATGCCGATACTCCAGGGCTTGGGGATGTGATTGAAAGGGCGCTTGAAGGTGAGGAAGAAGAAGGTCGCCGGCTTTCAGGGCAGCTTGAGCAGCAGGCGATTGAAGCTTCCAAAGAAGGACCGGCTGCGCTGGGACGCAGCCGGGGGGTTTTTGCCAAGATGATGAATGCCGTAACGAGCGGGTCCGTATTTGTGACTGTTATTTCTGCCGTTAACCGTCTGGTTGGGTCTCCGGATATTACCATGGCTATATTTTGGGGGTGCAGTTTGATTCTTCCATTTTTGGCTTGGTTCTTTTTGGAAAATATGTATATTGTGATTTCCCGCCGTTTGTTTTTGGAAAGTCGGATTTACGAAAAAATGCCGGCACACAGATTTTTGTTTCTTTTTAGAGTGCGCCGCTGGACAAAAACCGCATGGACGATGTTTGTGGTCAGCATATTTAAGGTGCTTTGGATGTTTACGATTGTGGGCTATTTTATTAAATATTATTCATATTATATGGTTCCCTATATTGTGGCAGAAAATCCGGATATTGATACATTAGATGCCATCAATCTGTCTAAAAAAATGATGCGGGGTCATAAATGGGAATGCTTTGTTTTTGAACTGTCTTTTATTGGATGGGATTTTTTTGGTGCTTTGACAATGGGGATTTCGGAAATTTTATATTCAAATCCCTACAGAGTATCTGCTTTTTGTGAATATTATGTCAGGCTTCGTGATTTGGCGAAAAAGTCTCAGATGCCCGGAAGCGAGCTGTTAAATGATCACTATTTATATATGCCGCCAGACCGGCAAACCATAAACCAGGTTTATGCTGATGTCGTGGATATTATGGAAAAACCGGTACAAACTGTGCAACCATTAAAGGGTGTTAAAGGATTTTTATCCGAGTGGTTTGGCATTTGTTTTTCAAAAAACGGATCTGTGGCAGCGGATGAAGAGGTTCGGTCTTTGGCCGGACGCATTGCAGATCTTAAGGATGAAGTGTGGGGTCAGGCTTATCCGGGACGGCTTTTTACCATTCCGGATCGAAGAAAAACAAAAAAATCCCAGTCGCTTCATTATATGCGTTATTATACGGTATGGTCGCTTATTTTGATGTTTTTTATTTTTTCTCTTGGAGGCTGGCTGTGGGAGGTGAGCTTCCATATGATTAATTATGGTGAGTTTGTTAAACGCGGCGTACTTCATGGACCATGGCTTCCCATCTACGGAAGCGGTGCCGTACTTATGCTGACGGTACTGAAGAAGCTTAGAAATCATCCGGTTAAAGAATTCTGGGGAATTATTTTTTTATGCGGTGCTGTGGAATATTTGACATCATTTATTCTGGAGTTGTTTACCGGAAATCGCTGGTGGGACTATACCGGATATTTTTTGAATCTGAACGGAAGAATCTGTGCGGAAGGTTTGCTGCTTTTTGGAATTGGCGGTATTATGATTGTTTATGTACTGGCACCTGTGCTGGATAATTTGATCGGAAAAGTAAAAAAACGTTGGATTATACCTGTATGTATTGTACTTATGTGTTTGTTTTTAACCGATCAGGTTTACTCGATTCAAAATCCGAATGCAGGTGACGGGATTACCGCCAACTATAATGATCAATTGGAATGAAAGGATGTGATGAACTTGTTTGCACTATATCTTTTGCCGCTTTATTTGCTTTTATGTATTTACATACTTTACCGGCTGGTTTTATGGCTGAGTGCCTGTCATCCGATTTTTAAAAGAAAGGGGCTGCGTTTGGTCATTGCTGCTGCTTATTTCATTCCTGTAACGGCTTTAGGCGTGGGCTTTTTGCTTCCGGAAGGCGGAATGAAGCGTGTGTTTACTCAGATCGGCAATTACTGGATAGGAATTCTTGCTTACAGTGTTTTAATTTTGCTGATTGCTGAAGGAAGTGGGCTTTTTTTAAGACATTGGAAAAAAATCAATCAACAAAAACTGCGTAGCAGGAAAGTTTTTGTCCTTTCAGGACTGATTTGTATTGGTGCAGTGGCTGCTGTCAGTGTGTGGGGGATTATCAATGCAAAGATAATTCGGTTGACCCCTTATGAGATTACGGTCCATAAAGATGGGGGGAATTTTGACAGTATTAATGTTGTCCTGGCGGCTGATTTACATATGGGTTATAATATTGGCTGTTCTCAGATGGAACAAATGGTAGAAAAAATTAATGCTCAGGATCCGGATTTAGTTGTTATTGCTGGTGATTTGTTTGACAATAATTATGATGCTATTGAAGATGAGGATCGACTGAGGGATATATTAAAAGGTATACAAAGCCGATATGGTGTTTATGCCTGTTACGGCAATCACGATATTCAGGAACCGATTCTTGCTGGATTTACCTTTCCCAGTGACCAGGAGAAAACCAGTGATCCGCGGATGGATGCTTTTCTTGAGTCGGCGGGAATCACCCTGTTAAGAGATGAATATGTGCTTATTAATGACAGTTTTTATCTTTATGGCCGGGCAGATGAAGAACGACCGGGGCGGGGAATTAAACAGCGTCAAAGTGCCTGGCAGTTCATGGAAACGATGGAAAGTGAAAAACCGATTATTGTGTTGGATCATGAACCAAAGGCGTTGGATGCGCTGGCAGAAGCCGGCGTGGATGTGGATTTATGCGGTCATACCCATGACGGCCAGCTTTTTCCGGCCAATTTGCTGATGAAATTGATCTGGGAAAATCCCTATGGTTATTTGCAAAAAGGCCAAATGCACAGTATTGTTACTTCCGGTGCAGGGCTTTTTGGCCCCAATATGCGTGTGGGGACAAAAGCCGAGATCTGTACAGTAAAGATCAATTTTATCCCTTAGAAATATGTAAATTTAGATCAGATCTAAAGCCGGCCCCTGTGTCTTTGGATGCTCAAGTGTATGCGTTCAAAAAACACACAGGGGCTTTTTTGTCAAAGTACAGGTAAAATCATGGGTGAGAAATCAGCACATAACAATGATTTTTCTCGGTGTGGTCAGAGGGGGAATGCTGCGGGTTGTGACGGTATAGTAAACCATCAGGATATGGTTGCCGGGACTGCACAAAAAACGCTGTCCATTGGCTGTAATAATCTGGGTGCTTTCTGAAATGTTGAGTGCCAGTTTCTGATCGGCGGCAATAAGGTTTTCATCAAAATATCCGGCATAAATAGTTTCTTGTGGACTTTTGCGGCCGATCATCACTGCTGTATAACGGGGAGGAAAAATCAGGGGCACAGGGGCATTGCCGTCGTAAAAGGCTGTTACGGTCATGCCCGGGAGCAGACGGATGCTGCCGGCAACATAAGTGTCTGGCGTGACACGAATATTTGTGATTCCCGATGGATTTATGATGCTGGCTTCGACTTCACAACAATTGTTGCCAGACTGACGTATGGTTTGGATGATGCCTGTTATGGGAATTAAATGCTCTGGGATATTCATTATCAGGACTCCATTTTTATGCTTTTTATATTATATGCCGGAATCGGATTTTTGTCAGAAATTATAAGGATTTTCGGATGAATCCTTACTAAAGTTCAGGTGGGGCGTGATGAAAAAATGATAAAAACCATTGGCCGGGACAGGGATAGTGCATCAGAGCCCGGTACTATAAATTAAAGATTATTACATATATTCTATTTATTAAAATTATTTATTAAATTTATTTTTTTCGGTTGAATCATTGAAGCTTTTTTGAGAGGCTGTTAAATCGGCTTTTTTCAGTTCTGACAAGGCGGCTTTGTAACCTTGCATATAACCGAATGTAAAACAATTGACCCCATATATAAAAGGAGAGGCACCGCTGTGCCTGAGTAAAGAGTTTAGCTCCTGATAGGTGGCATCATAGTAAGGATTAATATGTTTGCGCTCCTGCTGAATTTTTTCGTAAATGTTTTTTCTGTTTGACAAGTTATTTCCTCCTTTAATCTCCGATGCACTATGATTAAACAATACGGTGGATAAATTTAAAATGAAATATGCCGGATCGGCTTTTCCTATATGTATTTGCGTATGGCTGTGTTATAATAGCTTGTAAAACGGACAGAAAGGACGAATATTTAATGAATTATATTGCAAATGCAGGACAGACCTATCTACCATTTAAGGATAACATCCATGTGGATATACTGCCTTTTAAAAAACCGGCCATGCCTAATCCGCCATTGCCTGAACTTGTATTGAATCCTGAGGCTGAAAAGAAGGGATATGTGCTTGCTTCTCAAAAACAGCATTTTCTTCCCGGGGTAACATCTAAGATGCTGGACTGGTTCTGGGCCAACATGGAAAAGGGGTATTATCTGTGGGCTCCGGGGTCTCATAAACGTTTTAACTGGGTGAAATCTCCTGCAGAATACGGTATGGAACAATCGGTTCACATGATTTCAGAAACCATAGGCAAAGGCTGTCCCGTGTTTGGCGGAAACGGCGTTCAAATCCATCGGCTGTCTCTGGAAACTTTTTTTCCATTTACAACCTGTTTAAAACATGTGATCTGTGAGGGCGTTTATAATGATGTGGGGGAATTGGTTGATTCAACGATTCATATGTGGGAAGATCGGGCGCAGGGGTGCGTCCATATGACGGCCACTGTTCAAAACAGTCGGGTTTCGATGCCGCCGGCCTTCATTATAGATATGCTTAAAGATCATCCTAATGCTAAAATTATTCCTAATTTTGCCACGGATCATGAGGATTACGAGGCCAGTCAGTGGCCGGTTTTTCTGCCAACGCTGTATCGACTTTGGGAAAATCATCCGGATCCTTCTCAGAATGTTCACTGTAATCTGGAGGTGGAAAAATGCGGACCGTATGCATACCGATATGTGGAAGCAAACGGCCCGGTTAGGCTTTAAATAAAAGGTTAAGCTTTTAGTCTGCAAAAACAGAAAAAACAGACAGTGCCTGGATTTGATGCTTTAGGCGCTGTCTGTTTTTTTTCTGTAATTTTTTATTACGGGCGAATAACCAGTGTGCTGATTGTTCGTGCAGGTGTCTTAATACGGATGATATGTCCCTGAATACGGATGGCATATTCTTCATCATCGTTGTGTTTGTTTAAAAGAACAATGGCGATGGAACCATCGGTATTTTTAGCTGCCGTCATTTCGATTTTATCGCAGCATCTTGAATGACCGATTCGGATGGCATCCGGCAGGATGTATTTGGAAAAATGTCCGATAAAGTAGAAGGACAAATCCTTTCGGTAAGTGCCGTCATCATTGGCAATCATGGGTGCCGTGAAACCGTAAGGTACATGACGGGGACCGCCGTCTTTATCAACACATAAATTCCAGTCAATCCAGCGATTCATACCGGCATTAAGATTGCCGATCATATCATGGGCATAATCGACTGCATCTTCGTATTCAACGGTTTCCGGTGTTTTAGAACTTCCAAGCATTCCCATAAAGCCCAACTGTCCAGGTGGGTGCAGGCCGCAGCATTCGCTGGACATTAAAACTTTATTTGGGTATTTTCTTCCGGACATTTCAACGGCTTCAAAATGATCGCCGGAGTACCAGTGGAAAGCTAATCCTTCGATCATGCTGTCGGTAACATCATCAATAATATCTGTGGCGTATTCCAGAACACGTTCTTTATTGTGATCCCAGATATAGATGCCGACTTTACCGATTAATCCGGCTTTTTCAAATTCCGGATACAAGAAATCTTTAAGGAAGGTTTTCTGCTGCCCGGCGGTCCATACACAGCTGTCCCAGTTGGTTGCGGCGATGGATTCGTTTTGGATGGACATCATTGTTACAGGGATGCCTTCATTCAGGTAAGCCTGTACAAATTTTACAAGATATTTAGCCCATGACGGATAAAACTCCGGTTTCAGACTGCCGCCGTTGCAGCGGGATGGCGTATCATAATCGATTTCCGGCATTTTAAAGCCTGCGCCGCCGCCGTAAACGGATGCATCATTTTTGGGACGTGCCGGCGGTGTTTTCCAGCAGGCCGGCGGGGACCAGGGGCTTAAAAGTACAGATATAGGTTCCACGGACATGGCAAGCGCTTCTTTCAAAACCGGCAGGATGTACTTCTGATCACGTTCCAGTGAAAAGGTTTTTAATTCGGGATCAGCAATAGGATCTTTAACTGCACTGTATTCTTCCAGAGAATAATCACAGCTGTCAATGGGGACTCTTATGAAACGAACGTGATTGCCGTGTTCGCCAAAATATTCTTCCAGAGCGGCTTTTCTTGTCGCGGCGCCCATTTTTGAAAAAAGATAGGCGCTTGTTTCTGTCATGGCGCCGCCGAATCCTTCAATGGTCTGATAGGTAATATCCGGATAGATATTTAAAACACCGGATTCCAGATGTCTGGGTTCATCGGCTTCCAGCGTAACCGGAATTTCTTTTTCTACGGGATAGGCCAGGCCGTTGGCAGAAAAGGTTGTAAACTGCTTACACTGCATATTGTCTTCTCCTCCTTGTAAACGGATTTTTGTGTATATTTCCGTTTTTTAATATAATTCTATGATAACATAATAATTTATTTTTTTCTTACCATATTCATGCAGAAAATTCCATTATTCGATTATATTTTTAAGGAAAATCAGCGGATTCATGGAAAAATTTACAGATTTGTGTTAAAATTTCAACAGGCACAAGCTTTAGGTTAATAATTTCGGCTGAGTTTTGGCTTGAAACATAATGGATGATATACAGGAGGGTGTATGCGTAATTTTGGTTATTATGAAATAATGAATCATACGGCTTTTCACGCAGGGCTTAAAGCCAGTGTGATTGCCGGAGACCTTCAGTTTAACCGGATGCACTGGCATGACAGCCTGGAAATTATATGCTGTCTTTATGGCAGCTGTTCGATTAATATACAGGGAAGCAGTGTTCATTTAAATGCCGGTGATTTAGTAACCATCGACAGAGGTCTGAGTCATGAAATTTATGACGGAACTTATCCTGGTCTGCAGTTGATTTTTTCAGTGGATCCATCGGTTTTGCATATAAAAAAGGATGACGGATATCAATATGTGCTTTCCACGGTGGGGAAATATGCATTGAGCAGAGAACACAAAGATATACGGATGGCCAGGGCTGATATTGCTAAAATGGCCTGTATTTTAATGGAAGATGATGATGGACGGCAGCTGGGAGAAAATAGCGGGATGGATTCACTTCGGCTTAGTGTTCTGGAAAATGAGGAGCAGTGGTATGAATATCATGGGGCACTTTACCGGATTCTTGCCTGTTTGTCCAGGCATACCTGTCCTGCAGCTTTTGTTAAGCAGGAAGGTTCACATTTTACCCATTTTGCCCGTTGTGTGGAAATGATTCATAATGCCTATGATCAGCCGCTGAATGCTGCTGTGGTGGCTGAGGCCATTGGCTTTAGTGAGCCTACAGTATACAGGCTGTTTCAGAAACATATGGGAATGAGCTTTAATAACTATCTTAATTCTGTACGTATTTCTGCGGCTTGTGGATTTATTGAAAAAAGCAGCCTGAATATGACAGAAATTGCAGAAAAATGCGGTTTTTTAAGCCTGAGTAATTTTTATCGGGCTTTTCACCAATTTACCGGCATGTCTCCAAGGGCGTACCGCAAATATCGGGGGGATGGAGGCGGTCAGATCCAGGCAGTTCAAAAAAACCTAATGCTGCAAAATCGTTTCCGACCCTTTTGGGAGCTGCCCTATACAAAGGCAGATCTGGAAAAATTTTTGGAACAAGATTAGAATGTTTCATGGTTTTTTTGCTGCTGAAAATAGCAGGATGTAACGTAAAGGGAAGATTAGGTATAGGTCTTAATGATTTTTTCGGCAATGGCCCGCTTGGCAATACAGCAATCCATTGCCTGTTTTTCTATATAACGATGAGCTTCCGGTTCACTCATGGAGAGTTCTCTGATTAAGATCCATTTTGCTTTATTGACCAGACGGATTTCAGCCATTTTATCTTCGATGGATAAAGACTTCTTTTCAAACTGTCTTAAACGTTCACGGGCACTTTCCATCCAGCTAAGGGCATGAATTAAGATTGGCTTTGAAGTCGGTTTTGGCAGTGTAAATACACCATATTCAGCGACCTTGTCATGGATATTGTCATGAATATCACGTTTAACCAAAAGCAGCACGGTGGATTGCTTTGAAGTGCAGATGTCAATTGCAAAACGCGTACCAATATCATCAGGCAGAGGGGCATTGATGATAACAAAGTCAAACGCTTTTTCTGTTAATACACGCTTGGCTGCACTGACACTTGCTGCGGTATGGACAGGATAATATCGTATTTCAGGTAGTAAGTCAGTAAAGGCAGAGGTGAAACTATCTGTTGCAGATACGATGAGTACACTGTAAACATGTTCTTTTAAACTCATTCTCTCCCTTCCTTTCTTTTGTGCTGGTTTGAATTATTGATTGCAATAGATGCTTAAGATGGCATCTGGGATGTATTTTTTTATGAAATCACTGTTTGCAGCAACTGCGCAGGCGGATTTAAAATTGCCTGGAAGCTGTTTGAGGTTTGCCAGAGTATCGGCATCTGCTTTATATAAATTAATATCTACAGGTGCGGGAAGTTCTGTTTTATTTTGAATTCCATCAAGAATTGCATAAATCATCAAGGCAAATGCCAGATAGGTATTTGCGGATGGATCTGGAGAACGAAGTTCCACGCGGCGGTATTCGCCGACTGCTGAAGGAACCCTGACAAGCTGGGAACGGTTCTCACTAGACCACGAAATGTATTGCGGGGCTTTGTTTTTTCCAAAACGCTTATAGGAATTTTCAGTTGGATTTAAAAATACAGTCATATCCGAAATTTTGTCCAAGATACCGGCTATCAGGTAGTTCATGTTATCCATATGATCAGAGGATTTGACAGATATATTCATATGAAAACCATTTCCGGGCTTATTTTCTAATGGTTTTGGACTAAAATCGGCAAAAATACCGTTTTGTCTGGCGATGGTTTTGACAACTGTCTGGAAAGTCATTGCATTGTCAGCAGCCGTTAACGGATCAGAGTAGCGGAAGTCAATTTCATTTTGTCCCGGTCCTTCTTCGTGATGTGAGCCTTCAGGTCGGATCCCCATCTGTTCCAGTGTCAGGCATATTTCACGGCGTATATTTTCCCCTCTGTCTTCTGGAGCAATATCCATATAAGTAGCGTTATCATAAGGAATTTTTGTTGGGTTGCCATTGTCATCCAATTGAAACAGATAGAACTCTTGCTCCGCGCCAAAGAAAAAGTGATATCCGGCATGTTCTGCGTCCTGGATTGCTTTTTTTAAGATAGAACGTGTGTCACATTCAAATATTCTTCCGTCTGGATAAGTAATATTACAGAACATTCTGACGACACATCCATGTTCTGGTCTCCAGGGTAAGGGCATTAAAGTGTCTGCATCCGGATGGAGAAACAGATCCGAATGGTTTTCATCGCCAAAGCCTGCGATCGCAGATGCATCAATGGCAATGCCATATTCAAAAGCGCGCGCAAGCTCCTCGGGCATAATGGATATGTTTTTTTGCCTGCCAAACACATCACAAAAAGCGAGGCGTATGAATTTTACATCTTCTTCCTGTACATACTGCAGTACCTCTTTTTTTGAATATTTCATAATTTTACCTACTTTCTACTTTTAATTTGCCACATACATTTGTTGATATGGATTTTTACTGTCCGGTGTAATGACTGTAAAAGGCGCAGATAAAAGCTCGTCCACAGAATATCCGAAATCTGCACAGTACTCAGACAGATATTCCAAAACCGTCTCTAAATCCTCCGGAGCTGCACGTCTTGCAGTGACCTGCTTTGGAAAGCGGATATCCTTACAGTCGCTGCGCAGAAACATTTTACCACCATGCATTCCGGTACATGGAAAATTACCTACAACACTTTTCCCTGCGGTGTGAAGGCCAAGGACAACAATGATGCCGCCCGCCTGATATTCTCCGAGAAAGCTTCCGGCAGTTTCGCCGATGATCATGACAGGAATCTTTTCTTTGTAAGCTTTCATATGAATTCCGGCACGATATCCTGCGCTGCCTTTGATATAAATTTTGCCGCCGCGCATGGCATAACCGGCCGCATCTCCAATATTGCCATGAATTAGAATCTTTCCTTCATTCATGGTATCACCTACAGCATCCTGAGCATTGTTGTTTACGGTAATATTGGCATTGTTTAAATATGCACCCAGCGCATTACCTGGAATCCCATTGATTGTAAGATTCCTGTCAGACATACCGGCAGCGATAAATCTCTGACCGCAGCAGCCTTCAATCGTACAGTCATCGCCTGTTTTACGCAGTGTTTCATTTAGCGCTCTATAATCTAAATTTGCAGCATTAATGATTTTCATAATTATATCATACCTCCTCAAAAATGTTTATGTTTTTCTGCGGAATATGCTGTAGAATCCGCATTTTTTCACGATTATTCTCCGGCATGAAGGATACCGAGTATATCAAGTTCTTTTTCTGTTAATCCAATGCCACGTAACATAAGACGATTTCCGCGTAAGGCTTCGATGGAATTGATGCCCATGCCACCGATCAATTCTTTAATCTCGTGTTTCCATGCAGTCATAAGATGAATCAGGCGTTGGCTTCCTGCTTCAGGATTCAGCCTTTTTACCAGTTCTGGGCGCTGCGTTGCGATTCCCCAGCTGCATTTACCGCTCTGGCAAGTGCGGCAGAGGTGGCAGCCAAGAGCCAGCAGGGCAGCTGTAGCCACATAACAGGCATCCGCACCAAGTGCAATGGCTTTTACCACATCAGCAGCATTTCGGATACTTCCGCCCACTACCAGTGATACATTGTTACGGATACCTTCATCACGAAGTCTCTGGTCAACGGAGGCAAGTGCCAGTTCGATGGGAATACCAACATTGTCCCTGCTTCTGGTAGGTGCGGCTCCGGTGCCGCCACGGAAGCCATCAATTGCAATGATGTCTGCTCCGCTGCGGGCAATTCCGCTTGCAATGGCGGCGATATTGTGAACAGCAGCAACTTTAACGATAACAGGCTTTTTATACTCAGTTGCTTCTTTCAGTGAGAAAACGAGCTGACGTAAATCCTCGATGGAATAAATGTCATGGTGAGGCGCCGGAGATATTGCATCAGAGCCCTCCGGAATCATGCGAGTGCGTGATACATCACCGACAATCTTTGTACCGGGAAGATGCCCGCCAATGCCCGGTTTTGCACCCTGACCCATTTTAATTTCAATTGCAGCACCTGCTTCCAGATAATCCTCATGAACCCCGAAACGTCCGGAAGCCACCTGTACGATGGTATTTTTTCCATAGCAGTAAAAATCTTCATGCAACCCACCTTCACCGGTATTATAAAAGATACCAAGTTCTGCTGCAGCCAGTGCTAAAGATTTATGAGCATTATAGCTGATAGAACCATAACTCATGGCGGAGAACATGACAGGTATAGAAAGCTCCAGCTGTGGCGGCAGCTCACAGTCTAATGTTCCATCTGCTGCACGTTTTACTTTTTGTGGTTTCTTTCCAAGGTAAACTCTTGTTTCCATCGGTTCACGCAGAGGGTCAATAGAAGGGTTGGTTACCTGTGAGGCATTTATCAGGATTTTGTCCCAGTACACAGGCAGCGGTTTGGGATTACCCATAGAAGATAAAAGGACACCGCCACTGTTTGCCTGCTTATAAATTTCTTTTATCGTATCATCTGACCAATTGGCATTATTACGCAGTGAACAGTCCGTTTTTATGATTTTTAATGCTCTGGTCGGGCAAAAAGAAACACATCGCTGGCAGTTGACACATTTTGATTCATCATGATTCATCATCTGATGTTCTTCGTTATAGCTGTGGACTTCATTGGCACATTGTTGTTCACATATCCGACAGACAATACATCTGTTTTCATTTCTGATTACTTCAAATTCCGGATATATAAATTCTATACTCATTAAAATGCACCTTCCTTTACTTTTACAATGACTGGTTCACCCCCTGCAGGCGACCATATTTGTTCTACATCAGGTTCCATGGTCCGTATAGCCGCCTCTTCGCTGGCGATGAATACCTTGTCGTTTTTTTCACCGACAACCATAGAACGCAGTTTTAACCGGTCATTCAGTGCCATCAGTCCGCCATTAAACCCTAAAACAATAGAAAAAGGACCGGTCACAAGTAGACTCGGAAACATGGTCCTGAGATAGGTGTGTTTTTTCTGATCTTCCAAATCTGTTTTTGCTGCAATGGTACTCCAGAATGGGGCAGCAATGACGCTTGCAGCTTCATCAAGGGTAAGCCCCTGTATACGGAGCAGATAATCCATGATATAGGTAATGACTTCGGTATCGGTCTGGAGTGTACATTTGTAGCCAAACATTTCGATAAACCGGCGATTCCCATCGTAAGAAGATATTTCTCCATTGTGTACAATCGTATAGTCAAGCAGTGTAAATGGATGTGCGCCGCCCCACCAGCCGGGCGTATTCGTCGGATATCGTCCGTGAGCGGTCCAAGAATATCCTTTATATTCGTCCAGTTTATAAAAAATACCAACGTCTTCCGGAAAACCAACGGCTTTGAATGTTCCCATGTTTTTCCCGCTAGAGAAAACATAAGCACCGGACATTTCCGCATTAATCTTCATAACGGTTCTGACAACAAATTCTTTTTCATCCAGCTGTAAAGATATCAGCATGGATTTTAACGGGGCAACAAAATATCTCCATATAATAGGTGCATTTGTAATCGCGGGAATCTTGCGTGTCGGAATAATTTCGGACTGGATGATTTCAAAGCGCTCTGTTAAGAAAGCTTCACATTTTTTTCTTGTGTCACGCGTATCAAAGAACATATGTAATGCATAAAACTCTTTATATTCAGGGTAAATGCCATAACCGGCAAAGCCCCCTCCTAATCCATTGGAACGGTCATGCATGGGTTTCATGGAATTTGTGATCATTTCACCGGACATCTGATTTCCGTCTTTGGAAATCACTGCTGAGATCGCACAGCCGGAAGGAATCCTAATCTGACCTTCAATCTTCATTAATTTTTTACCTTCCTTTCAGAATAAATCAAAAAGAGCAAAGGCGCTCATTTTAAAGACAGAAAATTTCTGCTCTGAAAATGAACGCCTTTGCTCATATTTAATATATATACAGCGAGTGATAGTTTTTGTCAAGGGAAAATTATCACTATTCAACGAGCAGATGAATTCAAAAAATTTAAATAAAAAAGATTGACAAATGATATATCCTGGTGTATCATCCAACACGTAAAGGCAAGGGCGTCTTTGAGATATAGTTCTCAGAGGCGTCTTTTACTTTTTTAATTTAATTTTAATCAATGAATGTAATTTATGATAAAAGGCAAGGGCGTCTTTCGTATACAGAAAATCGTATGATGAAAGAGACCCTTGCCTTTTCAAATTGGAAGGAGTGGCATTATGAAGAATGTTTCAGATTTTTTTGGATGCAAAGTTTTTGATGACAGAGTGATGAAAGCAAACTTATCAGCAAAGGTTTATGACTCTTTGAGAAAAACCATTGATAAAGGCGCAGAGCTTGATATTAGTGTGGCGAATGCAGTTGCATCAGCCATGAAAGACTGGGCGGTTGCCAATGGAGCGACTCACTATACACATTGGTTTCAGCCGCTTACCGGTGTAACAGCGGAAAAGCATGATAGTTTTATTTCGCCATCCCCGGACGGGGGCGTGATTATGGAATTTTCCGGAAAAGAGCTGATCAAAGGAGAACCGGATGCATCTTCTTTTCCGTCTGGTGGGCTTCGGGCGACTTTTGAGGCAAGGGGATATACCGCATGGGATCCCACCTCTTACGCATTTATCAAAGGGAAAACCTTGTGTATTCCTACCGCGTTTTGTTCCTATGGCGGAGAGGCCCTGGATAAGAAAACACCGTTGCTTCGTTCAATGGAGGCATTGAATAGGCAGGCGCTTCGGATTCTTCATCTGTTTGGAAATAATGATGTGAAATGCGTCCGTACCGCTGTCGGTGCGGAACAGGAATATTTCCTCATTACAGAGGAAATGTATGAGCAGAGAGAAGACCTGCGATTTACAGGACGTACGCTTTTTGGTGCGAAACCGCCAAAGGGTCAGGAAATGGATGACCATTATTTTGGTGTAATTAAGCCAAGGGTTACTGCCTATATGGAAGAACTGAATGAGGAACTTTGGAAGCTGGGGATTCTGGCGAAGACAGAACATAATGAAGTAGCACCGGCACAGCATGAATTGGCCCCTATTTATACAACAACAAATATTGCGACAGACCATAATCAGTTGACTATGGAAATCATGCAGAAGGTAGCTGCAAGAAATGGACTGGTATGCCTGCTGCATGAAAAGCCATTTGCCGGTGTAAACGGCAGTGGAAAACATAATAACTGGTCGCTTGTGACAGATAAGGGAGTAAATCTGTTATCACCAGGTGAGACGCCGTATGAAAATGCACAGTTTTTACTATTCCTGTGTGCAGTGATCAAAGCAGTAGATGATTACCAGGATCTGCTCCGTCTTTCTGTTGCAACAGCAGGAAATGATCACAGACTTGGTGCGAATGAGGCACCGCCGGCAGTGGTATCGATTTTTCTTGGTGATGAATTAAATGCGGTACTGGAAGCCATTGAAACAGATGCGCCATATGCAGGCACTGAGAAGACTCAGATGAAGCTTGGCGTAGATGTACTTCCGAAATTTAACCGTGATACGACAGACCGCAACCGTACTTCCCCATTTGCATTTACCGGAAATAAATTCGAGTTTCGTATGTTGGGTTCATCCAACAGTATTGCATGTGCAAATATTATGCTGAACAGTGCGGTGGCAGAAAGTCTGAAAATCTATGCAGACAGACTGGAAAAGGCAGAAAACTTTGAAGACGCACTGCATCAAATGATTCGAAAAACCATCAAAGACCATAAGTCTATTATTTTTAATGGGAACGGCTATGATGATACATGGATCAAGGAAGCAACAGAAAAGAGAGGGCTTCTCAACTACCGTACAACACCGGATTGTATGCCGCATCTTTTAGATAAAAAGAATGTGCAGATGCTGACTTCTCATAAGGTATTTTCAGAGGCAGAACTAAAATCCAGATGTGAAATTATGCTGGATAACTATTGCAAAACGGTGCTGATTGAGGCAAATACGATGATTGATATGGCCAATACGGAAATTGCCCCGGCAGTAAGTGCTTATACCCTTGAACTTGCCAATACGGCTGTAGCGAAGAAAGCTGTAGATGCATCGATTTCCTGTAACTATGAAACTGGTTTATTAAAGAAACTGGCAAGGCTGGAAGACCAGATCGCAGTTAAAGCCGATGCGCTGGAAGATGCTGTAATGAAAGTACAGGAAGCCAGTGATATTGAAGCAGAGGCTTATATGATCCGCGATGTTGTCTTAAGCAAAATGGGGGCGCTTCGGGTCGCCTGTGATGAGGCAGAAACAATGACAGCAAAGAAATATTGGCCATTTCCAACCTATGGCGATCTGCTGTTCGGTGTAAAATAATACAGTTTTATCAACAGGACATTCATAAAAAGCGTTTGAATAAATTTTTAAAAATTTCAGAAATACCTATTGACATAGTAGGTAAATAATGGATATAATGGACAAAAATTAAACCTACCTACAAAGTAGGTAATAGGGAGCTTGTTATGGGATTTTATTTTGAAAAGCTTGTACGCGAAAACTTTCGTTTTGGACGAATGTGACAATCCGCAGTAATTATGGACAGAAATCATCGAAATTAATAAACGAAAGGAAACATATTATGTCAAAATACAGATTTGAGACACTTCAGCTTCATGTGGGACAGGAGACGCCGGATCCTGTTACAGATGCACGTGCAGTACCAATTTATGCAACTACTTCTTATGTTTTTCACAATTGTGCCCATGCGGCAGCCCGCTTTGGACTTACAGATGCCGGAAATATTTATGGACGCTTAACGAACTCTACACAGGATGTTCTGGAAAAGCGTGTTGCTGCCTTAGAAGGCGGCACTGCTGCTTTGGCTCTTGCTTCGGGAGCAGCAGCAATTACATATACTTTACAGGCTCTGGGACAAAATGGCGGACACATTGTTGCGCAGAAAACGATTTATGGCGGCAGTTATAATCTGCTGGCACATACACTTCCTGGTTTCGGCATTACAGCGTCCTTTGTTAATATACATGACCTTGATGAAGTGGAAGCAGCGATTGAGGAAAATACAAGAGCGATTTACATAGAAACTCTTGGCAATCCAAACAGTGATATTCCGGATATTGATGCATTGGCTGCGCTGGCCCATAGACATGGCTTACCGCTTGTCGTAGATAATACCTTTGGTACACCATATTTTATTCGTCCCATTGAACATGGGGCTGATATTGTGGTACATTCTGCTACAAAATTTCTCGGAGGGCATGGAACGACTCTTGGCGGAATCATTGTAGATTCAGGCAAATTTAACTGGGCTGCTTCAGGGAAGTATTCCGCCATTGCCGAACCAAATCCAAGTTATCATGGCGTTTCTTTTGTAAAAGCCGCGGGAGCAGCAGCCTTTGTTACTTATATCCGTGCAATTTTGCTTCGTGATACAGGCGCAACCATCTCGCCTTTTGCGGCATTTTTATTATTACAGGGCATTGAAACGCTGTCGCTGCGCATGGAACGTCATGCAGAAAATACGAAGAACGTGGTAGAATTTTTAAACAGTCATCCACAAGTTGAAAGGGTGAACCATCCATCCCTTCCATCCCATCCGGACCATCTGCTTTATCAAAGGTATTTCCCTAATGGTGGAGCGTCCATTTTTACATTCGATATTAAAGGGGGTATGGAGGCTGCTTACAGGTTTATTGATAACTTGCAGATATTTTCACTGCTTGCGAACGTGGCTGATGTGAAAAGTCTTGTGATTCATCCGGCAACAACAACCCACAGTCAGCTTTCGCCGGAAGAATTGACTGAGCAGGAAATTAAGCCAAATACAATCCGGCTTTCTATTGGAACAGAACATATAGAAGATATTATCAACGATTTACAGCATGGATTTGATGTGATAAAATAAAAGAGATTTGAACGAATAATTTTTTCGGACAGTGATGCGATGCTTACGGCGAGAATGAAAATGCCTCTTTGCGAAATGCGAAAGAAAGAAGGAATAAAGAAATGATGATTTCAACAAGAGGAAGATATGCTTTGCGCATATTGCTTGATCTTGCAGAAAATCAGAATGAAGGTTATATAGCAATGAAGACAGTTGCACAACGACAGGAACTGTCCTTAAAATATATTGAAAGAATTATGCCGGTACTTTCTAAGAATCATTATGTGGAAGGCGTCCAGGGAAAAGGGGGTGGATACCGTCTGACAAAGGACCCCAAAGATTATCGGATTGGAGATATTTTAAGACTTACAGAAGGACAGCTGTCTCCGGTGGCCTGTCTGGAATGTAATGCAAAGACCTGTAAGCGTGCAAATATATGTAAAACATTGCCGATGTGGAAAGCGTTTCACCATATGGTAAATCATTATTTTGATAACATTACGCTATTTGATCTGATGAAATAGAACGGTAAGCGTAAAGATTTTTTCAATAAAATAGATTGACAAGAGAAATTATAAGAGGTAAAATATCGTGCATGAAGGCAAAGGCGTCTTTAAGTTTAAAAGAGACTTAAAGGCGCTTTTGCCTTTTTTATGCAAAAAAAATGCAGAAAAAGAAGCATTGAAGTTCAAGCAAGGAAGTGGAAAATAATGACCAAATATATTTTTGTGACCGGCGGTGTGGTATCCGGTCTGGGGAAAGGGATTACAGCAGCTTCACTTGGAAGACTTTTAAAAGCAAGAGGTCTGAAAGTGGCAGCACAGAAACTGGACCCCTATATTAATGTAGACCCGGGAACCATGAGTCCGTATCAGCACGGTGAGGTATATGTGACTGAAGACGGAGCAGAAACAGATTTGGATCTGGGGCATTATGAGCGATTTATTGATGAGGATCTCAATCAATATTCCAATCTAACTACAGGAAAGGTTTATTGGAATGTATTAAACAAGGAACGACGCGGTGAATACCTTGGTTCTACGGTTCAGGTCATTCCCCATATTACAAATGAGATTAAGGAATTTGTGTACCGTGTAGGGAAAAAGACAGATGCAGATGTGGTAATCACAGAGATTGGAGGAACCATTGGCGATATTGAATCCCAGCCATTTTTGGAGGCAGTGCGTCAGATTTCACTGGAAGTTGGCGGGGAGAATAGTTTATTTATCCATGTAACATTAGTCCCCTATTTGCGTGGATCAGAAGAACATAAGTCAAAACCAACGCAGCATTCTGTCAAGGAACTTCGAGGAATGGGGATTAACCCGAATATTATTGTGCTGCGTTCTGATAAACCGTTGGAAGAATCTATCTTCCAGAAAATTTCTCTTTTCTGTAATGTAAAGCCTGATTGTGTTATTGAAAACAGGACGTTGCCGAACCTTTACGAAGCACCTCTGATGTTGGAGAAATCTGGATTTTCAGATGTGGTATGCAGGGAACTTCATATTGATGCACCGAAACCAATGCTGGCAGATTGGGAACAGATGGTGGAACGGATCCGAAACCGTTCCAGGGAGGTCCACATTGGTCTGGTTGGCAAGTATGTAAAGCTTCATGATGCATACCTGTCTGTGGCAGAAGCAATGAACCATGCAGGTTATGAACAAAATACATTTGTAAAAATTCACTGGATTGATTCAGAAAATATTACACAGGAAAATGTAAAGGGTATATTGAAAAATTTGGATGGCATTATTATTCCGGGCGGTTTTGGAAGCCGTGGTATTGAAGGCATGATTCAGTCAGCAAAATATGCCCGCGAAAACCAGATTCCTTATTTTGGTATCTGTCTGGGGATGCAAATCGCTGTCATAGAATTTGCAAGGAATGTTCTGGGGCTTAAGGATGCTCATTCAGGAGAATTTGATGAACAGTGTACACATAAGGTTATTGACTTTATGCCGGGACAAAGTGAAGATATTGATAAAGGTGGTACACTTCGTCTTGGAAGCTACCCATGCAGTATCAAAGCCGGAACGAAAATGGAAGCATGCTATGGTAACAGGCTGATCCATGAGCGCCATCGCCATCGTTATGAGTTTAATAATCAATATCGTGAACAATTGACAAATGCAGGTCTTGTAATCAGCGGGACTTCTCCGGATGACCGGTTTGTAGAAGCCATAGAATTGGAACAACATTCATTTTTTGTCGGCGTACAGTTCCATCCAGAGTTTAAGAGCCGTCCCAATCAGGCGCATCCATTGTTTAAAGGATTTATTTCGGCTGCATTAAAAACGCAAAAATGATGCGTAGGAGGAAATAAGATTATGGCTATTCATGAAGAGTGTGGCGTATTCGGAGTGATGCGTACAAAAAAAGAAAATGTTGCAGGGATTGTCTATTATGGATTGTATGCCCTGCAGCATAGAGGGCAGGAAAGCTGCGGAATCGTTGTAAATGATGATGGTGTATTTTCTTCCTATAAAGATTTGGGGCTTGTAAGCGAAGTGTTTTCTAAAGATACATTATCTCATTTACCGGAGGGGACTATGGCAGTGGGGCATGTCAGATATGGAACAACCGGAGGGACAACACGAAATAACTGTCAGCCGATTGAAGTTAATCACCAGAAGGGAAAGATGGCACTGGCACATAACGGAAATTTGAGTAATGCACTGGCACTGCGTGATAAGTTGGAATTAACAGGCGCCATTTTTCATACCACCAGTGATACAGAAACCATTGCTTATGTGATTACAAGAGAAAGACTAATGACACCGAGCATAGAAGAAGCGGTAAGCAATGCCATGAATTTACTGGAGGGGGCCTATTCAATGGTTTTAATGTCATCTGCAAAGATGATTGCTGCAAGAGACCCTTATGGATTTAGACCGCTTTGTTATGGGCGGATGCCGGATGGTACCTATGTAGTGGCATCCGAAAGCTGTGCATTATCCGCAGTTGGAGCAGAATTTATCAGAGATTTGCTTCCAGGTGAAATCCTGGTTTTTAGTCAGAATGGCGTGAAATCACGGAAAGAACACTGCAAAAAGCAGAAAAAGAGAACCTGTATTTTTGAATATATCTATTTTGCAAGACCGGATTCGATCATAGACGGTGTGTCTGTCCATGCATCACGAATGAGAGCGGGAGCGCTGCTGGCAGAAAGTTATCCGGTGGATGCGGATATTGTAATAGGGGTTCCGGACAGCGGACTGGACGCAGCCCTGGGGTATGCGAATAAATCCCATATTCCTTATGGAATTGGTCTAATTAAAAATAAATATATTGGAAGAACATTTATTTCTCCAGGACAAAATGAACGTTTGGATAAAGTTAAGATAAAACTTTCTCCTGTGAAAAATGTAATAGATGGAAAGCGGGTTATTCTCATTGATGATTCGATTGTAAGAGGTACAACCAGCAAGCGTATTGTGAAGCTTTTGCGTGACGCAGGAGCGAAAGAGATACATATGAGAATTTCGGCGCCTCCATTTTTACATCCCTGCTACTATGGTACGGACATTGATTCAGAAGAAAATTTGATTGCCTGTCATCATAATATGAAAGAGATTGCAGAGATTATCGGAGTGGATTCCTTGGGATATTTGGATGTAGATAAACTGAGTAAACTAATTGACAGTAAGGATTATTGCGCGGCCTGCTTTCATGGAGAATATCCAACAAAAATTCCGACAGATCTCCGTAAAGACCGTTTTGAACGGAAGCTGTCTGAACGGGATTAGATAAAGAGGTGACAGATGATGAAAAAATTTGACAGAAAACTGATTCTGGAAGATGGCAGTACGTATTATGGATATGGTTTTGGCTCCGGCAATGAGAAAATCACGGAGATTGTATTTAATACCGCACTGGTAGGATATCAGGAAATTATTTCTGACCCATCGTACACTTATCAGACAGTTGTAATGGCATATCCGCTGATTGGCAACTATGGGATTGCAGAAGAAGATTTTGAAACAGAAACACCAACGATTGGAGGATTAGTTGTAAGGGATTATAACGATCAGCCGTCGAACTTCCGCAGTAAATATACATTATCCGAAATCATGGAGAAATACCAGATTTCAGGAATTTATGGAATTGATACAAGAAAGCTGGTACGTTCTATACGTGATTTGGGAAGCCGAAAAGTATTGATTACAAGTGTTGATACATCCCTTCAGGACGGCCTTTGCAAATTAGGTTCCTATGACATTCCAAAGGATGCAGTGGCTTTTGTGAGCAGAAAAGCGATTCAGCAATATATGGTTCCAAATGGGAAATATCATGTGGCTGCGATTGACTGTGGAATAAAGCAGAATATTATAAGGCGTTTGAACAAACGGGGCTGCAATGTGACAGTATTTCCTTGGAATACATCCATGGAAGCGATAGAAAAAATGAGGCCGGATGGAATCTTTTTGTCTAATGGTCCGGGAAATCCCACAGATGTGCAGCCGGTTATAGAATTGGTCAAAGGTTTACGCGGGAAATATCCGATCTTTGGTATCTGCCTTGGCCACCAGATCATTTCTCTTGCATATGGGGCTAGAACCTATAAGTTAAAATTTGGACACAGGGGAGGCAATCATCCTGTAAAAAATCTTTTGACAGGAAAGATAGAAATTACTTCCCAGAACCATTCTTATGCAGTGGACAGGGAAAGCCTTGCAAATACCCGATTGAAAGTAACGCACCTGAACCTGCTGGATCAGACTGTAGAAGGTGTAGCCTGTGAGGCGGACAAGGTGTTTAGCGTGCAGTATCATCCGGAAAGTGCACCGGGACCGCAGGACAGTGATTATCTGTTTGAACAGTTTATAGAAATGATGGAGGGAACAAAAGATGGCGAAAAGAACTGATTTAAAAAAAATACTTGTCATTGGTTCCGGTCCGATTGTGATTGGTCAGGCAGCAGAATTTGACTATGCAGGTACACAGGCCTGTCTTGCACTGAAAGAAGAAGGCTATGAGGTGGTTCTTTGCAACTCTAATCCGGCAACGATTATGACAGATACAACTATTGCAGATAAGGTGTATATGGAGCCGCTGACGTTGGAATATGTGGCAAAGATTATCCGTCATGAACGTCCGGACGCCATTGTTCCGGGAATTGGCGGTCAGACGGGACTTAATCTGGCAATGCAGCTTGAAAAAAAAGGAATTTTACAAGAGTGCCATGTGACTCTTTTGGGAACCAGCAGTGAGAGTATTGAAAGAGCAGAGGACAGAGAACGTTTTAAAGAGCTATGTGAAAGTCTGGGAGAACCGGTGCTTCCTTCTGCCATTGCCAATACAGCCGAGGAAGCGATAAAGGCTGCTGAGAATATCGGTTATCCGGTAGTCCTTCGTCCGGCATTTACTCTTGGCGGAACCGGTGGCGGTTTTGCAGATGATGCGCAGGAGTTTATGGAATTAATTAAAAATGCCCTTGCTTTATCACCGGTTCATCAGGTTTTAATAGAAAAAAGTATTAAAGGTTTTAAAGAAATTGAATATGAAGTGATCCGTGATGCCAATGATACAGCCATCACGGTCTGTAACATGGAAAATTTAGACCCGGTAGGCATACACACGGGAGATTCTATTGTTGTATGTCCGTCACAGACACTGTCCAATAAGGAATATCAAATGCTGCGTGACAGTGCCTTGAAAATTATCCGTGCTTTGAAGGTGGAAGGCGGCTGCAATGTACAGTTTGCACTTGATCCCAATTCTTTTCAGTATTACCTGATTGAAGTAAATCCAAGAGTCTCCCGTTCTTCTGCTTTGGCATCAAAGGCAAGCGGATATCCGATTGCAAGGGTATCCGCAAAAATCAGTGTGGGAATGACTCTGGATGAGATTATGCTGGTAAATACGCCGGCAGCCTTTGAACCGGCACTGGATTATGTGGTAACAAAAATGCCGCGTTTTCCGTTTGATAAATTTACAGATGCAAATCAGAAGCTGGGGACACAGATGAAAGCAACCGGAGAAGTTATGAGTGTCGGCAGAACCTTTGAGGAGAGTCTGCTAAAAGCAGTTCGTTCTCTGGAAACAGGCGTAAATCATTTGTATATGGAAAAATTTGAAAAGCAAGATAAAGGGTCTTTGATGGAATATATTAAAATCGGCACAGATGACCGTATTTTTGCCATTGCCCAATTGCTGAGAATGGGTGAATCGGTTTCCGATATCAGGGATCAGACACATATTGATCGTTTTTTTCTTGACAAGATCGAAAAGATTGTTGATATGGAGAAAGCGCTGGAACAGTGTGCTGGCAGCAGGGATCTGCTGTATCAGGCAAAGAAAGTTGGATTCTCCGATAAAGCGATTGCCAGACTCTGGAATATGACGGAGATAAAAGTGTATGAACTGCGAAAAACATACGATATATTTCCAGTCTATAAAATGATTGATACCTGTGCATCAGAATTTGAAAGCTATGTTCCATATTTTTATTCGACTTATGAAGCGGAAAATGAATCTATAGTAGAGGAAAGGAAAAAAATTATTGTATTGGGTTCCGGTCCGATCCGTATCGGTCAGGGGGTGGAGTTTGATTATTCCACGGTACATGCAGTAAAGACTATTAAAGAGGCAGGATATGAGGCAATCATTATCAATAATAATCCGGAAACCGTATCCACAGATTATACCACATCAGACAAGCTGTATTTCGAGCCTCTTTGCATCGAAGATGTCATGAATGTGATTGCGATGGAAAAGCCGGATGGGATTATCGCATCGCTTGGCGGCCAGACGGCGATTAATCTGGCAAATCCGTTAAGAGAACGCGGGGAAAAGCTAATCGGTACAGACTGTGCAGCAATCGAAAGGGCAGAAAACAGAGATGCTTTTGAAAAGCTGTTATCAGAACTTGATATCCCACAGCCAAAAGGACAGGCTGTAACGCATATAGAAGATGGCGTAAAGGCGGCAAAAGAAATCGGTTATCCGGTATTGGTACGTCCCAGTTTCGTACTTGGCGGAAGAGCCATGCAGATTGTGGCAAAAGAAGAACATCTGCGGAACTATTTGAAAACGGCAGTGGAAATTGCTGAGGATAAGCCGGTATTGGTAGACAAATATATCCGCGGGAAAGAGGTTGAAATTGATGCTATTTGTGACGGTACGGATGTATTCGTTCCGGGAATTATGGAACTGGTAGAAAGGACAGGTGTTCATTCTGGTGATTCCATTAGCGTATATCCCACGTTTAGCATTTCAGATAAGGTAAAGGAAACGATTCTGGACTATGCAAAAAAACTGGGAATCGGTATAGGGATTGTGGGATTATTCAATATCCAGTTTATTGTGGATAAAAAGGATCATGTATATATTATTGAAGTCAATCCCCGTTCTTCAAGAACTGTACCATTTTTATCAAAAGCAACAAAATATCCTTTAGCCGATATCGCAACGAAGGTCATCCTTGGAACGAGTCTGAAGGCGCAGGGAATTTCTGTAAATTATCCTGAAGAAAAGAAGCGGTGGTATGTGAAAGTACCTGCGTTTTCTTTTTCAAAATTAAATGGCATGGATGCGTATTTGTCACCGGAGATGAAATCTACGGGAGAAGCTATCGGATATGATCAAAAACTTCACAGGGCAATGTATAAAGCGATGCTTGCTTCCGGTATTCGCGTACAAAATTATGGAACAGTCATTGTGACGCTTGCAGACGAGGATAAGGAAGAGGCATTTCCGTTAGTGAAGCGTTTCTATGATATGGGATTTAATATAGAAGCAACTTCTCTTACAGCAGAATATTTAAAACAACATGGAATCCGTACCCGTGTGCTCAGAAAACCATCGGAGGGCAGCAGTGAGATACTGGATGCAATACGTGCCGGATATGTCAGTTATGTAATCAATACCCGTGCAATCCTTTCCGGTGTTCATTATGAAGATGGCGTAGCTATTCGGCGTGCAGCAACTCAGAATAACATTACGATGTTAACTTCGCTAGATACGGTGAAGGTGCTGTTGGATGTTTTGGAGGAAGTAACGATTGGCGTGTCAACGATAGACGAAGAATGACAGACAGCAATTATTGGTGCTGAAAACGATGGGGTTATAAAAAGGATTGGTTTTATATCAAAAATAATGCGGTCCGGCGAAATTGCCGGACCGTTTTTTATTTATTTGCAGAAAAAGGGGAATGGAGAACTTTTAGTTTATCATTTTATCACAGTATAAAAATACACAATTGATTCTACTTGACGAAAGATATTTACTTGAAGTTCTTCACTAAAATGTATATAATAGTGTAGATTGGTTGATCTCAATCTCAGCAAAATTTATAAGTGAAAAACAATTTGAAAAATATCGATTTTTCACTCTGAAAAGTCAAAAACAGGTTCGAAAGAATTTGTGAAATATATACAAAAACAGAAAGGATATATATGAGAAAACTTGCATTAAGTGATGAAATATTACTAAAAATCGAGAAACCCGCCCGGTATATCGGGAACGAGGTCAATAGTGTCATGAAAGACCCGGAAAAAGTGGATGTTAGGTTCGCCATGTGTTTTCCGGACGTCTATGAAATCGGTATGTCTTATCTTGGCATTCAGATTATCTATGATATGCTTAATCAGAGATCAGATACCTACTGTGAACGGGTTTATTCACCGTGGACAGATTTGGACAGAATCATGAGGGATGAAAATATTCCTTTGTTTGCCTTGGAAACTCAGGATCCGCTTAAAAACTTTGACTTCCTGGCCATTACTATACAGTATGAAATGTGCT
>CAJKGK010000032.1 GCA_905199445.1 uncultured Lachnospiraceae bacterium | reverse complement strand
ATTATAAAAATGAGGCTTTAAATAGTTTCGATGATTTATTTAATTTTTATAGCAGCACAGTCATAATTTTCTTTTCCGCGGCTGGGATGTAACAACAACCGGCAATCCCTATGCCCACACCATTTTACGCGGGGCGGTAAACAAACATGGGCAGTCGATCTCCAATTATCACTATGAAGATCTGATCCGCCTGTTTGATATGTACCAGCAGTTAGGCTTAGCCAATCCGGCCTGTATTATTGATGCCAACCACTCCAACTCAGGAAAAAAATTTAAGGAACAAATCCGCATTGTCAAAGAAGTGCTTCACAATCGTAATCATTCCCAGGATATTCGCAGCCTGGTCAAGGGTGTGATGATCGAAAGCTATATCGTGGAAGGCAACCAGAAAATCGGTGGCAGCTGCCATGTTTACGGCCAGTCTATTACAGATCCATGCCTTGGCTGGGAAGATTCAAAACAGCTGATCCTTGATATTGCCCAGCGGGTATAAACCGCTTCATACAAGTGCCAAAAGCTGCTTTGACCTGCATCATAAAATATAGACAAAAAGTGTTGTTTTAAATCCCATTGATTCAAAACAACACTTTTTCTATAAGACATGATAAATGAAACACAGTAAGCCGGTTACGCCCTTGGATGGGCCTTGGCATAAACTTCCTTAATACGATTATTAGTCAATCTGGCATAAATCTGAGTTGTGGAAACATCCGAATGTCCCAGCATTTCCTGTACTGACCTTAAATCTGCACCGTTTTCCACCAAATGCGCTGCAAAGGAATGTCTCAGAGTATGGGGGGTAATATCGGTCTGTATACCGGCGCGCTTGGCATACTGCTTAAGAACCTTCCAGAATCCCTGACGGCTCATCGGCTGGCCATTACAGTTTGTAAACAAAATTTCCTCGTCCTCAGTGGCAACCATCCCCTGCCGGGCATTTTTCAGATAATTTTTCAGCGCATTTCGGGCAACACTGCCAAAAGGAACAATACGCTCCCTTGCGCCTTCACAACAGCGAATATAACCGGCATTCACATTGACATCCTCAAGCTTTAAAGAAATCAGTTCACTGACCCTGATTCCGGTAGCATACAAAAGCTCCAGCATAGCCTTGTCCCTTAGTTCTTTGTTACTGCTGCCAGACGGCTGATTTAAAAGAAGGGTAACCTCCTCCACCGTCAGAATATCCGGCATCTTTTTCTCGATCTTCGGCGCCTTAAGCTTCTCTGCCGGATCATCGGAAATAATGTTCTGCTTGAAAAGGTAATTAAAGAAAGCTTTCAGCGCGGCAATATTTCTTGATATGGTAGAGGTTGCGAAATTTTCCTTTTCCATCAGAAGAATATAGGAATTCAGGCTGGTATAATTCACTTTTCGAATATCCTGAATATGCATGCTGTCCACGTAGTTAAAAAACTTGCCTAAATCCCGCTGATAGGACAGTATGGTATTTTTGGAGGATTTCTTCACATCTTGCAGATAATTCACAAACCCTACAATATAAGTCTCCATATATTTGCGCAGCTCCCTCTTTAGTAATTTTTTAAATCTTAATCTTTATTATAATCAATTTTCATTATAAAAGCAAACCCTTATCCGGCAAAAAAAGCCAGCCAGATAGGATTAATGATGCCTTCCAGGATGCATCCAACGCTTACCATCACAAATAACAGTAAAAATGCACCGCTATAATTGATACGGCCCACATAAAAGCCCTGGCCACTGGTATGAAAAATCCGATCCGTAAATCCCAGCACAAATAAATAAGCCGGAACATACAAAAGATACTGGGGCAGCAAAAGTCCGGCCAGGAGTTTAAGTCCACCCACGCCGGCCGCTGCCGTTGCGGCAGCAATCACTGTCCCAAAACAAAATCCCATGTAAACCGTAGAGAGATATAATATCAGACTTCGGCGTATAAGTAAAGTACCTGCAAGCAGAAAAATAAAAATCAGAAATCTTTTTACAAAAATGTGGATCAGAACCCCCACCTGAATTTTCTCATGAAAGTGTTTTTTCGGAACATTTTCAATAATTTCCATAAACCATGCTCCGCCATCAGCCATATAATTGACAAAAAATGTTCCTCCCGCCAGCCCGATCACAAATAAAATCAGCCACAAATAGCGCCTTTTAAATCGCCTCCGGATAATCCCACCTCCCAAATCTTATCTTTTTGATATATATGCACCTGTGCAGGACAAATATAACAAAAAAATAAGCATTTGAGTCCGTTTCGATTAAAGGGACCCAAACGCTTATATTATTTTTATCGGTAGCAACGACGGACGTCAATTGCCTGATTCATCCGGCAATTTTTTTATTCATCCCAGTTATGATAAACATTCTGAACATCATCATCATCATCCAGTAAATCCAGAATTTTGTTAATCTTTTTAATATCCTCTTCATCTGACAGTGTATTCCATGTCTGAGGAATCATCGTTACCTCTGCAGATGCCATAGGAATACCTGCAGCTTCCAGGTTTTCACGAACCGCTGAAAAATCATCCGGATCTGTGGTGATTTCATAGCTGTCTTCCTCATCAGAAAAATCTTCGGCGCCGGCATCCAGCGCGGTCATCATCAGATCATCACTATCGCCTTCATATTCTTCTTTATCCACAATAATCAGGCCTTTTTTATCAAACATATAGGATACGCATCCCATGGCACCAACAGAACCGCCGCCTTTTGTAAACGCGTTTCTGACATTGGAAGCCGTACGATTACGGTTATCTGTCAGAGTTTCTACAATAATGGCAATACCGCTGGGACCATAACCTTCATAGGTCACAGTTTCGTAATTGACAGAACCCGCATCGCCTGCCGCTTTTTTAATTCCACGGTCAATTGTATCATTTGGCATATTGTTAGCCTTTGCTTTGGCAATCACATCACGCAACTTACTGTTATTGGCCGGATCCGGTCCGCCTTCTTTTACAGCAACTGCAATCTCACGTCCGATGATTGTAAAAATCTTGCCTTTTGCTGCATCATTCTTTTCTTTCTTATGCTTTATGTTGGCAAATTTAGAATGCCCTGACATAATAACACTCCTTTTCTACTAATGTATAACTGTTCATCTCACTAACTTTAATAGTGTATCATTTCTCGCCCTCAGATGCAAGACCCAATTCATCCTTGACTCGAATGACATAAACTTCTTCGATAATATTATTTTTAATCGTCTTGACTTTAAACAGCCATCCGCAGATGGTCAGGCTGGGATGTTCGCTCTCTGCGGGAATTCGTTCCAGACGGGAAATAAGCAGACCGTTGAGCGTATCAAACTCTTCCTCCTCAAAATCCACACCGAGAAGCTCAGACACATCCTCCAGTGCAGCCGTTCCTTTCATGAGCCATGTATCCACACCGATCTTTTGAAATTCACACTCATCCAGATCGTATTCATCAAAAATATTGCCCACAATTTCTTCCAGAATATCCTCCATAGCCACAATGCCTGCCGTCTGGCCATATTCGTCAATTACAACGGCCATATGTACCTTTTTCTGCTGCATGGCTTTAAAAAGTGTAGACAGACTCTGGGTGTCAGGAACAAAAAACGGCTCTCTCATAATGGCCCGTATATCTAACTGTTTACGGTCCCCTTCCAGCATGGCTCTTAAAATATCCTTCTGATAAAGAATACCAATAATGTTTTCTATATCCCCCTCATAGACGGGGTATCGGGAAAAACGCTCATTCAAAATCAGTGCAGCAGCCTGCTCCACATTCATATCCACATCCACACCCACAATTTTCCTCCGGTGGGTCATAATATCGGAAACCTCTTTTTCATCAAATTCCATAATGTTTCCAATCATCTTTGCCTCGCTGGCTTCCAGAACACCCTGTTCATGGCCTTCACTGACCATCTGCATAATTTCTTCTTCCGTAAGATTCTCATCATCATCTTTTGGGTCAACACCAAAAATCCGGACAATCAGTCCGCTAAACACCATCATAAACTTTGTAAACGGACACAAAACAATCATAAAGAAACGAATGATTCCCACCGTGGACAAAGCCCATTTTTCACTGTATTTCGCACCTATTTTCCTGGGAACAATGGTTCCGAAAATCAAAATAACGAAAATCAAAACCGCCGTAATCACAATTCCGGTAACTGCTGCCGTAAGCTTTGGGTCAACCTGTGAAAATCCGGCCCAAACCGCATCTCTGGCCATGGTGTAAAATAAATGCACGATAAAGGCACCGGCAATCATGGCTACACTCGTTACAACCAGGGCTGCAGCATTCCTAAAGTTTCCCGGTGCCTGAAGAATTTTTAAAACCCTGGCAGCCTTTTTGTTTCCTTCTTCCGCTTTTTTCTGAACCCGACTTTCGTTAAGCTCGCCGTACGCAGCCTCATTTCCTGAAAAAACCCCATTAATCATCAGTAAAACCAAAAACAGAAGCGTTCGTATCGCGGGGTTCCCGCCTTCCATAAATATTCAACTCACTTTCATCATTGGCCCCGAAAACCAAACACAGACCGGGGCATGTTTTTTATTTATTTTTCTAAAATCAGTCAAGCATTGCCTATGTATCCAGCTCCAGGCTGATCGTCAGTGCCTTATCCACCTTTCGAAGGATCTCACAATCCAGATGACAAACCTTTTCCTTTAATCTTTTTTTGTCAATCGTACGCACCTGTTCCAGCAAAATCACCGAATCCTTAACCAGTTCATATCGACTGGCCGCCAGCTCCACATGGGTAGGAAGCTTCGCCTTATTCATCCGGGATGTAATCGCCGCACAGATGACCGTGGGACTGTGCTTATTTCCCGTATCATTTTGTATAATTAACACCGGACGGACACCGCCCTGTTCGGAACCGATAACCGGCCGAAGATCTGCATAATAAATATCTCCACGTTTTATAACCACTTGGCTCACACTCCTGATATACGCTTTTAAATAATTATCTCCACTTATTCTCAAGTGTATTCACTTTGTATTATCAAAAGTGCGCGTACCGTCACAAATAACTGACGGTTTTAACAGCCCTGCCGCCTTCATAATAAACCCTTGGTACCCGTCGGCCAACATCACAGACAAGCTCATAATTAAATGAACCTGCCATGGTCCCAACTTCCTGAGCCGTCAGTACCTGACCATGATCCTCACCAATCAGGGTCACTAAATCATCCTCGCATACATCGGGGATATCCGTCACATCGACCATAAACTGATCCATACATACCCGGCCGATAATCGGTGCACGCTTTCCTCGGATCAGCACACAGCCCTTGTTGGATAGCTGTCTGGGATAACCATCCCCGTAGCCAACAGGAACCGTGGCCACCACTGTTTCCCGACGAGTCACATAGGTATGGCCATAACCGATCCCGCAGCCTTCAGGAAGGTGCTTAATATATGTAATATGACTTTTCAGAGACATCACCGGACGAAGGTCCAACACATCCTCAGGCACCTCATCCGACGGATACATACCGTAAAGGATGATTCCGGCACGCACCATATCCTTGTGCGTATGGGGCAGGGCAATAATTCCAGCACTGTTGGCACAGTGACACAGCGGAATGTGAAGACCTTCCTCCAAAAGCCGTTTTTCCATCATCTCATAAGCGGCAAACTGTTTTTCCGTAACCGCCTTCCATGGTTCACCTTCCATATCCGCACAGGCAAAGTGCGTAAACATCCCCTCAATGCGGATGCCTTCAAGGCGGCTGATATTTAAAATCTCCCGGACACTTTCTTCGCCAGGCAGAAATCCAATCCTGCTCATTCCTGTATCCAGTTTAATATGAATATTCACCGTCCTGTGAAACTTTTTGGCAGTCTCACTGAGCAGACAAGCCGTTTTGTAGGAAAAAATCGCCGGCGTAATCTGATAATGGATCATAGCCTCATACTGCTCAGGCGCTGTATAGCCAAGAACAAGGATCGGAAGACCAATTCCGGCCTTGCGCAATTCAATGCCTTCATCTACACAGGCAACCGCCAGCCAGTCGGCACCTTCCGCCTCAAGGCACCGGCCCACACAGACGGCACCGTGTCCATAGGCATTGGCTTTGACTACACCCATAAATCCGGCATTATTTTGTATATGTTTTCTGATTTCTTTAATATTGTGCCTGAATGCATCCATATCAATGCAGGCACAAACTCTATAAGTACTCATGATGAACGCCTTCCTGTCAGCATAAAATTTCTGTCATATATTGAATAATATCCGAAGCCAACATTGTATAGGGGCCTTTGTCAGCAGCCGCCCGATCTCCGGCACATCCGTGAATCAAGCAGCCAAGTACCGCACCATCCAAAGCCGGCATCCCCATCGCTAAAAGACCGCCCAGGATGCCCGATAAAACATCCCCACTGCCGCCAGTCGCCATGCCGCTGTTTCCCGACAGATTTATATACGTGGACACACCGTCGCTGATCACCGTTCGGGCATCTTTGAGCACACAGACAAGCCCGGGATTTTCCTGGGCAAAGGTCTGACAGGTTTTACAAAGATCATCGGCAATTTGGGAAATGCTTCTTCCCGTAAGTCTGGCCATCTCCCCAAGATGGGGCGTTACAATCACCGGACAGGACAGCCCTTCAAGAAAACTTTGACAATCCGTCACAAACCCGGCCGCATCCTGAGCCAATAAATTAAGCCCGTCAGCATCGATGACAAGGGGAACACTGCAGTGTCTCACCGTATATTCCAGCATGGTCCGGGCATGCTCGCCTGTCGTCAGTCCAGGCCCGATCACCACACTGTCTGCCCAATCCAGGCACTCCTGAAGCAGGGCCAGCGTAGGGCCGAAGCTTTCATAGACAGTCATCACCGCCTCAGGCACATGGTTCATCAAAATTTCTCTGTTTTCCTTTGCAGTAAGCACCCGGACAAGACCGCACCCGGTGCGATAGGCTGCCTGGGCACACAGGCAGCAGGCCCCCGGCATCCCTTCCGATCCGGCAATGACCAGTGTACGCCCATAGCTCCCCTTATTAGAATATGCCCGACGCCGGGGAAGTTTGTTTGAAATATCGGATTTTTCAAGGGCCATAACATCAATATGGGCATTTTCAACGGAAATTTGGGGGAACCCAATGTCTTCCACGTAGACCCTGCCTCCAAATTCGGCACCTGGATATAAGGCAAGCCCCAGCTTATGACAGCCAAAGGTTACTGTCACATCCGCTTTCACGGCACAGCCCAGCACAGCACCTGTATCCGTACTGATTCCAGAAGGTATATCCACCGCATAGACAAAAGCACCGCTGCTGTTGACAGCCTCAATCACCTGAGCATAGCTGCCTTCAACGGCTCTTGAAAGTCCAATTCCAAACAGACCGTCCACGATCACATCATAGTCTGAAAAAGCCTGAAGATCTCTGCATTGTGACAGGCCCCCTGCCTTCGCCATATTCTCAATAATTTCCATCTGAAGCCTTGTCTCTTGCGTAGCCTTTTCAAGATTTCCGGCCATATACCAATCCACCAGGAAGCCTTTGGTATGCAAAATCCTGGCAATAGCCAGACCGTCACCGCCGTTATTTCCGCTGCCGCACACTGCAAGTATACGGGCATTGGCAGGCTGTTGTCTGCCAATATGTTCCGCCACAGCCAGGGCTGCCCGCTCCATTAAAACAAGAGACGGAATCTTTAATGTATGAATAGAATAATCGTCCACAGCCTTCATCTGCTGGCAATCCGCCAATAAGATCATGATTCATCCTCTCCTACAACAAAAGCCTGGGCCAGTTCCTTTGTATTTGTAATGGAGACATGCCATTTTTTAATGCCCATCTCCTGTGCAAGCCTGAAGGCTTCATTATACAAAGTGATCCAGGGTTTCCCAAGCTCATCTCTAAGCACCTCAATATCTGACGGCCAAAAGCCGCGAAAGCCTGTTCCCAAAGCCTTGGAAACCGCCTCTTTAACGGCAAAATTACCGGCCGCCTTGACCATGTTACCCTCAAACAGTTCAATCTCCCTGGGGGTAAAGCAACGAACTAAAAAAGCCTCCTTCATACAGGCCTTTTTAATCCGCTCTATTTCAACCAAATCGGTTCCGATCCCGTAAATCATGTTTCATCAGTCTTCCATATAAGATTTATAGCTGTACTTTTCCTTGCCCCTGTTGCGGAAATTATAAGACAAGGTCATCAAACTTTCATCCAGATGAACATTTTTAACACACACATCCTCCGAAAGATGGAGATCTGTGGGGGCAAAATTCCAAATGGCCCGTATCCCCCAGGCTTCCAGCTGCTTGGCAATACTTCTGGCCTGCTTCTTTGGCACGGTCAGCGTAGCCACATGAATTTCATTGGCTCTGATAAAGCCTTCCAGTTCATCCACCATGCGGATTTCCACACCGCGCACAGCCAGTCCGGCCAGCCTTGGATTCACATCAAAAATACCGATCACCTTAAAACCAATTCTGCCGAAATCGTAATTGGCCAATGCCTGTCCTAAATTACCTGCACCGATAATAATCATGTTCTGTGTTGTATCAAGACCGAGAATCTTGCCGATTTCATCGTGCAGATACTCGACATTATAACCATAACCCTGCTGCCCGAACCCGCCAAAATTATTAAGGTCCTGACGAATCTGGGATGCAGTCACTTTCATCCTGAGGCTTAACTCCTTGGACGAAATACGCACGACATCATTTTCAAGCAGTTCTCCCAGGTACCTGTAATATCTAGGCAGTCTGCGAATCACTGCTGATGATATCTCTCTTTCGCTCACTCAAATGCACTCCCTTGCTGTAAATTCTAAATATTATCTTTATTATATATAATTGTCTTTATATTGTCAAACTTTCTTTTATTAAAATCTATAAAACTCGACAATTTTTCTTATTTTTCAACTTTTATTTTTATGCACTTATTACAAGGTCTTCTATGACTGTGGACTTTAACTAATATAAATGATATGATAAATAGTACGCGAATTATTACTAGAAAGGAGATTTTTATGATACTCTCATGCCAGAATATCAGCAAATCCTTCGGCACGGACGAAGTTCTGAATAAAATTTCATTTCATATAGAAGATTACGAAAAAGCTGCCGTAATTGGCATTAACGGCGCAGGGAAATCCACACTGCTAAAAATCATCATGGGAGAAATGACTCCGGATGATGGACAGGTGGTACTTTCTAAAGGAAAAACCATTGGTTACCTTTCTCAGCTGGCCAATGTATCTTCCGGTAATACCATTTATGAGGAACTGCTGGAAGTCAAAAAGGATGTGATTGATCTTTATCACAAAATGAAAACACTGGAAGCTCAGATGCAGCATGCCCAGGGCGATGCACTGACATCCATGTTAGATACCTATGCCCGCCTTACCCATGAATACGAATCCGCTAATGGCTATGCCTATAAAAGCGAAATTACCGGCGTCCTTATTGGACTGGGTTTTACGGAGGATGAATTTTCAAAGCCAGTTGACACGCTTTCCGGAGGTCAGAAAACCCGGGTCTGTCTGGGCAAACTTCTGCTTTCCAAACCGGATCTGATTCTTTTGGACGAACCCACCAACCATCTGGATATGAACTCCATTGCCTGGCTGGAAAACTTTCTCCTCAACTATAAAGGTGCGGTTATCATCGTATCCCATGACCGGTACTTTCTTGACCGTATTGTAACCAAGATCATTGAAATTTCCCATCATCAGGGAATGGTATTTTCCGGAAATTACACGGCTTATGCCCAGAAAAAGGCTCAGCTGCGGGATATTCAGATGAAAGCCTGGCTTAACCAGCAGCAGGAAATCAAGCATCAGGAGGCTGTTATCGCCAAATTGAAATCCTTTAACCGGGAAAAATCCATCAAACGTGCTGAAAGCCGGGAAAAAATGCTGGCCAAGGTCGATCGTCTGGACCGGCCTGAAGAAGAACATAGTGAAATCCAGCTTCACCTGGAGCCGTCCATCTTAAGCGGCAATGATGTTCTTATGGTGGAAGACCTGTGTAAATCCTTTGGCAATCAACATTTATTCCGAAACATCTGTATGGATATCCGCCGTGGTGAAAAAGTGGCCTTAATCGGCAATAACGGCACCGGCAAGACAACGATTTTAAAAATTATCAACGGACTGGTGCCTGCAGATCAAGGTGAAATTCGACTTGGTGCCAAGGTTCATATCGGCTATTATGACCAGGAACATCAGCTGCTTTCCCCGGAAAAAACCATATTTGATGAAATATCCGACACCTATCCAACGCTTGATCATACCCGGATCAGAAATGTACTGGCTTCCTTTTTATTTACAGGAGATGATGTTTTCAAGCGAATTCAGGATTTAAGCGGCGGTGAACGGGGACGGGTTTCCTTAGCCAAGCTTATGCTTTCTGATGCCAATTTTCTTATCCTGGACGAGCCGACCAACCATCTGGATATTGTTTCCAAAGAAATTCTGGAAAATGTCATCCGCCACTACACAGGAACCGTACTGTATGTTTCTCATGATCGTTATTTTATTAACACAACAGCGACCCGTATTCTGGATCTCACACAGGGAGGCCTTAACAGCTATATCGGCAATTATGACGATTATATGGAAAAGAAAGATTTGCCTCTTGTATCCACTTCCTCAGGCGGCATTGCTTCCACACAGGACACCAAAGCAGCCACATACAGCGCCGGAAAACTGGATTATAAGAAGCAGAAAGAAGAAGCGGCCAAGGCCCGTAAAAGACAAAACGAGCTTGCCCGCATCGAAAAACGGATTGAAGAAATTGAAAATCTCCAGGCCCAGCTTGACGCCCAGCTTAGCCTGGAAGAAGTTTACACCAACGTGTCCCGCCTGATGGAAATCAATAACGAAAAATCTGCGCTGGACGATGAACTTTTAGAACTTATGGAAAAGTGGGAAGCCCTTGAATCACTTGAATAAGCCGATCCACAGCCGCATCGGTGGTAGCCCAGCTGGTACAGAAACGAACACAGTTATGTCCGTCCGCTGTTTTCTGCCAGAAGGTGAAGGAAAATTCATCTTTAAGTGCATCCAGCTGGGCATCCGTAAGGATGGGGAACTGCTGATTTGTAGGTGAATCATATAAAAATTTACAGCCCTTTTCACTGAAAGCCTGTCTGATTCTTTCCGCCTTTTTCACGGCATCACGGGCAATACGGGTATAAAGGATCTCCGCCTGTCCGTCTTTGGGGTCAAACAAAACCTCAAACTGGATGCCAAGGAGCCGGCCTTTTGCCAGCATGCCGCCCCGCTGCTTGATCATATATCTGAAATCCTTTTTCAAAGTCTCATTGCCAATCACCACAGCTTCTCCAAACATAGCACCAACCTTTGTTCCGCCGATGTAAAACACATCACACAGACGGGCCAAATCTGCCATTGTCAGATCATTTTCAGGGCAGGTCAGGCCATAGCCTAAACGGGCACCGTCAATGAATAAATACAATCCTTCATTGCAGCACACCTTATAAATCTCCTCAAGCTCCTTTTTCGAATAGATTGTTCCGTTTTCTGTGGGAAAAGAAATATAAACAAGCCCAGGCTGTACCATATGTTCAAAGCTGGAATCTTCCCGGTGGGCATGAACCAAAGCCTCAATCTGTCCGGCTCTGATTTTTCCGTCACTACATTCAAGGGCAAGCACCTTATGGCCGGTCGCTTCTATAGCTCCGGTTTCATGCACATTAATGTGACCGGTCACAGCAGCCACGGCCCCCTGATAAGGCCGAAGCGCAGCGGCAATCACGGTCATATTGGTCTGAGTTCCGCCCACAAGGAAATGGACATCCACATCATCCCGGCCACAGGCCCTGCGGATATATGCCCTTGCCCGATCACAAAACTCATCTTCACTGTATCCCGGTGTCTGAGCCATATTCGTCTCAACCATCCGTTCTAAAATCCGGGGATGTGCCCCTTCGCCATAATCACATTCAAATCGAATCATTATTCTTCCTCCCGTGAATCATTAAAATTAATTTTTTCTTTCAAATACTGCCTCCATTTTCTCATGAACCAGGTTCATCAGACGAAGGGACTCTGTTTTCTTTTTCTGCTTCACATCCGGATAAACAGGCTCAAGGACATGAAGAACGGGCACTGCCTTTTTACAAAAAAGAGCTCTTAAGCCTGTTGGCGGAGCAAAACGAATCACATAGGGAATCACCGGCACATTACAATCATACGCCAGCAGGAATGCTCCCCGTTTAAAGTCCCTTATTCCGTTATAGCCTGGATAAAGGACAGCCTCCGGATAAATATGAACAAGATGCCCTTTTTTAATATACCGTTCCAAAGCTGTATACATATTTTTAAAAGGCTTTGTCCGATCCGGAATCGGAATCCCGCCTAAAATCCGGATCAGATGACGCAGCAGGGGGATTCTGTAATTCGCCTCCAGTGTAGGAATACAGATTCTTCGGCGGTTCATATGGCAGGCTACCATCACACAGTCCAGTATATGGACGTGGTTACACACCGTAATTCCGCCTCTGGGCAATTTTTTAATATTTTCCCGGCCACAGACTCTAAGTCCCAAAAAAAGTCTGAGAATGATGGGCCCCACACAATATACAACCGTGCGAAGCGTCATATTAAGCAGCTTAAACAAAGGGTTTTTAGGGAAATAATTAAAATCTTCCCCTGTAGTAAAATGCAGCGGTGTCCACATTTTTACAATATGTTCATCGTCATTTCCAAACATTAATCAATATGCCCCCTATCATCCCGAATCGCCTCCTCAAACATGGCCTCCATCTGGCATACACAACTGTCCAGAGAATACTTTTTCCCATGTTCACTGTATGTTTTTTCCATCTCCCGGCGTTCCTGTTCATGTTCAATCCAATAATCGATTTTATCAGCCAGATCCTTTGGATTGCCTGCTTCAAAAAGACTGCGCTCATCAAGAGCAAACTGAGGGGTCGCCGATTTAGGGCTGTTGGCAATCACCGGCACAAGGCCGCTGGAAAAGGCTTCAATACAGGCGATCGCCTCAATCTCCGCATCCGCTGCATGAACATAAAGATCACTCATGGCCAGAATATTCAAAAGCTCCTTGTGGGTAAAAAACTGGATCCTGGGGCGATTTGCAAGGCGGCGTCCCCTGCGCATACATGCACGGTATTTAGGGCCCTGTCCCGCCAAAATCAACTGAATTTTTCCGCTGTATCTGGATCTTGCAACAGCCTCTATTAAAACGTCCTGGCGTTTTTCATTGGACAAACGGCCAATCATAAGAATCACAAATTTTCCTTCCAGATCCGGCGTTTTTGCCTGCTTTCGATACACAAAATCCGGATCTACCCCGTTGGAAATCACATGAAGCTTTGCCGTGTAGCCGTTTTGCCGAAGCTGGTTGGCAATAAACTGGCTGGGGCAATGAATATGAGCAAAATTATTATAAAAATTTTCCCGAAACAGCCGGTACAGTCCCCGGTTTACAGTGCTGGCCCGCCCCATTTTTAATGTATAGGTAATATTTTCAGGCTGAACATGAAAAGCAGCTGTATAGGGGACATTTAACTCTTTTGCAATCTCCAGCCCTTTCTTGGAAAGATGAAAAGGCATAATAAAATGAACAATATCCACCTCACGGATTGCTTCTCTGAGAATCTTTGTATCCGCCTTTGCCAGCCGCATTCCCTGCTCATGAACAATGTGACGGGCTACAGGCAAAAGAAACACTTCTTTCACAACATATTTATTCTTTCCCGGTTTTCCCGTACTGACCACAAAGACCTGGTGTCCATGGGTCTCCAAAACAGAAGCCAGCCGCCGGGCTGTCATCGTTGTCCCATTATTATCATCATCATACTGATCCAGTACCAACAATATTTTCATACACGCGTTCCTCCCTGACTAATGGAACATATTTTATCATCATTTTTCATCATCGTCAAATAAAATACGGACCCTGCTTCCAGAGTCCGCCATAGATAGGATTTTATAAATACCGGCCGGCTTATCTAATTTTCCCCAAGGGTTTCAAATAACACTGCCCCCTTTGTTTTAAGCCAGACAAAGATCAGCCAGGAAAGCATCAGTGTCAGCACAAGATCAATGAGCAGGAAGGCAAGAGGGCTTATCCAGCGGGCAAAGACAAATACATATAAAAGTCCCGGACCAAAACCGTAAACCATTTGACCCAGCATGCAGATCATCACGCTGGCACTGTTTTTCACCACATTGGTTTCTGAAATAAAATCCAGCTTTGGAAGCTGTACATTAACAAACACGCCAAACAGTCCGTTAAGTGTATCAGATGCCAATGGGATCAACAAAATCATCAGCCCCATTATTGGATCCGGTTTTATAATCACGATAGCCAAAACAGAGGCAATCAGCGAAAAAGGGACACTAATCAGCATATGAAAACCGGCCTTGGCTAACAGTATATTTACGGCAGATACCGGGCAGGTTTTTAAAATCCACAGCGATCGTCCTTCCAGCGAAACTGATGGTGCGGAAATCATATTCATAGACATAATACCTGTAATCCCAATGACTGCAAAAACCGGAAGCTGATGATCCAGCTGAGGAAGCATCACGGTCAGTGTCTGAATATCGTCCTGTTTTACAAGCAGAAACACAGCTGCAATCACAAGGAGAACGCCGCCTACAGATGAATTAAGCATATAGCCTGAGCTGGCGATATAATGCTGCCATTCTTTTTTTACAAGCGCCATTCCCGAACCGCTCACTTTGAGTGACTTTTCCCGGTAAACCGTCCGCTTCCCCCCTCTTTTTGCTGTCAGCATCCGCTCAAAGGTCAGAGACAACACTGTGTAAACAACCGCAAAAGGAACAATCATATAAAGAAGGCTGAGCAGAAAATAGCCCACATTTCCCGATGCCAGCGCATCCGATATATGGTATACCGGAAGCGCATAGCTTTTGATCGCCTTTGCAATCACACCCCCACTGCCCATAATAAAACTAAGACCGTTCATCAACTGGCTGTAGCCATAAAAATACAGCCCGAGGAATGCCAAATACAAGACAAAAACAACAAGGGATTTATGCTTCATTTTGGAACTAATCAGTGCAAGTAAAGCACCGATCAGACAGGAAACGCTTAACGCCAGCAAAGGCAAAAGCAGCCATGTTGCACAAAAAAACACCATCTGTACTGCGCTTACGGATGTCTTCATTGCATAGACCACCATACCCGGCAGCATCACCATTGTCCCGTAAACAAAATTGATTAAGTACAGCATGATCATACGGCTGCCAAGAATCGCGCTTACAGGCACAGGAAGACTTAGAAGCAGCTCATTATCTTTGGCTTCATAAAGCTGGGACTGGGCAAAAAAGATACTGCCCACCACCATCAGTGCAAAAGCCCCCATCACCATCATCCCAAAGTACAGCCAGTCCAGCCCAAGACTGTGAAAAGGCTCACAAATCGCCAAAAACATCATACCCGTAAGAAATACAACCACACAGGCCAGATAAATTCCCAGAAGGGCCAGCAAAATATGGCGGCCCACCGAAGACTTTTTTCTGCTGCTTCGCAGCATTGAAAAATAAATGGCACTAAAACGCACCGCAACCAGTTTTCTAATCATGTTTTTCCTCCAGTTCCAGGAATACATCCTCCAAAGACTCATTGCCAAGCACCTCTTCCATCGTCCCTGAAACAATTCGTCTGCCGTTTTTAATAATAGCAATCTTATCACACAGCTTTTCGGCGACCTCCAGCACATGAGTAGAGAAGAATATGGCACCGCCGCCATCACAGTGTTCCCGCATCATTCCTTTAAGTACATGTGAAGCCTTTGGGTCCAGTCCTACAAAAGGCTCATCCATAATAATAAGCTGGGGATGATGAATCCATGCCGAAATAATTGCCAGCTTTTGTTTCATCCCATGGGAATACGCAGAAATCAGTTCCCCCAGATCCTTTGTCAGTTCAAACATATCCGCATATTTATGAATTTCCCGCTCACGGTCAGCCTTTGGCACTTTAAACATGTCTGCAATAAAATTTAAATATTTTATCCCTGTCATAAACTCATATAAATCCGGATTATCGGGAATATAGGCGATCTGGCGTTTACAGTCCAGAGGGTGCTGGCGAATCGAAATGTTATTCACATAAATTTCTCCTTCATCGAAACGGTGGATCCCGCAGCAGGCTTTTAATGTTGTTGTTTTACCTGCCCCGTTGTGGCCGATAAAACCGTAAATTTCTCCCTGATGGATGTGCAGGTTTAAATGATCCACTGCCATTTTATCTCCATAGGCTTTTGTCAGATTTTCAATTCTTAACATAATGAACCTCCATTCTCTTTTTTCCCCAGTTCCCAGAAGGCTACCGCACTGGCGGCCGCCACATTCAGGGAATCCACACCGTGGGACATGGGTATACGCACCGTATAATCACAGTCTGCAATCGTATGTTCAGCCAGGCCGTCCCCCTCTGTACCCAGAACAATCGCCAGTTGATCGGCCTGTTTAAGCACAGAAGCATCAATTCCTATGGAGTGGTCACTTAAGGCCATCGCTGCTGTTTTAAAACCCATTTCCCGCAAAAGTCCCATTCCACCCTCAGGCCAGACAATGGTTTCATCCAAAAACGTCCAGGGAATCTGAAAAACCGTTCCCATGCTGACCCGTATAGAACGGCGGTAAAGAGGATTGGAGCAGCCTCTTGTCAGCAGCAAGGCATCAATACCCAGAGCGGCAGCGCTCCTGAAAATGGCACCGATATTTGTAGGATTCATAATATTTTCCAAAACAGCAATCCGTCTGGCAGAGGCACATATATCTCTGGCCGGTAAAAGTTTTGGCCGGCGCATGGCACACAGCATCCCCCGGGTCAGGCCAAAACCGGTCAGCTGCGTCAGCACATCAAACGCTGCCGTATAAACCGGAATATCTTTGCAGCGCGCTAAAATACCTGCGGCCTGGCTCTCAATATGCCTGCGTTCTACCAGAATCGACAGAGGTGTATAGCCCTCATTAAGGGCAATGGCAATGACTTTTGGACTCTCGGCAATAAAAATTCCTTTTTCCGGTTCGTGGCGATTTAACAGCTGTCCCTCCGAACACCTGGCATAAATATCCAGCTGAGGGTCCTGAAAATCTGTAATTTCAATAATATTTGACATGGTAAGCTCCCTTCGCTTTTGAATTTTTCCAATTGTTCTAAAATACCCGACAGCAAGCCTATCTTATAATACAGCCGCCATCGGGTATGTTGGGTCTTAATGATTTAATTTTTTGTGATTATCTAAAATTTCAGTCATTCAATAAAATTTCAGTCATTCAAAATGAACAACAATTCCTTTTTCATCGGATTCAAAAGCAGCCTCCATCAGCTTAAGCACTCTGAGTGCATGAGCGCCTGTCACAATCTGAGCAGCTTCTCCCCGGCATGTATCTACAAAATTGGAATACAGCTCATTTCTGTCAAAATCCACTTCAGGAAGAGGCAGTTCTTCCACGGAATTATTGAGACGTGGAGCCATGGTCTTTGTCAGCCCTGCACCAGCCAGAATCGGTGTTGTATCTTTATCTTCCCAGCTTTTCAGCCGAACCATGCGGCCCTTACAGCTCCAGTCGTCAATTTTAGCGCTGCCGTAAGTCCCGTTGATCGTCCACAGCGGAAGATTAATAAAATGGCAGGTTCCCACCTCTAAGACAGCGGTCAGACCGCTTTCAAAGGTGAGATGCATCTTAAATCCGTCATCTACCTCTTTATTAGTAATATGGGTGCAGGAGCAGAATACCTTTTTAATCTTTTCCGGGATCATCACAAGAAGGCGGTCAATAATATGAACACCCCAATCCAGCATCATACCGCCGCCGTAGGCCTTCACGCCTCTCCAGTCCCCTGGAATTCCCCGCGACCCCATAATACGGCATTCGATATTAAAGGGTTCACCCACAAGCTTTTCATCATAAATTTTTTTAATAATACGATAATCTTCATCCCACTCTCTGTTCTGACGGGGATAAAAAACCTTTCCGGTTTCTTTGGCCACGGCAAGAATCGCCTCAAGCTCATCACTGGTCGGTGTCACCGGTTTTTCACACAGAACATGCTTTCCGGCTTTCATAGCCGCAATAGCCATATCCTTGTGAAGATGATTCGGTGTGGCAATCAAAACTGCATCCACACTTTCATCCGCCAAAATCGCCTCATAGCTTTCATAATTATGATAACCTCTTTCGGCTGCCCACGCCTGACGCGCAGGATCAATATCATATACACCGGCTAATTTCATCTTTTGGGAAATATCTGTATTATGCTCCCCCTTAAAGGCTGTTCCGTCTGCATCATTGGCATTCCAGATGGCATTCCCGGTACCGCTGGCAATGGCAATCGCATGTCCGCCGCCCATTCCGCCGCAGCCGACAATCGCAATGTTCAGTAAATTACTCATCATTGACCTCTCCTTTGATCTATATCATATCGTTCGTTAAACTCTTTCTTCTTCTACTTTTATTATGGTATAACATTCCAGTCGGAAAGTCAACCTTAACCATTTCTGTACAAATTATATTTTCCAAATGTTGTGGAACACGTTTCATACAGTACAAAATTAGTCGGTACAATTCTATATCCCACAATCAAACAAATGTTCACCACCGCAAAATCAGTGTGGTGAACATTTGTTCTTCATTCAGTATGAAATTACTGGAAAGCGTCAGATGAAAGCAGTTTTAACAACTCCGGAATCTGAGATTCCCCGAAAATACGCACACCCTGCGCCATCAAGCACTGGGCGGTCACACCGTTTCCATGAATCAGCGTTTTGGAAAACGTACCGTCATAAATTTGACCAAAACCGCAGGAAGGACTGCGCTCCTTTAAAACCGCATAGCGGCATTGAAAAAAATCTGCTGTTTTACAAACCTGTTTTGCCCCTCTGACAAACTGTTCTGTCACATCCTTACCGTCTTTGCCGACCACACGGCCATCCTTACACTCTGAAGGCGTTCTTGGCGTTGTCAGTCCTCCCAGCACTTCCGCACATACCGGAATAAGGTGGGCCTGTTCTTTTAACTGCTGCACCGCAGCAACATAATTATCTCTGCCGTCATACCGGCATGCGGTACCGATCAGACAGGCACTGATTAATATATTTTCCATATTATTTTCCTGAACATTTCTCGGCGTCGATAGCCAAAACAAGCATCACTACAAAAATGGCATCCTCCGGATTCATTACATCAATCACATATGTATCCGTCATTTTTAAAACCTGCTTACTCACAGCCGCCACCGTCTGGCCATATTGGGTGCCAATCATATAATTCCACTCCGTAAAATCGCCTTCCACAACCCAGCCTTTAAAGTCCACGGTAAAGCTGGGACGAAGCAGAGAAAATTCCTTTTTTACACATCCCATATAAGCTTCACCCATATAAAGTTCAAACTTTGGGAAAAAGGTCATCACTTTTTCCTTTACCGTTCCCACATACTGGCCCGAGGCATCCATAATATTCAGGCAATGGCCCAGGCTGACCTGGCCTTTCACCGTATAAACCGTATTTCCGTCTTCATCATAAATATCATAGCTGTCCAGCCACGAAAAAAGTCTCTGTTTAAAAATCAGTTTCATACTTACCTCCATTATTTTCAACAACTATCCCATCCGTACAGTCCTATCCCGTTTTTCTATTTCCTTATATGATTAATTATCATACCATGCCCGCTTCCGATCCAGCAAGTGTATTTTAAAAATTTAAAAACTCCCACAAATCCTGAAGCTTAAAAACGGACCATTTCATATTGTCCGAAATAAGCTGGTTTGTGAGAGCCCATTATTTTCAGATTACCTCTGCCAATGATTTCATTTTCCGCTGTGCCCGCCAAAGACCTGGAACTCCATTGTATCCAGCCTGGCATCAATCATTGAAATTTCTTCAGGCGTAAGTATAATATTGCCCGCCTCAAAGTTTTCCTTCAGGCGTTCCGGCTTTCTGGATCCCGGAATCGGCACAATATATGGTTTTTTACAGATCATCCAGGCCAGAGACAGTTGCCCCATCGTCCCATGTTTCTGTTCTGCCAGTTCTTCCAGAAGAACCAGCAGATCCCTGGCTTTCTCATAACCCTGCCTTTGATACTGAGGCATTTCTGGACGATAATCCTGATGACCTTCAAACTTTGTATCCGGCGTATATTTTCCGGTCAAAAAACCATTGGCCATAGGTGAAAAAGCAACATAAGCAACATCCAGCTCTTCACATACCGGAAAAATCGTCTCATGCCATCTGGCCATCATGGAATAGCGGTTTTCAATGGCCGTCACCGGACAAATGGTATTTGCCCGCCGAAGATAGTCCTCCGTGGTCTCCGAAATTCCCCAATAACGGATTTTACCTTCTTTTATTAATTGCCCCATTGTCTCTGCCACAACTTCCGGTTCCACCTTGGGATCGATTCGATGCTGATAATATAAATCCACATAATCGGTTCCCAGCTTTCTAAGGCTTTCTTCCAGACTTTGACGTATAGTCTGCGGGCTGCTGTCTAACCTTAAAGACCGGTCTGCATTATGTGCAACCCCCATCTTGGTGGCAATAACGACATGATGGCGTACATCCTTAAGTGCCTTTCCGACCAGTGCCTCATTGCAGGATATACGTCCGTCCCGAAAAACACCGGTATAGGCCTGGGCTGTATCAAAGAAATCATACCCCATATCATAGGCCTGACGCAATGTTTTTATTGCAGTCTCATTGTCTGTAGGATCCCCGGATGCATGGCTGAATCCCATACAGCCCAGGCCAACCGCATTCACATAAAGTTGGCTTTTCCCCAGTTTTCTTTTTTCCATATATCTCAATTTCCTTCCGCAAAATCTAGCTATTTACTTTTATCAAAATTTTTTTTCCAAATCGTCTTTATTTTTGATCATCTACCGGAGGAACCATCTGCGCATATTTTTTCAACAACTCCGGTGTGCTTATATAATATTTCTGATTCTTATTCAAAGCGGCGATTTCCTTCATTTCCTCTTCTGTAAGAGAGAAATCAAATAAATCAAAGTTATCCCGGATATGAACAGGATTTTTAGAACCTGGAATCACAATATTACCAGACTGAATATGCCAGCGCAAAATAACCTGAGCCGGACGCTTTCCATACTTTTCACCCATTTTTTTAAAAACAGCATCCTGCAGCAGCGCCGGATCGCCATGTCCCAGAGGGTACCAAGCCTGAATAGCGATGTGTTCCTTTTCAAGAAATGCCTTTAATTCTATCTCCTGTGCATATGGATGAAGTTCCGTCTGCAGAATCGCCGGTTTAATCTCACAAATATCCAGAATTTCCTGAATCTGGGCCGGATTAAAATTAGAAAGTCCAATAGCCCTAACCTTGCCCTGCTTATAGGCTTTTTCCATCAGACGATAACCTGACACATAATTTCCTGCAGGCTGATGAATTAACAGTAAATCAATATAATCCACATCCAGTCGTTCCAGCGTTTTTTCCACCGCATCTTCCATTTCGTAAAAAGCCGGCCATAATTTTGTCTCTAAAAAAATTTCGTTTCTTTCCACTCCGGACTTTTTCACAGCACGACCTACAGCCTTTTCATTGACATAGGCATTGGCCGTATCAATCAAACGATACCCGTCTTTTAATGCACTTAACACAGCCAGCTCCGCTTCATCCGGTGATAAGAGAAATGTTCCGATACCTGCGGCAGGCATCTTTACGCCATTATTTAATGTGATATATTCCATGGGCATTTCCTCCGTTTTCTAAATTCCCCTTATTTTTAAATTCAATATTTATCGTATAAAATTGGTAAACTGCATCGGTTCTTTTTCAGGAAGGCCAAACTGTTCTTTTCCAAGAGCAATCGACTTCATAAGAAATGCCATATTTCTTGCCAGCGTACGCATTCCCTGCAGACCTTCAGCATCGCCTTTTGCCTCTCCAATTTCCCGGCCATGAACAGAATTCCAGTACTGTCCGGCTGCCACAGGCATTCCACAGATTGTAAAATATTTATTCAGCTCATCAAAGGTGGACGACAGCCCGCCCCTTCGGGCTACAGCCACACTGGCTCCCACTTTCATCGTTTTATCAAATGATGTACTAAAAAACAGTCGATCCAAAAAAGAAACCATTGTTCCGTTGGCCGAAGCATAATACACAGGACTTGCAATAACCAGCCCATCACATTTTTCAAACTTTGGCGCCAGTTCATTGACACAGTCATCAAACACACACTTTCCGTTTTTGGCACATGAACGGCAGGCAATGCAGCCTCGAATGGCCTGATTACCAACATGAACAATTTCACTTTCTATCCCATTTTCCTTAAAAATTTTCTCCATTTCTTTTAAAGAAAGCCATGTATTGCCTTCTTTATGAGGGCTTCCGTTAATCATTAATACATTCATTATTAAATCCTCCGTTCTACTGCAATATAAACCAGTAATGTTTTCCAATATTTATTATAACAAAACGAGACTTCTGGTGAAGTCTCGTTTTGTTATACAGTATATACCTAAAGGTTATAACTCTTTCTATTGATTACTGTCTATGACCTTTTTTGTTGCCGCCAGCAGCCTTTTTACTTTTTCCGAAGGGTTTCCGGAATAAAGAAGGCCGAAAGGAATTTCATAGGTCCAGTCTATTGGAATAATTCGAATCAGAGGATGAACATTTTCCCAGTTTTTAATCGCCAGCAATACGTCATTTTTTTCCTCACAATGATTAAAAATTTCCATGTTATAAAAATCAAAATCAACAATATTAATCTGAGGATGATTTTTCCATACATCATCCCGAAGGCGGTCAACCACCTGACTCCACCCCCGCTTCATTAAAAGCAGGTTTTCACCGTACAGATCCTGAAATGTCAGGCTTTCTTTTTGAGCCAGCCGGTGTCCCAGCCCCACTGCACAGCAAAATGGCACATCTGATATTTTAAGCCCCTGACATTTGCGTAAATCCAGCATTGTGTCATCAAAAATTCCGGCAATGACATCAATATTTTCTCCAAGATTGCCCAGTATTTCTCTTGCATTTTCCGGTGTATTTTCAAAAGGTACCAGGTTAAGCTTTAATTCAGGACAATATTCCTGTATTTTCGGCCAAAGCGTCATAAAAATCTGCGGCGGTGTTGTGGGGGATGCGCCGATACGAATTGTTCCGTCTCGAAGATTTGCCGCATTTTGAGCCCGCATCATGGAAGACTTACAATATTGAATTACATAACGGGCATCCCGATATAAAGACTCACCGGCCGCTGTTACAATCAATCCCCGATGCGTCCGCTCAAAAAGCTTCAGCCCCAGGTTAGCTTCCAGGGTATTCATCTGCTTTATAACTGCAGGCGGTGTAATATATAATTTTTCCGCCGCCTTGCTAAAGCTTCCGGACTCCACAACACAAATCAGGGTTTCCAGCTGAGGATTGTACATCATGAAAATCCCCTCTTTCTTACATCTTTACATGCGCATTTTTCATTTGCCGTCATTTGATAAACATGGCATCCCCGAAGCTGAAAAATCTGTACTTTTCTTTCACCGCAATTTCGTATGCATTAAGAATCTTTTCCCTGGAACACAGGGCAGATACCAGCATCAGGAGCGTGGATTCCGGAAGATGGAAATTGGTAATCAGGGCATCAATACATTTAAATGTGTAGCCTGGATAAATAAAAATCTGAGTCCAGCCGCTGCATGGTTTTACAAATCCGTTTTCATCGGCCACGGATTCAAGGGTTCTTGTGCTTGTTGTCCCCACGGAAATAATTCTTCCGCCGTTTTTCTTTGTCTCGTTAATCAAAGCCGCAGCTTCCTCGTCAATCATATAAAATTCGGAATGCATATGATGCCTGGTCACATCATCTACCTTCACAGGTCGGAAGGTTCCAAGACCTACATGAAGGGTCACATTGGCAATCTTAACACCCTTTGCCCGAATCTGATCCAAAAGCTGCGTTGTAAAATGAAGTCCCGCCGTAGGGGCGGCCGCAGAGCCTTCATACTTTGCATATACGGTCTGATAGCGGTTTTTATCCTCCAGCTTATGCGTAATATAAGGCGGTAAGGGCATTTCCCCCAGCTGATCCAGTATTTCCTCAAAGATCCCGTCATACTCAAATCGGATCCGCCGATTTCCTTCATCTACAATATCTAAAACCTCTGCCTTTAAAAGTCCGTCCCCAAAACTCAGCCGTGCGCCCGGCCTTGCTTTTTTTCCCGGTTTGACAAGGGTTTCCCAGACATCCCCTTCCATACGTTTTAAAAGCAGAATTTCAACCTGAGCACCTGTATCTTCCTTGACACCGTAAAGTCTTGCCGGAATAACTTTCGTATTATTAATGACCAGGCAATCCCCGGGATTAAGGTAATCAATGATTTCCCGAAAAACATGGTGGCTCACTGCACCGCTTTCCCGATCCAGCACCATCAGACGGGAGCCGGACCGATCGGAAAGGGGATCCTGAGCAATCAGCTCTTTAGGAAGATCAAAATAAAAATCACTTGTTTTCATATTATCTTCTACTTTCTAAGAGCAGACAGCGCTGCCCGTTTATTTTCTCAGCTCAATACCCAGCTTTTCCAATTCACTCAGAATTTTTTCCATAGCTGCATTAACGTCTTTATCTTCAAGGGTACGGTCTTTTGCCCGGAAAGTAATTGTATAGGCCACGGATTTATGACCTGGTTTAATCTGCGCACCTTCATAAATATCAAACAGACTAAAACTTTCCAGAATATGGCCGCCGCATCTGCGGATAACCGCCTCAACCTGGCCCACCAGAATTTCTTTCTTCATCACCATACTGATATCACGGGTTACGGCCGGATATTTGGCAATGCCTTCATATTTTCTGTCATAGGTTGCCATTGCCACAACTTTTGGCATATCCAAAACAGCCACATTCACCCTTGTGCCAATATTATAGTTATCACAAACATCCGGATGAATTTCACCCAGATATCCAATCACCTGGCCATTGTAAATAATATTGGCCTGACGTCCGGGATGAAGGTAGGTCTTACCTGCATTGGGATCATACGTCTTCAGATCCTTCATACCCACACGCTCCAGAAATTCTTCCACTGCACCTTTTAATGTAAAGAAATCACCGTCACCGTACATTCCGTAAACAAGCTGAACCCGTTCGTCAGGGTATTCATTCAGAGGAAGCGCCTTTGGCAGATAAATAGTTGCCAGCTCATACAGTTTGGCCGCTTTATTTCTCCGGTTATAATTTGTAGCCAGAGAAGTCAGCATTCCATGGAGGGGGAGGGTACGCATAATACTGTAATCTTCGCCCAGAGGATTCATGATTGTTACCGTATTGCGAAGGAAGCTGTCTGCAGGAATCAGCAGTTTGTCAAACACCTTCGGGCTTTCAAAGGAATAGGTCATAGCCTCGGAGAAACCACAGAATTCTGCTGTCTCTCTGGCTGTCGCTTCCACGCGAAGCTTAAAGGAAAGCTTTCCTGTTGTGGCCTCACCCTTTGGCAGCGTGGTCGGAATATTGTCATAACCATAAAATCTGGCCACTTCCTCAGCCAGGTCCGCAAGACCTTCCAGATCCTGACGGAACGTGGGCACGGTTACGGATTTTGTCTCAGGATCATACTTAAGTTCAAGTCTTTCAAAATATTCCAGCATCTGTTCCAGAGAAATGTCTGTCCCCAGCAGCTTATTCACCTTATTTTCATCAAACGGAATCACCCGTTCTTCCTTAACCTTGCTGTATACATCCACTGTACCGCCCACAACTTCACCGGCCCCCAGCTCCACAATCAGCTGGCAGGCACGGTCAATGGCTGCCTTTGCATTATTGGGATCCAGACCCTTTTCAAACTTACTCTGAGCATCTGTACGCATACCAAGCTTTTTGCCGGAAAGACGAATATTAGTGCCATCAAAGCAGGCGGCCTCAAAAAGCATGGTCTGCACATTCTCCGTAATCATAGAATTTTCGCCGCCCATAATTCCGGCAATACCAACCGGCTTTTCGGCATCACAAATCATCAAAACCGAGGAATCCAACGTTCTTGTCTGGCCATCCAATGTCACAAACTGCTCCTGATCGGCTGCCCGGCGCACAACAATCTGATGCCCGGCAATAGTATCCAGATCATAGGCATGCATGGGCTGACCGTATTCTTCCATAATATAGTTTGTAATATCTACGATATTATTGATGGGACGGATTCCCTGAGCAGCCAGACGTCTCTGCATCCATTCCGGAGACGGACCGATTTTAATGTTTTTAACAACCCGCGCACAGTAACGGGGACATAAATCCTGATCCTGAACATCCACCTGAATATAATCATGAACATCCTCATCATTTTCCTGAACGGTTACTACCGGCGGAACAAACGGCAGTCTGAAGGTTGCCGCAGCTTCCCTTGCCAGACCTAAAATTCCAAAGCAGTCCACACGGTTGGATGTAATTTCATATTCAAAAACCACATCATGAAGTCCCAGAACTTCCACTGCATCGTCTCCTGGTTTTGCCTGACCTTCACTGAAAATATAAATACCATTTTCCGGCGCCTGAGGATACATCTCCTTTGTAGAACCTAATTCTTCAATGGAGCACATCATACCGAAGCTTTCCACCCCTCGCAGCTTGCCTTTTTTAATTTTAATGCCTTCCTCAGGCATCGGTGAGTCGTCATGGCCGCCGGCCACGCGGCCGCCCACCAAAACAACCGGCACAAGGGCGCCTTCAAATACATTAGGCGCACCGGTCACAATCTGAATCGGTTCTTCCTCACCCACATTAACCTGGCAGATCACCAGTTTATCCGCATCCGGGTGTCTTTCGATGTTTAAAATCTGACCTACAACAATCTTGTCCAGATTTTTGTCCAGCTCCACATAGCCTTCCACCTTGGATCCGGACAGTGTCATTGCATCCGTATATTCCTGAGCCGTCACATTAAGACCCGGAACATAGGCTTTAATCCATGATAATGGTGTATTCATAATCTGTTCTTCCTTCCATTTTCATTCATCATTGATTCGTTCCCCATCTTAAAACTGTTTCAGGAAACGGGTATCATTTTCATACATCAAACGCATGTCATCGATTTCATATTTCAGCAGCGCAATACGCTCAAGACCTACACCAAAGGCAAATCCTGAATATTCATCCGGATCAATACCGCTCATACGCAGCACATTAGGGTGAACCATACCGCAGCCTAAAATTTCAATCCAGCCGGAGCCTTTACACATCCGGCAGCCTTTGCCATGACATTTAAAGCAAGTCACATCCACCTCTGCGCTGGGCTCTGTAAACGGGAAATGATGGGGACGGAATTTGACCTTTGTATCCTCACCAAACAGCTGCTTCGCAAACTCGGCCAAAGTTCCTTTAAGATCCGCAAATGTAATATTTTTATCAATTACCAGGCCTTCAATCTGATGGAAGCACGGGGAATGGGTGGCATCAACCTCATCGGCACGGTACACCCGTCCTGGAGCGATCATACGGATCGGCAGTGCCTGATTCTCCATCGTATGCACCTGAACACCGGATGTCTGGGAACGAAGCAGAAACTCTTTGTTAATATAAAATGTATCCTGTTCATCTTTTGCCGGGTGGTTAGCCGGAATATTTAATGCCTCAAAGTTGTAATAATCCTTTTCAACCTCAGGACCTTCCACAACCTCATAGCCCATACCGATGAAAATATTTTCCACTTCCTCAAGGGCAATGGTATTTGGATGGCGATGACCCACATTATTTTTCTTTGCAGGCAGGGTTACGTCGATGACCTCTGACTTTAACTGAAGTTCACGGGCCGCTCTGGCCAGAGATGTTTTCATAGCATCCAGAGCCTCCTCAATTTCTGCTCTGGCCTGATTAACCATCTGGCCAAATGCAGGACGTTCCTCCGGACTTAAATCCTTCATGGATTTCATAATTGCTGTCAGCTCACCCTTTTTTCCTAAAAATGCAACCCTGATCTCATTAAGCTTATCCAGCTCACCGGCTGCATTAATTTTTTCGATGGCTTCATCTCGAATCTGTTTTAACTTATTCTGCATGCTTATTCTTCCTTTCTGTGAAAATTTAACCTTGAAAAAAGCTTTTCCAGGCTTGGAGCGTTTTATTGAGCATAAAAAACTGCATAAAAAAACGCCCCTCAAAAACAAGGGGCGAAATTATAATTTCCGCGGTACCACCCTGATTCTTTTAAAGGCATGGCCCTTAAAAGCACTCATTCACATGCGTAACGTGCATGAAGCGTCATCCTCTACTTGTAGCCGGACAGCTCCGTTCAAAAATGCAGCTCCCGTGGGAAATTGGGCAACGGATCTGAACTTAAGGAAGCTTACAGCCGGTGGCCTCCTCTCTCTGTAAAGAAAATCCATGCTTACTGACACGATCACAGCTTTTACATCTGCTAAATATTCTAACACAAAAAACGGAGCTGTCAACCACAACTTTAAAATATCCTAATCGCGATAGTAATTAATCAGGCAGCCTTTGAGAATAATTGTACGCTCATCCTCTGTCAGTTCGCCCATTTTCAGGGTAAATTCCCGAAGACCGTCTCCGACCACATAAGCCTTAATTTCCCTGGCCTGATCAATCACGGCCTGACGGATTCCGGGGATAAACAAATAATCGCCATTGGCAAAAGGCAGCTCACCTTCATCAATGATAAAAGGCAGCATTCCCCAGTTAATCAGATTAGAACGATAACGTTTTGTGGCATATTCATTGGCAATATTTGCCCAGCCGCCAAGAACCTTCTGACAGGACGCCGCCTGCTCACGGGCAGATCCATCCCCTGGTTTTACCGCAAAAATAGTACTTCCTATACCTGTATTGCTGTAGTTCACCTGAGGATTGGCTTTGCATATTGTCTCAAACACGGGTCCCATCTCAGCCAGAGCTTCTTCCGGCTTTGTTTTGGCCACACGGGCCTGTTCTGCGCGCTGAACCGCTTTGGCGCGGCCTACATAGGCCGGATCCTTTCTGGAAAGTGCAAATTCTGCCAGTCCTAAAGGATTGGAACGGTAAGAAGACGTCTCTCCGGACGGAATCAGCTCATCTGTTGTTGTCACCGGATCATGAATCTCAGATACAACTTTCAAAACAAGGTTATCTGTCAAAGCTTCCATGGCCGGCCAGTCTTTAATATTAGGTCCAAACTTGATTTCCACAGAAGGATCGGCTACACCCTTGCTGTCAAAAACGCGGTTCTCATAAATTGTTTTATCAAAGAAATATTTAGGTTTTCCAAAATTCACATCAATATCTGTCGCCGCTGTCAAATAGCCTTTATTGGCTGCCGTAGCCGCAATAGAACGGGCATCCATAAGCGCAACCGAAGCAATCTGACCGCTCTGAAGCTTGGAACCTTCCCGGTTCGGGAAGTTTCTTGTAGAATGACGAATACTAAACGCATTATTTGCCGGTGTATCTCCTGCGCCAAAACACGGGCCGCAAAAAGCAGTCTTGACAATCGCACCGCTGCCCAACAGGCTGGCAACCGCACCATTTTTAACAAGCTCCATATAAATCGGCGTACTGGCCGGATAAACACTCAGCGTAAACGCATCAGGTCCAATGCTTTTTCCTTTTAAGATATCTGCGGCATCGCATATATTCTCAAAACCGCCGCCGGCACAGCCGGCGATAATCCCTTGCTCCACATAAAGCTTTCCGTTTCTCACTTTATCCTTTAACGTAAAATTAACGGCACCATCTAAGCTGACCAGCGCCTTCTTTTCCACATCATCTAAAATATCCATCAGGTTGGCATTAAGCTCCTCAATGGTGTATGTATTGCTTGGATGGAACGGCATGGCAATCATTGGACGAATCTGGCTGAGATCAATTTCAATCATACCATCATAATAAGCAACATCGGCCGGGTTTAATTCTTTGTAATCCTGACTGCGGCCGTGAATATCATAAAATTCCTTAACCGCATCATCGGTTTTCCAGATCGAGGACAGACAGGTTGTCTCCGTTGTCATGACATCCACGCCGATTCTGAAATCCACACTTAAATTATCCACACCCGGGCCTACAAATTCCATAACTTTATTATTGACATAACCGTTGGCAAATACCTGACCAATAATTGCCAGTGCAATATCCTGAGGGCCTACGCCGGGAATAGGCTTTCCAGTCATATAAACCCCCACAACGCCAGGCATATTAATGTCATAAGTTTTGTTAAGCAGCTGCTTTACAAGCTCCGGGCCCCCTTCACCTACAGTCATGGTGCCCAGGGCCCCATAACGGGTATGGCTGTCCGAACCCAGAATCATCAGACCACCGCCGGCCAGCATTTCTCTGGCAAACTGATGAATCACCGCCTGATGGGGTGGTACATAAACACCACCGTACTTTTTGGCACAGGTCAGACCAAACATATGGTCATCTTCATTAATGGTACCGCCAACCGCACAAAGGCTGTTATGGCAGTTGGTAAGCACATAGGGAACCGGAAACTTCTCAAGCCCTGAGGCTCTCGCTGTCTGAATAATTCCTACAAAGGTAATATCATGGGATGTAAGCTTATCAAACTTAATTTTAAGCTTTTTCATATCTGAAGATGTATTATGTTTTTCCAAAATACCATACGCAATAGTACCTTTTGCAGCTGCCTCTTTTGTTACCGCGCATCCGGTTTTCGCCGCGATCTCCTCTGCAGCCTGCGGGCCATCGGGCACAATATGTGTACCATTAATCAGGTACGCACCGCTGTTATGTAATTTAATCATGGGAACCTCCTTGTCTGGTTCAGACATTCCAAACCGCTTCCTGTATTATTCTGAACTAAGGTAAAATTAAAGGATTGTATACAAGAATCCAATTTAATGTTATTATAATCGCGTTTTCCTAAATTTGCAATGTCTTTTTGCATGTTTAATCTATTCAGGCCTCTGTCCCATTCCGCAGGGAAAAAGCAGGGCCCTGACCGGACTGCCGTCCATGCCCTCAAGCTTTAGGGGCAGGCAGCAAAGTTTATAAATTCCCGGAGCCACCCCCTTAAGATTTAAAGTCTCAATTACCGGAATCCCTGCCCCGAGAATCATCTGATGCACATGGCCGCAGGAACTTGAAGCCGGTTCAATCGTAAGATAATCAATACCAATACAGCCTACCTGTAAATCGGCAAGATAACGTGCGCCATCCGCTGAGATCGCCGTATAATCATCCAGCAGTGTCTGTCCGGCAAAACGAGCCGTATTTCTTGTTTTAAAAATCAGCCGTTCACCTGAAACAATCTGCTGTTTTTCCAAAAACTGTACATCAATATCTCCGGATTGGTCAAACTCGATTACCCTTGCTGTACCGTTAAACCGGTTCAAATCCAGTTGATCAATGGTAAGCCCATCTTTTATAAAGTGATATGGTGCATCCATATGAGTTCCTGTATGACAGCCCATTGAAATTCGTCCCACGTTGCACAAATCCCCGTTGGCGATACTCAGATGACGATGATGCTCATAAATCGGGTCACCAGGATAAATCAAAAGCTTATCATTCACCGGATAAGTAACATCCATATATGTACGCGCAGCATGATCCCCTGACCGAGTATGATCAGTAAATAAAATATTTTTTTCAGACATCGTTACTCCCCTTTCTGTTTTCGCCTGCATGAACCACACAGACCATAAAATACAGTTTTACTTTCATCAATTAAAAAGTCCTCATTTGCAAGCATCTCACCAGCAAATCGTTTAATAACCGAACTTTCCACATGGATCAGACAGCCGCAGCCGCTGCACATGAGATGACAATGTTCCCTGCATTCAGGATGATCTCCCATATACTGATAACAGGCCGGCACCTTATCGGAAATCATATATCGCCGAATCTGTCCTTCGTTTTCCAGCACCTTCAAAAAACGATAAACCGTAGCCTTCCCTACAGGCTCTCCCTTAGCCTCAAGCTCTGCCAGAATATCCTCAGCCCTTAAATGGCGGTGTCCGTTTGTCCGGATAAAGTCTAAAATTACCGCTTTTTGATGGGTATTTCTCCGGGCTGTGTCATTTTTCTGCTTTTTATTTCGATTTTCCATAATGACTTTACTCCCATTTCATAAACATGTTCATTAATCATCATATTTTATTATACACCACACCGGCATAAATGAAAACTGCGCCTTCCATGGCAGTCATATATTTTCAAGTCACGCATATATTATCAATGACACGTCATTCATTCACACCCCCGGCCTTTTTCGGGGATGCCCTGACTTCATCTGAAGCGGGTTTTAAAGGAGTCTGCCCATGCGTTTTAATCCATTTGAGGAAAAGCCGATCCCAGTTGAAAAAACCTATATGGACTGGAATACCATGTATCCAAAGCCATACAACACGGAAACTGTGGATCCTTACACCAAAACAAGAATCATTCTCATGAATGGTACCGAATTTGAAGCCCAGTGGTTTTCAAGAAATTTCTCCCGCCACTGTCCGGATAATGATTTAAGGCGGGAGCTGGCCATGACACGGCGAACCGAACAGCAGCAGCAAAAACGAATTGCCTGTCTTAAACCCAAAAATGAAACCATTCTTGAACATACCCTGTCTTATGAACAGCTGGCCGTTGATCTGACTGCTGTGATGGCCCGCAGAGAAACCGACTGCAACGTCCGTAATGCCCTGGATTTTGCCTTATTGGAGGACTTTGACCATCTGTACAGATATTCAAACCTCTTAGATCTGGAATATGGGACTGATCCCAAAAAACTAGTCGGCGGATATACAGAAATCATGCCCGGCCGCCCGACCATATCCGAGCATCGATGGCCTAAGGACAGCATTTTCAAATATATCAGCAATCCTGCGGCATCTATGCTGACAAAGCTCCATGTAAATATTATTACAGCCGCCGAACAACAGACAATGAATTATTACATGAATGTAGCCCCGCTTTACTGTAAATCCGACATCGGGCGGCGCATGTATCAGGAAATCGGAATGATTGAGGAACAACATGTCAGTCAATATGAAAGCCTCAAAGACACCCGGGTTACCTGGCTTGAAGATTTACTCATGCACGAATATACTGAATGTTACCTCTACTACTCCTGTATGCAGACCGAGTGTGATCTGTATATCCGCAGGATTTGGGAAGAATGCCTTGTTCAGGAAATTTCCCACCTGCATCAGGCGGCCCGGCTGCTTTGTAAATATGAGCACAAAGAATGGCAGCAGGTCATTCCCTGCGGTGACTTCCCGGAGATTCTTGTTCTGGGTCCCAACATTGATTATGTCCGTGAAATTTTAAGAACCACTTCGGGAAATACCCAGCAAAAAGAATGTGTTGTTCCCCTGTCCGCGCTGCCTGGCAATGATCCGTTCTATGTCTACCAAAACATTGTGAATCACGATGTGGACTGCGTTTCAACACATGCCATTATCAAAAAATATATTGCCTGCAAAGGTGAAGATTATCGCTTCCAGACCGGTCCCCATCCGGTTTCCCCACTGCGCTGCCGCACCTGTGATAATACAACCTTTGCCCGGGTTTCCAAAGATACCCCCGAGTGCTACTCTGTAGCCGGCTTAAGCTCAGACTGCCCTAAATGTCAATAACCACTTTTTCATTGCACGAAGCCTAATCACCTAAATTTTCATAATCCAAATCTTCATTAATCAAAAAATGAGTTTTTTCGGCCGTCAATCCGGTCAAAAAAACTCATTTTTTCATATCACTTACTTCAGCAATTCATCTGTAATATTTACTTTAATAATTCATCAATGGCATCCACTGCGATTTGATTCTGCGCCTCAGCAAATTTTTTAGCATCTTCCTCGTTCTGGGATTCCTCGTCAATCGCACCAAGCATAATAAAAAATACATAATCGCCGTTCTTATATACGGTCGCCCCCTGTACCTTCCCCAGATTCATAGGGTAATTGATGGCTTCATTAACAAGATAATCCTTGTAATTATTAAACGCTTTTTCCACATTTTCTGCCTGTCCCGGTTTTGCCTTAACTGCAACAAATGTATCCACATGGGTTGACATCATCGGCGCTTCGCCTACGGCTTCCTCATACATATCCTGAGTCAGGCCAAACTGCTGCTCAAGAGCCGTGGCATCATAAGGCATCTGGGGCAGATAATTTTCGCCGTAAGCAGTTTTCACCGCTTCCAGAATATCGTTTAAAGGAACATTTTTAGCCTCACTCTTCTGACATGCAGCCAAAGACAGCATCATCAACGCCGCCATAAGCACTGCTGCTGCTTTTTTCATATTCTTCATTCCTCCTGAATTTCATATTTTTCCAAATGGCACAGATATCAGATACATCATTCCTTATGCCACAAACCGATGATAACATATTTTATCCCAAAGAGCTATGGCAAATTCATTAATATTTTCTGAATATTAACAGTTTTATAAACCTTTAAAAATTCTTTAGAATATATTTATGGTGTTCATATCGTAATTATATTATAATGACAATGATCTTAACCTAGGAGGACCTTATGAAAACAATCATACACTGGATTCAAACACACAGATATTGTCTTGTGCTGCTATACTTTATTCCGTATACACTATCCTACTTTCTGCTAGGCCATTACCGGACACCGGTAATCACGGTCCACAGCAGTCTGGATGATCTGATTCCCTTTAATGAATATTTCATTATTCCATATGTTCTGTGGTATCTTTATGTGGGGCTGACCATTGTTTATCTCATGTTTAAGGACCGCAGCGAATTTTTGCACTGCACATTTTTCCTTTTTGCAGGCACCACGGCCTGCCTGCTGATTTTCCTGATTTTACCCTCCCAGGTAGATTTCAGGCCGGAAATTACAGGCAGTAATATTTTTACCCACATCATTGCTCTGATTTTTGCCATGGACAACCCGACCAATGTATGCCCGTCCATCCATGTCTATGCTGCATTAGTCACCCATATTGTGCTCACCCGCAGCAAGCATATCCCCAAATCCCCATGGATTAACGGTGCCTCCCTGCTTTTTGCCGCATCGGTTTGCCTGTCAACCGTATTTTTAAAACAGCATTCCATTATCGATGGATTCTGGGCAGCCGTGCTGTGTGCTATTTTGTATGTGATCACCTACAAAACCCGGCTTGTGGATATTCTTACGGATATGGTAAGAAAAGGCATAACGAAAAACAGAAATTTTATCTCAGGAAAACAGAGCATGTAAGCAGAATTCAGACCATTTAAGCGCGCCCGCAGCACACTGCAGATTCTTTTAACTTCACAGTGTGCT
>CAJKGK010000031.1 GCA_905199445.1 uncultured Lachnospiraceae bacterium | reverse complement strand
CACCTCCACCGGACGTTATCCGGCATCCTGCCCTGCGAAGCCCGGACTTTCCTCACCTGTACCCTTTCGTTACGTACAGCCGCGATCATTTAGCAGACTCGCATATTATCATAACACAGTTTAAACCTTAAAACAACCATTTCCAATAAATTCTCTTAAAATTGAGTTATTGGGAACATTTTCACTGCTTACGCCCAGGAAATAGTCTAAAAATTTAAGAAGTCTTTTGGCTTCATCATACTCCGGCGCATCCCGGCCGATGGAAAACAGCTGAGGCTGAGCATACTGCTTGAGTACAGCCAACTCATAAATCAGTGCCGAGTTAAACATGGCGTCAGCCTCCTCCTGAAATGGAAATATGTTTTCCTCCTCGCCCCGGCGAACAGAATCCCACATGGCGATTGTATGGCTGCAGCTGGCGCCACGCTTTGCCGCATCCCGGACGATTCGGCGAATCAGGCGGCCATCGGTCGTAGGTATACGGTTATGTTCATCCACATTCAGCTGCGTCAGGGCACTGATATAAATTTTAAACTTCATATCCTTGTGAATGCTATAGCTAAGCTGATCATTAAGCCCGTGAATCCCCTCGATGACTAAAATATCATCCCGGCCGATCTGCTTATAATTACCTTTATATTCCCGTTTTCCTGTAATAAAATTAAAATTAGGCAGCTCTACCCGCTCTCCCCGCAGCAGGGCACTCATATGCTCGTTAAAAAGGTCCACATCCAATGCCCCAAGACATTCAAAATTTGGTTTTCCAAATTCATCCAAGGGTGTTCTTTCCCGATCCACGAAATAATCATCCACTGGGATAGGATGCGGCTTAAGTCCATGTGCCCGAAGCTGTACGGACAGCCGATGGGAAAATGTTGTTTTCCCCGATGAAGACGGGCCGGCAATCAAAACAATCCTTCGTCCCATAGCCGCAATTTTCTCCGCGATTTCTGCCAGATTTTTCTCCTGAAGCGCCTCCTGAACAAGAATCAGATCATTAATGCCTCCATGCGCAATCACATCATTCAGATCGCCCACGGTCCGCACATCCAACATCTGCCCCCACCGTGTAGACTGCTTGAGCACCTGAAACAGCTTGTGAGAAGGTTCAAAGGCTTCTACCGTATCCGGACTGGACATCTGAGGCAGCTGCAAAACAAAACCATCGTCGTACCGATACAGGTCATAATACTTAATACACCCTGTACTCCTGGCCATATAACCGTAATTATAATCATCCATTCCGTCCAGATTATAAATATTGACCTTTGATGCCCTTCTGTATCTGAAAAGGTTTTCCTTATCATACATTTTCATATTTCTGAAAATATCAATCGCTTCATCAGTACTTACAGATCGTTTTCGTATCGGCAGATTCAAGGCCACCAGTTCATCCATTCTGCATTTAATCTGATCCAGCAGTTCTTGAGTAATCGGCGTGTTCTCCCCCAGTTCACAGTAATAGCCTTTGCTCACCGAGTAATGGACCACCAGCTTTTTCATCTGGTCTGTTCCCACCACATCAGCCACGGCTTTGGTCAGCAGCATGGTTGCCGTACGGGCATAGGTCTGATGACCGATTTTCTCTCCGGTTGTCACAAATTCAATTTGGGCATCTCCATTAAGATGCTTAAACAGTTCTCTAAGCTTTCCATTCACTTTGGCAAGAATAATATCATTTTTATATTCTTTCTGAAAATCATCGGCAATATCCCCTAAAATAGTTCCTTTAGGATAATCTTTTTTTCCAAAACTTCCGCTTACTGTTATTAAATCACCCATAAATCTACCTCCTGCATGCTGTCAGCTACAGCACCGTAAACGGCGCAATATTCTCTTCCCGCTCCACACGAATTTCTTCAACTTTTTTCTTCAGATACTGCTGCATATATTCTGTAAATATATGCTCAATACCATGATGGCCGGCATCGATCACCAGCAGCCCCTGACTGACGGCATCAATACCCTCATGGTGGTCAATATCCCCTGTAATAAGTACGTCACACCCTGTCTGCAGCGCATAGGATGTCATATGCTTGCCGGAGCCGGGACAAATCCCGGCACGAACCACCGGTGCCTGCGCGTTTCCAAAAAACCGCACACTTGGAATTTCGAAAACCGTTTTAACCATCCGTGCACATTCTTCCAGCGTCATTTTTTGAGGCAGCCGCCCTGCACAGCCGATACCCATGGCTGTTTCATAGCCCATCGTTCCTGCAGGGATCGTCACCTCCAACGGTTCCTTATACTTAAGTCCCATTCGGTCAGCAGCCAGCTCTGCCATGACAGCCACATCAAAGTTTGTATGCATGGCATAATAGCTGATTTTATTTTCTGCCAGTTCAAGAATCCGACGTCCTATAAAATCCCCGTCATTGATCTGTTTTACCGGAGAAAAAATCATGGGGTGATGGGTAATAATCATCTGAGCACCACAGGCAACAGCCTGACGGATAACCGGTTCAGTACAGTCCAAAGCCACATAAATACAGGACACTTCCCGATCTCCCCGTCCTACAAGCAGTCCCGGATTATCCCACTGCATCGCCAGCGTTTTAGGCACTGAACGTTCAATCATCCTTATAATCTCATTTACGGTCATAAATATCGAGCACCTCCTTTATCATGGCAATTTCTTTTCTCATCTCATCAGCCCTGCAAAGAGCCGTCTGTGACCCCACAGCTTCCAGATGACAGCAGATCTGAGTATTGACCGACAATTCCTTTTCCAGAAACTGTTTGAGCACCGGATGCCGGTGTTCAACCAGAAGCTTTCCATAGGCATACATCCATGGCTGTTCATAGGCTGTGTCCAAATCATCTTTAGGTCCCCAAACGGCATGCATCATTGTATAATATTTGCCGTCATCAATGAGCATATTCTCCTGGTCAATAATAAAACCATGATCGTGAAGAAAATGTCTGACCAGGCCAATATCCGACTGAGGCTGCAAAATCAGTTCTCTGATTTTTGACAGTTTATCCATTCCTTCCGCCAAAATCCGGATCATCAACAAACCACCCATACCGGCAATCACAATAGAATCTTCCGGTTTTGCCTGGTACTTTTCCAGTCCGTCACTTAGGCATGTAGAAATCCGATCTTCAAAACCATAGCTATGTATATTGAAATCCGCTTTGGACAGCGGACCTTCATTGACATCCATGGCCACAGCCTCACTAATTTTTCCGCTCTTCATAAGAAAAATAGGAATATAACCATGGTCGGTTCCAACATCAACCACACGGTGGCTGTCACCGAATGTACTGTCACTAACCATGGCGGCCACTGCCTGCAGGCGTTTTGAAATATTCATCGGTGGGCCTCCTTCTATCTGTTTATTTTTATATTCAAAGGCCGCTGAGGCACACATTCATATGTGCCTCAGCGGCTCCACGGATTCATAAAAATCCTGTTTAATCCAGATAATCCTTCAGCTTACGGCTGCGGCTGGGATGACGAAGCTTACGCAGCGCCTTTGCCTCAATCTGACGGATACGCTCTCTTGTAACGTTAAATTCCTTACCCACTTCCTCCAGGGTCCGGGCACGGCCGTCATCCAGGCCAAAACGCAGACGCAGAACCTTTTGCTCCCGCTCTGTCAAAGTAACAAGAACTTCCACAAGCTGTTCTTTGAGCAGTGTGAATGCCGCGGCATCACTTGGCACCGGCACATTATCATCCTGAATAAAATCACCAAGATGGCTGTCTTCCTCCTCACCGATAGGCGTTTCCAGAGATACCGGTTCCTGAGAAATTTTAAGAATTTCACGGACACGTTCCACAGGAATCTTCATCTCCTCTGCAATTTCCTCAGGCGTCGGTTCACGGCCTAATTCCTGAAGCAGCTGTCTGGAAACCCGGACAAGCTTGTTAATCGTTTCAACCATATGCACAGGAATACGGATCGTACGGGCCTGATCGGCAATGGCCCTTGTAATTGCCTGACGAATCCACCATGTGGCATACGTACTGAATTTATATCCTTTTCTGTAATCAAACTTTTCCACAGCCTTAATAAGACCCAGATTACCTTCCTGAATCAGATCCAGGAACAACATTCCACGCCCCACATAACGTTTGGCAATGCTGACTACAAGACGAAGATTAGCCTCAGCCAGACGTTTTTTAGCCTCCTGGTCCCCATCTTCCATGCGCTGAGCCAATTCGATTTCCTCCTCGGCACTCAAAAGCGGAACTTTACCGATTTCTTTCAGGTACATGCGGACAGGATCCTCAATACTGACCCCCTCAGGCACAGACAAATCAATGGTTTCCAGATCCTCCGTATCGTCCAGTAAAAGATCATCATCCGGAACATCATCATCGTCCATCTTTCTGAGAACATCAATATTGTTTTCCTCAAGATAATCATAAATCTTTTCAATCTGTTCTTCATTTAATTCGATATCGCCAAAAAAGTCGTTGATTTCCTGTTCTTCAAGCACACCTTTTTTGCGTTTCGCATAGGGAATAAGCTCTTTAAGCTTTTCCAGAAATTTTACCATGCTTTCATCCATCGTTTAATCCTCCCGGTAAATCTATTTATATTCTACCCGTGCTACAGTGAAATATGCAGTTTTTGCAACTGTGAGCGCAGTCGAATTACTTCCTGAAGTGTCTGAATGTCTTTTGCGTGGCTGCTCAGATATTCCAGACTGCTGGTTTTAATTTTTCTTACCGTTTCATTGACAGCTTTTTCCCGGGCAGCCAGATCCGTGTCCCCTTGCAGATTTGTATTAAACAGAGCGGCCACGGTCTTCTGATCCTCACTATCCTGAAAACAGCTAATAATTCTGGCCGGTGTCACTGTGCCGTTTTTTTCATATTCGTCAAACAGCATGGACGCCACCTGATGGTAAACCGGTTCCCTGAAATCATCGGGGCCGATAAATGGTTTAATTTTTCCAAACAGAGTCACATCATCAATCAGCCATGTCAGAAGCAATTTTTGGGAAGTCAAAACAGCGTCTTCTTTTGCTGTGTCTCCTTTCTTTGCTTCCCTGGCAGCTAAAGTTTCCCGAATTTGCATCCGGTTTTTGCCCCCGTCCTGACCATAGCCGGAAAGGCCATAATGATTCACCAGCTTCCTTAAATCCTCATAACCGATTCCATATCGTCTGGCCACAGCTTCAATATAATTATTTCGCTCCAGCTCCTGTTCAAATTCCACCAATTTTCTGGCCACAGAATTAAAAAATCCGGTTTTGCCTTCAGGATCATTTAAATCATAATCCCGTTCCATAATAGAAATTTCAAACATAAAGCTGTTTTGAGCACTTGATAGTCGCTCCTCAAAAGCCTCTGTCCCCAGATTCTTTATAAATTCATCTGGGTCCTTATAAGGTTTCATATGAATAACCCTTGTCCGAAGTCCGGCCTCCTTAAGTATGGGAATCGCTCTTAAGGCAGCCTTTACCCCGGCACCGTCACTGTCATAAGCCAACAAAACCTCATCTGTGTAGCGCTTCAAAAGAGAAGCCTGCTGACTTGTGAAGGCAGTTCCCAAAGAGGCTACCGCATTGTCAAAACCGGCCTGATGCAGGGAAATCACATCCATATAGCCTTCACAAATAATCATATTCCGGCGTCTGGAACGTCTGGCCAGATTAAGACCGTAAAGATTCCGGCTTTTATCAAAAAGTTTTGTCTCCGGAGAATTCAGATATTTAGGTTCCCCTTCCCCCAGAACACGGCCGCCAAAGCCAATGACACGGTTATTTACATCCATAATGGGGTACATTACTCGATTCCAGAACTTATCATAACCACCTCTTTTTTCATCAATGGTGACCAGACCGGTCTCCTTGAGTATGTAGTCGCTGTAATTTCGGCTTTTCAGATACTGATACAAATCATTGCTGAACTTATTGGAATAACCCAGACCAAACTTTACAACAGTTTCTCTGTCAAGCTTTCTGCCGTCCAGATACTTTCTGGCTGTCTCCCCCTGAGGCTGAGACAGCTGATAGTAAAAATATTTTGCCGCCAGCTTGTTAATTTCAAGAAGGGTCTGACGCTCACCGGCCTGCTTTTTTTCTTCTGCCGTTTCGGTGACCTCAGGCAGTACAACACCTGCCCGGTCGGCCAGCACCTTAATCGCTTCCTGAAATGTATAGTTTTCATATTCCATCAGAAAAGTAATCACATTACCGCCTGCACCACAGCCAAAACAGTAATACATCTGCTTATGGGGACTGACAGAAAACGACGGGGACTTTTCATTATGAAACGGACACAGCCCGAAATAAGAAGCACCCTTTTTCTGAAGTCTGACATAACCGGAAATAACATCTACAATATCATTCCGACTTCGAATTTCTTCAATTAAATCTTCTGAATAGAACATCTGTAATTACGCCTCCATAGATATTATACGACATCCGCCGTAAAATTCCTTTTTTTTAATAAATTTCGTCAGGAATTTTCAGAATACCGTTTTTTACCCGAAACATCCTAGAAAATATTCCAGGCTGACGGCACGCACAATGACTCGTAAACAGAAATTGCATACTGATCGGTCATACCGGCAATATAATCGCACACAACGATTTCTTCCGGTTCATGACATTCATAAATCAGATTCAGGTATTCCACAGACATGCTGGATGTATGAGAAAGATAATACTCATACAAGGTCTTCAGCAGATTTTTTGCCTTATCCTCCTGGCCTTTGGCCTTTGGATTTGTGTAAACATTATTAAACATATACCGGCGCAGCCCCATCATGGCAGTCTCCACATCCTTAGACATATGAATATCCGTCTGATCAAGGCTTTCCATGATGACATCATGAATCAGCGTATTAAGCCGCTCCCTTGAACTTTGTCCCAGAACTTCTGTAAATTCTTTTGGAATATCGGCCTCGGTGATAATACGCCCCCGAATGGCATCGTCGATATCATGATTAATATAAGCGATCTTATCAGAAAGACGGACAACCTTTCCCTCCAGAGTGGAAGGCATATTCGCCGTTGAATGATTACGAATACCATCTCTGACTTCCCAGGTCAGATTCAGTCCCTGACCACCTTTTTCCAGCCGTTCCACAACCCGAACACTCTGCTCATAATGTTTAAAACCATAGGGACAGATTTTGCTTAATACAGCTTCTCCGGCATGGCCAAAAGGTGTGTGTCCAAGATCGTGTCCCAGGGCAATGGCTTCTGTCAAAGACTCATTAAGCCGTAAGGCTCTGGCGATTGTTCTTGCAATCTGGGACACTTCCAGAGTGTGTGTGAGACGTGTACGGTAATGATCACCTTTAGGTGCAAGAAAGACCTGGGTTTTATGCATCATCCGGCGAAATGCCTTGCAATGAAGAATCCGATCCCGGTCTCTGGCAAAGGCCGGACGGATATCACAGTCTGGCTCAGGCCGATCTCTTCCCCTTGTCTGACAGCTTAAAGCTGCATACGGACTTAGGGTCTGTCTTTCCAGCGCTTCCTGGCAAAGACGAATACTCATCAATACCACCTCCTCTGACTGCACAGTCATGCTGCCTATGATCGGTAAAAATTGTCTATACGAAAAAAACGTCTCTATACTCTATATATTCGCCATTTTTAAACCAAATCCTTTATTTTTTTAATCTCAAGATATTTAAAATTCAAATGACTTTTAGGATAGAGTTTGATATAATAGCCAAAGATGTCGGCCTGTGTCGGCAAAAAGCTCTGACATTTCAATACACACGCCTAATTACAATAAGAGAGGAATCCTATGAATCTGAATCCCACAGAATTTACAGAAAAAATTATTAACTGGTATAAAAGCAGCGGACGGGATCTTCCCTGGCGCAAAACCAATGATCCTTACTGTATATGGATCAGCGAAATTATGCTCCAGCAAACCCAGGTAGAAACAGTTAAACCGTATTATGAACGTTTTATTCAAACTTTTCCAACAGCCTTAAGTCTGGCCGAGGCTCCCCTTGAAACGGTTTATAAGCTTTGGGAAGGTCTGGGCTACTATCGCCGTGCTGCCCATCTTAAAGAGGCTGCTCAGATGATTCGCGATCGTTTTAACGGCCGCTTTCCTAATACCTACACAGATATTCTGTCCTTAAAAGGGGTCGGCAGTTATACGGCCAGTGCCATTTCCAGCATTGCCTTTTTGATTCCCAAAGGGGTCATTGACGGAAATACCCTTCGAATCATTTCAAGAGTATTAAACCGTCAGGATAATATTGCTCAGGAAAAAACGAAAAAAACTTATCAGCAAATCATGGATCAATGGATTGTCTGGGGGAATCCCTCAGACTTTAACCAGGGAATGATGGATCTGGGGGCAATGATCTGTACCCCCAAAAATCCCAGTTGTGATCAGTGTCCTGTCTCCGGCCTTTGCGAAGGCTTCCGCCAGAAGAAACAGCATATTCTGCCTGTGAATATAAAAAACCGCAGTAAAACGGAAACCTACTATATTACGGCTTTAATTCGCTGTAAAGACCGGTATTTTATGGTCAAAAACGAAGACGGACTGCTGGTAAATCTGTACGGACTCCCTCAATTTGAAGTGGAATCCCCTTTAAGCTTTGAGGAAGCCTTTTATGATACATACGGTACCCAGGTCCGTTTACTGGAGTACGAAAAAGAGTTTAAACATGTTTTTACCCATAAAGTATGGCATATGAGTCTGTATCTGGGCGAACTCATCGGTGACCCCAAGCCTGCCCTGGAGCATCTCTATACTTTTGAGCAGCTTTCGCAGCTTCCCATCCCCACGGCCCACAAAAAGGTTTTAGATGCCGCCTTCAGGGCCTAAAGCTTTTGCATTATCGGTTTGCCGAGGCTCTGTTAATTTCCAGAAGCTTGTTCTTCAGATCATTTTCCATCTTCTGAAGCTGGACCTGAGCCTCAACCCGCTTTGCACGGCCTTCCTCGTGAATCTTGGCCACCTCGTCAATGGTGGATATAAGCATCTCATTGGTTGCCGTCAGTGTTTCAATATCCACAACACCACGCTCCAGTGATCTGGCCGTTTCTACAGAAGCAAGCTTTAATGTCTCCGCATTTTTCCGAAGCAGGTTATTGGTCATATCTGTAACCTCACGCTGAGCCTGGGCAGCCTGTTTGGAATGAGCGACACCAAGGGCCAGAACCATCTGGCTCTTCCATAAAGGTACAGTATTTACAATCATCGACTGAATTTTTTCAGACATTAAAATATCGTTGTTCTGAATCATCCGGATCTGCGGTGCCATCTGCAGAGCAACCATTCGGGTCAGTTCCAGATCATGAACCTTCTTTTCAAACCGTTCACACAAAGCCGCCAGATCATTGGCCGCATTCATATCCTCAGGAAGGGATGTATCCCGAGCCCTGCGCATCAAATCCGGCAGTTCTCTTTCCTGAACATCTTTAATCTTCTGCTTTCCGGCCATAATATACATGGTCAGCTCTTTAAAATAATTTTTGTTCAGTTCATACATTTGATCCAGCATGGCCGAATCTTTTAAAAGCTGTACCTGATGTCCGGTAAGGACCTTGCATATGCGTTCCACATTGGACTCAGCCTTGTCATACTTTGCTTTCATATTTTCAAGTTTTGAAGGTGCCTTTTTAAAAAAAGAAAAAATGCCCTTTTCCTCTTCCTGCGCATCAAAATCCTTAAGCTCTGAAACCACATCTGTCAAAAGCTTTCCTGTTTCTCCCAGATCCTTTGTCTTAACATTTTCCAGGGCCGTCTCCGAAAAATCTGCAATCTTCTTCTGAGCGCCGGCACCAAACTGTAAAATCTGCTGGCTGTTATGAAGATCAATCTGTGCGGCAAAACGATCCACAACCGCTTTTTCCTCATCACTTAAAGGACACTCATACACCGGTTCTTCCTTTTTTTCTTCGGCAACAGCCGGTACTGCTTCTTCTTGCGCAAACGGTTCAAAAGTCAGCGTCGGCGCCTGATTTAACATCTCATCCAAATTACTCATACCGCAATCCTCCATTATTTATCCAGCTTCTGTCATCTGGTATCAAAAGTCTTTTTTAGTCAGACCCTCCTGAGCCAGCAGAGTCTGAAGTACACTGATATCACTGGAAACATCCATGGCGGCTTCCAGGTACATGCTGTCATACAGCTTTTCATAAGCCATATTAATCGTATCCAGTGTATTTTCTATTTCTTTTTTAGCCTTTTTAATATTGTCGCCCTGAATGGACTGGCTGTCAAAATCTCTGTATGCCTCTACCAGCTTAATGGTCATAGGCATATAGTAGTCAATAAATTGGGAGATCTTTGAAATCTTTTCCGGATGTTTCCTGACCTCCTCAAAAATCTTTTCAATAATAACCTCCATACGGGACAGCTTATTGCTGATCTGAGTGTCAGGAATATCATCATTGGCTTTCCGGATTTTGGTCATATACTCTTTTTCCAGTTTGACAAGATCTTTAAGGTCTTCGCTCTCCATACTTTCACCGGATACAGGGTGCGCCGTCTCATCACTTTGAAGCGTCTCAGAATGTTCCCGGTCTTTCATACTTTTCATAGCCATCAAATACTGTTCATAAATATGATCTGTCGTCATCAGACAGGTTTTCTGTTCATCAATATGACCTTCCGGGAAATATCCCAGGGAAATCATCCGTCCCAGATCCCTGAGCACAAAACGTTCGCTTTTTCCCACACCCGTAGCCAAATCCTTCACTGAACAGTAAACCTGATTGCCCAGACGGGTCAAATAAGTACGAAATCTCCGGATACGGCTTCTTTTACGACAGCCGATCACTGTCATCACAATAAATATAATCAGCAGCGGTGAAAAACCAAACAGCAGCGCAGAAAAAATCTCTAACGGGGCAGCCAAAACAGCCATGAGCATAATCAGCATAAAGATACCTGTAATACCGATACCTATTGATCCGAACACGGTAAGCAAAACACCGGACACACTTCCGGCAATTTTACCGGCTACGGGAAAAGGATACTTCATCACCGCACGTTCACCGGATGGGGCTTCACCTCTGGGATTTTTTTCCTTCCTTTGACCGGCATGATGGAAAATATCATCCGCAGTTCTTTTGACTTCCTGCCCCATCTTCCTGGCTTCCTCTTCCATCCGGGTTCCCCAGTCTGTATGTTGATGAAAGCCATAGGCATTATTTTGGCGATAATCACTTTGGCGCTGATTTTCCCTCCTGAATTGTTCGCTGAAATTATCTCTTGGATTTTCCTGACGGTACTGATCAAAGCCTTTTTTCACGCCGGATATAACGTCATCGGCCGTACGCCGTATATCTTTGTTTAATTGTTCAAAATTCATAGAGTCCACAGCATCCTGAACTCTGTATCGAATCTGTTCTCCCAAGTCCTGTATGTCTCGAAGATCCATCGTTAACCCTCTTTTCCTAATGACATAAAAAATGGTATAATAACACTTTTTGCTATTATACCATTGCGTATAGCCATACGTCAAACGGCTATTACTTATTTTATTATTACTTCTTTAATAAATATCTCTAAAATTATTATTTATTTCTGAATACTCTGACAAATCGCCCGCTCCAAACGTTTGGAAAATGCAGGGTGCATAATATCATCTTTGTCCATAACAATGATTCCCATCTCCAATGCTTTTAAATAAATACCGCTGCGCTGAGCTTTAATATCACTGTAAGTTACAAGCACCCGAATCACATGCCCCTTACTCACTCTCCGACTGACGGTATACAGCTCATTGACAGCATCCGCATCCGTGGCATGTTCAGACATTTTACATGAAATCACTACCGGCACACAGCCGTACAGTGCCATCACATCGATTTCATTGCCAACAATATCATTCCCATCGTTTCGGTTCCAATCAATTTTTACGCCGGTTAACACATCATGAAACTGCTGCGACTGTGCCATGGCAAAATAAGTGCGCAGTTCCAGCCATACACCAAATGAAGAAATATAACCCATGGCTTCTCTGTTTTTATAATCAAAGCTGAATCTGTCCCCCTTTATATACAGGTGGCGTATAAACTGTTCCTTTGAAAAAGCCTGAAGCATACGTTCATCGGGTACACGCCTGTGATTTTTAGGCCAGAGCTCTATCTTTCCCTCAAAATGCAGCTGATGATTCACCCGGTTTGAAATACTGTTTTTCTGAAAATAACTGCAGGTCGATGACCACAAAGGTACATTTTCAAGAATAACCCGGGTCAAATTCATTAAATGCCGTTTCTCTTTATTCAGCGTTTCAGAATCTGAAGCTGACACAACCCTTCCGCCGTCCGCCTCGATAATATCTGCCAATTCAAAATAATGACAGCCATATTTTTTTTCCGGTTCAAAAAGATTGCAGACCCTGGAATGCTGAACACTGGAATAAACCAGTCTGATTGACCCGAGCAATGCACAGCGGTACGATGCCACAGCAGTCAGTTCATTGCCGCCGGTCAGATCAATCGTCAGGCTGTCCTTGGGCTGGCCACTGACATAAGCATTTAATTTTTCGTCTATTTTTTTAAAATCTGCAGACGGATAAGTGCCTGTTTCCAGCCGTAAATGAGGGATATATTTTTGACACGCAAGATAGATGTCATAAACATCTGTATGGGAATATCTTTCCGGGTCAAAATAAATCATCAGTACATCCGGCTTAAGGCTTAGTACCGAAATCATATTATCCAAAATATTTTTATGGTAAAACTCAATCAATATATCCATATCAGCACCCCTTTATTTAGAACCCCAATTTATACCTCAAACACGCCATTCATCCCCAAACGCAAATGGATGTCTTTATTTGACGAATCCACATTTTTTTAATACAATAAAGTCACAAATACTATATGACGATGAAAACGAGGTAATTTTTATGTATAGCTCAGAACAATTATTAATCCGTCCAGCCGTCAAAGAAGATACAGACAAAATGCTGGAAATTTATACGCCCTATATTTTTAAAACACCGATTACTTTTGAATACGATGTGCCCAGTTCGAAAATATTTCAGCAAAGAATTATGAAAATCGAAGAAAAATATCCGGTTCTTGTCATCCTTAGAGACAACTGCCTTCTGGGCTATGCCTACATCAGCGAATTCCGGTCCCGTGCCGCTTATACATGGGTGGCTGAAACATCCATCTACCTTTCTGAAGATGCCAGAGGACTGGGGCTGGGACATGCCCTTTATGACCGCCTGGAATCCATTGCACAGGCCATGGGAATCCGGCAGCTTTATGCCGTTATCACGGTTCCAAATCCCGAAAGCGAAGAGTTCCACAAAAGCTGCGGCTACCAGCTGTGCGGTATCCTTCCAGACTGCGGCTTCAAAGATGGACAATGGCACGGTGTGGGCTATTATCGGAAAATTATTCATGAATTATCCGTTCATCCTCAGCCCTTGAGGCCGTGGCGAACCTGCCTTTAACCCTATCCCTGTGCTCCTGTAAAATTACTTTATCCTGAATTTCTTTTCAATATTCATGTAAATCACCATTATCGCAATCACCGATAACATCAGACCCACAACTGACAATAAAATCAGAGCAGAATTTTCCAGGAGCATAGGCAGCCCCAAAACCGCCAGCACCAGGGCAAAACCCAGCCATAATTTTGATACAGCCCGGTTATATGCCGAAACATCACCGATTCGATCCGCCTCAAAACGGACATTTGACCAAAATCCTACCGGTTTTTCAGATCGTCTGCACCACAGAGCAATAGCAACAAAGATCAGACTTACCAGTTCCCATATGATAAAACCAATCAGCATAAAAAGCACCTCCCCATTTCTTCGACACAGCACTGTCCTTATACAATCTCTACCCGCAGCTTTGTGCCGCCCAGTCCGGACCGGGCCGGCTCCACAATCAGACGGGCATGAATCCGCTCTTTAATGTCATCCACATGAGAAATAACCCCCACACTACGTCTGCTGTTGCGGATTTTTTCCAGGGACTGCATAACTACATCCAAATAATTTTCATCCAGAGTTCCAAAACCTTCATCCAGGAAAAATAATTCCAGGGGCGCACTGTTTTTTAACTGAACCTGAGCGGATAAAGCCAGAGCCAGGGCCAGAGAGGCCATAAATGTTTCCCCGCCGGATAAAGTAGAGGCATCTCTTAAGGCACCGCCGTTTTTATAATCTCTGATCATAAAATAGCCGTCCTCGTTTGTTTCCAGGCCATAGGCTCCGTTTGTTATATTCTTTAACTGCTCGTTGGCCTCCCTGGAAATATACTCCAGATAATACCTGGCAACGAACTCTACAAAACGCTTCCCTTTAAATATATCGAACAGCTCATTTAAAATATCCAGACGACCGGCAATATCCCGGAGTTTTTTCTGCCGATCCTGCAGGATAATCCACCGCTGCTGCAAAACAGTCAGCTGATCACTAAGACGTCCGTAAACCTGATGCAGTTCCTGGGACTGTTTGGTCAAATTCAAAACCTGGTTTTCCAGCGCATGGATTTGCGCGCTGTCTGTACTGCGTCCGGCCAGCTGCTGTGTCAGCTGCTCCAGCAATGTCTCATTATTCAGACAGTCCTTTTTATAATTTTCCAGCTGCGCTTCGGTTCTTGTCACAAATTCTCTGTCCCTTTTATTTTCTTCAATCCATGAACATTCTAAAACACCTGCTGCGGACATATCTCTTTGAAGCTGCTCCATGGCTCCCGCATATCGGCTGTTTGCCCCCTCAAGACGCTGCTTTTGAACATCCAGAACATCTCTGGCTTCCTGTTCCTTTTGATTAGCCTGCAAGGCCTGAGCATTAGCGGCTTCGGCAGCCTGATTCAGCTGCTCCATTTCCCCAACAACCTGAGAAAGTGCCGCCTCAATATCTCTCCGTCCATCAGACAGTTCCAAAACATCGGCCTGTTGCTGCTTAATATTTTCTTTTTGAATTAAAAGACGGCCCCGCAATTCATTATAAGCCATTGCCTTTTGATTTTGCAGTTCCTTTTGAGTCTCACCCGACTGCTGTACGGCTTCGTACTTTTTTCGCAGGGACTCCGTCTGTCGACGCAGTCCTTCACAGGCTCTGTTCTTTTCCTGAATTGATTGCAGCAGAGGGCCAAAACAGGGTTTACCAAGCCCCCCGCCAATACAGCGTTCGATTTGTTTCAGCTCCTCAAAGGGGCTATGCCGGCACAGATCTATATAACGATTTTTTAAATCTTCATACAGTTGTTTTGCCTGGGACAGCCGCTGGCGGTATTCTCCCATTTTAGCAACCTCATGCTCATACGCAGCCCTGGCTTTCTCATAGTCATTTCCAGAACGCAGCCGCTGTTCACTGCAATGCTGCTCATATTCTTCAATTGCTTTGCGTTTTGTTTCCAGGCTCTCCTTATATCTGTTTTGACTTTCAAGCTGTTTTTCCAGCTGCGAAAGATCCATTTCCAGATATAACGGATTCAGCAGCTCACGATCGGCCTCAAGTTTGTTTTTCTGGTCCGTCTGCGCCTGAAGCAGCGCCTTAACCTCTGACACCTGTTTTCCCATATTCTCACAGGATACACGCACTTTATCCCACTGAGCCTTTTTGAGTTCAACCGATTTAGGGTTATCATTATGACAGATCACTCTGGGATGGGGATTACCACAGACCGGACAGGGCTGTCCTTCTTTTAAGCCGGCAGCCAGTTCGGCAGCCAGATTTTCCCGCTGAGCCTGCTCATAGTCCTTTTCATATTCCGGCAAAAGCCGCCGAAGCTTTTCATAATCCTGCTGTTTTTGCGCCAAAATAGATTGGCGTTTTAAAACCTTCTGATCCGCTTCTGCAATCTGATCCAGCAAATGTTGATTATTTTTCTGCTCCAGTCTGGCCTTTTCCAGCATAATTTTTTGTTGAGACAAATCCCCCACCGCCATTAGCGCTTCCTGAATTTCCTTGCTCTGGCGCCTGCAGTCTGAAAACCGGACATCCCATTCATCTTTTTTTTGAGCCAGCCGATCCATGGACGCCTTTTTTTCACCCACATTCAGTGCCTCTATTTGGCTGCTAAAGTCCTGTATCTGCCCTTTTTGCTCAAACAGCTTATTTTCCAGCTGTACACCTGTGGCCACTGCCTCCTGAAGGCTGGCACTGACACTGTTTTCTGCCATGGCTGCTTCATCGGTTTCCAGCTGCTGTTTCAGCCGGGACTGCTGCTTTTTATTTTCCTCAAAGGCTTTTTGGGCTGCCTCATATTCTTCTTTAAGCTTGTCCAGCTGTTTTTTATCCGTCTCAAAAGTTTCTATACTGTTTTGAAGTTTATGCCAGTGATCCAGCGCCATCTCCAACCGTGATTTGTGATTCTGAAGAACAGGCAGCAGTATCCGCTGTTTTTCACTTAAACGCCTCTGGTCAGCTTCTTTTAGACTTTTTTCCTTATTCGCCTGATTCCAGGCATTTTCCGCCTGAGCGCACCGGTTGCCTTCCTTTTTTGTGTTTTCCTTCCACAATTTAACATCCTGGACTACAGGGTATAATTTTTCGGCTGTCTGAGCCCGTTCCAGCACACCGCCCAGCTCATCCATGGCCGTCTTCTCAGCCTTCAGCATTTCACCGGTTTTTGCTGCCTCTGTCAGACGCTGCTGTAAATCCCATACAGCTTTAAGCGCATCCCTTTGCTGTGTCTGGGCATTAAGCTGCTCTTTAACAATGTGGATATCCGCCTGCGTTTTCTCCAACTGTGTTTTTGTGGCCAGAATATTTGCCTCACTGACACCGTCATAGGCTGAAAGTTCGCCTTCCAGGATATTTTTTTGTTCCTGAGCCTTATCTTTGCTGACCTTAATTCGATTATTCAGGGCGTCCCCGTATTTTTCCAGATGAAAGAGCCGCTCCAGCATCTGGTTTCGCTCTTTACCGTTTAACTTTAAAAACTCAGAAAACTTACCCTGGGGAAGTACCACGGTTCTGAAAAAATCCTGCAAAGACAATCCGATAATGGACTGACAGTATTTGTTTACCGATGTGGTTTTATCTGCAAGAACATTTTCATCATCCCCCATAATCTCTACAAGGCGGGCATTTTCGGCACGTATATTGCCCTCCTTATTCCGCTTAAAGCTGCGGGAAACTCTGTATATATGAGGATATCCGTCCTCAATGGAAAATGTAAAATCCACTGAAGCCCGGTCTGTATTTACATTGATATAATTTGTGCTCTTTCTGGCCATATCTCCATACAAAGCCATGGTCATTCCATCCAACACACTGCTTTTCCCGCTTCCTGTGGGACCGAAAATACCAAACAGGCCATCTTTGGTCAGCAGAGTGAAATCTACAGTCTGTGCACTTTCAAAGCTGTTTAACCCCTTAACTGTCAGTGAAATCGGCTTCACTATCCTCACCTCCCTCAACAACCTGGGCCAGCAGCTCAAGTAAGTCCTGGCTGGCAGCCACGCCTTTTCTAAATTTATAATAGTCCTCAAACAGTTCCATAAAATCCTTTTCCGCCACAGATTCCATGGTCAGCTCCTGTGACTCATCAGGAAATACCGGAACAATTTCCAAAATATCTGATTTATATTTTTTCAGTTCCCTGATCTGTTCCTCCCGAATAAAACTGTCCGTGTAAATTCTCAGATACACATAACAGCTTCTATGCCCTTCCTGGCGGCATCTTTCAAGAGCTTCTTCATAGCTTTTACATACCCATTTTTCTATGGGTTTAGGATTATTAAAATATAAATCCTCAACCTCGCAGGCCTTTCCCGGAAAAAGCGTCACAAGACAGCACTGCTTTGCAATAACGGTCTCTGTCAGCCTGTATGGCAATATGGATCCGCTGTAGCGTATACGCCCATGACTGCCAGGCACCCGCTGAGGCCGATGGACATGCCCCAGCGCCACATACTGGGCACTTTCCGGGAAAATATCCGTCGGCAGCATATAGCTGCTTCCCAGCATAATCCCCCGTTCCGAACCATCCTGGGTACTGTTCATGGTATACACATGGCTGATCATCACATTCACCGTATCCGGTCTGAAATAAGAAGCTCTGGACTCAAGCAGCCGGGCCACCCGCTTTGTATAATCCTCTGCCTTTTTTTCTTCGTCATCGGCTTCATTATATAAAACTTCATTAAGACTTTTTTCGCCAGGATAAGGAACACAGGCAAATACCCCTGTTTCTCCGGAACGTTTAAAGTTTACAGAAAACACGCCCGCATCCAGGGCCTCAACGTCAAAGGGCCCATATTTTCCCGATAAAATCTCACTTTTAGGGGTACCGAAAATCACAATGCCGTGCTCTCTGGCCAGCGGCGCAATGGCCTCAAGGCGTAAAGCCTGATCGTGGTTTCCTGCTATAACAATAACCAGACGTCTTCCCTCATCACTCAACACTTTAATTGTAGAATAAAACAATTCCTCTGCAGCTGCACTGGGATGGCTGTTATCAAACACATCTCCTGCAATACATATGGCATCCACATCATGTGTGCAGGCCATTTCACAAAACTGAGCAAGAACAATCCGCTGTTCCTCCAGGCGGGAACAGCCCTCCAAAAGCTTGCCCAGATGCCAATCTGCTGTATGTAATAATTTCATTTTGCCTCCCAAAATCCGTTTGCCAGCCCCGCAGCAACAGCAGGACTGGCACTCATATTTTCTGTATTTAATTATACACAGCTGTATTGAAAAATACAACTGCAATAAAAATGCTGCCCAAAACCCTTTGGTCTAAAGCGTTTCAGGCAGCATCACACTTTTTTATTCGTTTTCCAATATCAGTTCTCCGTTAAGGTATTCAACGTTCATAAGCTGAGGCCGTTCCATATATTTATCATTGGGATAATGAAGGGTAAAGCGAAGTTGTCCGTCTTTATCCCAAAACAGCATTCCATGTCCCCCATTTTCCGGAAATACAGGTCTTTCAATTTGACGCCAGGGGCCTTGAATACCACCGTTTTCCGATACCGCAGCTCCTACTGCATAACCACAGGTGCTCCAACTGGACCAGGTCATATACAGTTTTCCGTCTGCAAATCTTATAACGCATGGACCATCGGTAAAATAAACATCCCCGTCCATACCAAATTCCTGCTTTGCAAAAGGCACCGGTTTTGCCCATGGTGCGTCTGCGGCCTTAAACAGACATACAGGTTCACTGACTCCATGGGTCAAATCATCTGACAGCTGAATCATACACATATCGCCATCCGGAACGTCCTCAAAAGAATGGGAAAACACAAGGTAAGGAACACCATTTTCAAAATACACAGTTCCATCAATACAAGACCAGTCTTTTGGTGTCAGACGCTGCCCATACAGTTCAAAAGGGCCGGTGGGGCATTGAGATTTCAGAACATAGATGCCCTTTTTTCCAAGACTGCTGCCAAAGGTTGTCACCAGATAAAAGGCATTCTTATAAAAATAGCACTCCGGAGCCCAGTAATTTTGGGTTGCAAAAAAGCCTTCCGGCCGTTTAAAAATCTCCACCGGTCCATCCCAGTTTTCCAGATCACGGCTGACATAGCAGTCAAAACCATCAGCCGTTCCCCAACATGTCTCGCTTCTTGTACCATATAAATAATAAACGTCTTCATGCAGCAAAACATAGGGATCCCGTATATTTATATCCTGTCTTTTCATCATTCTTCCTCCCCTTCATTCAAAAATCTAATCTTCTTATTTTAATCTTTTTCAAATGCATCTGCATATTTCCTGAAAAAATCATAATACACCCGAACATTTTCCAGCTCCGTCCAGGGTCTGGGTCTGGCCGGGACACAATCCAAATCATAAACTCTGGCCCCATCCATCGATAAAAGCAAGGGAGAATGGGTAGCTATAATAAACTGACAGCCAAAAAAACGTGCCGAATCTTCCAAAAATTTGGCAAGCTTTACCTGAAGTCCGGCAGCCAGACTGTTTTCCGGCTCATCCAGCAAATACAGGCTGTTTTCTTTAATATGATCCGTAAAATATGTAAATGCGCTTTCCCCGTTAGACAGCTCCGGCAAATTTTTCATAACCCTTTTTTTCACATATCTGGAAGTTGTCATGCGCTGGGCATCATTATGCCGCTTCAGTTTTTCAAAATCCTCTATGGAGCGCATTTGAAAATGGGAATGCTTCTCATCCAGATACTCCTGAAACAATTCCTCCCGCTTTAAATCAATGTTTTCATTCATACAGCGCAAATCAAGAAGATAATCAAAGACATCATCACTTGTGATGATCTGAGTCTGCACCGGTTTTTGGGTATGATACCTGGGGGTCCAATACTCGCAGGCACTGACATAATCATCAAAAAAGGCACTGCGGTTAAAATAAGTTCCCCTCTGGGCAGAAATCTTCTGAGCAATAATATTCAGCAATGTGGATTTTCCGGAACCATTGCTGCCGTAAAGCAGAGTCACAGGCTCAAAGCAGAGCTCTGTCAGCTTTTTAGCAGGAAATAATTTAAACGGATAAACGGTAGAGTAACAGGTCATTTTCATTTTAATATTATTGTTAAGGAACCCTTCCTCCCAGGCTACATCCGGAAGTTCAAAACTTTCAAGGAACACAGTCTTCACCCTCCACTTAAAATCAGCCGTTTAAAATCGGCCCTTTTACTGCACCCACGTCTTTCTCATCCGATAAAATTCAGGCACATACAAAATCAATGTAACTGCCATGATCACCATTTCCAGAATAATCAGGGCATCGGCAGCACCGGATGGAATTTGAGGAAATAAAACAAGAATACACAATAGGCCAAACAGGGTTGCAGTGCATACTTTTCCAAACCACTTGGCACCATCCAGTTTCCTGCCATGGCTTAAATGGATAATCCCCATAACAGCCATAAATCCCTCCTTGATCCCCATCAGAATAACAAGCCAAACCATAAGGGGGTAATGAAACATCAGGCACACGGCAATCGCAGCATGGGTTAGTTTATCTGCCACCGGATCCAGAAATTTTCCAAACTCCGTAATCTGATTAAACTTTCTTGCAATCGTTCCATCTAAAAAATCGGTAAGCGTGGAAACCAGCAAAATCCCTGCCGCGATGTAATAATCCCTCAGGCTTTCTGCTCCCAAATATACAATGCAAAATACAGGAATTAACAGGATACGAAAATAGCCCATACAGTTTGGGATGGATAAAAATTCCTTTTTATCAAACTTTTTCATGATACCTTACCTCTTTCTCAAGAAGCTCTTTAGCCAGTTCCTCATAGAGTTTTTGCTTCTCACATTTTCGAATTTTTTTAGCCAGTTTTTCACTGTCCTCAAACATGGACGCCATATAAAACCACAGCTCTTTCATCTTAAAAAGCACCGGACGCTCACCAAAAAGCGTCTCTGTGTAGGCCTCATAAATCGCCCAGTGAAACGCCTTCAGTCTCTGATGCAAATCAAGAGGCTGCCCCTTTAACTGGCAGACCAGACCGGGATTTGTAAGAAGTCCCCGGCCGATCATCATGTGTTCCAAACCAGAATATTGACTGGCAATTCGCTGTACATCATCTGCAGTATATAGATTTCCATTATAACATACCTGGGTCTGACTGTGTTCAAAACCATAGGAAAAAAATTCCATTCTGGGTTGATTTTTATAAAAGTCATTCCGAATTCTAGGGTGAATCACCAACTCATATACCGGATACCTATTAAAAATCTCCAACAGTCTGTAAAATTCTTCCGGTTCATCGACCCCTAATCGTGTTTTTATGGAAATATGCAGGCCCGGACATCCATTATAAATTTCATCCAAAAAACAATCCAGCCGATCCGGCCATGCCAAAAAACCGGATCCCCGTCCCTTGCCAACAACCGTCCCTGACGGGCAGCCCAGATTCAGATTAATCTCCCTATACCCCATAGCTTCCAGCTTTTTCGCTGTATGGATAAATGATTCACCGTGATTTCCCATGAGCTGGGGCACCAGATCAAATCCCTGATTATTTTCAGGAAGCACATCCTTTAATTCCTTTGTCATCTTCCGGCTGCTTTCATTGGGCGTTATAAACGGCGCAAAATATTTGTCAATACCTGGAAAGTACCGGTGATGAACATTTCTGTAAATATAACCTGTAATTCCTTCCATCGGTGCAAAATAATACTTCAAGCTTTTATCTCCTCAATATATTTTTCATACACAGTGTTTTAATTTCACTTTATTTATTCAACTCTTAACGCCGTTACCGGGTCATTTTTGGCAGCTTTTCTTGACGGAATAAGTCCGCCCAACAGTGTAAGTCCAACACTGATCATAATTAAAATTATAGCATAGCCTACCGGCAATACAGCATTAATATCCGTGGTTCCCGCCAGATGATGAATCAGTGCATTCCCCGGAATGAGAATTAAAAGGGTCAGAATCACACCAAGCAGCCCTGCACAAAGCCCAATAATAAAGGTTTCTGCGTTAAATACCTGTGAAACATTACGCTTAGATGCTCCGATTGCCCTTAATATACCAATCTCCTTCTTTCGCTCAAGAACACTGATATAGGTAATAACCCCAATCATAATAGAAGATACAACCAGCGAAATCGCCACAAAGGCAATGAGAACATAGCTGATAATGTCAATAATATCTGTAACCGAAGACATCAGAGTGCCTACCATATCCGTATATGAAATAACCTGCTCATCCCGTCCCTGGGCTTCCATACGGCTGTTATAGCCATCCAAAATTTCCAGAACCTTTTCTTTGCTTTCAAAATCCTTTGGATATATGTCAATACCCATAGGCTGAGAAAAATCCACATATCCCAGTTTCTGAAGATTTCCGTCATAGGACGCATTCTGTGCGGAACTCATGGAAGTCAGCAGCTGGGCCAGTTCTTCTCCATTCATGTTAATCGTAAAAGCATTGGCAATTGCATCCGCATCAATGGTAATAGCATCAGCCATATTAGCGGCCAAACGGCTCACTGCATTACTCATGGCTGTTTTTAGGCCACCGCTGATCTGGGCTGTGATCTGTGTCATAGCCGATGAAAGCTGACTTTCAATCGTCTGAGCCATGGACTGGGAAAAGCTTCCAAACACCTGCTGCATATAACCTTGAAGCGCTTCGGAAATCTTTGCTTCAAGGCTGCCTGTATCAATCATTTTCATGATTCCATCCATCAGCTTTTGTTTGGCCTGTGGGGTTTCCAGATACTGAGAAAAATATTCACCCATTTTTGACGGATCCGCAAGACCATTGGCCACTGCATAGGCCTGATAACCGGCTGCAAGATCGCCTGCCAGTTTTTGAATCTGCTCCGGAGTCACAACGATCTCTCCGTCAAACTGAAGATTTTGGTCAGCCCATTGAGCCAGTATGTCCTGAGCCTGAGGCGTCTGAAGATATTCAAGGAGATATTCATTGAACTTTTCAGGATCCGTATAGCCATTAGCCTGTGCATAAGCCTGATATCCTGTCATCACCTGTGTCACCAATTCCTGAAGCTGTTCTTTGGACACAATAAGATGGTTGGACGCTATAATACTTTGAATATTATCCATAAGCACCGACTGAGCCTGAGGTGTTTTCAAATATGCCAGAAAAGATTCCCCAAGACCAGAATAATCTGCTTCCGGATGGCTAAGGGAATATTCCTGATAGCCATTTAAAAGATCCACTGCGATTTGTCCGATTTCATCCAAAGATACGTTAATACTGATCTCGTTTAATAAATCTTCCAGAGAAATCGCCGGTGCATCCGGAAGCTCCAGCTGAATATCCCCCGGGTTAAGCATGCCGGAAAGATCAAAAGAACTGCCGGCGCCATTTAGGACGCCTGAAAGATTAAGTGCATCCGAAAGCCCATTTGTAAGGGTGTCTTCATCAAAGCCAAACGCATTTTTTATACCTTCCGTATCAATGGTAAGTAATGAATCCATATCAAATTCACCGTTTTCCTCACCAAAGCCTTCATTGGTAAACACATCGATTTCCGGCTGTGCCATCTGCTGTCTGACAGCCGCACTGTTTTGAGCCTGATCCACAATATGCATGGTAAGGGATGCAGGATAACCAATACCGGCACTTAAAGCAGCACCGTTGGCATCTTCGGATGGCTGTACAATACCTACAACCGTCAGTGTCTCCCCCTGTTCAACCAGCTGTTTTACATAATCCTTATCTTCCGACTTATCCACCCATACTTTATACTGGCTGTCGTAGGTATAAAAATCTGAACTGTTGACCAGTTTAAATGTGGTTCCCAGAATATCATCATAAGTATAGGATCCCATATGCTCCGGTGTCTCGATATTTTCTTCATCAATAAACTGCTGAATCATCTCATCCAGTTCCATGGAATCCCTTAATCCAAGGGTATAAAGCATAAAATCACTAATGCTTCCCCCTGGTGTTAAAACAACCACACATTCGTTATAATCCTCAGGCCACCGGCCGGCCTTTACATCATACTGATCCTCATACAGCCCTGCATTTTCCGGCATTTCAAAGAAAACATCTGTACTCATCATGGATGACATCATACTGTTGGAACCGGCGGAAGATCCCAGGCCAATGGCATTAAAAGACTTATCGGGATGAACCTGGCGGACCTTACCGTTATCTTCTTTAAAAATCCTAGGTACCACATTATAAGAATACTCAATCGCATTAATATACGGCTCAATTCCACTGTCTTTGCTGTCAAGATAGGTTTTCAAAGACTGAAGATCATTGGCATCCATGGTGGCAAATAAATTGGTAACCATCTGAATCACGTCAACACTTTCTTCTGATGGTTCGGCCTGGGCCGAATCTGTATTTCCGGTCATCATTGACGAAAGATTAAAACCTGTACTTTGAATTTGAAGGGGATATTCAGAAAGCGTATCCTCCTCCACAGCCTGAATATAAGTATTAACCCCTGTAGACAGGGCTAAAATTAATGCAATACCGATAATGCCAATGGAACCGGCGAAGGATGTAAGAAGGGTTCTTGCTTTTTTGGTTCTAAGGTTATTAAAACTCAGAGCCAAAGCTGTGAGAAAAGACATGGAAGCCTTTCCCATATTTTTATGTTCAGGTTCCTTAAGGACCGTCTCGTCTACCTCATAAGGATCTGTATCGGACCGAATTACCCCGTCTTTAAGGGTAACAATTCGAGTAGCATAATCTTTAGCCAGCTCCGGATTATGGGTTACCATGACAACCAGACGATCTTTTGCAACTTCCTGTAAAAGTTCCATAACCTGAATACTTGTCTCACTGTCCAAAGCACCTGTAGGCTCATCAGCCAGCACAATATCCGGATTATTCACAAGCGCTCTGGCAATCGCCACACGCTGCATCTGTCCGCCGGACAACTGGCTTGGCTTTTTATGAATCTGTTCTCCCAGTCCCACCTTTGCCAGGGCTTCCTGAGCCATCTGACGCCGTTTTGCCTTGCTGACACCGGAAATTGTCAGTGCCAGTTCTACATTTGCCAATATGGTCTGGTGCGTAATCAGGTTGTAACTTTGAAAAACAAAACCAATCGTATGATTTCTGTAAGAATCCCAGTCCCTGTCCTTATATTTTTTTGTGGAAATGCCATTAATAATCAGATCGCCGCTGTCATAACGGTCCAGGCCTCCGATAATATTTAAAAGTGTCGTCTTGCCTGACCCACTGGGGCCTAGTATGGCGACAAACTCATTATCCCGAAGGTTTAGACTCACATGGTCCAATGCTTTCTGCACTAAATTTCCGGTTTTATATTCTTTGCATATATTTTTAATCTGAAGCACGTCGCAACTCTCCTTTCAGCACGGTTTTTATTATAACAAACTTTCAGAAAGATTGCACAGTCATCAAATATAAAAAAACAATAAATTTTCTGCACTTTTCTGATATGTAAATCATTTTTTCAAGGCTACCCCCTGGACATCGACATCGTTGTTTTACTTCTAAATTATTTGCTCAAAAAGAGAGCCTGTTTCCAGACTCTCCAAAATTTCACTGATATTTTTATTCGTCCTGGCAATTTTATCGCTGCACATTAAATGCCGCGAATCCAGGATAACGGGCATTCTCTCCCAGCGCTTCTTCGATACGAAGCAATTGGTTGTATTTAGCCACACGTTCGGAACGGCTGGGCGCACCGGTTTTGATCTGGCACGTATTTAAAGCCACTGCCAGATCCGCAATCGTTGTATCCTCGGTTTCGCCGGATCGATGTGAAACAATAGCCGTATAACCAGCCTTGTGGGCCATTTGGACTGCCTCAAGTGTTTCAGATACAGAACCGATCTGATTGAGTTTAATTAAAATGGAATTGCCGCAGCCCAACTGTATACCTTTTTTTAGCCGTTCTGTATTTGTAACAAACAGATCATCCCCCACAAGCTGAACCTTTTTTCCCAAAGCCTGTGTCATCATTTGCCATCCGTCCCAATCTTCCTCATCCAGACCATCTTCAATGGAATAAATCGGGTATTTTTCGCACAATGTACACCAGTGTTCAACCAGCTGAGCCGATGTAAACGTCTTTCCACACTTTGGAAGAACATATGTCCCCTTTTTTTTCCCTTTCCATTCACTGGAAGCGGCATCCATTGCCAGAACGAAATCTCTTCCCGGCGCATATCCGGCTTTAATTACAGATTCAAGAATATATTCAATGGCGGCCTCATCACTGGGCAAATCCGGTGCAAATCCCCCTTCATCCCCCACGGAGGTCGCCAGGCCCTGCGCTTTAAGCAGGCCGGCAAGTTTATGGAAAACTTCCGTACACCACCTCAGGCCTTCCCTGAAACTTGGCGCGCCAACCGGCATAATCATAAATTCCTGAACATCCACCGTATTAGACGCATGGGCACCTCCATTTAAAATATTCATCATCGGCACTGGAAGACTGTTGCCGGAAATTCCTCCAAGAAAACGATACAGCGGAATACCCAACGCATTGGAAGCAGCTCTTGCACAGGCAATCGAAACGGCCAGTATGGCATTGGCACCAAGATTTGATTTATCATAAGTTCCATCAGCCTTCATCATTTCCCGATCTACAGCATAAATATCAGAGGCATCTCTGCCCTTTAAAACAGCATTTATTTTACTGTTAATATGAGCAGCTGCCCGTGAAACTCCTTTTCCGCCGTAACGGGTTCCATCATTATCTCGCAGTTCCAGGGCTTCAAATTCACCGGTAGATGCCCCGGAAGGTGCGGTTCCCATCCCAATTGTCCCATCAGCGAGAATAACCTCAGCCTCCACTGTGGGATTACCTCTGGAATCGATAATCTCCCTGCCGATTACTTTTTCAATTTCCAGATCTTTTTTCATAAAAATCATCACCTCTTTCTCCGTTTGTTCTATATATTTGCAATTTTTCTGAATATTATTCCCGGTTTTCAGTATAAATCTGTTAATCTTCTCCGAAAAACCCTGATCAGTCACTGTGGTATACACCCGATCAATTCAAGCAGCTTCTTAACATCGTTTGAGCTCACATTTTGATACAAGCGCCCGTCAATATACATATTTGGTGATGTTTTACACTGTTTCAGGCAATTTTGCACTTTCAGGTACACCTTCCCGTCAGCAGAGATACCATCACTGCCTGGTTTTAAAATCTTTTTGACCATATTCACAATATCCATGCCGCCCTTTGCCCCACAGCGGGCACCGGAACATACTGTCACTGTATGTACATAAGGGGCTGCTTTCAGGCTGGGATACATCCGTACCATAACCTTTAAAACCTGAGGCGCTACCCCGACGGCGTGGGCAGCACGCTCTAAAACATCAGGTGGTATAAATCCGTAAAGATCTTGAATTTCCTGAAGCATCTGCGCCAGGTTATCCTGCCCGGTCCGATCTTTTTGATCAGAATAATACATAAATATCTCTTTCAGATTTTCTTCATAATCCATACACTTCCTCCTTGCTAATTTTTTAAAACGACCGATCTCTAACAACCAAACAAAGCCTGCCGTGCCTGTGAAAGCCGACTGTCAAACTGTAAATAAAAATCTTCCTCTGCTTGATATGGTTTTACGAAAAACTGGTTTAAAATATACATATTAATCATTTTGATCTGATGGTCATCACAGCCTTGACTATCATTGCTGCCTATAAGCGTCTCCACAGCATCCAGAAAATAATGCCATTGACAGATATAAGACTCGTACAGGGAAAGATCCGGTAAATCCAGCCAGCGCTTCACCTTTACCTTTGTCTTATTTTCCATTGGACATTCATGAACCTGAAGAAAATATTTAAAACTTCCCTGATCATAAAACCGTCCCAAAGGAAAAAGCCGACACACTCCCGGACGGATGGAATGAATGCTGCATCGTCCTTCTTCATTGAGAAAGGCACACTGCTGCTTTTCCCCTGTCATTTTAAGATTAGGTAAAATAATACCATCAACCACATTCAGTTCCACAGCGCCCATTAAAAGCTGTTCAAAGCTTTGACCCAGCCCCTGTGTCAGCCTGAAAATATCCATGGGATCCAAAATAACAGATGTCCCCATCCTCTGGCAGCAGGTATGGCAGCCCTGACAGCCGTTACACCCTGTCCTGACCATGTCATTGGATGTATATAATTTGCCATCCGATATATCTTCCAAACGTATATGTCTTTTCAAAATTCAATCCTCACTGTTTTTATTTTCTGCAGCTCTGATTTGAATCATTTCCGGCTGCATTTACTAAATCCCGGCTGCGTGATCGCCTTTCACAGCTCACCGGATCAAGTTGTTTTATTATACATCATAAATGCAGATAATGATCCCTTAGGCCTCGTAGTCCAGGCAGGCCCGGTCTGTCACATAGGGTCGAATGTATGTATCTGCCACATGAACATGCGCTGGATGTGTACTGTAAACACCAATGTCGTCCGCTTTTTCAAAAGTTGTGACCAGCGCCATATCATGCGTACTGGAAGAAATCGGCTGTTTTACAAAATCCACAGACAGCAGCCCCGGTACCTTTCCTACCAGACTTTTAAGATTTTCTTCCATATGTACTTTAAGCGTTTCTTTTTTATCATTCTTAATTTCAGGCTTAAACTTCCACATTACAATATGATAAATCATTTTCTTTCCCCTTTTCATATAACTTAATTTTCGATAATATATGTCAAATACTCATGATCCAGATGATATCCCAGCTTTTGGGCCAGCTGTACAGATGCCCATGTATGCGCATCCCAGCTGGGATAAAGCCCAAGCTCAAGGCACTCCAGAATCAGCCTGGCACCACAGGCCAAGGCCAGCCCCTGACGGCGCCAGCCGGCTCTGGTATCAATCTCTATTTCAATTCCCCTGTTATAGCTGGCATAAGATGATGCTCCGGCGACAAGCCGGTGATCTTTAAATATAGCAAATCCCTTTCCCAGACATTGATACTGCTCATAATTTTCGTATTGAGAAACTAAATCTCTGCTCCATTGTTCCTCCCGGCACATCGTATAAATTTCCTGATCAATCGGCTTTAATTGAAAAGCTGCAGGCAAAGCACAGACAAAGGATTCCAGTTTCTTTCTGTCAAAAACATCCCCTTCCTTCTTAATGGCATAGCGGATATAGGGTTTTGCCCTCATCCCATAACCGTCCGCCACTGCTCTGGCCCATTCATCATTCGATGGAACAATGATGCGAAACCCCTCAGGCTCATAAGGCTCATATACGGCCAGCGCCTGCCTGACGTTTCCGGCCAGAAACCTGAAATCCCCAAGCACGGCCATGGCCCCACAGGGATGGTTGGCATGATCCACGTAAATTTCCCCCATAACCCCCTGCAAGCAGGACCAGATCAGCGTTTCCGGCCAGTTTTCAAAAAAAGGCTCTGCTTTTGTTAAATCAATCAGTTTTTCAATCAATGTCCCACCTCACCTAACAGACGGTGCGCCTCAGTCATCCGCTCTGCTACAGGAACGCCAAACGGACATCGTTTCTCACAGCCTTTACATCCAATACAGTCTTCGCCTGTGGCTTTTAAAGATCTGTAATGTTCTTTAAGGGTACCGGGCACACAATCGGCCTGCATCAAGGCCAGGTCATACAGCTTGTTCACCATGGCAATATCAATACCTGAGGGACACGGCGCACAATGGCCGCAATATGTGCATTGACCATAATAGGCATGGGCCGGTGCACCGGCTAAAACACTGGCATAATCCTTTTCCGCTTCCGAGGCAGTCTCATAGGCAACCGCAGCATCCACATGCTCCGGCGTATCATAACCAACCATGACACTGGCCACAGCAGGCCGGGTCAGCGCATAATGAAGACACTGAACCGGTGTAAGAGCAATCTTAAAAGGTGAAGCTTCCGCTGAAAACAGCCGTCCGCCCGCATAGCCTTTCATCACCGTAATTCCCACCCCCATCTGTTCACATACCTTATAAAGTAAAGCGCGCTCCGGTGCAATACCGCCCAGTGTCTCGTCATAATTTTCCGCAAAATAATCCATCATATTTTCACTGGCCGGAAGCATGTCAAAGGCCGGATTAACCGAAAACAGCAGCATTTCTACTTTCCCGCTTTGTGCGGCCATAATGGCCACCTGAGGATTATGTGTACTCAGACCGATATGACGAATCACCCCGTGAGACTTAAGCATCTGGGCATACTCAAAAAATTCACCGTCCATAATCCGGCAAAACGCCTCTGTCTCATCCACAAAATGAATCATCCCCAGATCAATATAATCGGTGTCAAGTCGTATCAACAAATCTTCAAAAGCAGCCTTAACCTGATCCATCTGTCGTGTACGGACATACTGGCCATTTTGCCATGTAGACCCCAGATGTCCCTGAATAATCCATTTTTCCCGGTGTCCCCGCAATGCGGCCCCAATATTGGAACGCACATTGGGCTCAGACATCCAACAGTCTAAAATATTAATTCCGGCCCGCTCACATCGCCGGATCACCGCCTCTACTTCGCTGGCATCATGCCGTTCCAGCCATTCGGCACCAAGGCCGATTTCACTTACTTTAAGGCCTGTATTTCCCAAATTTCTATATCTCATAGTTCCCCCTTCTCCGCAATTTGCGGACGCTGTTCATCTGCCACTTCCAGACACACCGGTACATCTTTGTCCGATCCATCCTTTTCCAAAATCGTAATCTCAATCACGGCCTGTGCCATATTCACCGACAATTTAGCGCTCTGTCCTTTTTGGTCCGCCGCTTTGGCCGCTTCCTCAAAAATCATCGCCAGATTTGCTTTGTTTAACGCACCGCCCCTCCAGTGAAATACAAAATGGCCCTGTTTTTTTCTCAAAACCGCCATCAGTCTTTTACCCACATCTTCTATTTTGGTCAGAGACATTCTGTTTTTTAAATAATAAAAGGACTGCGTATCTGTACAGGCCGGCACGGGATATAAAAGAGGCAGATGATCCCGGAAAATTTTCTGATCATCCAGATTGTAGTAATCAAATCGTTTTTCACCATAACGTCCCAGAGAATTATCAAAGGTTGCATCCAGATGATACCAGTGATTGTCGATTTTTATCACATTCCATGCATGTCTGTACGGAACCCCCTGATCCAAAGCAGCCTCACTGACTGCAATTATACATTGGATTCCCAGGCGGTCACATAATATTTTCACTGTTTTTGCAATTCCCTCACAAACCCCTACCCCCTGCTGCAAAGGTCCGATAATTTCATGAGAGTACTGCTTTTTAAGCTTGTCATAAGTTACATTAGTACAAATAAAATCATGAATATACTTTTCTTTTTCAGAAGGACTCCTATTGACAGCCGGACGAATCAGACGGTCAATCCTGCTTTCCAGCGCTTTTTGATGCGCTCTTATTTTCTTTTTATCAAACATATAAACCGGAAACATTTTGACAGATTCAGCTCTGGGATCAAACCGATAATTAAAGCTGCACACATAAAAAATCTCCGGATGATCCAGCCTTAACCGGAAAAACAGATCTGACAATACCTTATTATCCAGTTTTGGCACTAAAAACGCCTGGGCAGCCGCCCTAAAGCCTTCATACATCGCCCGATAGGCAGCCTGGGACGGTTTGTCCATCTGAGTAAAATAATATTCCTGTTTCATCGTTTCCTCCTGAGGTCTTTTTCTTGCTCTGATATCTGTCCAAAAAGATTTCTGTTTTTATATTTTACACGAAATGAGGTGTGTGGGCAAGTCTTCTGCACACAAGTAATGTCTGGTTGTCTGTTTCTCCATCTTTTTGAGCCTCAGAAAACAGATGATCAATAAGCTGTTCCAGAACAGGGATGTCTCTTTGGATTAATTCCTTAATCATAGAACGGGACAGGCTGCCAAAGGCGCCGTCACTTCCGGCAACCAGCAGATCCCCGTCATTAAATGCCACCGTTCCCACAAAAGGATCTGGTATTTTTTTCATCCCCATGTATTGGTATAAGCGATTTTTATTGAGTTGAAAATCCACAGATTTTTCAGTAAAATCCCCCCGTTCAAGCCCCAAATAGGCCATATTATGCAGTCGGTTTATAAGTCGTAAACGACCCTGACGATACAGGTAAACCGGGCTGTCCCCTACACAGGCCAGATAAAGCCTCTGTCTCAGAATAAGTCCTACATTAAGGGTAGAGCCACTTTTGATACCCTTTTCCTGATTTAGATGCCACATATTTCGTGTAATTTCCTGCAAGCTCTTTGTCATAGACATTTTAACCCACTGATCGCTGGCCATAAAATGATTTTGGTCTGTCAGCTCAGAGATACAACGAACAATCGATTCTTCTGCCATAGTCACAGCTTTGCCAGCGGCCATGGCACCATTCTCGCAGCCTCCCATCCCATCTGCAATCACGAATACCCCCACGGTCAGATTTCCCTGACTGCCTTTGACAGATATCTCCTGAAAAAAACCACGATCCTGATTTTCCTGTCTTCCGTTTTTTTCAGATTTATAAAATACTTCAAAATGTTCCATAGGGCTTTCTCCTTTAAAATAAAATTAATCTATACCAATTTTCCCATGTAGAGATAAATTAATTTTTTTCATTTCATAAAAAAGCCCTGAAGCGTTTAAACAGACATTCTTCATTGTGTTTAAACAGCCATCAGGGCTTTTTCACTTATCTTTTCACTTATTTCATCATATAATCTTTTAGTACATGATGATCCCTTAGAACTTTTTCAATCACCGTTCCTTTAATCACATGCAGCAGCGGTTTTTTTATCATATTCAAAGGACCCGGCAGCTGAATATCCAGTGGGGATTTTCCATCCATCAGGCGCACAGAAGCTTCCAGCAATTCACGGACATCATACACACTTCCCCAGACCTCAGGCACACCACGATCCACACCAAGCAGACCATAAACCGCTTCCATAGCTGTTCTCACAGAATACTCTGTTGTAAATACCGTATCTCTCGGTGTCTGGGCAAACTGACCGAGAAAAGCAAAATTCACACAGCCATCTGGAATAACATCCGGCCGGTCTCCTTTTGTTCTTGGCATAAAAAATGCCGTAATATAAGGCATCATTGTGGGGACACACACAGCACTTGTTGTGGCCAGCTGCTCAATACGTTCTGCAGGAACACCCAGATGGTACAGCCATTCCATCGTAATTTCCCGTCCTGTACATTCTTTCATCGGCTTTTTCACATAATCGCCTGGGACATCGGTAAACAGACCATAAACCCAGACACACACCTTATTCGGATCCTGTTCCTTAAACTGACCCTGACGGTTAATTGTCCAGCTCAGCAGCCATTTAGAATCACGGCAGCTGACAATTCCGCCGGTCACAACCCGACCGCTTCTGGGATCACGTTTACAAATATCTGTAATATATGGAATAATCTGATCATCTAAAGTTGTAATGGTTGCAGATTCCCAGTTTGTTTTGGAAATATCTGAGCAGAACTTTTCGGGATGACCAAAAGCCGGATCCTGTCTGGCAATATTTTTCCATAAATTCCAGCAGCCACTCGTTCTGACCTGAGCATCGCCGTTGGGCGCATGATCCTGATCACCATAAATCGTCCCCTCTGTACAGCTGCCATTAGTTACAAATACCAGATCATTCTCAGTGAGAAGAATTCCCTTTTCCACACCTTTGACCTTACATTCAATAGCCGTCGCAATCTTCTTATTGTCTTTAAATTCAAAAATTACGTTTGTAACCTCTGTATTGTACTGGAAATCCACACCAGCGGCTTCCAGATATTTCTGCATAGGCAGAATCAAAGATTCATATTGATTATATCTTGTAAATTTCAAAGCGCTGAAATCCGGAAGCCCAGCAATATGGTGAATAAACCGCTGGAAATACAGTTTCATTTCCAAAGCACTGTGCCAGTTTTCAAAAGCAAACATGGTTCTCCAATACAGCCAGAATGTAGAATTAAATACCTCATCATCAAAAACATCTTCAATCGTCTTATCATATAAATCCTCATCCGGTGTCATAAACAGCTTCATAATTTCCATACAGCCTTTCTGGCTCAGATTAAACTTTCCATCTGTATGTGCATCCTGACCTCTGTTTTGTGTTGCCCGACACAGAGAATAATTGGGATCTTCTTTATTCAGCCAGTAAAACTCATCTAATACGGAAGCGTCTTTAATTTCAAGAGAAGGAATACTTCTGAAAAGATCCCACAGACATTCAAAGTGGTTTTCCATTTCCCGACCCCCGCGCATCACATATCCCCTTGTAGGATCCAAAATACCGTCACAGGCACCGCCCATAATATCCATCGCCTCAAGGATATGAATCTGTTTTCCAGGCATCTGGCCATCTCTTACAAGAAAGCAGGCTGCTGCCAGGGAAGCCAGACCGCCGCCCACAATATAGGCATTTTTGTTTTCCACGCCCTCCGGTTTTTTCGGTTTTGCAAAAGCCTCATAGTTGCCGTTGCTGTAATATATACCCTTACTGTTTTTTGTATGCTTTCCCCGTTCTGTATTTCGGTAGGCTCTTGTAGTATTCTCAATGACTCTTTGTTCCTTTTCTTTGGATTTTTTTGATGCCAGAGCGGCTGCACCAATCCCCACAGCGACAACAGATGCCATCCCTAATTTTTTCCCTTTTTTAGACATATAAATAACCACCTTTCACTAAATACCTCTGATCACCATCAAGCAGTATGACGGATCACCTTTATGGTTTCTGTATGTCCTGATTTTATACCTTCTCTATGCTTTTAACCATTTACAAAACAGGCCGGATGATTAAAATTTAATCATCCGGCCTGTTTTGATAAAAAACCTGTGTCATTTTTCTAAAATTTTCTTTTCCTGCCAAACCATAGTTTCTTTTAATTGAGAGATCCCTGTATAGTAAATCATATCCCCTGTTTCCGAAAACAAGTTTTCCGCCAAAGCCATAGCCTCTGTCAAATCGGCCTTCTTT
>CAJKGK010000030.1 GCA_905199445.1 uncultured Lachnospiraceae bacterium | reverse complement strand
TGGAAATTTTATATTAATATAATAGATAACCAGTGTAAGAATGATATTAAAAATGGAAAGCAGGGTGGTGAGCATATGCCAGATATGAATAATACACAATATTTTAAAGTAAGCAATGAAACAGAGATCGCTGTTAAGGATATCCTGGAGGCTGTTTACATTGCACTGACTGAAAAAGGCTATAATCCAGTCAGTCAGATTGTCGGTTATATTATGTCCGGAGACCCGACCTACGTGACCAGCTATAAAAATGCCAGATATCTGATTATGAAGGTTGAGCGGGACGAATTGCTGGAAGAACTTCTTAAAAACTATATTGACGTGAATCTGAAGTGATGATGGAACGGATTATAGGACTGGATTATGGATCAAAAACGGTTGGGGTGGCGATTAGCGATGCTCTGGGATTAACTGCTCAGGCCGTTGAGACAATTAAACGTAAGGAAGAAAACAAGCTACGCCAGACGCTGGCACGGATTGAGACGATCATACGCAGTGAGGGTGTTGGCTTGATTGTTCTGGGCTATCCCAAGAACATGAATAATACGATTGGTGACAGAGCCGAAAAGACCAGTGCATTTGCTCAGATGCTGGAGCGTCGTACCGGTCTTAATGTTGTGCTCTGGGATGAACGAATGAGCACCGTGGCCGCAGAGCGTACACTGATAGAGGGCGAGGTGCGTCGGGAAAATCGGAAAACCTATGTAGATCAGCTGGCCGCAGTATTTATACTGCAGGGCTATCTGGATTATTTAAGAATGCATCCGGAGGATGCGCAGGAGAATTTATGTCAAAACAGGGAAAAATAGAATTTACATTGACTGATACACAGGAAAAAGTTGAATTTTATATTATTGAACAGACACGGATCAATAATTGCAATTATATATTAGTTGCCGATTCTATGGAAGATGAAGCCCAAGCTCTGATTTTAAAGGAGACATTTGAGGGGGCAACCGCGGAGGAATCGGTTTATGAAGTCGTTGAGGATGACAATGAGCTGGATGCAATTTCCAGAGTTTTTGCAGAAATGCTTGATGATATAGAAATTGAAAAATAATGGATTTATTTTATTGTTGTAATGAGTCACGATATTTGGACAATACAGACTGTCAGGGAAGAAGGGATCGCGTAAAAACGTCTGAAACGTTAAAAAAGTTGGACTTGCTATTGAACCTGACCATCATTTTACGGCAGAGGAAATCTATGATAAAGTCAAGGCCGGCTGGTCGGAAATCAGGCCGGCTGCCGTTTACCGGTATATTCACAGACTGTCAGTGGTCATGGACTAAGTTTTACAGACATTGTCAGGCATGAACACTGAAGAAACGGAAAAATAAAGTGTTGTCGGAGTATCGTTGTCGGCATTGCACAGCTTGAAAAATAACGGAGGTGCGATTTTGGAAACGAATAACTCAATAACAAATCAGTCAGAAAGAATAAATGAAGCAGCGGGTACACCGGCTGCTTCGCGCAGCAATTTAGGTGTCAGAAGGGGACGCAGGCCGACTGGCACCAAAACAGGAACGGGCCGCCCAAGAACTTCTGGGAAAAAGCCGGTTTCAAAAGAAAAGGCCGGGGAAAAAGAAACGGCACTCAAAGAACAGGTAAAAAAAGAATCAGTGAAAAAAGAACTGCAGGGAACGGAAAATGGCGTTCAGCCATCAAAGGATGGACGCAGTCTGCGCAGCAGAAAGGTTAAAATTCAGCAGACCACACCGGCAGACCAGTCTCCTATGAGCGTGATTCCCAAAGCCTATGTGCGTCCGAAAACCCAGGCGGCTGTTAAAACACCAGGGCCAAAGGTAAAGATTATTCCCCTGGGAGGACTGGAACAGATCGGTATGAATATCACATGTATTGAATATGAGGATACCATTATTGTGATTGACTGTGGTCTGGCCTTCCCTTCGGATGATATGCTGGGCATTGATCTGGTCATTCCGGATGTCAGTTATCTGAAGGAGAATATTGAAAAGGTTAAAGGTTTTGTGATTACTCACGGTCATGAAGATCATATCGGTTCGTTGCCCTATATCCTTCGGGATATTAATGTCCCTGTTTATGCGACCAAGCTGACCATGGGGATCATTGAACATAAACTTAAAGAACATAACCTGATGAAATCCACAAAACGCAAGGTGATCAGACACGGACAGTCCATTAACCTTGGATGCTTCCGTATCGAATTTATTAAAACAAATCACAGCATTGCGGATGCCACAGCACTGGCTATTTACACACCGGCAGGTATTCTTGTGCATACAGGTGACTTTAAGATTGACTATACACCGGTTTTCGGGGACCGTATTGATCTGCAGCGGTTTGCTGAACTGGGCAAAAAAGGTGTTCTGGCGTTGATGTGTGACAGCACCAATGCGGAGCGTCCAGGCTTTACCCAGTCCGAGCGCACGGTGGGGCGTCAGTTTGACCATATTTTTAATGAACATCAAAATTGCAGAATTATTATTGCCACCTTTGCCTCAAATGTGGACCGTGTTCAGCAGATCATTAATACAGCTTATAAGTTTGGGCGTAAGGTGATCGTTGAAGGCCGGAGTATGGTCAATATTATCAGTATTGCTTCTGAATTGGGCTATATTAATATTCCGGAAAATACACTGATTGAAATTGATCAGATGAAAAATTATCCGGATGAACAGATTGTTCTGATCACCACAGGCAGTCAGGGTGAGACGATGGCTGCACTTTCAAGAATGGCGGCTTCGATTCACCGAAAAGTGACTATTAAACCAGGGGATACGGTTGTATTCAGTTCCAATCCTATTCCTGGCAATGAAAAGGCCGTTTCGAATATCATTAACGAACTTACAAGAAAGGGTGCGGAGGTTATTTTCCAGGATACCCATGTTTCCGGACATGCCTGCCAGGAAGAGATCAAACTGATCTATGCACTGACCCGCCCGAAATATGCCATTCCTGTTCATGGTGAGTATCGTCATTTAAAGGCGCATGCCAGCCTTGCACAGACGATGGGAGTGGAAAAGGAAAATGTATTGATTATTAAAAGCGGCGATGTGCTGGAAATCGGTGAGGATTCTGCAAAGGTTACAGGACATGTATCTTCGGGAGATATTTATGTGGATGGCCTCGGTGTGGGCGATGTCGGCAATATTGTTCTCAGAGATCGTCAGCTGCTGTCCCAGAACGGTTTGCTTATTGTTGTGCTGACACTGGAAAAATATACAAACCAGATTCTGGCTGGACCGGATATTGTATCCAGAGGCTTTGTTTATGTGCGTGAATCCGAGACACTTATGGATGATGCCCGTCATGTTGTCAGCGATGCTCTGGAAGCCTGTCTGGCTAAACGCTGCAGTGACTGGGGCAAGATTAAAAATGTTGTGAGAGAATCTCTTGGAGATTATGTATGGAAACAGACAAAACGTAATCCGATGATTCTGCCGATTATTATGGAAGTTGAATAGAATGACCGCTGTATGCGGGAATAAACGATACAGATTGAGAAAGAGGCGAAATGACCATGCCGGATGTCCAAAGTGAGACACAAGCATTAATTAAGGCAATTTTGCACAGCGATGAGTATACGGCGTATCAGAGGCTTGGAAACTTAATGGCACAGGATGACAGTGTCCGAAGCCGTGTCAATCAGTACCGTAGGGAGACATTTGATCTGTATAACCGGATAGATCTGGAAAATCCGGGACAAGCTTTAGAGCATATCCGGCATCAGTTTGCCGATGTTCTTGAAAAAACTGATGTAAGAGATTACCTGGCGGCTGAACAGGCGCTGATTACCCTGATGAAGGAAGTTTTCGACAGTATCGGTGGTGCTGTGGATTTTAACCTGGACTTCCTGAAGGAATAAAGGAGTTGAATCTATGAAAAAAGCAGTATTCGGATTTTTTGAACTTTGCGTGCACATACTGATATATGCGGTTGTTATATTTCTTGTTTACAGGGCGGCGGCCTTTGCCTATGATTTTTCATATCAGGTATTTGGTGACCCGGTGATGTCAAAGTATAACACCGAGACAACAGAGGTTGTTGTCAAAGAGGGATCTTCGGCAGCGGATGTGGGCAAAACGCTGAAGGATGCCGGCCTGATTAAGTATGAGACCGCTTTTAATATCCGTGTAAAGCTGGAGCAGGTGGGCGATAAAATTATGCCGGGAACATTTGAACTTAGTCCGTCCATGACAGTGGATGAAATTATTCATAAGCTAATCACGGAGGGCGATATTATACAGGGAGAGGATGAGATTCATCAGCGATGAATGTAGATGAACGGATGATTACGTATATCCGCTCGCTGGACAGAGGTGAAAATGCGCTTATACGCACTATAGAGCAGGAAGCGCTGGCAGAGCATGTGCCGATTATCCGCAAGGAGACAGCCAATGTTCTGAAGGTGCTGCTGCGGATGAAAAAGCCCGCAAGGATCCTTGAGGTAGGAGCTGCTGTGGGCTTTTCCTCTATTCTGATGAGCGAATATATCGAAGAAAATGCAACTATTACAACAATTGAAAAATTTGAACCCAGAATATTAAAGGCAAGGGAAAATATTCGCCGGGCCGGAAAGTCGCATGTGATTACCCTTTTGGAAGGTGATGCCCTGGAGATTATGAAAACCCTGAATCCGCCCTTTGATTTTATTTTTATGGATGCTGCAAAGGGGCAGTATATCCACTTCCTGCCAGAGGTGATGCGGCTTCTGGCCGTGGGCGGTGTGCTTGTTTCCGATAATGTCCTCCAGGATGGGGATATTGTGGAATCCAGATATGCCGTGACCCGGAGAAATCGGACCATTCATAGCCGTATGCGGGAATATTTGTGGGAACTTAAGCACAGTGATGCTCTGGAAACCGTTGTGCTTCCCGTTGGTGACGGGATGACAATCAGTACAAGAATTTGATGATCGGAGGACTATTTTGAAGAAACCTGAGTTATTAATTCCGGCCAGCTCGCTGGAAGTTTTAAAAACAGCCGTTAATTTCGGTGCGGATGCCGTTTATATCGGAGGTGAGGTATTCAGCCTTCGGGCAAAATCTAAAAATTTTTCCCTTGAGGATATGCGGGAAGGGATTGACTATGCTCATACCCGTGGCGTAAGGGTTTTTGTGACTGCCAATATACTTGCCCATAACAGGGACTTAAAAGCATTTGAAGACTATCTTTATGAATTAAAGGAAATCGGACCGGATGCGCTGATTATTTCTGATCCCGGTATATTTACCATGGCCAGAAAAATATGCCCGGATATAGAAATTCACATCAGTACCCAGGCCAATAATACCAATTATGGGACTTTTAATTTCTGGCATCAGCTGGGCGCTAAAAGAGTTGTCACGGCCAGAGAACTGTCTCTTGAGGAGATCCGGCAGATTCGGGACAATATTCCCGATGATCTGGAAATCGAAACCTTTGTCCATGGAGCAATGTGTATTTCCTATTCCGGCCGGTGTCTGCTCAGCAGCTTCCTTACAGGACGGGATGCCAATCAGGGTGCCTGTACCCATCCGTGCCGCTGGAAATATGCCCTCATGGAGGAGACAAGACCAGGAGAATATTTTCCTGTATTTGAAAATGAGCGGGGAACCTATATATTCAATTCAAAGGATTTGTGCATGATTGAACATATTCCGGAGCTGATTGAGGCCGGTATTGACAGCTTTAAGATTGAAGGGCGGATGAAAACAGCGCTCTATGTGGCTGCGGTGACAAGAACCTACAGAAAGGCCATTGATGATTATATGGAAAGTCCGGAAAAATACAGCGCAAATATGGAATGGTATAAGGAGGAAATTTCCAAATGTACCTATCGCTTGTTTACCACTGGATTTTTCTTTGGAAAACCGGATCAAAATACCCAGATTTATGACAGTAATACTTATATTAAGGAATATACATACCTGGGTCTGATCGGTGAACAAAACGAAGCCGGTGACTATGGCCTTGAGCAGCGCAATAAGTTCTGCGTAGGGGATGTCATAGAGGTTATGAAGCCGGATGGCTCCAATGTAATGGCAACGGTTCTTGGCATGACCGATGATCAGGGAAACTCCATAGAAAGCTGTCCGCATCCCAAACAGAAGATTTTTATCCATGTGGATCAAAAACTGGAAACCGGAGATTTGCTGAGAAGATTTGAAGGTTAAAAAACAGATTGTGAGAAAGTGTTTTCGGTTACAGGAAAATATATTTTTCGATTAGGCGGCATAGCCCCGTTTACGGGCCATGCCGCCTTTTTTGGAGTGTCTGCAAATACCTTTGGTCATGCAGTAAGAGGTGAGGGGGCTCCTAAAGTGTCCATGCTGATTGCAGTAGTTATGCTGCTTACATCGGTGAAAAAAGCTTTTTAATATAGTCCACAGGCATTTGCGCACCGGTCCACAGGCGAAAGGCTTCAGCACCCTGATACAGCAGCATATAAAGGCCGTTAAAGGTTTTTAAGCCCCGGCTTTGAGCCAACGCCATAAGTTTTGTAGTTCTGGGATTGTAAATAATATCTGAAACTGTGAGTCCGGGATGCAGTATATTTGGGTCGCGGATTAAACAGCCTTCGGTGTTTGGAGCCATGCCCACATTGGTTGTATTGACCAAAAGCTGACTTTTTAATAATTTTTCCCCCATAGTGGTCTCATCGGCCAGATCGGTGACAGTGATCGGGCAGCCGGTTTCTTTGTAAAGCGTTTGGGCCAGATCCTGGGCCCGCTCAAAGTTCGGTCCCTTCCGGTTAAAGATATGGATAGCGCCTGCACCGTCTAAGGCGGCCTGGACAATGATGGAGGTGGCTGCGCCGCCTGCGCCGAGAATGGTCAGACAGCTTCCGGGAATGGAAACACCTGCTTCTTTGGCGGCACGGATGTAACCAATACCGTCTGTCGTATGGCCGATGAGACGGCCGTTATGATTGACAACAGTATTGACCGAATGGCAGAGTCTGGCAGCCGGTGACAGTTCATCTGCCAGGTTCGCCATTTCATTTTTGTTTGGCATGGTCAGATTAAAGCCTCTTACCCCTAAAGTCTTTAGACCTTTGACGGCATCAGGCAGTCCATGGCTGTCCACATCAAAAGCCAGGTATACACAGTCCAGATTCAGATATTGAAAGGCAGCATTATGCATCATGGGTGAGATGCTGTGGGATACAGGGCTGCCTAAAAGTCCTGTTAATTGGGTATGTCCGGTGATTTCTTTCATTGGTAAGGAGCCTCCTTGTTGCTGAGATTTTTATAAAAAATACTTTACTTTGATAATACATTATATTAAAGTAAAGTAAATGGGCTGTCAACTATCCGGACGGATACTGATGATTTTGGGCCCTGGGTCAATGAAAGGGTTTTATTTATGAAAGAAATTTGTATCGGTAAGTTAAAAATCGGCAGCGGGATTCCGAAAATCTGTGTTCCGATTACAGGAAGGACAAGGGAAGAAATCAAAGCTCAGGCTGCTGAAATTAAAAATACAAAAGCAGACTTTGTGGAATGGCGGGCTGATTTGTATGACAGGGTGTTTGAAATGGATGCCGTGAAAGGTGTTTTGGAAATGCTGAAAAAAATCCTGCCCAATAACAAACCTCTGCTGTTTACGTTTCGCACAAAAGGTGAAGGCGGGGATAAGGAGGCGGCTCCTGCAGCTTATAAGGCGCTGGCCGATTTTGCGGTAAATAGTGGTGTTATACAGCTTTTGGATGTGGAGATTGATTTTGACGGATCTTTAGAGGGGGGTGTGTCTGAGACTGTGGCATCAATCATACAAAGGGCGCATAACCGGAAGGTGACGGTGATTACCTCCTTTCATGATTTTCATGGGACGCCGCAGGTACAGGTATTGATGAAGAAGTTTTATAAGATGAAAATCGGCGGCGGAGATATTTTAAAAATTGCGGTGATGCCCCGGACACGACAGGATGTTTTAACATTACTTGAGGCAACCGTAACCGCCGACCAGGATGCGTTGCTTAGTGCCCCCATATTTACCATGTCCATGGGGCCGCTGGGCAGTATCACCAGGGCAGCCTGTGAGTATTTCGGCAGCTGTGCCACTTTTGCCAGTGTCGGACAAAGCAGTGCGCCAGGGCAGATGGATGTGGCCGATGTCAGCAGTATGCTGGAATTGTTTCATCAAAATTTATGTCAGCAGGGTATGGCGCAGACGGCAAAGACACATACGCAGGAAGGCGAACATAAACTGACTGAAGGTGGTATGCAGCCAGGAAAACATATACAGCTCATCGGTTTTATGGGGTGCGGAAAAAGCAGCGTGGCCAGGAAGCTGAAATACCAGCTGGGGTATGAGATTCTGGAAATGGACGAGGAAATTGTAAAAATGGAAGGCATGTCCATTAATGAGATTTTTTCCCGGAAGGGGGAGGCTTATTTCAGAAACCTGGAGACCGGACTTTTAAAGGAACTGGAAGGGAAAACCCCAATGATTGTATCCTGTGGCGGCGGTGTGCCACTTAGAGAGGACAATGTCCGGCAAATGAAAAAAAATGGCAGTATTGTGCTTTTAACAGCCAAACCTCAGACGATTTTAGAGCGGGTGCGGCACGACCACAGCCGTCCAATTTTAAAGGGACACAAAAATGTAGGAGACATCAAAGCGCTGATGGAAAAACGCAGGGAAAAATACGAGGCTGCAGCAGATTTTTCGGTATCCACGGATGGCAAAAGTCCAGGTAAAATCAGCCGGGAAATTATCAGTCGGCTGAAACAGAAGGAAAAACAGGAAAAATAACTTAAGAAAAACCAGGAAAAATAATGGAACATGAAAAGAGGAAAAGCTATGTCATTTTTAAAAAAATTTTATCCAGACCGGGTTGTGGATTCCACTTATGATATTCGTTTTGAACGCTTATATGCTCAGGGGGTGCGGGGCCTGATGTTTGATATAGATAATACACTGGTGCCTCACGGTGCTCCGGCAGATATGCGCGCCAGACGGCTTTTTAAACGGTTGAAAAGTATTGGCTTTAAATGCTGTCTCATTTCTAATAACAGAGAACCAAGGGTGGCCATGTTTAACAAAGATATTGGTGTGAAGTATATTTATAATGCCCATAAGCCTTCATCGGCTGCCTATCAGAAGGCCATGATGCTGATGGAAACCACACCGGAAAATACGGTTTTTATCGGTGATCAGCTGTTTACGGATATTTATGGAGCTAAAAAGGCCGGTATTCCCAATATTTTAGTTCGGCCCCTTCATCCAAAAGAGGAAATTCAGATTGTGATTAAACGTCGTCTTGAAGCGGTTGTCCTTAAAAGCTATTATAAACATCATAAACAGGGGTGATGATGATGGGTTTAAACTATATTGACATGCATTGCGATACATTGACAGCTGTGGCCGGGCGGGGGCAGGGAAGCCTTTATGAAAATGATTTTAAGCTGGATTTGCGCCGCCTGGGGGCAAATGGTCGGTCTATGGAGTTTTTTGCGTGTTTTATCAATGCAGCGCAGTATGACTTAAGCGCTGATCGGGGCTGGGATTATGCCTGCCGTATTTTGGATTTTTATGATCAAAATATAAGACAGTTTCGGACGCATGTACAGCCGATCCGTACCCGGTCGGATTTGGAAGACTGGCTTGGGGAAAGGAACGTCGGCATGCTGCTGACCATAGAAGAGGCCGGCATTATTAACGGACGGCTTCACAGAGTGGATGAGCTTTATGAGCGGGGCGTGCGTCTGATGACGCTGACATGGAATCATGAAAATTGTCTTGGTTTTCCAAATTCCAAAGATCCCAGGCTGATGGAGCTGGGATTGAAACCGTTGGGCTTTGAGGCTGTTGAACGCATGGCGCAGCTTGGAATTTTGGTGGATGTGTCTCATTTATCTGACGGGGGATTTTACGATGTGGCTTCTGCTGTTAAAGGCCCATTTGTGGCTTCCCATTCTAATGCCAGAGCACTGTGCGCCCATCCAAGAAATCTTACGGATGATATGCTTCGAGTTCTTGGCGCACATGGCGGCGTGGCCGGCCTTAATCTGTATCCGGTATTCTTAAAAGATACGTCTGTACAGATAGAAAAGGGAATGAAGGGTACCGGGAATCCTGGAGAAATACAAAATTTGTATTTGAAAGCCATGACGGATCATCTGATACATATGATAAATATAGGTGGTGAAGATGTGGCGGCGATTGGCACTGATTTTGACGGATTTGAACCTTCACAGGCAGCCTGTCTGCCTATGAATGATGTGAGCACAATGTCTGTTCTTTGGGATGCTCTGAAAAAAGCCGGACTTTCTGCCAGGGTAATTGATAAAATATGGTGGGGAAATGCAATGCGGGTTTTGAAAGAAACTTTGAAATGATCCGACATTGACCGATCTATGGTATTTGACTGTCGCAATCCGACTTTTAAAGCAAGGGGAGCGGGAATGATCTTTCAGTAATACAGTAAAACGAAACAAAAAGGCTCCCCTAACGTCTCAGAGATGAGGGGTTAGGGGAGCTAAATAGGCGAAGTCTGTTTTTATTAAAGCCTATATTATACTCTGGAAAGGTATTCGCCGGTTCTTGTATCGATTTTGATTTTGTCATCGATTTCAACAAAAAGCGGAACATAAACAAGTGCGCCTGTTTCTACTGTACATGGTTTTGTAGCACCTGTGGAAGTGTCACCTTTGAATCCAGGCTCTGTGTCAGTTACAACAAGTTCAACAAATAATGGCGGTTCTACAGAGAATACGTCACCGTTGTGGGAAAGCATCTTCACCATATCGTTTTCTTTAACGAATTTTAAAGAATCACCGATTGCGTCAGAATTTAATGCGATCTGGTCGAATGTCTCTACATCCATGAAGTAATATAAATCGCCATCTGTGTATAAATACTGCATATCAGCTCTGTCGATATGGGCCTGAGGACATTTTTCTGTTGGTCTGAATGTTTTTTCGACGATACCGCCGTTTTTGATATTTTTTAATTTTGTACGAACAAAAGCAGCACCTTTACCGGGCTTTACATGCTGGAATTCAATAACCTGATAAACGTTTCCTTCAAATTCGATTGTTAAACCGTTTCTGAAATCTCCTGCGGATACCATATATGAAATCCTCCTTTTTCAACTTCTTATAGTATTTTTCAACTTCTTATAGTATAAATAATAAAGGGATTTTTTTCAACTACTTTTTAAAAAATCTTATATGATTTCCCGGGGATTCATTGATTGCATACCTAAAAATAAAAAGAAACAGAGAAAATCCTGTAGAAAATATTAAAAAAATGTAAATTGACTGAAAAATCTGTTTAGCAGATTGACTTTTATGGTTATAAGGAATAAGGTAAAGATGAAAGTGAGGGAATATACATGAAAAAAGTTTTATTGGGTGCTGGAAGATTTGCCAGAAAACACTGGGGCGTATGTATATTTATCGTTGTTTTACTGACTTTTCTTTATTTGCTTATAGGGGCAGTGGCGCCTTTTATTATTTACAAAAAGATCAGTGATCCCAACCTTGGGGGCTGGTCCGCCAAGGCTATGCTGGAGGCGGAGACGTCAGGTGATCGGGCCATGATTCTTGAAACGAATACAAGTGCCTGGGAAGAACGTATACGGATGATGAATATGGCAAAGGATCGGATTATTTTATCCAGCTTTGATATCCGTGACGGTGAAAGTACGAAAGATCTGATGTCCGTCCTGCTTCACAAAGCCGATGAAGGCGTGAAGGTACAGATTCTGGTGGACGGCATCAGCGCTTTTTTGAGGATGGAGGGCAGACCTCTGTTTTATGCCGTTTCGTCACATCCGAATATTGAATTGAGGGTCTATAATCCTTTAAAGATCTGGATGCCGTGGAAGACCCAGGGGCGTATGCATGATAAGTATGTGATTGTGGATGAAATGGCTTATATTTTAGGCGGACGCAATACCTTTGATTATTTTATCGGGGACTATGAAACAGACGGCAAAAGTTTTGACCGGGAAATGCTTATTTATAAAACAGGTGCCCAAAGTTCTCTGCATGAGGTGGAAGATTATTTTCACAGTGTCTGGAATCTGGATGTATGTCAGACCTTTCATGATGATGAAAGTCTGAGAGACAAACAGGATGTCAGAGAAATGCTGGCACTGCTGGAAAATCGTTATGAGAATCTTAAAACCAATTATGGATATTTATTTGAATCCTTTGATTATGCGGCTGTGACGAAGCCTACAAAGGGGGTTCATCTGATTTCAGGCCAGACCGGTATCTACGGCAAGGAACCTCTGGTTTTTGAAAAACTGTCAAGACTTATGCTTGAAGCCGATACGCAGGTGATCATTCATACCCCGTATGCGGTATGTAATGATTATATGTATGATACCCTGAAAAAAATCAGCAGTACGGTTCCGGAAGTCCGGATGCTTATTAATTCCGTGGGCAACGGAGATAATGTGGTGGCATCCAGTGATTACCTGAAAAATAAAAAGCATTTAATTAATACCGGTGTTGAGATGTATGAATATGAGGGCGGAACATCTTATCACGGAAAATCCATTGTGATTGATGATGATGTGGCCATTGTGGGTTCCTATAATCTGGACCTTAGAAGTACATATATGGATACAGAACTGATGCTGCTTGTTAAAAGCGAGGATATAGCCAATGAGCTGACCGGGTATATGGACGCCATGGAGTATGACAGCCGCAGGGTGATTTCCGCTACAGAATATGATACACCTGCCCATGTGACGCCTCAGGAGGCACCGGCACTTAAAAAGATTATTTTTAAAATTCTGGGTGTGGTGCTGACACCGTTTCGATGTTTAATATAAGATCGGCCTGCTGGTATCAGAGGGTGATCCGGGAAAACGGTTTTGAAATGTAATTAAAAATAAAAATCTGTCTGAAACCCATGGGTTATGTTGTGGGCGTCGGACAGATTTTTTTGTTGACATATTGGACAGAATACTATATTATATGAAATATAATATATGAGTTTAAATAATATATGTAGCTGAATAATATTATAAATTATACCAGATATTAACGGATAATTCCGGGATATGTGGTGATGATAAGGAGTGATTTCATGGTTTTTAACACCGGAGCAGCGCTGCTGGATGCTATTGTTCTGGCCGTTGTGTCCAAGGAACAGGACGGAACCTATGGTTACAAAATCACACAGGATGTCCGGGACGTCATAGAGATTTCAGAGTCAACCCTTTATCCGGTGCTGCGGCGTCTGCAAAAGGATAATTGTCTGGAGACCTATGATGTTCAGTTTGGCGGGCGGAACCGGAGATATTATAAGTTGACGCAGCAGGGCTGGGCTCAGCTGGGACTGTATATCTCAGAATGGGAAATTTATTCGTCCAAAATTTCAATGATTTTACAGGGAGGGGAGCGCTAATGAACCGGAAGGAATTTTTGGAAAAACTGGAAGGCCTGTTGTCGGGCCTGCCTGAAAGTGAACGTGAAGAAGCGCTGATGTATTATAATGACTATTTTGATGATGCAGGACCGGAGAATGAGGCCGCTGTGATTGAAAAATTGGGCAGTCCGGGACAGGTGGCTGAAAGTATTTTATACGGAATGTCTGTGGATGGCAGAGACGGCGTTTTCACTGAGCAGGGATATGAATCTAAAGGATCTTCCAGAGACAGACATGTGCCTGGCGTATTATTTATGCCGCCGGTTACAAAGCAAAAAGATGGAAAACACAGACAGGCGGAAGGTCAGAGTAGTTATGGGGGCAGCGATGCCGAGGCAGGTGAGACCGGCAGGAAAAATGATGGACGCCGTCGGTTTAAAGATTTGAGTACAGGTGCCAGGATCGGATGGATTGCGTTGTTTTGTCTGGTTATCATTCCTCTTGGGCTTCCTCTTATCGGTGCATTGGGCGCAGTCGTTCTCAGTGTGATGGCTACGATCGGTATATTTTTTGTTATCTGGGGAATTTTAGGCCTGTGCTTTGGCATTGCCGGTATGGCCGTGGTCGTTACCGGTGCTGTGATTGTGTTTGGCGTTCCAGGCAGCGGTATGTTTGCTATTGGTGCAGGTCTGATTTTACTTGCATTGGGAATTTTATTCGTTGCTTTTTGTGTATGGCTTTGCACAAGGGTACTTCCCTTGCTTATCCGGGCTGTAGTCAGCTTTTGTCGAGGACTTTTTGGGAAAGGAGGCCGTAAAGAATGAAAAAAATGCCGACGAAAATTATTTTTACAGTTTGCGGTGTTTTGGCTGGACTGGGAATTGTTTTTTGCATCGCAGGTGCGGCTCTGGGAGCCGGTACGGATGATGTACAACAGCTTAAAGTGGATGACAGACTTAAAAAATTCTGGTATACCGTGGAAGAAAAAATGGATGTTTTTGACAGCAGTCAGCAAGAAGCTGAATCACCGGAAGGTGATTTGTATATTTTTGAGCGTGAAGATGTTTCCTCTCTGGATGTGGAGCTGGATATGGGGCAGCTTCAGATTGTTGAGGAAGACACGGATGAGATTCGTGTGGAAATAGAAAATACAGGCAACCATTTAAATTGCCGGATGGAGGGGCGCACACTTAGAATTGAGATGGATGGGGAAGGTCTGTTCTTTCAGGAAGCAGAGCCGAATATCTATATTTATGTTCCATTGGATATGAATTTTGATAAAGTACAGTTGGAAATTGGGATGGGCACTATGGATATTGCCGGTGTACAGGCCGATCAGATCTGCGCTCAGGTGGATATGGGCCAGTTATATATGACAGAAACTTTGGCTGCAAATTACAGCGAGTTTGAGGTGGATCAGGGAGAAATCGGTGTTATAGGCCATCAGACAAAGCAGCTGCAGCTGTCTTGTGATGCAGGGTCAGTCAACTTTGACGGCACAGTCAGCGGTAACGTAACACTGGAATGTGATTTGGGACAGATCCTGGCCACCTTTAATCAGCCGGAAATGGATTTTAATTACGTTGTAGAATGTGATCTTGGACATATTCAAATTGGCGATTACGAATTTTCCGGTCTGCCGGGCACTAAAAAAATTGAAAATACGACGGCACAGTATCGGTTTGAAGCATCCTGTGACGGCGGAAACGTAGAAGTTTATTTTGAGGAATAAGGCCGCCTGATTGATAATAAGGCAGTGGGCGGAACAAATTCATAATAACCCGTGAGGGCGGAGTATACAGGGTTTTTATTCTCCTGTATGCTCCGCCCGTTCTTTTTAATGGGGTTTATGCATATACTGTTAGCAGGCAGGTGAGATGATTGAATCATGTGAAAATGTCTGACGCAAGAAAACAGCAGCTGAATCAGATTTTTGCAAGAGAACTGCGTTCGATTTTTGAAGCTGTATCGGATTGTTTTGATGAAATACAGGAAATTCGTTTAAGAGTCAATGCACCGTTGATGATTATTTACAGACATAAAGAGATATTTTTAACAGCGGACGGAAAAATGACTCAGGATGTGTCCAGGGCGCTTTTAATCAGCCATGCCCATATCAGGGAAACAATGGAATATATCAGCAGTTATTCGCTGTATGCCTATGAAGACGAAATCAGACAGGGATTTATCACTATTCAGGGCGGTCATCGCGTGGGAATTGCCGGAAAAATTGTTCTGGAAGACGGAAAGATTAAAAATATAAAATACATATCTTTTATTAATGTCAGGCTGGCACATCAGATTAAAGGCTGTGCTGACCCGGTCATGCCTTATATTAAAAAGAACCATCAGGTTTTTCATACACTCATTATATCGCCGCCAAGATGTGGAAAGACAACACTACTTCGGGATATTGTGCGTCAGATTTCTACAGGTCCTGAGGGGGTAAATGTCGGCGTGGTGGATGAGCGTTCTGAAATTGCAGCCTGTCATATGGGGATTCCCCAGAATGATCTGGGCATACGAACCGATGTACTGGACTGCTGCCCAAAGGCTCAGGGCATGATGATGCTTATCCGTTCCATGTCACCTCAGGTGATTGCGGTGGATGAGGTGGGCAGTCGAGAGGATTTAGAGGCGATCTGGTATGTGATGAACTGCGGCTGCCGTCTGATTGCTACGGTTCATGGAAGTTCAGTGGATGATTTGAAAACCCGTCCAATTCTTCGCAGGCTTGTGGAGGAAAAACTTTTTGAACGCTATATAATTTTAGGCGGCCTTGATCATGTGGGCCGGATTGGAGCGGTGTTTGATGCATTCGGAAGTAATCTTCTTCGTCGTTAGATGCGCTGGCGTTTTTTTCATTGTTGGCGGATGTACGGGGATGAGTCTTTTGGTCTGTGCCTCCATGGAAATGCGGGTGCGGTATCTGGAAGAACTGTGGAATCATCTGCAGCGCCTGTCCGGAGAAATCCGTTGTATATCCACACCCCTGCCGGAGGCTTTTCGTGTGTTGGAGGCATCGGCCGGTCCCAGATTTTCGGCTTTTTTTGCGGATGTAGGGCAGCGGCTCAGGCAAGGAGAGTATCTTGGCGACATATGGGGGATATGTGTGGACAGGCATTTTAGTGATTCAGCGTTAAAAGCTGAGGATATCCGGCTGATTGAAGCGCTGGGCAGCCGCCTTGGCGGCCATGACAGAAAAATGCAGCTGGATGCCCTGTCTCTGGTGATGGAAACACTCAAAAGAAAGATCGATGGTCTTACACAAAAAAATGACAGTCAGAAAAAGGTGTATGGGGGACTGTGGATTTTTGGCGGACTTTTTCTTGTCATTTTGTTGATCTGACTCCAGTTGGTAAGCGGGGTGATGTGATGAGCATAAGTTTAATATTTAAAATAGCGGCGGTAGGGATACTGGTGACAATTTTAAGTCAGGTTCTTAAACACTCCGGCAGGGATGAGCATGCGTTTATGATCAGCCTTGCCGGGCTTATTCTTGTTCTTTTATGGATTGTGCCTTATATTTATCAATTATTTGAGACGATCAGAAACCTTTTTGCGCTGTAGTGGGGGCGATGCAATGACCTTATTTAAAGTAGCCGTTCTTGGAATTGTGGCGGTGATTTTTGCCCTGATGTTCAAACAGGTGAAGGCGGAGTATGCAGGCTTTATAAGTCTTGGCACCGGTATGATCATTTTTCTCTTTATTCTGGGGAAAATGGACGTGGTTATAGAGACCATTGAATCAATCAGCGGCTATATCGCCATGAACGGACAGTATATTGCCATTTTAATCAAGGTGATTGGTGTGGCTTATTTATGTGAATTTTCTTCTTCAATGTGTAAGGATGCAGGGTTTTCCGCCATTGCCTCCCAGATCGAAATGGCCGGTAAGCTGACGATTATCGTGATGAGTATGCCTATTCTGATGTCACTGCTGGATACAATCAGTGGCTTTTTAGGATGAGGCGGGTAAAGTGGGGGCAAAGCGGCGTCCGCCGGCATGGGCGATGGCCGGTATTTTTCCTGTGGATCTTACTGACGGCCGGCTGCATTGCAAAACCGGTACAGGCCGGCACCCTGGCGCAAAGCGTGGAATTCGAATATGAGTCTGAATATGAGATGGAATATGAGTCCGGATACGAGCCGGATTATTCGGATATTCAGGCGGTGATTGACAGTCTTGCGCCGGAATATTCCATTTCTTTCGGAGAAATTGTGGGACAGCTTTTGTCCGGTCATCTGACAGCTTCTGTGGAAAGTTTGTCTCAATATGTATATGAACATATTTTTCTGGAAATCGCTGCCAATAAATCTGCACTGCTTCAGATGATCTCTATTGCGGTCATCGGTGCAGTCTTTACCAGCTTTTCTGTTGCTTTTGCGAAAAATTATGTGGCCCAGACTGGATTTTATATAACCTATATGATTTTATTTTCTATGCTGTCCGCTTCATTTTTCGGAGCCAGTGCTATTGCGGTTCAGATGCTGGAATTTCTGGTGAGTTTTATGTCAGCTCTGATGCCTGCTTTTTGCGCTGCCGTGGCATTTGCAGCAGGCTCGGCATCAGCCTCCGGCTTTTATTCGGTGTTTGTTTTAGCTATCGCCATGGTGGACTGGCTTATTTGCAAAGGGCTGATTCATTTAATACAGATTTACCTGATTTTGTCTTTGATTAATAATTTATCTGCTGAAAATTATCTCTCAAGACTGGCAGGACTGCTTCGGACGGTGATTTCATGGTCTTTAAAGACAGTGCTTGGCCTGACATTGGGGCTGAATCTGATTCAGAGCCTGGTGCTTCCGGCTTTTGATTCTTTTAAGGGGTCATTACTTATGCGGCTGTCCTCGGCCATACCTGGAATTGGCAATGCCATGAATGCCGCCGCGCGGGCCGCCATTGGTTCTGGTGTACTTTTAAAAAATGCCATTGGTGTAGGCGGTGTGATCGTACTGCTTATTTTATGTGCCCTGCCTCTTTTAAAGCTGGTTGTCATTGCCCTTATGTACAAAGTTGCTGAAGCCGTTGTACAGCCTGTATCTGATGAACGGGTTGCCGAATGTATACGGGTAACAGCGGACAGTATTGTACTTTTGCTTATGGCCGCCGGAACAGCGGTTTTGCTTTTTATTTTGTCTCTGGCTGTGATCACATCATCGTCAAATTTGAAACTGGGGGGATAAAGCCTAAAAAATAGGGATGGAGGTGTAGATTTGCTGGAGGCGGTTACAAAGTGGGTCATGAACATGGTTGTTTTTTTCCTGGTGGTGACACTGATTGAGCATGTGCTTCCGGTGGAAAATTACAGGAAATATCTTAAGGTTGCTGCAGGAATGGTTTTGATTTTAATTGTAATGTCGCCTGTATTAAAGTTTTTTAATATGACACCGTCTGTGGATTTTTATTTTCAGTGGGAAAGCCTTAAAAATTCTGCGGCGGAATTTGATACCGATGACGTGAACCGGCAGCTTCATTCCCGGATTATTTTGTCTTACCAGGAAAACTTAAAAGCACAGATTGGCGAGCTTTTAGCCGGTCAGGGTTATACGGCACGCTCGGTGCGTCTGGAGGTGGAGGAAGATATGAACTGTGAAAATTTCGGAAAAATATATGCGATTGAAGTGACTGTCAGGGACAGTGACCCAAATACTGTCCAGACTACAGGAGAAAATACAGATTATTTTTTAAACGGCAAGGACAAAAACAACCGGATTGCAGTGGCGGTGATTGAAAAAATTCCTGAAATTATTGTGGATACCCAAAACTCACGAACAGAAGACGGGAGCCGGCAAGCGTCATCAAATTTCCAGGAAAAAAATGGGCTCAGACCGGAATCTATCGAAAAAATCACAGATCTGCTGTCTGAGTATTATGGGGTTTTGCCTGAAAATATTACGGTGGTGGGGGAATCATGAAGAAAAAACTGTCTCAGCTGGTGATAAAAATTCGGGAGGATAAAAAAAATATGTTTCTTGTCATTGTTTTGACCGGAATTTTGCTGCTGGTCATTGCGTGGCCGGTGGATACCGATGGGAAGAATAAAAATCAGACGATGCAGACAGTGCCCAATGCCACAGGCAGTCAGACGGGAGGCGAGGGGCAAAATCCAGAGTTTAATGGACAGCAAGTCTTAGATGGGACATCTGGCGGGCTGTCCCTTCAGGAATATATTGCAAGACAGGAAGAACGGCTAAAGACAGTGCTTTCATCTGTTGAAGGGGCCGGGCAGGTTCAGGTGATGATTACCGCAAAGGCTTCACGGGAGCAGGTTGTAGAAAAAGATGTGATTAAAAGTAGCACCAATGTGACGGAGACAGACAGTGCAGGGGGAAAAAGAGTGTCCAGTGAGAACAGTTATTCTGAATCAACTTTATATGAAAACGGCCGTACGTCTTCAGATGGTTTGAGCAGCGGCCAGACAAACAGTCCCTATGTGATTAAAGAACTGGAACCGGAAATTGAGGGCGTGGTCGTTGTGACTCAGGGTGGGGATGATCTTTTGGTGGTTAATGAAATTACTGAGTCCGTAAGCGTTCTATTTAATCTTCCCGTGCATAAAATTAAAGTAGTAAAAATGGAATCTTAACAGGAGGGAATGTGTTGAAACGTATTGTCAGGAAAAACCAGGTGATTATTACATCCCTTGTCATTATGATCCTTGTAGCCGGGTATCTTAATTTTACGGCGGAGCGTGTGACAACCGAGACAAGCACAGGAACACAGACAACCACACAGCAGGTGGATGATCTGGGAAATATCAGCGAGGGTACGGCAGACGGGGATATGACAGGGGAAGATTCTCTTGTTGATGTAGATGTTGTGTCTGAGGAAGGACTTGAGGATGTGATGGGTGCGTCGGCAGCATCGGCATCCGATGACGGGCTGACAGAAAATGGGGATGCCGGCGACGAACTGGCAGAAAATGACGGTACTGGCGTGGAGGATGTGGATCATATTGGAGAAGCTGTTTTGACAAGCACAAATTCTGCTGCTGCCATGAATTTCTGTTCATCGGCCCGATTGTCCAGAGAGCAGGCCCGCTCTAAAAATAAGGAGACGCTTCTTGAAGTGATCAACAATGATAAAGTTGCCGAAGATATTCGCCAAAATGCCAGCAATGAACTGATGGAGCTGACCTCCATTGCAGAAAAGGAGCTGGCTGCAGAGACGATGCTGGAAGCCAAAGGCTTCGCCAATTCTGTTGTCAGCATCACAGATGAATGTGTGGATGTGGTCATTTGTATGGAAAGTATTGATGACAGTCAGAAAGCACAGATTGAGGATATTGTTGTGAGAAAGACCGAGAGCAGTGCGGATCAGATTGTGATTACAACACTAAAAAGTGAATAATATCTTTTCAAAAGGATATAAATTTGATATAATACTATTTAACTGTAAGAGATGATTATATGGAGCCGGGAACAGTCCGCTTCATCAGACATACGCAAACGGAGGTACAGACATGGCAAGAGATCAGGAAGAAAGAAGCAGTTATGAAGTTCATGGCGAAGGTGTCGTAGGCGAAGTGCAGATTGCCGATGAGGTTGTCACAATCATCGCCGGACTTGCGGCGACAGAGGTTAAAGGCGTGGCTTCTATGGCCGGAAATATTACCAATGAACTGGTCGCCAAGCTTGGAATGAAAAATCTTTCCAAGGGTGTAAAGATCAGTGTGGGGGCGGATCATGTGTCCGTTGACCTGGGACTGAATATAGAATATGGCTACAGCATTCCGGAAGTGTCAAAAGCAGTTCAGGAACGGGTGAAAAATGCCATTGAGACAATGACAGGACTGACTGTGTCCGAAGTAAATATACGAATTGCTGATGTGAACCTGGAAAACGATAAATAGTTGCAGACTTAAAACGACTGACTGTCTTCATCTGGGGAGGCAGACAGTCGTTTTTTACTATGTTTCACAGGTTACGACAAATAAAGAAAGGAATCCGCAATGAGCAGAAGAGAATTAAGAGAACATATATTTAGATTACTATTTCGCGCCCAGTTCCATACAGCGCAGGAGATGGAGGAACAGATTGATTTTTATGTTGAGGCTTTGCACGAGCCTGATCAGGCCGATGTGGATTATATCCGTCGGAAAACTGAACGGATCATGGAAAAACTTGAAAAACTGGATGAGGGCATTAATGCAGTGGCTACAGGCTGGAAGGTGGATCGTATGGGGACGGTTGATCTGACGATTATACGTCTGGCTTTTTTTGAGATGGCTTATGATGAGGATGTGCCGACCGGTGTTGCGATCAATGAGGCCGTGGAACTGGCCAAACGTTACGGCAGTGACGAGTCCCCGTCTTTTGTCAACGGTGTGCTTGCAAAGCTGGCCTGAGAACAGGATGGGTCTATGAAAGAAATATATTCGGTATCTGCGGTTAATCAGTATATCCGACAGCTTATGGCCAGTGATTATGCATTAAAAAATGTTTATATCCGGGGCGAGGTGTCCAACTGTAAGTATCATACATCCGGGCATATTTATTTTACACTGAAGGATCGGATGAGTGCGCTGGCCTGCGTGATGTTTGCCGGCAATCGCAGCGGTCTGGATTTTAAAATGACGGAAGGGATGCTTGTGACGGTATATGGAAGTATTGATGTCTATGAACGGGACGGTAAATACCAGCTGTATGCACGACAGATACAGGCGGACGGTCAGGGGCTTTTATATCAGAAATATGAGGCTCTTAAAAACAGGCTTCAGTCTGAAGGGTATTTTGACAATACTCATAAAAAATCCATTCCTAAATTTCCAAAAAAGGTGGGGATTGTAACGGCTTCTACCGGTGCGGCCATTCAGGATATTTGTAATATTTCGTCACGGAGAAATCCCTATGTGCAGCTGGTTTTATATCCGGCGACTGTCCAGGGAGATCGGGCGGCACAAAGTATTGTCCGGGGTATACACACACTGGATGCGTATGGTGTTGATACCATTATTGTAGGCAGAGGCGGCGGTTCTATCGAAGATTTATGGGCATTTAACGAAGAAGTCGTGGCAAAGGCGATTTATACATGCAAAACCCCGGTGATTTCGGCAGTGGGGCATGAAACCGATACAACCATTGCAGACTGGGTGGCGGATATGCGGGCACCTACGCCTTCTGCCGCTGCAGAACTGGCCATTCCTTTACTGTCTGTGATCATGGAACAGCTTTCCGTATATGAAAACCGAATGGATGATTTGATGGCATCTAAAATTTATAATTTCCGTCGTGAGGTACAGCATCTTCGTCTCAGGCTTGAAGGGGTAAGTCCTCAAAGTCAGCTCAGGGAAAAGCGGATGCACCTGCTTCATCTTGAGGAGCAGCTGGCTGTCCGAATGGAAGCGCTGCTCGGGCAAAAGCGTACAAGAATGCAGTTATATGCCCAACGTCTTAGCGGTCTGTCTCCGCTGGCACGTCTGGACAGAGGTTATGCGCTGGTGACAGGTGAAGACGGGAAGGTGATCCGTCAGGCCTCAGGTATTTGCCCCGGAGACAGGTTTACAGTGTCATTTGCGGACGGGGACGTTACCGTGACTGCACAAAAGATTACCCCAAAACGTTCAGGCCGACGATCGGCCCAAACACCATAGACAAAAGGAGCATTTAATATTTATGGCAAAAACCAAAACTCTGGAAAGTGTATTTGATGAACTGGAATCTACCATTGCCCGTATGGAGGATTCTCAGGTCACATTGGAGGAATCATTGAAATTATATCAGCAGGGTGTCAAGCTGCTGAAATATTGTAATGATTCCCTTGATAAAGTTGAAAAAAAGATGATAGAGCTTAAGGCAGAGGATGATGTCAATGAACTTTGAACAACAGTTACAGGCAAAAACCGGACAGATTGAAGCTTTGCTGGAAGACTGGCTTCCGGCAGAGACCGGCTGTCAGAAGACCGTATTTACGGCTATGAATTATGCGATTAATGCAGGGGGTAAAAGACTGCGGCCCATGCTTATGGCTGAAACATGGCGGCTTTTTGGCGGCACCAATGAATCGGTGCTTTCTCCGTTTATGGCAGCCATAGAAATGATCCATACCTACTCTCTGATTCACGATGATCTTCCGGCTTTGGATAATGATGAATACAGGAGAGGACGTCAAACAACCCATGTGGTATTTGGAGAGGCAATGGCTGTTTTGGCCGGAGACGGACTTCTTAATTATGCCTTTGAGACCGCATCTGCGGCATTTGATGCAGCCGATGCCCATGAATTGCCGGCTGTGGCGCGGGCCATGCAGGTGCTGGCGAAAAAACCTGGGATTTACGGCATGATCGGCGGTCAGGTTGTGGACGTGGAACGCACGGGGCAGCCGCTGGACGGAGCTACGCTGGATTTTATATACAGAAATAAAACAAGTGCGCTGATCGAATGTGCTATGATGATTGGTGCCATACTGGCTGGGGCATCAGCCCAGGACGTGGCGGCTGTTGAAGCGGCGGCGACAGCCATTGGTGTTGCTTTTCAGATTCAGGATGATATTCTGGATATTACAGGAAGTATGGAAGAGCTGGGAAAACCTATCGGCAGCGATGAAAAGAACGATAAAACAACCTATGTATCTTTGAATGGAATGGATGCTGCCGTCAAAGCGGTGGAGCGACTGTCCTTAAAAGCAGTAGACTTACTTCATAGCCTTGGTGTCGAAAACCATAATCCATTTTTGAAAGAACTGATTTTATGGCTGATTCATAGAAAAAAATAAAGACAGGTGTACAGATATGGCTAATTTATTAGATACAATTAAACAGCCCAATGATATAAAAAATATTTCTCCGGCAGACTATGCTGCTTTGGCAGGAGAAATCAGGGAGTTCCTTTTGAATTCCATCAGCCGCACCGGGGGACATCTGGCCTCAAATCTTGGGGTTGTGGAGCTGACCATGGCGCTTCATCTGTGTCTGGATCTTCCGAAGGATAAGATTATCTGGGATGTCGGTCACCAGTCTTACGTGCATAAAATTCTTACCGGACGCAAGGATGCGTTCGGCGGACTTCGTACCCATGGGGGGATCAGCGGGTTCCCAAAACAGAGGGAGAGCCAGTGCGATGCTTTTGATACCGGACATAGTTCCACCTCCATTTCTGCGGCTTTGGGCTATGCCCGTGGCCGGGATCTTCTGGGCGAAGACTATACGGTTGTTGCGGTGATCGGCGACGGCTCTCTGACCGGCGGCATGGCCTACGAGGCGCTGAATAATGCCGCTCGTCTTGATACAAACCTTATTATTATATTAAATGATAATAAAATGTCCATATCAGAGAATGTCGGCGGCGTTTCCCGTTATCTTAATGATATCCGTGTGAATGAATCCTATGTGGAATTTAAGGAAGGTGTGGAGGTGGCGCTGCGGCGGATTCCAAAGATCGGAACAAAGGTTGTACGCAGCGTTAAACGTTCTAAAGATTCCATTAAACAGCTTTTGATTCCCGGAGGGTTTTTTGAGGATCTGGGCATTGATTATATGGGACCCGTGGATGGCCATGATATTGAACAGCTGGTACGTGTGATTCAGGCAGCCAGACATAAAAAACAGGCGGTCCTTATCCATGTAATTACAAAAAAAGGCAAAGGCTATCAGCCGGCAGAGGAGGATCCGTCTGCATTCCATGGTGTGGATAAGTTTGATGTGACAACCGGTGCACCGGTAAGCATAAACAGTGAAATAACCTATACAAAGGCCTTTTCCATGATGATTAATCGTATGGCAAAGAAAAACAACAAAATTGTGGCAGTATGCGCAGCCATGCCTTACGGAACCGGACTGCGAAAGTTTAGTAAGCTATATCCGGAGCGGTTTTTCGATGTGGGTATTGCTGAAGAACATGCGGTAACATTTGCAGCCGGACTGGCGGCCGCAGGGATGAAGCCTTATGTGGCCATTTATTCATCTTTTCTTCAGCGTGCCTATGATCAGATCATTCATGATGTGTGTCTGCCTCAGCATCCGGTCGTGTTTTGCATTGACCGGGCCGGCATTGTCGGTGCAGACGGGGAGACGCATCAGGGAATTCTGGATTTATCTTTTCTTGCATCGATTCCGGGGATGAGTGTTTTTGCGCCAAAAAACAAACTGGAACTTTACGATATATTGAAGTTTTCGGCGACCTTTGATAAGCCTTTGGCCATCCGTTATCCCCGGGGACGGGCGTATGAAGGGCTGGAGGAACACAGGGCCCCTGTGGTTTATGGTAAAAGTGAAATGATTCATGAAGGCAGGGAGATTGCCGTTGCGGCTGTAGGAAGTATGGTTGAAACGGCACAGGCGGCCAGATTGATTTTGAAAAAAGACTATGGACTGGATATTACCCTGGTGAATGTACGTTTTGTCAGCCCTATGGATGAGACATGTATTCGTACGCTGGCAGGCGGTCATCGTTTGATTGTGACTATGGAAGAAAATATTTTGCGGGGCGGCTTTGGTGAGGCTCTGAGTGCTTTTCTGGAACGGGAGCAGCTGCAGACGCCGGTTTTGAATATGGGTATTCCGGATGTTTATGTGGAACACGGTAATGTGGCTGTTTTAAAGGAACATTTGGGACTGGATGCACCGTCTGTTGCAGATAAAATTTGGAAGCGGTATAAACAGCTGACAAAGCCGCACACAGCGGTGAATGATCAATAATTACGGAGAATACAAAATGAAAGAACGATTGGATGTACTGCTCGTTAAGAGAAATCTGGCCGAGTCCAGAGAAAAGGCAAAGGCCATGATTATGGCCGGCAATGTTTTCGTCAACGGCAACCGGGAGGATAAGGCCGGAACGACTTTTGACGAGACAAAGGCCCGGATTGAGATCAAGGGTCATACTTTAAAATATGTGAGTCGGGGCGGATTGAAACTGGAGAAGGCAATGGCCGTATTTAATATACATCTGGATGGCTGTGTATGCATGGATATTGGTGCCTCTACCGGCGGATTTACGGACTGCATGCTGCAAAACGGTGCCAGTCGGGTGTTTGCTGTGGATGTGGGCTATGGACAGCTGGCCTGGAAGCTGCGTCAGGATGAACGGGTTGTCTGTATGGAAAAGACAAACATACGTTATGTGACACCTGAGGATATCGGAGAGCCTTTGGATTTTGCTTCTGTGGACGTTTCTTTTATTTCGCTTACAAAGGTTTTGCCGGCAGCGATTCAACTGCTCAAACCAGGGGCCAAGATGGCCTGTCTGATTAAGCCTCAGTTTGAGGCTGGACGTGAAAAAGTGGGTAAAAAAGGTGTTGTCAGGGATCCTGCCGTTCATCGGGAAGTCATAGAAATGGTCAGTGCCCATGTACAAAAAATCGGTTTTGAGATTTTGGGCCTGGATTTTTCTCCGGTGAAAGGCCCTGAGGGTAATATTGAATACCTGCTATATATTGAAAAACAGGAAGCAGCGCCATATGCGGAGGAAAATTCAGAGGTATTCGGCCTTGGGGATGAAATGCTTGGGTGTATTGCCCGGGTGGTTGAGGCTGCTCACGAAGCGCTGGACTAGGGAATTAAAAATGATGAACAGATTTTATATTATCACAAATCCGGATAAGGATCCGGATGGATGGCATACAAGAGAAATTCGTACCTATCTGGAGCGCAGAAACATGTACTGTGCCGTCTGGCCGGAGCCTTTGCCTGAAAATACCCAGTGTCTCCTTGTTCTCGGAGGGGACGGTACCCTGATTCATGCGGCAAGAGACTACGTGGATAAAGATATTCCTCTTTTGGGAATTAATCTTGGAACGCTGGGTTTTTTGACTTCAGTGGAAAAGGATGAAATTTACGCTGGGCTGGATTGTTTAATTGCCGGCCAGTATACGGTGGAACGGCGGATGCTGCTATCAGGTCGGGTACTTCACCATGGAACGTATATTCAGTCTGATCTGGCGCTTAATGATATTATCGTGACCCGCTCTGGTTTTTCCAGACTGGTGGAGACAAAACTGGCGGTGAATGACCAGATTGTGGATGTTTATGCCGGAGACGGTGTCATTATATCCACGCCTACCGGTTCTACGGGGTATAATTTATCGGCCGGTGGACCGGTTGTATTTCCGGAGACAGAGTTGATGGTGATTACGCCTATTTGTCCACATTCTCTGTCTGCCAGAAGTATTGTCGTGTCCGCTTCTGACCGGATTCGGGTTGAAATCGGGCGTCGCAGGAAAAGCCAGCAGGAAGAAGCACTTGTTACTTATGACGGGCAGACCGTTGTGGAGCTGGAATCCGGGGACAGTATTGACATATGCCGGTCTCAGGCATATGTCCGGCTGATTAAAATTGGGCAGAAAAGCTTTTATGAGATTTTACGAAATAAAATCGGAAAAAACGGGCAGTAGCGGAATGAAGTCCGGCACAGTGTCCAGATATTTCCTGGTTTTGGCCAGGGAGTGTCCGGATACTGTGCTTTTTTGTATAGTGATCATGGAATAGAACAAATGTGCGAGAAAATTTCCTAAAGCTATTGTAATTTGGAAAATAAAATGATATGATGAATACAACCAATGTATAAATGTATAATTATTCACCGGGAGGAATGTATGAAGACAAAACGACATGCCAAAATTATAGAATTAATTAACCGATATGAGATAGAAACTCAGGAAGAGCTGGCCAGAAGGCTGATTGATGCAGGTTTTAATGTAACGCAGGCGACGATTTCCCGTGACATAAGGGAGCTGAAGCTGTCAAAGGTGGCCGGACATAACGGCAAGCAGAAGTACGTGGCTGTGAGTATGGGGACAGAAACAGATATGACGGATAAATATATTCGTGTACTTCAGGATGGCTTTGTGGCTCAGCGTATGGCCACAGACCTGATTGTCATTCAGACCGGTGTAGGGATGGCCATGGCTGTGGCCAAGGCACTGGATGATATGGATATTCCGGGAATTGTAGGCAGTATTGCAGGGGATGATACTATTTTTTGCGCTATCCGCAGTGAAGAAGAAACCTATGAGGTTATGGAAATTATTGATAAGTTAGTGGGACGCTGAAGGAGACTATTTTTATGCTGACAGGAATCCGTGTGAAAAATCTGGCTTTGATCGATGAGGTGGAAGTGGATTTTACAAAACATTTGAATATACTTACCGGAGAAACCGGAGCAGGTAAATCGATTCTCATTGGTTCGGTTAATGCGGCTCTTGGGAAAAAACTGTCAAAAGATATGATAAGAAAAGGCCAACGGGAAGCCCTTGTGGAACTGTATTTTACCGTCAGGGATGTCCGGATCAAGGAAGCCCTGGAGGCTCAGGCCATCCCATGGGAGGACGGGGAGCTGATCATTTCCCGAAAAATCACGCCGTCCAGAAGTATCAGCCGGATGAACGGAGAAGTTGTTTCAGCCGCATGCTTAAAGGAAATCGGGGAAATGCTGGTAGATATTCATGGACAGCATGAACATCAGTCTTTGCTTCATCGCCATCACCATTTGGAAATTTTGGATCATTTTGCCAAAGATGCCCTTGGCGATATAAAGCAGCAGTTGAAACTCGCATATGAGTCTTATATGGCGATAAAAAAGGAATTGGCTGATGCCAGCTGTGATACGGAGCGCCGACGGCGGGATCAGGCCTTTATGACCTTTGAAGTTGAGGAAATCGAGCAGGCCCATCTGATTCAGGGGGAGGATGAGGAACTGGCTGCCCTTTATCGAAAAATGTCCAACAGCCGTCAGATAATGGAAGGTGCAGCTGCCGCTTACGGGCTGACAGGCTATGAAGGCGGGGGTGCCGGGGAAGCCATTGGGCGGGCACTGAGAGCCTTGGGGGCGGCTCAGGAGTACGATCAGACGGTTGCTCAGTTCGCCCTTCAGCTGGAGGATATTGATAACCTGATGAATGATTTTAACAGAGAAATATCCGCCTATATGTCGGAGCTGACTTTTGACAGTCAGCAGTTTGCAGATGTGGAAACCAGGCTGGATTTGATTAATAATTTAAAAGCAAAGTATGGAAAAAAAATTTCGGATATACTTGCTTATAAAGAAAAGAAGATGCAGGAACTGGATAAACTGGCCCATTATGATGAATATATGGAGGATTTGCGGACACGCTTAAAACAGAACGAAGAAGTTTTGGAATCCCTTTGTGCTCAGGTTTCCAAAATTCGAAAGCAGTATGCCCGGCTTTTGGCCGGCCAGATTACTAAAGCACTGAAGGATCTGAATTTTCTGGATGTGCGTTTTGACTGGCAGTTTGAGCGGCTTGATACTTATACGTCCAATGGTATGGACGATGCTCAGTTTATGATTTCCACCAATCCTGGTGAGGATATGAAGCCTTTAACTCAGGTGGCTTCCGGCGGTGAATTGTCCAGAATCATGCTGGCTATTAAGTCTGTGCTGGCAGATGTAGATGCTGTAGATACATTGATATTTGATGAAATCGATACCGGAATCAGCGGCAGAACAGCACAAAAGGTGGCTGAAAAACTGGCTTATATTGCCGGCGGCCATCAGGTGCTTTGTATTACCCACCTGCCGCAGATTGCGGCCATGGCAGACAGTCACTATATGATAGAAAAAACAGCCAGTGATGAAAAAACGGCAACATCCATCAGAGCGTTGGATGATCAGCAGATGATTCAGGAAATTGCCCGTCTTTTGGGGGGTGTGGAATTAACGGACACGGTTTATAAAAATGCCTTTGAGATGAAAAAAATGGCAGATAAAGTAAAACGATGCCTTAGAAAAGAAAACTGAAACTTTTCCAGAATTGCGATAGTTTGAAATGGCGTGATCTTTCACATACTATAAGAAGAACGATTGTATGCGAAAGGATGAAAGAAACATGCCTGCTAAAACAATAAGTCGAAAAAAGAAATATCGTCGTTTTCTCTTTGTTTTACTGACAGCGAATATCATTGGTATTTTTGTTTATGGTTCATATACTGTGAAGTACAAAATACCGGATGAACTTCGAGTCAGGGTGGGGTACGAATCCCGCTTTGACCTGGATTTGCCCCTGGTAGCCAAAACTTATGTAAAAGATCAGAGTGTGATCAGCGTTGATCAAAAGCCGCTGTCAAAAAATGAGCTGACCCTGGATTTAAGCAGCCCGTTTTCGGTGAATCTTTCGCGGCAGGGGTCTTATGAGGTGAATCTTCAGTTTCTTGGGATGACCCTGAAAAAAATTCAGGTTCAGGCAATTGAGGATCATCGGGTTATGCCTGTGGGCGCACCGGTGGGGATTTATATTCATACAGATGGTGTGATGGTTTTAGGCACAGGCCGTATTACCGATTCTTATGGAATGGCCTGCGAGCCGGCTAAAGGCATTATAAAATCAGGAGATTATATTCGGGCCATTGACGGCGTGGAGGTCTTTTCTGCCGCAGATATGGCCAGAGTTATCAGCGAGTGTGACGGGACAGCCCTGGAATTTGATGTGATCCGGGAGGGGCAGCCGCTGATGCTTCAAATTCTTCCTGTGATGGATGTATCCGGGACCTATAAAGCCGGTATATGGATCAGGGATGATACTCAGGGGATCGGTACTTTAAGTTATATTGATGAAAATCATCAATTTGCCGCTCTGGGTCATGGAATTACAGATATTGACACAGGGCTGCTCATCCAAATCGATGGCGGCGGTTTGTATCCATCCAGGATTCACTCCATTATTAAGGGCGCAGGCGGCAAACCCGGAGAGATGGTTGGAACCATTTATTACGGTGAAAATAACTGTCAGGGTACAATTTTAAAAAATACAGATACAGGCATTTTTGGCCGGCTGGATCAGACTTCTTGCTGGCAGTATGATGACAGTCAGGCTGTGGATGTGGGACTGAAGCAGGATCTGCATGTGGGTGATGCCACCATTCGCTGCTGTGTAGATGGCCAGATACAGGATTATGATATAAAAATCAGCAGTATAGACTACAACAGCCATGATTCCAATAAAGATTTTATTATAGAAATTACAGATCCCAGACTGCTGGCTTTAACAAACGGTATTATTCAGGGAATGTCTGGTTCGCCGATTTTGCAGGATGGGCGTATGGTGGGCGCAGTCACCCATGTGTTTCTCAATGACCCCACACGGGGGTATGGGATCTTTATTGAAAATATGCTGGAGCATTGAGTCCAGGCAGAAATCAAAAACAGCAGACAGCGTGAGTTTACTCACAGGCTGGTCTGCTGTTTTTGATTTCTATTTGGCGAAAGCCAAACACCGAGGAAAGCGGAGCTTTTCCAGGTGAGCCTGGACGGAGCGGAGGGAGGAGTAAGCTCCGTCCAGGCCATGTCCTTTTTGAAGTAGCGATATACGGCGAAAGCCGTACATGGGCAAGAAGCGAAACGGATTGCGAATGCTGCATTGAGTAGACGATGCAAGCTTGCTTGTAAGTGCCTTTTTATTATGTTGCCGTTTATTTCAGAATATATTATGAAGTTGAATAGAACACAACTAATGCGTTATTGAATAAATATGTTCAAATGATATGCTTCTTATAGAACGTTCTAAATACAATGAATTAAAGGAGAAAAATATAATGCTTTTATCAGAAAATTTAAAAAAATATCGAATATTAAAGGATTTAACACAAGAGGACGTGGCTATATATCTTGGAATTACATCACAAAGTGTCTCAAAGTGGGAACGAGGAGTTTCCCAAACAAAAGGATATTAAGAAACAACCTGTGTTTACCTGCTTGCAAATTATTGTATTTGACGAATGAGAAAAAACTTTCTATTGACAGAAACAATGTCAAATATTATAATTGTCCGTAATTGAATAACTATCTTCAGGGCAGGGTGCAATTCCCTACCGGTGGTACAGCCCACGAGCCGAAAGGCATGATTTGGTGAAATTCCAAAGCCGACAGTATAGTCTGGATGAAAGAAGATGAAAGTATATTTATGCTTTTTTGCGTGCTCTGAAATGATTTCATATCGTTTCGGAGCATTTTCTTTAATCGCATAAATCCTCTTTTGCATGTCTTGGATAGCTTTTATTCAAGGCATGTATTTTTTTGGAGGTGTAAAAATGAGCGATGCAGAATACATGAAATTAGCAATAGAATTGGCAAAAAAAGGTGCTGGCTATGTCAATCCTAATCCTATGGTTGGAGCAGTAATTGTAAAAGATAATCGGATTATAGGACAGGGATACCATGAAACTTTTGGTGGAATGCATGCTGAAAGAAATGCACTTAAAAATTGCAGGGAATCACCTATAGGATCAACACTTTATGTAACACTTGAACCATGCTGTCATTATGGAAAGACACCACCTTGTACAGAAGCAATTATTAAAAGTGGCATTACAAGAGTAGTCGTTGGAACTTTAGACTGTAATCCTATTGTGTCTGGAAAAGGTGTAAAGATACTTGAGGAAAACAATATTCAAGTTGCTGTAGGAATTTTAGAAATGGAATGTCAACAGTTAATCAAAGTTTTTAGAAAATATGTTACAAAGCACATTCCCTATGTTTTTATGAAGTATGCAATGACACTGGACGGGAAGATAGCAACTTATGCAAATCAATCAAAATGGGTAAGTGGAGAAGAAGCGAGAAAACAGGTACATCAATTCCGACATAAGGTTACCGCAATCGTGGTAGGAGTCAATACTGTTATTCAAGATAACCCTTTACTGACATGCCGATTAGAGAATGGAAAAAATCCTGTCCGTATCGTATGTGATACAAATTTAAGAACACCCATTACATCAAAAATTATAAAAACAGCGAATGATATTAAGACTTATATTGCTACTTCTTCTAGTGATGAAAGTAAGATAGGTCTTTATAGAAAATACGGTTGTGAAATTATTCATACAAAGAAAAAAGGTAATCATATTGACTTAATGAATTTAATGCAATGTTTAGGAAATATGCAGATAGATAGCCTGCTTTTAGAGGGCGGAAGTGCAATGAATTGGAGTGCTCTTGAACAACAGATTGTCGATGAGGTGCAAGTCTACATAGCACCAAAAATATTTGGTGGGAGTGCAAAAAGTCCTGTAAGCGGGCAAGGCGTTGCTTTTCCTGATGACGCCGTTATGCTTAAACCGTATGCTTTTTCTCAAGTGGGAAATGATTATCTCATAGAAAGTGAAGTGATTTATTCATGTTTACAGGAATAATAGAGGAAATCGGTAAAATAGAAAGAATACAGAAAGATATTTGTAACTGTAAACTATCCATTAAAGCTTCAAAAATATTAGAAGATATACATTTAGGGGACAGCATAGCAGTAAATGGTATTTGCCTTACAGTTACTTGTTTCAATCGACAGTCTTTCACAGTTGATGTGATGAATGAAACATGGAATAGAACAGCTCTTAGTCTATTAAAACATGGAAGTTGTGTGAATTTAGAAAGAGCTATACCTATGAATGGCAGGTTGGGCGGTCATATTGTTACAGGGCATATTGATGGAACAGGCAGAATATCTTCTGTGCGTAGAGAGAAAAATGCTATGTGGTATCAAATCAATACGAAAAGAGAAATCTTAAATTTAATTGTCGAAAAAGGCTCGATTGCTATTGACGGTATTAGTCTTACTGTCGCAAAAGTATCGAAAACAGACTTTTTAGTATCCGTTATCCCACATACTTTAGAGCAAACAGTTCTCAAGGATAAACAAGTTGGGAATATGGTTAATCTTGAAAATGATATATTAGGTAAATATGTGCAGAAACTCATAGACAACAGCAATAAAACGGAGTTATCGAAAGAGTTATTATACCAATACGGATTTTAACAGAAAGGATAAAGGAATAATGAAATATCAAAAAATAAAAGAGGCATTGCAGGCGTTACAAGAGGGAAAACTTGTTTTGGTTATGGATGATAAAGAGAGAGAAAATGAGGGAGATTTAATTTGTTCGGCACAATCGGCTACAACAGAAAATGTTAATTTCATGGCGACTTATGCAAAAGGCTTAATCTGTATGCCTATGAGTGAAAGTCTAGCTAACCAACTCATGCTTTCCCCTATGGTTGAAAATAATACAGATAACCATGAAACTGCCTTTACGGTTTCTATTGATTATAAGGATACTACAACAGGTATTTCTGCCGAAGAAAGAGGATTGACGGCTCGTATGTGTGTGGTTGAGAATATAAATCCCTTTGATTTTCGTAGACCGGGGCACATGTTTCCTCTGATTGCAAAAAATGGAGGTGTTCTGGAAAGGAACGGACATACGGAAGCAACTGTTGACTTATTGAGGTTGGCAGGATTAAAAGAATGTGGCTTATGCTGTGAAATTATGAATGAAAACGGGAAAATGATGAGAACACCTGATTTAATTCAATTTTCTCAAACACACCATATACCTACCCTCACAATTAAAGAATTACAGGAATATAGAAAAGTATATGATATGCTTGTAGAACGTGTTTCGATTGTAGAAATGCCTACAAAATACGGGAATTTCAAAGCACATTGTTATATCAACAAACTGAATGGAGAACATCATATTGCATTGGTTATGGGAAATTTGGATAATGGAAACGATGCGTTATGTCGTGTTCACTCAGAGTGCTTAACAGGAGATGTTTTTGGTTCTTTACGCTGTGATTGCGGACAGCAGTTAGATAAAGCTATGAAAATGATTGCAGAAAATGGTTCGGGTGTATTGCTTTATATGCGACAAGAGGGACGAGGTATCGGACTTGTCAATAAACTAAAAGCCTATCATTTGCAGGATAACGGTATGGATACCCTTGACGCTAACCTTGCATTAGGATTTCAAGGCGATTTAAGAGAATATTATATTGGAGCACAGATTTTAAGAGATTTGGGAATAAAATCATTGCATTTACTTACAAATAATCCTGATAAAGTTTATCAGTTAGAAGATTATGGAATGAAAATTTCAAGCAGAGTACCGATTGAAATAGAAGCAAATCCTTATGATAGTTTTTATTTAAAGACAAAGAAAGACCGAATGGGACACATTTTGAATATGGAGGAAAAATA
>CAJKGK010000029.1 GCA_905199445.1 uncultured Lachnospiraceae bacterium | reverse complement strand
GAAGGGATTCTGAAAAAGGGACGATATGCCAGATGCTTTACCTGTGTTTATTCTGGACTGCCGGTTTATATGAAATATATTCAGTCTCACAGTGATCTTTCCCTTGTGACAACAGATCTGCCTGAAATATATGAAGTGGTTTCCCAGGTCATCGGCGCGCAACGATGCCGTCTTTATACGGATGATCAGTGGCCGCTGTATAAACTTAAAAGCCTGGAAACACAGATGAAACGGGCATTGAACCCTCAGGTGTGGCTGCCGTGCGGCGGCTATCTTGTGATTCAGCCTACGGAGGCTATGGTTGTTATTGACGTTAATACCGGAAAATATACCGGAAAAAAAGCCATGGAGGAGACATTTTTTAAAATTAATATGGAAGCAGCCGCAGAAATTGGGCGTCAGCTCAGACTTCGGAACCTTTCAGGTATTATTATGATTGATTTTATCGATATGCGCTCACCTGATTTACGGCGTCAGCTGATGGACTATTTCGGTCAGGTTCTTCAACGGGACAGTGTAAAAACTGTGCTTGTGGAAATGACCCGGTTAAACCTTGTAGAAATGACCCGAAAAAAGGAGCGTCGGCCGCTTCATGAGCAGCTGCACACAATCTGTCCCAAATGTCACGGGACAGGATATATTTATTAGAAAGCAGGAATGACTTTATGAAACAGGAACAGTATGAAAAATGCACGGAATTTTTCAGACAGCCAGGAGGAAAAAGTTTCCTGATGTTTGTCCTCAGCCGTCTGATTCCGACAATTGTGGCAAATATTTATATTATACTTCTGATTTTAGCTTTGCTGGCTTCGCCGGTTTATTTACTTCGTTTTGCTGGTGTGCCCCTGATTGCCTTTTTGATTGTGACAATTTTGAGGAAAGTTATTAATAAAAAGCGGCCTTATGAGGTGTACGATTTTCATCCAATTGCATATAAGAAGTTAAAACCGGGCCAAAGCTTCCCCAGCCGACATGCGGCCAGTGCCTTTGTAATTGCGGTGGCCTGTCTGTCCATGAACACGGTTCTCGGTGTGATCATGGTTATTTTGGCTGTGATTGTGTCTGCTTCCCGGGTTCTCTCTGGAATGCATTTTATTTCCGATGTTGTGGGCGGTATGATTATCGGAGTAATTGTTGGATTAATTGGATTTTATTCTTTAATTTTCTGACAATATATGTTATAATAACTCATATAATAAATCAGGAAGATAAGGGGGTTTTTATATGAGTAAAAATATCGTAATTACTATTGGACGTGAGTTTGGCAGCGGTGGACGTGAGATCGGCAAGAAGGTAGCCGATGCGCTGGGGATTAATTTTTACGACAAGGATCTGATTGACCTTGCTGCTAAAAAAAGCGGTATTAATTCCGATCTTTTGTATCAGGCGGACGAAAAAGCATCAAATCCGTTTTTCAGTGCATATCTTCCTACTGGGACAGACTATGGTACAGTCAATGACCGCTTGTTTTGGACTCAGTCAGCGATTATAAAAGAGCTGGCACAGAAGGAATCCTGCGTGATTGTGGGCAGGTGTTCAGATTATGTTTTGGAGGAGTTTGAAAATTGCCTGCATATTTTCATCTATGCACCATTACCAAAGCGTATTATCCGTGTTAAAGAGCGCTATCTGATTGAGACAGATGGTGCAGCTAAAAAGGAAATTTCCCGTCAGGATAAGCTGCGCCGGTCCTATTATCAGTATTATACAGATCACAAGTGGGGCAGCGTCAGCGGTAAGACCATATCCATTGACAGCAGTTTTCTTGGTGTAGATGGTACAGTGCAGATGATTATTAATATTGTCAAGCAAAAATGGCCTGATTTTGAAATCAAAAAAGCCGAAGAATAAAGGCGAACAATCACACATTGCTAGATTGCGATCCTGTCGTATAGGTGTGCAGGGCAGTACAGCCAAAGGCTGTACTGCCCTGATTTTTGGATTTTCTGCCAAGAATCTGGGGGGATATTTGAGGTATAATATGGCGGAATGATAATAGGAAGCCTGCTTTTTTTACCTGATTTAAGGAAAAAATAGAAATATCCTATTGACAAATGATATATAAACTGATATTATGCAATTGTGTGCCGCATAGTGAGGTTTTAAGAGAAGGTCAGAAGTGGCCGGTCCACCGTAACTAGCGAGTAATGATCATAGGAGGTGCCATATGTACGCAATTATTGCAACAGGTGGTAAACAGTACAAAGTAGCCGAAGGCGATGTCATTAAAGTTGAAAAGCTCGGTGTTGAAGCCGGAGAATCCGTTGTATTCGATCAGGTCCTTGTTGTAAGTGGTGACGATGTTAAAGTCGGTAACCCGACAGTTGAAGGTGCCAGCGTAGCTGCAACTGTAGTGGGCGATGTTAAAGGTAAAAAAGTTATCGTTTACAAATATAAGAGAAAAACTGGTTATCACAAAAAGAACGGTCACAGACAGGCTTATACAAAAGTTAAGATTGAAAAAATCAATGCTTAATTGTAGCCTGGTGTCTTAACATGATTAAGATAACAGTTTATCGGAATTCAAGTGGCTATGCTGGTTTTAGATCCCAGGGACATGCCGGATATGCTGAAGAGGGATATGATATTATCTGTGCAGCTGTTTCGGTACTTACGGTGAATACGATGAACTCCATAGAAGCTTTTACGCATGATCGTTTTCATGTGAAACAGAAAGATGGCTTTATTGAGTGCAGATTTACCCAACCCTTGTCGAAGGCATCGGTGCTGTTGATGGATTCCATGATTCTTGGTTTACAAGATATCGAAAAAGATTACGGTAATGAATATATTCGACTTATATTCAAGGAGGTGTAGACGATGTTAAAAATGAACCTTCAGATTTTCGCTCATAAAAAAGGTGTTGGTTCTACAAAGAACGGCAGAGATTCCGAATCTAAAAGACTTGGTGCTAAAAGAGCAGACGGTCAGTTTGTAAAAGCTGGTAACATCCTTTACAGACAGCGCGGAACAAAGATCCATCCAGGTGTTAATGTAGGACGCGGTGGCGATGATACATTATTTGCATTAGTAGATGGTGTTGTTAGATTCGAAAGAAAAGGTAGAGATAAGAAACAGGTTTCTATCTACCCTGTAGCTGTGAACGAATAAGAATGATCAAAACGACTTCAGATGTAATAGTTTGAAGTCGTTTTTTTTGAAACAGAGGTGAAACAGATGTTTGTCGATAAAGCTAAAATATATATCCGCTCTGGCAAAGGCGGTGACGGTCATGTCAGCTTTCGTCGGGAACTGTTTGTTCCGGCCGGTGGACCGGATGGCGGTGACGGCGGTAAGGGCGGTGATGTGATCTTTGTTGTGGATAAGGGCATGAATACATTAATGGATTTTCGCCATATCCGCAAGTATTGTGCCGGTGACGGCGAATCGGGAGGGAAACGTCGATGCCATGGCAGTGACGGTGAGGATATGATTATCAAAGTTCCTGAAGGAACTGTGATCAGAGATACAGAAAGTGGCCTTGTTATCGCAGATATGTCCCATGGTAATGACCGGGAAGTGATTTTAAAAGGCGGCAGAGGCGGTAAAGGGAATCAGCATTATGCCACAGCAACCATGCAGGCACCTAAATATGCTCAGCCAGGACAGAAAGCCATGGAACTGAATGTTACACTGGAGCTTAAGGTGATCGCCGATGTGGGGCTTGTGGGATTCCCTAATGTGGGAAAATCGACTTTTCTGTCCCGCGTAACTAATGCCAGGCCTAAAATTGCCAATTATCATTTTACCACACTGAATCCTAATCTTGGGGTTGTGGATTTAGATGGCGGCAAAGGCTTTGTTATTGCTGATATTCCCGGAATTATCGAGGGTGCTTCCGAAGGTGTTGGCTTGGGACATGAATTTTTGAGACATATTGAACGGACCAAGGTGATTATTCATATTGTGGATGCGGCCGGTACTGAAGGCCGGGATCCTATTGAGGATATTCATGCGATCAACAGAGAACTGGTGGCTTATAATGAGGCACTGGCCAAACGTCCCCAGGTGATTGCGGCCAATAAGATTGATGCACTTTTTGACGGTGAAAATGATGATGCCATCACATTGCTGAAGGAAGAATTTGAGCCTGAGGGCATTAAGGTGTTCCCTATTTCTGCAGTAAGCGGACAGGGATTAAAGCCGCTTTTGTATTATGTAAGGGAGATGCTGGAACAAATTAATGAAGAGCCGACAGTATTTGAACGAGAATATTTCCCTGAAAATGTGACTTTTGATGAACCATTTACTGTGGAAAAAGACGAGGACGGTATTTTTGTGGTGGAAGGTCCCAGAATTTTGCGGATGCTAGGTTACACGAATCTGGAATCTGAAAAGGGCTTTGACTTTTTCCAAAAATTCCTTAAGGAGAACGGAATTTTGGATGAACTGGAAGCCCTTGGCATACAGGAAGGTGATACCGTGCGCCTATATGACCTTCAGTTTGACTATTATAAATAATACGGAGGAAAAATTATGATCAAAAACAGTAAGCAGCGCGCTTATTTAAAAAGCTTGGCCATGAATCTGGATCCTATTTTCCAGATTGGCAAGTCTTCTCTGACACCAGAATTTACAAAAGCCATCGAAGAAGTTCTTTGTGCCAGAGAACTGATAAAGATTTCGGTTCTGCAAAACTGCACAGATGATCCCAGGGAGATTGCGCGATATCTGTCAGAACGTACACATTCAGAAGTTGTACAGGTGATTGGAAAGAAAATTGTTTTGTACCGTGAGGGAAAGGATAATAAGAAAAAAATTATTCTTCCGGAAAAATAATTTTAGGATTTATGAAAGGCAGGATCATGCATAAAATTGGTATTATGGGCGGTACCTTTAACCCTGTGCATAACGGCCATTTAATGCTGGCCAGACAAAGTTATTTTGAATATAAGCTGGATAAGGTGATTTTTATGCCGGCCGGTCGACCGCCTCATAAACAGGATATGCAGATTTTAAATGATACAGACCGTTTGAATATGCTGCAGGCGGCTGTGGGGAACACCCCTTATTTTGAGATCAGTGCGTATGAAATTCAAAAAAATGGGCTTTCTTATACATTTGAAACACTGGAGTATCTTCATAAGGTTTTTGAAGATGCGATGCTGTATTTTATTATGGGTGCGGATTCGGTAAATAGTATTGAGACTTGGGTGCGTCCGGATCGTATTCTTCGTTTGGCGCATATTTTAGCTGCTGTGAGGGATGATACAGATCTTTGTGCCCTGGATCGCCAGGCCAGATATCTCAGACAAAAATATGGAGGGCGTATTTCCCTTTTATCGCTGCCTCAGATGAATATTTCGTCCCATGAGATTCGAAATTTGGCCAAAAGCGGTGCATCTATCGCGCATTTGGTTCCTCAGACAGTGGCTGCATATATCCAAAACCATGGATTATATCAGTCTGTGCCTGCATCTGGAAACACCTGAGAAATGGAGTGATGGACATGAATTCAAAGACTGCAAATCAAATTATGGATATCCAGGAACACCTGAAGGAAAAGCAGACCGGAACAAGATTTCTTCATACACTTGGCGTTGAATATACAAGCGTCTGCCTGGCTATGAAATATGGAGCTGATCAGACAAAGGCCGGATTGGCCGGACTGCTTCACGATTGTGCCAAGCACATGGCGCCTGAGAAACTGCTGAAAATATGCAGGGAGCATAAGATGACAATCAGTGCTGCACAGCTGGCGCAGCCATTTTTGCTTCACGGGCCGGCTGGTGCATACCTGGCTCGTGAAAAGTACAATGTTAAGGATACAGATATTTTTAATGCTGTTTTTTATCATACAACAGGGCGGCCGGCAATGTCTCTTCTGGAAAAAATTGTATTTGTTGCGGATTATATTGAACCGGCCCGGGATCGGGCTCCGCATCTGGATGATCTAAGGCGGATCAGTTTTGAAGATCTTGACCGTGCTGTGTATATAACTGCCAGCCAGACGCTGGATTATTTAAAAAAACAGGGGAATGTAATCGACCCTGCCACTCAGGAAACATGTGAATATTATGAAAGACTGGTGAAAGGAGAACTTTCTTAATGAATAATGACTCTAAGAAAATGGCTTGTCTGGCCATTGACGCGCTGGAAGATAAGAAGGCAATCGATGTAAAGGTTATTGATATCCAGGGGATTTCTGTTATTGCTGATTATTTTATTATTGCCAGCGGAAGCAATAAAAACCAGGTCCAGGCTATGTCGGACAATGTATCTGAAATGCTTGGGAAAGCCGGCTATGAATCAAAGCAGGTGGAAGGTTACAATGGCGCCAATTGGATTTTAATGGACTACAGGGACATTATTGTCCATATCTTTTCAGAGGAAGACCGCTTGTTTTATGATCTGGAAAGAATATGGCGAGACGGCAGAATTGTAGACGCAGATACATTAAAAAAAGATTGATCATTGAATTTTAAAAGCATATCAAAGGTTTTATTCAAACCACTGATATGCTTTTATTTATATAGAATGAATGGGTTTATTGATACTAAATAAGCTATTTTCGGTAGGCAAATACGGGCAGACCGTTTTCTTCGGGCAGTTCAACTTTTCCCTGGATCAGGGGACGGACATAACGGATAAAATCAGAAGAAACATCGGCGCCTTCGCAGGTGATCCACTGAGTGGGAACCTTTTTTTCTTTATTGCAGACTTCATTTACATCCACCAGAGTATAGGTTATTGTATACGGGGCATCTCCTGTTCTTACGAAAGCCGTCATTTTCCCTGTTTCACCATTCATGGCGCTGGTAACGGAAAAACGACCGGCTTCAATCGCTTCATTCAGGTCGGTGGCTGACTGACGAACAGAAGAGCAGCGCTGGCTGACATTTAATTCTATGGATCTGACCTTGATCCCCAGTCGGGCTCGGATCAGATTTTCCAAATATTTTCCACAGCCAGTCAGCATTTTGTGACCAAAGTTGTCCACACCTGCAGCTTTGGCATATTCACAGATAAATTTACCTTCCTTGTCACTGATTCCTTCGGACACACATACAACCAGATTATTTTTTGTTTGGAGTGCTTCTGAAACTTTACGGATAAACTGTTCCTGGTCAAAAGGCACTTCGGGCAGATAAATGAGTACCGGATTATCCAGCTGATGCGTTCTGGCCAGGGCGGCTGCACCGGTAAGCCATCCGGCGTGGCGGCCCATAATTTCCACGATGGTGACAGAATGTGTATCATAGATCGAGGCATCAATACCGATTTCGCGGACAGAGGTGGCAACGAAACGTGCGGCACTGCCAAAACCAGGGGTGTGGTCGGTACATACAAGGTCATTATCAATGGTTTTGGGAATACCCATAATTTTGATATCACTGTTATGGGCTGCACTGCATCGGGACAGTTTGCTTACAGTATCCATGGAATCATTTCCGCCAATATAAAAAACATAGCCGATATTTAATTTATGAAATTTTTCAAACAACCGTACATATACAGGGTCGTTTAAATCTTCAGGAAGTTTAAAACGGCAGGAACCCAGATATGCACCAGGTGTTGTTTTTAATGCTTCAAACTGAGCATTGTCAAGTCCGCTTTCCATGTCCATGTAGCGGTCTTTTAAAAAGCCTTCAATACCGTTAATCATGCCATATACATGATCAATACCGGCGCCTTTAAACTTTAATGCCTGACTGACTACGCCGTAAAGGCTTCCGTTAATTACAGCAGTGGGTCCTCCGGACTGGCCGACAAGAATATTTTTCATCATGGAAATCTCCTATCTAAAAGTTTTATTGTTTCATTCACAAAAGAAGTTGCCGACATTTACTGTCGGCAACTGTTAAAACTTGCAAATATTAATATAACGTAAAATGGAGAAAATTAAAAGCATTTTGAATTAATTTAGAAACTAAATTAATTTATACCAGGCGGATTACATGCTTAAACGCATCAGTCCGATTACTTTTCCGATGATTTCAACAGAATTGACGATAATGGGGTCCATTGTGTCGTTTTCCGGCTGGAGACGATAATAGCCGTTCTCCTTGTAAAACGTCTTGACGGTGGCGCTGTCGCCCAGAAGTGCTACAACTTTGTCACCGTTGTCTGCCGTAGGCTGTTTTTGAACAATGACGTGATCACCGTCATAAATTCCGGAATTAATCATACTGTCACCACGAACCTGAAGCATAAAAACTTCAGCGTTGGGCATAAGCTCAACAGGAATAGGAAAATAGTCCAGAATGTTTTCCACTGCCAAAATAGGTTCACCCGCAGTAATTGTGCCTACAATGGGCACATTGACAACCTCGCGGCGAGACAGTGCAAAGTCGTCATCAACGATTTCAATGGCTCTGGGTTTGGTTGGATCCCGTCGGATATAACCATTACGTTCCAGTGTTTCCAGATGGGCATGTACACTGGATGTTGAACGAAGCTGAACGGCTTCACATATTTCCCGGACTGCAGGCGGGTAGCCTTTCGCCAGGATTTGTTTTTTTATATATTCAAGAATTTCAAGCTGTTTGGGGCTGATTTTTCCTTTTGCCATAAAGAAACGGACCTCCTCTGAAAAAATATAATTTAATTATTATGATTCCAGGGGCAAAAAGACACTTTGTCCCCAATATCATTATTATAATAACATAACGAACATATTTTTGCAAACATATGTTTCAAAGTTGTGCTAAAATCTATTGACAAAAGAACGAATGTTCTATATAATGAAGGCATGGCAAACAAATGTTCTTTTATTTGGTGGGAGGCGAATTGCGAGATGAGCTATGCAATGAAAAGACGTGTTTTGAAAACTGTGATTGTGATTTTATTTATTATTGCCATGTGTTCCGTTCTTAAGGGCTTTAAGGTGTCAGCGGATACGAATCTCAGGGTGAATGAACGGAAGTTTTTTACCGGATATGTGGTACAGAGCGGAGATTCCCTGTGGACGATTGCAGATGAATATATGACAAAGGAATATAAAAATCATGAAGCGTATATAGAAGAAGTTATGCATTCAAATCAGATGAAGAGTGATCGGCTGTATCCGGGACAGCTCCTTGTACTCCCGTATTATGCGGATGCGCCGATGGATATGGAATAGCCGGTCGGTTTTATACCGGCCGGCAGTTCGTTCGCTTATTATTTCTTTGTTATTTCTGTTTTTCTGGGCCAACTCGGCAAATTTCCATTGATTATTGCGCTGAACATGCGGTCAATGGCACCTGGGTTTTCCTGATTAATCTGGTGGGCCAATTCTTTTGCGTATTCACGGCGTGTATAACCATCGGCCGGACAGGGGCTTTTGCAAACCGGTAAGTGATATTTGTTTTTGAATCCAACCACATCTGCTTCAGTAACATAAATCAAAGGCCTGATTAATGTAATATCCATTCGGTCTAAGTAGGTCACCGGAGAAAAGGAGAAGAAGCGTCCTTCATAAATTAAAGAGAGCAGCATTGTTTCAACAAGATCATCTCTGTGATGGCCGTAAGCCAGTTTGTTGCATCCCAGAGATTTGGCGGTTTCGTTAAAGGCGCCTTTCCTCATTTTGGCACAAAGGGCACAGGGGTTTTTTTCTTTTCTGTCCTCAAAAATAATTTTTCCGATATCGGTTTTGACAATTGTATATCTGACACCAAGATCATCGCACAGCTTTTGAATTCCTGACAAATCAAAGCCTTCATAGCCCAGATCTACGGTGATGGCCTCGATTTCAAACGGATTGGGATAGAAGCGTTTTAATCCATGAAGTGCATATAAAAGTGCAAGACTGTCTTTGCCGCCAGAGATGCCTACAGCGATTTTGTCGCCGGCCTGAATCATCTGATAATCATCTACGGCCCGGCGGGTATAGCTTAATAATTGTTGAAGTTTCATATTTTAGTTGATCCTCGTCTTTCGTAAGTCTTTTATTTAATTACACGTATTTGTTGAGTATAGAAAAAGGCGTTGACTGGTTATATTTGATTTTTTGGTTTACATAATATTTTTATGTAAACCAAAATGCGGCGGCATTATAAAGGTTTGCCTGGTTCCGGTTTTTCTCTTAGGATCACCGCAGAAGCAGCCTGGCGTCTTCGTTCATCACCCAGTGCGGCGTAATGCTTTTTAGTTGTATTTACATCTCTATGGCCAAGAACATCGGCTACAAGATAGATGTCCCCGGTTTCTCTGTAAAGATTGGTGCCATAGGTACTTCTCAGTTTATGCGGCGTAATATGTTTATTAGGCGTGACCTGCGTGGCGTACTTTTTAACCAGATCCTCAACAGTACGAACGCTGATGCGTTTTTTCTGAGAAGAAAGGAAGAGTGCGTTTTCATGTCCGGCCAAAGGAACTGTGATGTTTCGAGTCAGGTTTAGATAATCATAGAGGGCAGATTCCACTTCTGAACCAAAATAGACATACATCTGATTGCCGCCTTTTCTGGTAACCTTAATTGAGTTGTTTTTAAAATCTACGTCATTCAGATCCAGCCCCACACATTCTGAAACACGGATTCCCGTCCCGAGCAGGAGGGTCATAATCGCCAGGTCTCTGTATTTGGTTTTTTCATAATAGGCTTTTTTCTGCCCCTTAAGCTGGCTGCCGCAGTTTTCCACAAAATCCAGGAGCGAGGCCACCTCGTCCACATCCAGCCGGATAATGGCTTTTTCATGGAGCTTTGGCATGGCTACCAGCTGAGCTGGATTGTTTTTGATCATTCGGTGCTTATAATAGTAATTATAAAAACTGCGAAGGGATGACATTTTTCTGGCCAGGCCTTTTTCTGTATTTGTCAACATTCGATGATCCATATCATAGAGCTTAAGGTATTCCTGATATTCCTCAATATCTACGGGTTCCAGTTGTTCCAGATGGGCAAGGGTGAAATCCTTTAACTGGAAATCTTTGTATAACGGATTATTTTCGATCAGATAATTAAAAAAGATTCTCAGATCATAGGCATAGGAAATTCTTGTTTTGGAAGACGTTGTAGGTTCTATGGCCCGGAAATAATCTTTACAAAACAAAGGAAGCTCTCTGAGAATATTTCGAAGCCGTACTGTATTTTCAATATTCATTTGTTCATGGTATGTTAATTGATCCATATTCAACACCTCGGAAACATTATACGTCACACATAAGAGAAAAGTCAATAATCTTTGCGTGAAAGATAAGCCTTTAATGCAAAGATTAAAAACAGAAATGAAGGCTTTGATTATATATAAAAGGCACAACTCATGGATTTTTTGTTATTTTGGCAGATCTTCGCAATAAATCTGTATTTGACGCAGAGATTGATTAAGTACTATCACCGTGAACGGATTTGGATATTTTCACTTTATTATGACAAAAAACAAAAATTCCGTTATAACATAAACATGCAGCTGTATTTTTAACATGCAAATATATTTTTCGGAATTTTTGTTTTTAATTTTTGTTCTTTATAAATAATTTTATGATGTTAATACTTTATGTCCATGGCTGTTAACGGTGACGCGCAGAGATTTTTATTCATCATCTGTTGGACGCCAGGCTTTGCCGAATTTTACATCTTTAAATAAAGCCGCCAAACCGGTAATTTGCTTGAGTCTTAGAATTTCATCCCGGTCCATGCCAAGGTGTTTGGATATCCATGCATCTGAACGACCAAGTTCATGGAGTTCTTTTACAATATTGCTCATCAGATCTACATTATGGCTGCCTCGCGCCCGATTATGGCGGATTGTACTGGCCATGCGCTGATCCAGTGGTTTATCAATGACAGAAACCGGAAGCATTCCTTTTTCTCTTTCATAGATATCCGGATATTCCAACATGACTCTGTATCGATGAAATCCATCGACAATAATATATAAATCCTGGGCTTTGGCGTAATAACAGACAATCGGCATTGTATAGCCGTCAGATTTAATACTGTCATAAAGCAGTTTCATTTCCGGCGGAGCTACTGAATTTGGGTTATATGTGTTTGGTTTGATTTTTTCAATTGGTACAGCTATAACATTATAGACAGGACTTTTAAATTCCATAATCCATCTCCTCAATACTCTTATACTTTTGACGGATCAGATCAATCCGCTGCTGTTGCTGCCGGGTCATTCCAAAGCCCATAAAACGGCATATGTGATCATTTTTTAAAATACAGAAGCACATGCGCTTCCAACTGGGAATATCTTTGGTGGATTTAATATCATCCGTATCATCTGGAATTTTTCCGATAAAAACAACACGGGATTTTTTATTCAATGTGTAATTGGATACCCCGTTTCTGCGGATCTGATATCCGTGCTCTTCTAACTCACGGATTGTATCTTCGTCAAGGCCACCGCCGGTTTCATGCCAGAATTGGATGGATGTATTAAATTTTTTGGCATAGTTATTGCGCAGTCTGGCTGGCAGTGTATCCAGAAGAAACATGGTGTAGGATTTCCATGTATGACCTTCAGGCAATGTAACATTTCTGTAGGCAAGTGCCTTTGTCCGTCCATATATTGCGGCAAAATTGGCCCCCTGAACACGTCCGACAAGTTTTACCCATATCTCAGGGTCAATGACACGGTAAAGGTTCAGTGCATCACGAGAATAATCGTTAAATGGGGATGCCACACGCATCTGTGAAACCTTAAGTCCGGCCTTGTAGTAAAGATCATACAGATGGTTATAATCATATCCAAATATATAGTTGGCATGCCATATATCAGCCGGTGTCCAGTCATATAAAGGCGAGGCACACCACACGTCCTTAAACTGGCGGCTGATCCAGCATTCGCCCTGATAACCGTAACGCTTATTGAGAAAGCCGCTGTAACGCTGAAGGGATTCGTCGGCCCTCATACCCAGAAGGCAGATGGTCTTTTTATTGCCGTGGGACATTCTGTACCAGCGGCCAAATTGTTTGGCTAAATCTTCCTGATGCATTCTGTACCGATAAGTGGTCATTGGATTGTTTCCCAGATGAATCACATAGTCTTTTTGCGGCATGGGTCTGACCCAGGCCTCCTGTTTTTTATCATCCCATGGATACCAGTACATTTCGTAGCTGCCAAGGGCTGTACGGGTTGCCATTGGAAGGCATACCCAGTAAGGCTCAACATCATCTTTGATTCGCTCAAAGGTTCGTTCTACATATTCTGTGGTCACGGTATACTGTGCTTCGAAATCCTGATGAAAGACGCCGATTTTTCGATTTGGATAGTGTTTTTTCTGATAGTCCAGAACAAGATTTAAAAGAAGGCCGCTGTCTTTTCCGCCGGAAAAGGAAATATAAATATTGTCAAATTCTTCAAAAATGAGCATTAGCCGATTCTGCAGGGCTTCATAGACATTTTGCTCTAAGTATTCACGTATCATATGCATTCCCCCGATCTGTACCCTGATCGGCCAGGGTATGTCAATTCCATTTTTTTCCAGTTCCATTAATGGATAATTTAGCATATTATCCGGGGAAATTCAACAAGCTTTGACAAAAAAAGTATAAAAAAGACCGCTTTTCCCGTAATTATACGTAGAAAAACGGTCCTGAATTTATTTTGCAAGACGGTCTAACAGCTGTGTAAAGTATGCCGGTAAAGGGGCTTCAAATTCCATATACTGCCCTGTGGACGGATGAATAAATCCCAACACTTTTGCATGTAATGTCTGTCCCTGAAGGGATGGAAACGGTTGTTTGGACGGCCCATAGATCGTATCGCCCAGAAGTGGATGACCGATACTGGACATATGAACACGAATCTGGTGGGTTCTTCCGGTTTCCAGCGTACATTCAATGTAAGTAAACTTACCAAAACGCCGGAGAACTTTATAATGGGTCACTGCCCGACGGCCACCTTTGAGATCAATGGCCATTTTTTTTCGATCTGTCTGAGATCGTCCGATGGGGGCATCCACACACCCTTCATCCTCCTGAAAATTATTATATACAATCGCATGATATTTGCGTGTGATGGAATGTTCCTTAAGTTGGGCGGCCAAATCATTGTGGGCATGATCATTTTTACAGATCACAATCACGCCAGTTGTATCTTTATCAATTCGATGCACAATTCCAGGGCGCAGTACCCCGTTTATTGTAGAAAGATTATCTTTACAGTGATACATAACGGCATTGACAATCGTATGATTTTCATGCCCTGCGCTGGGATGTACGACCATATCTTTAGGCTTATTTATTAATAAGACGTCATCATCTTCATAAAGAATATCCAGAGGAATATTTTCAGGCTCTATATCCAGGCTGACAGGCTCAGGAAGGGCTATTTGGATACAGTCTCCTGTATTTACTTTATAGTTCGCTTTGACTGGGCTTAAATTGACAATTACAGCTTCGTCCTTGATCAGTTTCTGAAGGTAAGACCTTGTAAACTCCGGGAAGGTGGTGCTTAGATATTTATCAATACGCTGACCGCAATCTGGAGTCTTTACTGTGCAGACTTTCTGTTCAGCGCTGCTCATGACTGTTCTCCCTGGTGTTTATAGCCTTTTTTGGGAAGAAGAAATTTAAAATCATCTTCATCTTTATAATAAAATAAAAACAAAATTGCAAATAGGATAACCGAGCAAGTCACATAAATGTCGGCCACATTAAAAATCGGGAAATTAATCAGCTTAAAGTAAAAAAAGTCTACAACATAACCATGAAGCATACGGTCTATAAAATTTCCAATAGCGCCAGCCACACATATGGTAATAAGAATCTTCAGATAATGATAGCGCTTGATCATAGGCGCTTTGACATAAACATAAGCCAAAAGTCCGACGATAACAATTGTGGAAACAATAAAAAATATTTTCTGTCCCTGGAATAAGCCAAAAGCTGCCCCTCTGTTTTCCAGATATTTTAATTCGAATACCCCATCCCACAGGACAATAGGTTCTTTGTTCATCAGATATTTGACCGCCAGATTTTTAGTCAGTTGATCCAGTACGGTCAGCACAATGACTGCGGCCAGTGCCAAAAAACAACTGACGGCTTTGGATTTTTTTGTATTCATTAGAATTTTCTCCGTTTCATGATAGTTTAATTATACAATTGACCGCTTCAAGCATCTGCGCATCATCAACTGTACGGTCAATAATGCCCTTGCCTTCAGGCTTTAAAAGAATAAATTTAATTTGTCCGGATTCCATTTTTTTGTCCAGTTTTGTAGTCTCAACAATCGTCTGGGCTAAAATGCCGTCAGGAGCCTTGACTGAAACAGGAAGCTCAAAATTTTCAAATGTATGGCAGATGTCTTCAAAAACCCCTCTGGAAATGTATCCTTTTTTCATGGAAATATATGCTGCACCTACGCAGCCCAGGGCCACACATTCTCCATGTAAAAGCTTAAAGTCCCAAAGCTTTTCTACTGCATGGCCGATGGTATGGCCAAAATTCAGCAGAGCTCTCTCGCCCTGTTCTTTTGGATCTTGCTCAACCACATCTCTTTTAATACGGCAGCTCATATAAATCATTTGTTCAAGAATATCCAGATCACGGTTTATAATACCCTCTACATTGGCCTTCAGCCAGCTATAGTAGTCTTTATCTTTGATCAGACCGTGCTTGACAATCTCGCCCATTCCCGAAATATATTGGCGGCGATTTAAGGTGAGCAGTGTGGAAAGATTGATATAAACAAGCTTGGGCTGGTGAAATGCGCCTACCATATTTTTATAGGCATTAAAATCAACGCCGGTTTTTCCGCCGATACTGCTGTCGACCTGTGCCAGAAGACTTGTTGGAATCTGAATAAAGTCAATGCCTCTAAGATAAGTTGCTGCAGTATAGCCAGTCAAATCGCCAACCACACCTCCGCCTAAAGCGATCAGAAGATCTTTGCGGTCAAACTTGGCTTTAATTAATGTTTCGTAGAGCTGTTGAACCGTATTCAAATTTTTGCTTGCTTCCCCTGCCTGAAAACAAAAATTGATGACAGTATCTGCCAGATCTGAAAAAATATCCGTTACCTGTGTCATATAATGCGGCGCCACATTGGTTTCACTGACAATACATACTCTGCGTCCCGACAGGTCAAGGGTCTTAGCCGCCTGGGGCAAGTCATCAAAAGAACGGGCCAATATAATATTATAAATCGGCGTTTTGCCGTCATGTACAGTTAAATTTTTCATTATTATGTCATCCTTTAATCATGAAATGCCGCACGTTGGGCCGCGCGGCATTAAAAATGGTTTTACTGAGGTGTATCGGATTCGTCCTTGGCAGCATCATTAAATATACTCTCCAGATCATTGATTTGAATATCATCATCCAGGGTTTCGTCTTCATCATCTTCGGCAACCGGATCGGCAACCGATGCTTTGGCGTCTGAGGCAGGCTGCTGATACATTGTTTTTGTATTAAGGGATGCTGTATTTTCTATGGTCTGTTTTTCCAGATTGGCAAATACATCCAATGATGCAATCTCAATATTAAAAGATTCACTGTTTAACAGTTCAACCTGAGCACTGGCTAAGGCTCTGTACTGGGTACGATAGCTTTCATACTGCTGAAGCAGCTCCACGGTTTTTGTACGGATCTGATCAAGCTCGATTTTTGCATCAGCCACAATGGACTGTGCCTTTAAGACAGCCTCCTGTTCAATAACTGTAGCATTGGTTTTTGCGGAAGCAATCGTCTCTTCGGCTGTCTGCTCGGCAAGAACCAGTGCTTTCTGAAGTGCCTTTTCAATGCTGCGGTAATGGTTGATTCCATCGTTTAACGTACCAATTTTATCTTTAAGCTCCATATTCTCTCTGTACAAAGCTTCATAATCTGATGTCAGTGTGGAAAAGAAACTGTCCACATCTGTTTTTGAGTAACCCATCCCGCTTTTAAATGTTCTTCCCTGTAAATCTACTGGTGTTAACATTATGACTCTACCTCCTAAATAAACACATGTATATTGACAACAAACTTATCCTTTCTGGATTTTCGATCTGTTGACTCAAAAATAAATTTACCGAACCCGCGGACAGAAATAATGTCTCCGTCCTTTAAAGAACAGCTGTTGGAAATCACACAGCGTCCATTAACAAAAACACTTTCGGAACCAATCAGCCTGACCGCATTGGTGCGGGAGACTGAAAATGCCAGAGCAATAATACTGTCAAGGCGTATAGAAGTTACTGTTCCGGTTTTAATTTTAAATTTTGGAGTAAAAACCGGTGTGTCTTTATCCCAGAGAACGGCTTTTACACGGGTATGTTTGACTTTTGTCAGGTTTTGTATAATAAAATCGGTGATATGATTCAAACAAAATACATAAGCCCGATTATCCTGTATAATAAGATCCCCCAGAAGCCCGCGTTCAATTCCCAGATTTAAAAGAGCACCGAGAAAATCCCGGTGACTGAGATTATCGCTGAATTTTTCCATCACAGGAGCTATAACAAGGCAATCAATAGGCGCCGCCTCAGGTTTTTCTTCTTTACAGAAATCATTATAAAAACCAATCACCTTACGGTCACTGTAATCATGTCCGCCGTCAAAACGGTAATTAATCCAGGAAAAATCACTGCAGCGGCTTTCAAACAGGGAAAGCTCTCCCATACTGAGAAAATTACTGTAAACATAACAATACCGGGTACTGGCCTCTTCGGCCAGATCCAGCAGGTGATTTATTAAAATCTGATCCTCTTTAGCTGTATCCATCTTCAGTTCGTTTTCAGTTTAAACAGACGGTCTGTATCATAATAGCTGCCGCCTGCCGCATAGCTTTGACTGCCTGATCCGGATAACACACTGGAAACTGTGGAAGAAATATCACCTGAGATGTCCACATTTTTAGGAGCCAGAAGGAAAATACGGCTGGAAACATTTTTCAGTTTGCCGTCAATGGCATAGCAGGCACCGGAAAGAAAATCGATAATTTTCTGGGCTGTTGTCTCATCCAGAGTTTCAAGATTCACAACTGCAGCTTTACCGTCCAGAAGTGCATCCACAACACTGGAGCTTGTTTCAATATTTACAGGTTTCATAATCGCCACTTCCATAGGTGAAGGTGCCATGCCCTTATTGATGGAAATGATATTGCTTCCGCCTCTGGATGCCCCTGTTCTGGATGTATGGCTGCTTTCCGTCCCGTAGGAAGATTTATTGCCATATGTGGTGGATGTCGTTTTGGCAGCTGCTCTCACAGATGACTCTGTTTCACTCTTTTTAAAGAGGGATTTATTTTTGGAAGGCTCTGAAGCTGCTGTTGGCTCATCATCGTAATCTTCATCCAAATCATCATCATAGCTTCCATCGTCATCGTAGCCATCGATGTCGTCATCATCATATTCATCATTAAGATCTTCTTCATAACCATCATCATTCAGACGCATCATATTTAAAAACTTATCAAATTTTCCCATTATAATTAACTCTCCTAACTCAAATAATTTCTTTCACCAAAAATACCGGTGCCTACACGGACCATGGTGGCCCCCTCTTCGACAGCAACTTCGTAATCACCGGTCATACCCATTGACAGAGTATTCATAGTAACATTATCAATGTTTTTACTTTTTATGTCAACAGCTAATTTTCTTAAATTTCTAAAATAAAGACGATTTTCTTCAGGATTCTCCACAAAAGGTGCAATTGTCATAAGCCCCTGAATGCGGATATTGGGAAGTTTTGCAATATTTTGTACCAATTCCATGGCAGCCTGGGCCTTTGTCCCGAACTTACTTTCCTCTCCGGAAATATTGACCTGTACAAGAATATTGACTGTGACGTTTTTCTTTACAGCTTCTTCCTGTATTTTTTCTGCCAGAGACAGTGAATCCACAGAATGAATCAGGGCAACGCGTCCCACGATATATTTTACTTTATTTTTCTGAAGATGACCGATCATATGCCAGCGCACATTGTCGGTAATGGTGTCCATTTTTTGAGTAAGTTCCTGGACCTTATTTTCACCAAAATCGGCCATACCGGTCTGTATGGCTTCCCGTATGGCTTCTACCGGTTTGGTTTTGCTTACTGCAATCAGTGTTATTTCATCTGGATTTCGTCCTGCCCTTTGACAGGCTGCCTGAATTTTTTCTTCTACGGCAGCTATATTTTCCTTAATCATCATTTAGATCTCTCCTGATTGTTTATTGCTTTTGGTTCAGCTGAAAATGCTGCATCTGTTCGTGCATTTTCAATAGATCAGCTGATTTTCACTGGCAGCGTCGGCATTTAAAATAATCCGGTCGTACAGTGAAATTCCGTAAGCTGTATTTTCCTCTATAATACAATATTCATCATTCTGGTATAATATATTGACCAGCCGGAATATGGCGTATCCCTGATTAATGTTATAGACACCGGTCAGCCCGCCGGTGGCTCCGATTCTGTAAGTATCGCTGGAATCCGGTTTTCCGATATTGTCGCCCAGTGTAAAATCATCCATATCCACATAACAGTATTCTCCGTCATTGGCATAAATGGTCGCTTTATAAAAAAGTGCTTTGGCCTCACCAAGTTCATCGTAAACATATTTATAAAAGCCAGACTCATTTGTACTTTCATCGGTGATCAGATACTCTACCGGTATTTTATAAAATTCCTTTGTTGTCACTGCGGAAGTCGGTATTTTAAGCCCTTCTGAGGACGAAGCGATAAGCTCAATTTCAATATAGCGTTCCGAGAGATAACGGACCATATACTTTGACAGAGACAGGCAGGCATAGTTGCTTTCCCCATTGGTAAACAGTTCAATATTTGCCGTTGCTGTGATATCATCTTTGAGAAAATGGACAGTGACCTGATTTTTATCGGCCAGATCAGCAGCCTGAGTCGGAGTAAGCTTTATAACAATGGACCAGTCATTATCCGTGACCAGCTTATAGGCCACATCGCCGGCATTGACCCATTGGTTGGATGTGATCTGATGTTTTTCATAATTATTGGAATTAAACATATCATCCGTAATGGCCTCTTTTGTCAGAGCTTCCATATTGTCATAGGTGTAGCTGACAACACCAGGCATTGGCGCCGGGACACTGATGTAATTGCCGCTTCCCTGGCTGATTGCAGCCTGAGCATTGCTGATTTCGTAATTACTGATGGCTTCGCTGATCTGGTTTTGAAGATCATATTTGAATGTATACAGATCAGAATAATGGCTGTCCGTATAATTGGATGCATATACGGAAATGATATCCTTAATTTCGTTGTAATCATCAGGGGCAAAACTTGTAAAATCAGTGACATCTGTACTGCTTTGAGCATTTGTATTGGATGGAGACCCGGTATTCATCAGATAAACCTGTCCATCCTTTGCCACCTTTCCGCCGTTTTGCACGTAATAATTGACATATCCAGAGTTTGTACTGGGTACAACCTGTTCTGAACGCAGTATAATTCCTGTATAGTATCCATTATCCACGATTTTTCCGTGCTGAACCTCCACAACGGATATTTTTTCTTTGCCAAGATAAATAAAAACACAGATGACGATATAGATCAGTATGATTAAAAAAATAATCATACCGATATTGATGTTGGAATGTTTTTTTCCTTTTGTCTGATTCTGTCCGTTGACGGACATACGGTTAGCTTTCATTGTCCATCTCCTTGCCATTTAAAAATTCACGAAGTCCTGGTCCGTTGGTATAATTATAGGCTTTTCCTTCAAAGCTGTCCGTTGCGTCCATAAGGTGGGTAAACATGTCATTAAGTTTCCACCAGCTTGTCCCCCAGTTGGAAAAAACAGCATCAGATTCTGGAATTCTTGAAAACAACCGCTCAATGATGATATCCGGACGGAGATTTTCCACAAAAATTTTCAGCCTGTTTAAATAAGTTTCTTTTGAACAGATTTCAAATTCGTGATTCATATATTGCCGGGCCATGGGAGAACCAGCGGCAATATAAAGAGAATGAATTTTGACAATCTGTACAGGAAGAACGGAAACCAAACGTGCAGTTTCAGCTGCATCGGTATCGTCATCCCACGGAAGATTTAAAATGACATGGGTACAAACGGTAAATTTATAACGGGCAATCCGAAGTACTGCGTCTATATATTCGGCCAGTCCGTGACCACGGTTAATTCTGTTTAATGTATGGTAATTTGCTGTCTGAAGACCAAGCTCTATATGTATATTTATGCCGGTATCCTCAAAAAATTGCCTGAGAATTTCAAGATACAGGTCATTGATACAATCCGGGCGTGTAGAAATGGATACTTCCACAATATCTGATACTTGTGTAACCTGATATAAATAATGCTTAAACTGTTGTGGCGGCATGTAAGTGTTTGTATAGTTTTGAAAATAGGCAATAAACTTTGTTGCTTTGTAACGCGAGGCGATATGGGCCTTGTTTTTTTCAAGCTGTTCCCTGACTGTGTACTCACTGGAAGGTGCTTCAAAACCGGTTCCTACCGGAGCGCAGAATGTACAGCCGCCGCTTTTTCTGTTGGGACAGCTGATCGGGAGATTTACCGGAAGTTTGTATACTTTTGTACCGTACTTCTCCTTTAAATAATCGGAATATGTTCTGTATTTTGAGTGCCTTTCCAAGCGCTACTCTCCTTTCTAAATTGTATGATCTGAAAGCATAGTCTATATTATACCCTTTTTTGCTATATAAAGAAAGCCTTAAGTTAAAAAAACATGTATATTTCATATTTGTTGGGTGCATACTATGCATAGCGATTATGATAGGAGGTATAAACCATGAAAAGAAATTGGCTGGATATACTGGCGCTGATTCTCATCATTATCGGCGGTATCAACTGGGGCCTTGTCGGATTTTTTAAATTTGATCTGGTAAGCTTCCTTTTTGGTGATTTATCCATGATTACAAGAATCGTTTTCGCTATTGTAGGAATTGCTGCGATCTATTCTCTGGTCCTTTTCTGGAAATTGAAAACCGACGAGGATTGATCAAAAATGCCGTACACATCTGCAGTTTTTGTAACAGATATGTACGGCATTTATTTTTATGATAAGTAGATTATTTTCGATTATAAAGAAATAACGATCTTGTCTCTGAATTCTTCCGGAATGTTTTCGGCATCAATGGAAATGCTGATCACAAAGTCTACACCAAAGGCGTTGGAAATTTTATCCAACTGAGTCAGTACATAACCAACATAATCATCCGTTACAGATGCCATGCTTAAAAAGCTGTCCAGATACATCGCTTCAAGATCGTGATCCTGTGAAATAAGACCGCATACAAATCCAAGAAATGCGTCATAATTATCAATCGGATAATCCTTAACGTTAATCAGACGGATTTTGTTGCTCAATTCATACATATGTTTATTGTTTTTATCAAGGTAAATGATATTGCCTTTTGACCCCTTTACCGCATCGTTTACCTTCTGAATGAGGTACTTTGTTTTACCTTTTCCTTTTACACCTGAAATAATCTGTATCATTGTACTCTCCTCCTAGTGTTTACATTTTTCATATATTTTTTAAATATATTACATATCCTAATTATAGTACAATTTCCATAAAAATTCAATCAGTTTTTCTGAATCATTGTTAATAAATTACTCATTTGTTGATACAATTCCGGTTTGTCCTGGCTGCCAAGAACTGTGGCAATATATTCATTGCCATTCCCATCTGCAACGTAAAGAATCAGACAAGTTCCGGCCTGATCGGTTGTTCCGGTTTTGCCTCCCAGTACGGTGATGCCTTCCGGCGGTGTATAATCGCCGGTAAAATAAAGATTGGTTGTGGCAAAAGTACGGGATAAAGCCTCTCCATTGCCGTTTACGTAATTCACTGTATATGAACTCTGATTGATAATGTTTTTAAATGGCTCATATTTAAGGCATTCATTAAAAATAAGATAAAGGTCATACGCACATGTCACATGACCTTCTTCATCCAGGCCGTTGGCATTGACAAAGTTGGTATGCGTTGCCCCGATTTTTGCGGCCTCCTCATTCATAAGCGCACAAAAATCCGGTATATTGCCGGAAATATAGATTCCCAGAGCATTGGCTGTTTCATTTCCAGAGTAAACAAGCATACAGTTTAAAAGATCCAGAATTTTAACTCTGTCGCCGGCGGCAAAGCCACACATCTGGGCATCCGGATGGCTGACGGTAACCATATCCTGGGTCAGTGTAATTTCTTCATCCAGATGACCGTATTTAAATACCATCAGTGCGGTCAGAAGTTTGGTCAGGCTGGCCGGGGCAAGCTCCTGGTACACATTTTTATAATAAACCGGTGTATGATGATCAATGTTGACAAGAAAAGCGGATTTTGAGCTTATATCTGTCTGATCTGCCGAGGCCTGATCATCTGACACCGAAACAACAGCCAAATCGGAAGAATAGCCATCTGTCCGATCCGGTTTTACAAGACTTAAAACATCCGAGCTTTTAAGTAAATCCAGCTCTGAATATTTATTCAGCAGCAGCTCTGAACTCTGGCACCCGGAAAGGGTCAGAGAAAGGCAGCAAATACAAAGCAGCAAACATCGTTTCATTATATCTCATCCTACTTATAGAATTCACGCCAGTCTAAGTCTCCGCGGTCAAGTGCCTTAATCAAAAGTTCTGCTGTTGCAAGATTTGTGGCAATCGGTATATTATGCATGTCGCACAGACGTACAATGGTATGAACATCCGGTTCGTGTGTCTTTGGCGTGAGCGGATCTCTGAGAAAGATCATCAGGTCAATGTCATTATGCTCAATCTGGGCACCAAGCTGCTGTTCTCCGCCCAGATGGCCGGCCAAAAATTTGTGTACATTCAGGTTTGTGACCTCCTCGATCAAACGACCTGTTGTTCCTGTGGCATATAACTCATTTTTACTTAAGATTCCTCTGTAAGCGATACAGAAATTCTGCATCAGCTTTTTCTTTGTGTCATGGGCAATTAATCCGATATTCATGCTTATCTACCTCCTGTTTCTTTGTAACCCCACATTTAATACTAATCCTATACCTACAAAATTTGTCAATAATGAACTCAGACCATAACTTACAAATGGAAGGGGCAGCCCGGTATTAGGCAAAAGGGCTGTGGCTACGCCAATATTGACAAAGACCTGAAACATAATAATCGCAGCTACACCACTGGCAATAAGACGTCCTGTCATATCAGCAGCATCTCTTGCAATGAGCAGACACTCAATGACAATGAACGCAAGCAGGCCAATGACAATGCAGCTTCCGACAAATCCCAGCTCTTCTCCGAGAACTGCAAATATAAAGTCAGTCTGCGGTTCTGAAATAAAATTACCGCCTTTAACTGATGTCAGTGTATTATTGTTCAGACCTTTTCCGGTCAGCATTCCTGAACCGATGGCCATAACAGAATTATACTGCTGGGCATAGGTTGTCAACAGATAATCCGATGGATTTAAAAAGGTCATAATACGTGTTCTCTGGTAATCTGACAGCAGTACCTGAAAAGGCTGCTGAACATACCATAAAAACACACCGGCTAAAGGAATGACTGTCAGCAATATTCCGCCGACAATCTTAAAACTTATACCGCCAATGAACATAAGGACACAGAACATAAACATAAACACCATAGATGTGGAAAGATCCGGTTCTGCGAGAATCAAAAGCAGAGGCACGGCATATAAAATTCCCGTGATCATGATGGTGGAAAAACGGTTAATTCGGTCCTTATTATCACTGATAAATTTGGCAAAAATAATCAGCATCAGAATTTTTGAAAATTCTGATGGCTGCAGGGTACCCAGTGGTCCCAAGGAAAACCACCGGGTAGCACCATTAACATTCTTTCCAAATAACAATACTGCAACCAGCATGACTATATTAATAGCATACAAAATCCACTGGAAATTTGCAATAAAATTATAGTTAATTAACGAAAAAAATATCATTGCCCCGAGGCCTAGACAAAGTCCCAGGGCCTGTTTTTGTGAAAACCCGTCGGCAGCACTATTAATTGTCAATATTCCGATAATACTCAGTGCAATGACGAGTAATACAAGCTTGATGTCGTATTTTTTAAAATTATACTGCATGAGACCATGCATAAAAATTCTAAATTGCCTGATCATATTTCTCCTGTAAATGAATTGGATTCATTTCTTTAAATGGTACCCGGGCGATCAGCGTCGGGATAACTTTATCTTTGTCGTTGGAGGGAGACTGTATGATCTGAATATCAATATGATCTGTGTCAATTTCTACATATTTTGCAAGAACGGCCAGTATGTCCAGACGGATATTTTCAACTGTTGTCGGTGAACAGTTGACTCTGTCAGAGACAAGCACAACCTTTAGACGGTCTTTTGCAATGTTTCCAGATGCTCTTTTCTGAAAAAACCTCCAGAATTTAAATTTCGTTATATTCATTTGAAAAACCCCCTTTAAACTCTGCTAAAGAGACTTTGCAAACGATAACGGACGCCTTTTTTGCTCTTATATGTAATGACAGGTACATTATTACCAAGAATTCTCTGGCAGATATCCAGATAGGCCTGTCCGGCCATTGTGTGACTCCCTACCAGGGGTTCCCCCTGATTGGTGGAAATGACCACATTTTCATCATCTGGGATTGTTCCTATCAGTTCCAGGTTAAGGATATCGACAACATCATCCACGGACATCATATCACCTCTGCGGATCATGTCGTATCTTAATCGGTTGACAATCAGCTGTACTTTATCCAGGTTATACGCTTTCAACAGACCGATAATACGGTCTGCATCACGGATGGCGGAAACTTCGGGGGTTGTAACAACAAGTGCCCGGTCAGCACCTGAAACTGCATTTTTAAAGCCCTGTTCGATCCCTGCCGGACAGTCCAGAATAATATAATCAAAATCCTGTCTCAGCTGGTCAATCAGTTTTTGTATTTGCTGAGGTGAAACACAGCTTTTATCCTTTGTCTGAGCCGATGGCAGCAGATAAAGATTGGGAAAACGCACATCCCGGATCAGTGCCTGCTTAATTCGGCAATTGCCTTCAATAATATCAACCAGATTATAAACAATTCGGTTTTCCAGGCCCATGACGACATCCAGGTTACGCAGTCCGATATCTGTGTCAATTAATACGACTTTCTTATTCAGTTTGGCAAGTCCGGTTCCGATATTTGCGGATGTGGTTGTTTTTCCCACACCACCTTTTCCTGACGTGATAACAAATACTTCACTCATAGCGATTAACCTCCAAATGATAAATCGTATGAATAAATTAAGAAAGCATATTAAATATATAACATATCTTATAAATTGTCAAACAATAGCACCTAATTTATTCATCAATTTTCGCGTCATAATCAGTTCTCATATTCCTTTTGTATATGATTACTCTTCATTAACCGGAGTCTCCTCTCCTGTGGCCGCGGAGTAATTAATCGGATAAACAGCATGTCTTTTACCAAAGTCATCTTCGATTGGATGATACAGCGGCAAATTATAGTAAGCCGCGATAACGTCTCGGAAGGTATCCGCAACTGTAGTGGAACCATAACCATGCGGAATCAGCACTGTGACAGCCACATCGGCCGTTTCACCGGAGTCTGAATAGGGTGCAAAACCGGTAAACCATGCATGGTCAGCTTTAAGCTCTGATTCCTGAGCCGTACCGGATTTACAGGCAACCTTCATATCCAGACTTGAAAATACATCCTGATAATCGGAACTGTGACTGACGCCATTCATTCCGCGGGTTACTGCATTCCAGTAATCATCCTCGATATTTACGGTATTTAAGACTTCAGGTGTATAGTCTTCAATCACTGTCTTTTGTCTGTCAGTGACTTTGTCTACCAGTGACAGATTGTAAACTGTTCCCCTGTTGGCCAGAGCTGCTGTGTATCTGGCGATCTGAGTGGGGGTGTAATTGTTGGTGCCCTGCCCGATAAATGACCGGACTGCGCCTTCATCAGAAATATTGGGTGAAGCCTCTCCAATTTCGATGCCTGTTGTCTGACCGAAACCAAACATTTCTGCATATTTTTTCAGCAACGCAACACCGGTCTGATCATTTTCTTCGCCATATTCGGGATCGCTGACACGATAGCCTGTGGATGCTCTGTATCCCATTTCATAGAAGAAATAGTTACAGGATTCTTTCACAGCCCCTTCGACATTGACCGTTCCGTGACCGGCTTTGTTCCAGCAGGACGGACTTGGGAATACCTTTTCAAAGGTAATCAGGTCAGTGACAAAATCATCCAGTGATGTAAGTCCTTCGTTCAGACTGGCCAGGGCAGCTAAAGGCTTATAGGTGGAACCAGGGGCAGCCGTCTGTTGGGTTGCACGATTAAACAGGGGCTTGGAGTTGTTTTGGAGTAAAGAGCCATAGTAGCTGGAATTTGCAATACGGCCAGCATCATACCCTGGATAAGATACCAGTGCTTTGACTTCTCCTGTATTGGAATCGACCACGACACAGGCGCCGGAACATGTATCCAACCCCAGCATGGCGGGCGTAATTTCCAGATCATAGATTTTTTGACTGATAAATCCCCGGGCGGTGATGGCGCCTGATGTCAGCTGAGCATAGGCGTCATCCTGTTCAAGAACCGCCTGATCATAAAGGAGCAAACATACCTGTGTTTCTGAGATCGTTCCCTCTGACAATGCATAATAATAAACAAGATGTTCAAAGCCAATATCCTGGGAAAGTCCTGTAATCAGTTCCTCCACAAGCGCATTGTATACCTGGGCAGTATCAATATATTCGCCGGATACATCCAGCATATTGGTGTCGATCCAGCCCTGGGAAATGGCATGCTTTAAAAATTCTCCAAAGCCGATCTCTCCTTCTTCCCATTTTTTATAGGTTTCCTCTTCGCTGTCATACATGTCTGCCAGTAAAATACCATTGGTTTTTAAGTAGGTGTACATGTAGTTAAAGTATTTATTGTATTCTTTGGATAAATCTTTTTGAGGCGTAAACGTCTGGGCCGTAAGCTGACTTCTGATTTCAGTCAGAACCGCATCCAACTTTATATTAAAGCTGGCCAGTACGGATTTTTCAAGATCTGTGGCATCTTCTTCGGTAAAATGAGTGATATCAATAACCCCATTGCTGATCAGAGCATGAAATACCTGCAGGTAAGAAACATACCAGTGGGGATTATTATCCTCATCCACCACATCGACCAGCTTGGATAAAAGAATTCCCGCAATTTTTTCTTCCAGCAGATTGTACACGGTCTTTGTCAGGTCGGCATCAATGGTGAGATAAACATCATTGCCGGGAACGGCTTCCTGAACATTGGAAGCATCCAGCACACTTCCAAGACTGTCCACATATAGTGTCTGAGAACCTTTTGTCCCGGCCAGATCGTATTCAAACACATTTTCAATACCTGTTTTTCCCACAATATCATTTACCGTATATTCTTCATGGCCTTCCGCTTCAAACTGAGCCAGCTGATCCTCCGAAATCGTCCCTGTATATCCGGTAATATGGGCGAAATATTCGCTTTCCGGATATTCTCTGATATAATCCTGCTGAATGCTTACCCCCGGAAGATCGGCACGACTTTCCTTAACCTTTGCAACCAGTTTTTCATTCACGTCCGAGACAACGGTAACTGAATCGTATTTTTTAAAGCGTTTCATGTAAAGTTCAAAACGAACCGCCATAATTTTTAATGCTTCCGTATCGCTGTAACTGGTGTCCAGGTTAAAAAAATCTTTACTGCGCATATAATCAAAAAGTTCCTGGGCTGTCATCGCCTTTTGCTTATCACTTAGGTTATCACCGATATTTAACCCGTAAATATCTTTTTTAAATTGGACGACCTCCCGCTCTGTTCCTGAAAAGACGATACTGCCGTCTTCTTCGATTGCCATGGGGATATGATTAACAGCCGTATATCCACATGATTCAATAATTTGGATCAGACGATCAACCATAGTGTTTTTGGTTTGATTATCAGAGAGCAGGGTACTGTCTTCGATGGTGACCGAATAGGCCAGACGATCCTGGGCCAGAACCTTGCCGTTGCAGTCATAAATCGTTCCACGGGGCGCCTTGAGTTCGGTTTCCTTCTGAATACGGTAGGTAAAGGTTTCAAGATAATCCTCACCGTGAACAATCTGAAGGTCAAATAATCTGTGAAAAAGAATGGCAAATAAAATGACAAAAAAGGCGCCGACAATAAACAATCTGGACTGTATTAAAGACAAAAGCTCCCGTAGTAGTGTTTTAAGCAATGAAATCCTCACTTCCTTTTTTATCCAGTTTCTTGCAGATAAAAAGCATCAGTCTGTACAAAAATATGGAGATAATAACTGTGTAAATAACTTCGGGCAGAATAATTCGGCCAAAGTAAAACGGAATATCAAATCTTCCTCTTGTCATAAAATGAATCATGTACATAAAAAGACCATACAGCAGATCTGCAAATCCGATCAGTATCAGCGGCAGTGTAATATCCTCTTCATAATAAATCTGGTTAAAATAACCCAGCAGGTAGCCAACGGCCATATAACACAAGGCATACATTCCCAGATAAGAGCCAAAGGACACATCCATCAGAAGTCCTGCAAAAAAACCGACGACACAGCCTTCGCTGCGGCCGCGGATCAGGGCAATGGATGCTGTCACAATAATCAAAAGATTGGGGACAATATCCGCCGGTGCCAGATAGGAGAAAAAGGAACTCTGCAGCAGAAAAGAAAGCAGAATACAGGCAGCGTATACAAGGGTTCGTTTCATAAGTATATTGCCCTCCTTAATTTCCTTCAGACTGGCTGTCAGATACCAGTTCTTCTTTTAACTGGGTAATTACCAGAACATCACTTAGATGTTCAAAATCCACAATCGGTGTTACATTAGCATTTTTGGTCAGACCGGATTTGTCATTTGTAATATTACTGATATAGCCAATGGGCAGACCGGGAAGAAATTTATCACTTAAATAAGAGGTAACGATTTCATCTCCTTCTTCCAGAACCGAATCTGCATTTAAAAGTTCAACTGCCAAAAGTCCCTGATCGGTCAGTTTCAGGTCTCCGTTGACAATACAAAAATCATTAGTGTTGGCATTGGTGGCACTGACGCTGCTGGAATCATCCATAATGGAACGAACTTTGGCATGGTTTAGTCCTACTTCTGTAACAATGCCTACAAGACCGTTATCGGCGATCACGTTCATATCTACCTGAATACCATCTAAACTTCCTTTGTCAATCGTAAAGGTTTCATACCAGTTTCCGGCATCACTGCTGATAATTCTGGCCCCAACCATGTTGTAGTTGGGATATTTTTCACGAAGCTTAAGCAGATCCCGAAGGGTATCCAGTTCAGACTGGTTATTTTCCAGAGATGATATCTGAGATTTCAGTTTGTCTACTTCCAGCTTCAGGGCTTCATTTTCTTTTTGAAGTTCCTTGACGGTTTTGGCTTCCTGGGCTCTGGAAAAAATCCAGCCCCCGATACTGTTTAAGCCTTTCTGCATTGGTACAATGACTGTACCAATTGTATTTTGTACAATATTATTTGTTATGGAGCCCCATTTAAAACTGACGGCGATTAGTATACAGCATACAGCCGCCAGTGTTATAAAAATATATTTGGGCTTTCTATGATTTCTCTTATGCTGTTTCATTTTCATACCTCATTCCTGGTAGGCCGCTGTCTGGCGGCCGGTCACAGTCATCTTCCATTACTGCCCTATTAGTTAAATGCGGATTCACGGATTGAGAAAACAAGGCCGGAAAGCTCTGTGCTGTTCATAATCACATCCAGCCCCTTAACCGTACTTTCCTGAGGGGTTCGGGACATATTAACCTTCATCCTTGTGGCGGCTGCAATCAGACGGTCAAGACCTGGAATCTGACTCGTTCCGCCTGTAATGTAAATGCCGTGATCGAAAATGTCATTGTTAAGCTCAGGCGGTGTTCGTTCCAGAAGGCCACGGATCGCACCAACAACCGGTTCCAGTACTTTAAGGATACACTGACGGATCAGGCTGGCCTGGATACGCACACATACTGGAAGCCCGGTGATTAAATCCCGGCCATAGACCTGGACCGGATCCTGGTCTGCTAAAAGTACACTGCCAAGAGAAAGCTTTAATTGCTCTGCTGTTTTAAAGCCGATAATAACATTATGTTCCAGCTTAATTTCGCTGCATATGGCTTCATTGATCGTGTTGCCACCGCATTTAATCAGACGGCTTAAAACAATGCCGCCAAGAGCCAGAATGGAAATTTCTGTTGTATCGGCACCTAAATCCACCAGCATAATGCCGCCGGATCTGTTGACATCCAGTCCTTCACCGACAGCGGCAGCCACAGGCTTTTCCACAATACCTGCATTATGGGTTTTGAAATTAGAGTGTCCCACCAGGTGAAAAAATGCCCGCTTCTCAACCTCCGTAATAGACGATGGCACGGCCAGGTAAAATTCATTGTGCCGCATCATACTGTTGCTGCAGTCCATCTTTTTCAGCAGGTGGTCAAACAGTTTTCCCATAGGTTCCACATCGGCAATAACTCCGTTTCTGACTGGCTGGCGTATCCCGATGGTGTCGGAAACTTTTTCAAAAATTTCATAAGCATCATCACCGCAGGCAATGACTTCCTTTTTCTTTCGGATGGCAATCATGTTATGTTCAACAAGAATATTCTTACGGGTATTATTATAGATTTTTACATAATTTGTACCTAAATCCAAACCATATTTACGTCCTGCCATAAAATATTCCTTTCATTTGATAAGTTAATCCGGAATCAGAGCCAGCCAAGGCTGCGAAGACTTGAAAAGGTTCTGTCTCCGATAATAATATGATCTAAAAGCCGTATTCCGATCAGCTCTCCGGCACGGGCCACTTTTTTGGTAACATCAATGTCGGCACTGCTGGGTGTGGGATCACCGCTGGGATGATTGTGAATCAGGATAATATTGACCGCTTCACGGCGCATAGCCTCGATAAAAATATCCCTTGGAGAAATTACGGCATAATCCGCACAGCCTTTGGATATAACGGCATCGCAGATCATATGGTTTTTTGTATTGAGCATGAGCAGTATCAGCTGTTCCTGACGCAGATAGCGCATGTCTTCCATATAATATCCGGCGATTGTTTCCGGATCCGTACATTCAAGCCCAAGATGGGCCTTTGCTTTTGAAAGTCTGCGGGACAGCTCCAGAACACACTGAATCTGGATGGCTTTGACACGGCCGATACCATGAATCCTTTTAAGCTGTTCTCCGGTCAGATAGTTAATGCCGTAAAGCCCGGTAACCTCAGATACAGAAGCTGCAAGCTTGAGAATCTGATGGGCAAGATCTACGGCTTTTTGATTTTTAGTCCCGCAGCGGAGAATGACCGCTAAAAGTTCGGCATCAGAAAGATAGGCACAGCCCAACTTTTCACATTTTTCGTAAGGCCGTTCATTCTCCGGAAGTTCTTTTGTTGTAAGCATGATCGGGAATCTCCTTTCTGGTCTCTCCAAACCCATAAAGATTCCGAATTAATCTTAACATAAATAATTTTAAAAGTATATATCAGTTAATAATTAAAAATGTGTATATTTCCTGAACGTTTTCTATAATTCCACAATTTTTGTATCCACAAGTTTCTGAAGGGACATCATGATGCCGAATTTTGAGTGATACCATGTGATTCCCCCCTGAAAATAAACACTGTACGGCGGTTTTATAGGCGCATCGGCGGAAAGTTCGATGGAAGATCCGGAAATAAAAGCGCCGGCAGCCATAATAACATCACTGTCATAGCCTGGCATTGCCCAAGGTTCCGGTGTCACATGGCTGTCTACCGGTGCAGCAGCCTGAATACCTTTACAAAATTCGATGACACCTTCAGGTTTTCCGAAAACAACGGCCTGAATAATATCATGTCGGCTTTCTGTGGCATTTGGAACAACCTTAAAGCCTAGTTTTTCGTAAATATTTGCAGCAAAAATGGCACCTTTAAGTGCACCGTTGACGACCTGAGGCGCTAAAAACAGTCCCTGGAAAAAGGAACGGTTAACGCCCAGACTGGCACCTACTTCTTTGCCCAGACCAGGAGCCGTCAGACGGAATGCGGCATTTTCCACATACTCTTTTTTTCCCACAATATAACCGCCAATAGGAGCCAGGCCACCGCCTGGGTTTTTAATCAGTGAGCCCACACATAAATCAGCACCGACATCGGTGGGTTCTTTTGTTTCTACAAATTCGCCGTAGCAGTTGTCAACCATGCAGATCACATCCGGTTTGATGGATTTTACAAAAGCAATCAGCTGGCCGATTCTGTCCACAGACAGGGTGGGCCGGGTCTGGTATCCTTTGGAGCGCTGAATGGTGACAAGTTTTGTGCGCTCATTCATTGCTGCCCGAATACCGTCAAAATCAAAATTTCCATCGTCAAGAAGATCAACCTGACGGTAGGTGACTCCGTATTCGGCCAGAGACCCTTTCTGCGGCCGGATGCCAATAATACCTTCCAGGGTATCATAGGGTTTGCCTACCGGTGATAAAAGTTCGTCTCCAGGGCGCAGATTACCTGACAGGGCAATGGTCAGCGCATGGGTTCCACAGGTAATATGGGGACGGACCAGAGCGTCTTCTGTGTGAAAAATACTGGCATAAACGGCTTCCAGGGTATCTCTTCCGCTGTCATTATAGCCATAACCGGTGCTGTCTGCAAAATGGTAATCACTGACTTTATGTTCCTGCATGGCCTTAATGACTTTTAGCTGGTTATATTCAGCGATCTTGTCAATTTCGGCAAAACGTTCCTTTAAACCAGCCTCGATTTCCTGGCAGAACGTATACACATTTTCCGTCAGACCAAGCTGGCGGTAATAGGCGTTTAAAGCTTCACTCATTGGTAAATACCTCTTTCTTTTAAATGGTTTAACAGATCATTAAGCACCGCATCCTCGCTGGGATAGGTGCTTTTATCCATCCAGATCACATCCCTCTCACGCCGAAACCAGGTCAGCTGACGTTTGGCAAAATGTCTTGTATCCCGTTTCAGCGTATAGACTGCATCCTCAAAGCTTTCCTTACCTTTGATCCATGGAATCAGTTCCTTATATCCAAGTCCCTGCATACTTACAAGTCCAGGATCATAGCCCTGGTCAAGAAGCATACGAACCTCATCGGTCAATCCCTGATCAAGCATCTGGTCAACCCGGCGATTAATGCGGTCATAAAGAATATCTCTGGGATGGGTCAGGACAAAATAAGCATAATTATAGGGCGATGTATGATGACGCTGTGCTTCGTTATGGTCTGAAATTTTAGTTCCGGTTTTTTTATAAAATTCCAGGGCCCGGATGACCCGTTTAATATTATTTGCATGAATTTTTTCGGCAGACTCAGGATCTACGGCCCGAAGCTGCGCATGGAGGGCATCTGCGCCCTGCTGGGCGGCCAATGCTTCCAGTTCGTGGCGGTAACGCATATCGCTGTCATTTTCTGTAAAATCAATATCATTGACAAGTGCCTGAATATAAAAGCCTGTACCGCCTACAACGATGGGAATTTTTCCGTGATCAATAATTTGTTTCATGGCCGCTTTGGCCATTTTCTGAAAAACAACGACGTTAAATTCTTCATCAGGATAAAGGGTATCCACAAGATAATGGGGAATCCCGTCCATTTCCTTAGGCATAATCTTGGCTGTTCCAATATCCATGTATTTGTACACCTGCATGGAGTCTGCACTAATAATCTCTCCGCCAATGGTTTTTGCCAATCTAATTGATAATTCTGTTTTTCCTGCCGCAGTGGGGCCTGTCAGGATGACCAGAGGCAGTCTGTCCATAAAATCCGCTCCTTTATGTCAGTTTTGTATACGTTTAAATTTTTTCTCCAGTTCATACTGACTCATGGAAATAATCGTCGGACGTCCATGAGGACAGTTATAGGGATTATCGGCGTCCAGCAGCTGCTCAATCAGGGCATTGGCTTCCTCAAAGGACAGCCGCTGATTGCCTTTAATAGCTGCCTTACAGGCCATGGTTGCCAGCCGGTCATTAATCATATCCGAATCAAGGGCGGATGTTTCATTACTGATTTGATCCAGCAATTCTACAAAAAGATCCCGTTCCGTATAGCCGTATAAATCCACAGGAACAGCCCGTACTGCATATTCCCTTCCTCCAAAATGCTCAATTTCAAAGCCAAAGCCTGATAACTGGGGCAGACACGCTTTAAGCGCCGTTTCTTCGTGCAGGGAAACAGAAATAATGATCGGCGGTTCCAGATACTGAGACAGCGGGCTGCTGGACTGGTACTGCTTTTTCAGCCGTTCATACATCACTTTTTCATGAGCTGCATGCTGATCAATAATAAACAGTTTTTTTTCATACTCCACAATCCAGTAAGTTTCAAATACCTGACCAATCAGCCGATGGCGGCTTCTGGCTTTTTTGGAAAGCAGCCTGTCATCAAAAAGCTCCATCTGGGCTGTATGGGTTATTTGGGGCAAGTCTTCCGGCAAAGGCATCGCTTTAGGAGCCAAAGTCAGCTCTTGTGTCGGCAAAGCTGGCTTTGGCTCAGGTGACGTTGTCTTTTTAGGTTCCGGAAACTCCTTTTTGGCAGCCGGCAATGGTGCAGCTGGTGCATGATATTTGGCCCGGGCCTCACCAATAATCGCACCGCTTGCCCCCAGGGCCGCCAGTCGAACGGTCTCAAAGGGTTCCGGCAGTTCCTGGTTGCGGATTTCCCGGATTTCGTCCTTTCGTCTGGCGGCAGTTTCCTTTGGCGTATCTAAAGATACATCCACAATTAGATCACGGCCGGACAGTGCATCCCGTATGGTATGATAAATCAGCTGGTAAACCTCATCGTTATTTGTAAAACGTATTTCCATCTTTGTGGGATGAACGTTGACATCGATCAGTGCGGTGTCAATCGTCAGATGAAAGGCTGTAAAAGGATATTTATGAACCATAACAAAATTTTTATAGGCTTCTTCAATGGCCCGGGTAATTATAGGACTTTTTATATAGCGGCCATTGATAAAATAATTTTCATAGGCTCTGTTGCCCCTGGAAATCAAAGGCTTGCCAATGTATCCATGGATATCCATATTGGCGGATTTTCCCGAAATCTCCAGGATATTGGCCGTAATGTCACGTCCGTAAATATTATAAACAATATTCTTTAGCTGCATATTTCCGGAGGTGTGAATTTTGTTCTGATTATTATTAATAAATTTAAAGGACACTTCCGGATGAGAAAGGGCCAGGCGCATCATCAGATCACTTACATAACCGGCTTCTGTTGCATGGGATTTAAGAAATTTTCTGCGGGCCGGTGTATTATAAAACAGATTATGAACGATGATGGTTGTTCCTGATGGGCAGCCAATGGACTCTGTGGAGCGTTCCTGCCCGCCGTCAATGCAGTATCGGACACCCATCAGTGCTTTTGGTGTTTTTGTAATCAGCTCAACCTGAGATACTGCAGCAATACTGGAGAGGGCCTCGCCACGAAATCCCAGGGAAGAAATGATGGCCAGATCTTCCACAGAACGGATTTTGCTTGTAGAATGGCGTAAAAATGCCAGAGGGATATCATCGGCTTCAATGCCGCTGCCGTTATCTGTAATACGAATCAGGCTTGTTCCGCCGTCACGGATTTCTACGGTAATGGCACTGGCATGGGCATCGATGGCATTTTCCACCAGTTCCTTGACAACCGAGGCTGGCCGTTCCACTACCTCTCCGGCTGCAATTTTATTAATGGTTTCGGAATCCAGGACATTAATATTTGCCATTGTCGGCTCCTTTCATCAGATTTGTTTCAACTTTTGCTGGATATCATAAAGGAAATTCATGGTATCAATCATGGTCATCCGGGTAAGATCAATATTTTTAATATCATCGATAATGTTTTCAATCTGTGGATCACAGGTTGAATCAAACAGAGACAGTTGCTGCTCACCTGTGGGTTCAGTTTGATTTCCAGCGTTTTCGATTTTATCTCCAGCGGTCTCGATTTCTTTAACACGGTATGTAATATCCGCATTGCTCAGCTCTTCTACCAGTTCTTTGGCACGGCTAATGACCGGATCAGGGACGCCGGCCAGTTTTGCCACCTGAATGCCATAGCTTTTATCGGCACCGCCTCGGATAATTTTTCTAAGGAAAATAATGTCGTCACCCTGTTCTTTGACAGCAATACAGTAGTTGTTGACATTACTTAATTTTCCTTCCAGCTCGGTCAGTTCATGGTAATGCGTTGCAAATAAGGTTTTAGCTCCCAGAATTTTGGGATTGCTGATGTATTCCACCACGGCCCAGGCAATACTTAAGCCGTCAAAAG
>CAJKGK010000028.1 GCA_905199445.1 uncultured Lachnospiraceae bacterium | reverse complement strand
GTCTTATCTGGACTGCACTGGGGCGGTTATCGCCGTAAATTTTGAAAACCTGGGTACTGGTATTGCCCAAATGCTGGAGCTTGCTTTCTGCCCCAGAGCCATCAGCGGCGGTCTCGGAGGTACACTGACTGTATCCATGGCCCAGGCGATGCGGTGGGGAATATCCAGAGGCGTTTTTTCCAATGAGGCTGGCCTGGGTTCTGCACCTATTGCGGCGGCTGCCGCAAAAACCGATTCTCCGATTCGGCAGGGGTATATTACAATGACCGGAACTTTTTTTGATACCATTATTGTCTGCAGTGCTACCGGGCTGGCGATTGCCTCATCCGGTATGCTGGGTGCCGTGGATGACAAAGGAAAACTGCTGGAAGGCGTAGCGCTGACAAATAAGGTCTTTGAAATGGCGCTGGGAACTCCGGGGCGTCTGGTGATTACCGTGGGAATTACTCTGTTTGCCTTTGCAACGATTATTGGATGGGAATATTATGGGGAAAAGGCGCTGGAATATTTTTGTCCATCAGGCATGGGCATGCCGGTGATGATTTACCGTTTATTATATTGCGTGGGCACATTTTTAGGTGCGGTGGCTTCGTTAAAGCTTGTATGGGATTTTTCGGATATTATGAACGGCTGCATGGCCGTGCCCAACTTGATTTGTCTGCTTTTGCTTCATAGGCAGGTGAGCGATGGGGTGAGGAGATTTAATAGTGCACAGCAATAAAGGATGTTTGTGGTTTGTCAGACTTTTTTAATATTTTCAGACTGGCATTTTAAGGGTATACTCTATATAATTATAGCCATACTTTATGGAATCATTATTGGAGGAAATTTTTATGGTATTTTCCAGTCTGCTGTTTTTGTTTCGTTTTCTTCCGGCTGTGCTGCTGCTTTATTTTTTAAGTCCCAGGGTACTAAAAAATACGGTGCTGTTTGTGATGAGCCTTATTTTTTATGCCTGGGGCGAGCCGGTATATGTCATATTGATGCTTTTTTCCACGGTTGTGGATTATACGCACGGTCTGCTTGTTTCCCGCTTTATGGCTGCAGGGCATCGGGGCAGAGCCAGATGGACCGTTATTTCATCGATTATAATTAATCTGGGGCTTCTGGGTTTTTTTAAATATTCCGGTTTTCTGATTGATACAGTGAATATGATTTTTAATACCGGCTTTGTCAATCCAGAGCTGCCTCTGCCGGTAGGTATATCTTTTTATACGTTTCAGACCATGTCCTATACGATTGATGTGTATCGGGGAGAGGCAAAGGCACAGCGTAATATTTTGTCCTTTGGCTGCTACGTGGCTATGTTTCCCCAGCTGATTGCAGGCCCTATTGTCCAATTTAAAACCATTGCCGGGGAACTTTGGAAGCGAGAGGAAACCGCAGAAGATTTTGCGGCAGGGATTCACCTGTTTTTGATTGGACTGGGGAAAAAAGTACTTCTTGCCAATAACGCAGGGATGATCTGGGATACAGTATCTAAAACCGTGCCGGATCAGATGTCTGTGCTGTCTGCCTGGCTGGGAATTTTGGCGTTTGCTTTTCAAATCTATTTTGATTTTTCCGGTTATTCGGATATGGCCATTGGTCTTGGGCGGATGTTTGGTTTCCACTTCCTGAAAAATTTTGATTATCCTTATGTGACGAAAAGTATTACCCAGTTCTGGCGTCACTGGCATATTTCCCTGGGTCAGTGGTTCAGGGATTATGTGTACATTCCCCTGGGCGGCAACCGGCGGCATGGGGTGCGAAATATTCTAATCGTCTGGTTTTTAACCGGACTGTGGCATGGGGCCAGTTTTAATTTCCTTTTGTGGGGACTGTATTATGGTGTGTTTTTACTGTTGGAAAAATTTGTACTTAAAAAATGGCTGTCCAGGATGCCTGGTTTTTTGTCATGGCTTTATACGGCGGTGATTGTGCTGTTTGGCTGGGTTTTGTTTGCCTGCGAAGATTTGGGACAGACGGGGGCTTATGTGCTGGCCATGTTTAGTGGACAGGCGGTATCTGACGGCGGTATTTATCTTTTGTATACAAATCTGGTGCTGCTGTTGTGTCTGATCCTGGGCAGTACCCCTTTGCCTGCGAGGGCCGCACAATGGCTTTGCGACCGACTGCCGGAATGGGGACGGCTTGTTTTAAAGCTGGTTTTTTATGGGGGGATTTTTGTGGCGTCACTGGCATACCTTGTAGATGCCACCTATAATCCGTTTCTTTATTTCCGATTTTAGCCAGTCTGATGAGGTGATGAAAGATGAATAAAAAGAAGACAAATAGAGTGATCATTATTGTGTTTTTAGGGGCCCTATACGGTTTGACGGTGATGGGGTTTTTAAAGCCTGAGCAGCAGTTCTCGGATCATGAAAACCGGTATTTGCAGACAAGACCCCAATTCAGTGCCAAAAGTTTTTTTGACGGCAGCTTTGCCAAAGATTATGAGGCTTATATTTCTGATCAGTTTATCGGGCGTAATGAATGGATTGCCTTAAAAACCGGTCTGGAGCTGGCCAGAGGCATGAAAGATACCGGCGGTGTTTATTTTGGCAGTGATGATTATTTTTTTCAGAAATCAGATGCCGGACTCTTTACGGGACAACAGGCCAGGCTGAACATGGACGTGCTTCCGGTTTTTTTTGAAGGCATTAAGCATATGGAAAATATTCAATCCGCCCGTGTCCTTCTTGTGCCCACGGCATCCTGCATACTTAAGGCACAGCTTCCGGCTTTTGCTCCGGTTTATGATCAAAGGCAGCTTTTGGACGATCTGAAGGAAACGATGCCTGAGGAGACGGTGATTGATGTGACCGATCTTTTAAGTCAAAACGCTTTGGAATCTCAGGAAAATGAGAAGCAGATTTTTTACAGAACCGATCATCACTGGACAACCTATGGCGCTTATCTGGCCTATACCATGTGGGCACAGTCTTTGGGTTTTGAGCCTGTACCCGAAAGGGATTTTGACCGACAGACGGTGACTTCTGATTTTCTGGGTACACTGAACTCACGGGTGAACGTGCCAATGCAGCCGGATTCCATTGAATTATGGACTTATCCGGCCCTGTGGAAGGTTTTTGTCAATGAGGAATCTCAGGCAAGGGATGGATTTTATGATCTGGATAAGCTTGCCACAAAGGATCAGTATGCGGTGTTTTTTGGCGGAAATTATGGGACCGTCAAGATCGAGCAGCAGGCCTGTGAATCTGATCGGCGGCTGTTGGTGATTAAAGATTCCTATGCCAACAGTTTTGTGCCTTTTGCGGCCCTGCATTTTGAAAAAACTTATATGCTGGATCTAAGATATGCGAATGTGAATATGACGGATTTTATCCGGGAACATCAAATTACCGACATACTTGTGCTGTATAGTACAGAAAATTTTGTTCAGGATCGAAATATTTACAAAATGCGATTAAATATGGTACAATAGACCTATATAGCAGTTATAGTATCTGCGTATATTTTAGGTAAAAGTTTTTGAGGAGGACTAAAAGCAATGAAATTAGGTTTAGTAAGTGCGATTTTAGGGGATTTGTCATTTGAAGAGATGATTGATTTTCTTGCAGAAAATGGATTTCAGTGTGTTGAGGTAGCGTGCTGGCCAAAAGGAAAGGCTGTCCGCAGATATGCAGGGGTGACGCATATTGACGTGGATACGCTGGATGACGAAAAAATTGCTTATATTAAAAAATATGTTTCTGACAGGGGCATTGAGATTTCTTCTTTGGCCTACTATCCCAATACCATGGATCCGGATCTGGAAAAGAGAGCGGTTTACGTTGAACATTTAAAAAAGCTGATTGTGGCTTCTGCAAAGCTGGGTGTGAATATGGTGACAACGTTTGTTGGGCGTGTGCCGGATAAGACAGTTGCCGAAAATCTTGAGATTGTGAAAGAAGTCTGGCCGCCGATTGTAAAGCTGGCTGAGGAGCTGGGTGTAAAGATCGGTATTGAAAACTGTCCGATGTTATTTACAGATGATGAGTGGCCGGGTGGACAGAATATTATGACAACACCGGCAAACTGGAGAAAGGTGTTTGAGATTATCGACAGCCCTAACTTTGGCATTAATTACGATCCGTCTCATTTTGTATGGCAGCAGATTGATTACATTAAACCGCTTTATGAATTTAAGGATAAGATCTTCCATGTACACTACAAGGATATCAAGGTTTATAAGGACAAGCTTGCAGATGTTGGCGTTTTGGCCACGCCGCTTGAATATATGTCTCCAAAGCTTCCCGGGCTGGGAGATGTGGACTGGGGCAAGTATGTATCCGCACTGACAGATATTGGTTTTGATGGCTATACCTGTATTGAGGTGGAAGATAAAGCTTTTGAAGGCAGCCTTGAAGATATGAAGAAATCCATTATTTTAAGTAAGAGATATCTGGATCAGTTTGTGATCTGATGTTGTGAAAGCTGTTTGACGTTAAGGGGCTCTCAGGATATAATGTTCTGAGAGTCTTTTTTCAGTCAGTGGACAGACTGACGAAAATACGAAAAATGTGGATCAAAGGAAACAGGAAGACCGATAAAACAAGTAATTGAGGTGATGTCATTGAAAAAACTTTTGAAACTGCTCCTGAGCAGAGTTGTCATTGTAGGCATACTGATATTGATTCAGGTGATATGGCTGTTTTTTATGTTTGTTAAACTGAGCAGATATTCTGTTGTGGTTGAAGTATGTCTTTTTGTGATCAGTGTCCTTGTGGCACTGTGGATTGTAAATAAAAAGGATAATCCGGCGTATAAGCTTGCCTGGCTGATCCCTATTTTACTGATGCCCTTACTTGGAGGACTTTTGTATCTGGCCCTTGGCAATAAAAATCCTTCCAGAGGTCTGAGAAATAAAATCGAAAAAGCCGGGACGAGACTCCAGAAACTGGTTGTTCAAAATCCTCAGGTTATGGAAGAACTGAAAAAAGATCATTCTTCTGTGGCCGGCCAGTCGGCTTATATTCAAAATAATGGCTTTCCTGTGTATAAAAATTCCACGGCACAGTATTTTCCTACGGGGGAAGCCTGCTATGAAGTGATGCTGGAAGAACTGAAAAAGGCAAAGCATTATATTTTTATGGAGTATTTTATTGTTGCTGACGGAAAGATGTGGAATGGGATTCTGGAAATCTTGAAACAGAAGGCAGCCGAGGGCGTGGATGTTCGATTTATGTATGATGATATGGGCTGTGTTTCATTGCTTCCGGTTCATTATTATAAGCAGATGGAGGCCTGGGGAATCAAGTGTATGGCTTTTAACCGGTTTATCCCGATATTTTCTCTGGCCATGAATAATCGGGACCATCGAAAGATTTTGGTTATTGACGGGCATACGGCATTTTCCGGTGGTATTAATCTGGCGGATGAATATATTAATGAAATTGTGCGCTTCGGTTATTGGAAGGATACCGCGATAATGATCAGAGGGGAGGCCGTATGGAATTTTACTGCCATGTTTTTACAGATGTGGAATGCCTTTTCTCCAAAACAGGATGTGGATTATGCCCTGTATATGCCTAATGTACATATTCAGAACAGTTATGAAGATGGTTTTATACAGCCATATGGGGATTCACCTCTGGATGATGAAGTTGTGGGGGAAAGTGTTTATCTGAATATTATCAATCAGGCCGTTCGCTATGTCTATATATTTACACCTTATCTGATCATTGATAATGAGATGATGACCGCACTCTGTCTGGCATCCAGAAGGGGCGTGGACGTTCGAATTGTCACGCCGGGAATTCCTGATAAAAAGATGGTTTTTATGTTGACTCAATCGTATTATGAGCAGCTTTTGGAAGCAGGGGTGCGTATTTTTGAATATACACCGGGCTTTATCCATGCCAAGTGTTTTGTGGCCGATGACTGTGTGGCCACAGTGGGGACCATTAATCTGGATTACCGGAGTCTTTATCTGCACTTTGAGTGTGGTGTGTATATGTACCGCACAAAAGCGGTAATGGCGGTTAAACAGGATGCCCTGGATACCATTAATGAAAGTCGTGAAATCCATCTGGAAGATACCCGTACAGGATTCTTTAAAGGTCTGTTCCGGGCGGTTCTTCGAGTTTTTGCTCCCCTTTTGTAGAATTTGTTATAAAAAAAATAATGATATACCTCAGTTGTATCATTCAATTATGAATGATGGCTGGGGTATTTTTTTATACCCTGGGAAAGGTGGAAATGAGGATGCGGTTTGACTGTACCAATGGGCTGTTTCATCTGGTTTTTGCCAATGACAGTGATCGATATTATACGCCGAGTCTGCTGCGGCTTAACTTTAGACAATACTTATACTATGAGCTAAAGCGTGCGGGATATACGGACATTTTTTTTGTAGATCAGGCTTTAGCTATATCTGTGTGTTTGGATGTACTTTCGGATATGAATAAAAAATTTCTGGCCTTTGTATTTAGTATTCAGGTTTTTAGCGCCCTTAAAGACCATAAAGAAGCGATGGATCTTCTGGAAAAACTGAGAAAAAATAATGTTGCGCATCATCTGATTTTGATTTACAGTCCAGTGACGGTTGATCTGATTCGGAGTTATTTCTCAGATTCAGACAGTATTTTTATGAATCCCCGGCTTTTTCCCCGGATTTTATGGGACGTCAGTTTCCAGAGGCTGACTTTTTATGAACGTCTGGAACAAATCTTTGGGGCAGAATGTGTCAGCTGTCTGAATCTACTTTTACGAGAGGATATTGATTATATGGTGAAGCATCTGTTTTTACACAGAACTATAACAGGCACTGGGACCGACAAAGTCGATTTTCAGGCTGTGGATGATTATGTGGATTTTATATGGGCATGGTATCATTTCCGTGATTTTAAACAGGTTGTGGGCGCATGGCTTCCCGATAATCAATGCCGCCAGCTTGGGGTGATCGAACGCTATCTTGAAGATGACGCTGCCCTGGAAGCTGTGGGACAACAGATTGAAAAGCTGAAGGGATGGTGTGAACCTGGAGAGAGCCTGAGCGCAATGGCTGCCAGACGGTTTAAATTGGACTCAGAGCCCCCGCTTGTTTATGAGAAGTATCACTGGTTTCATCGACTGGCTGTGCAGGGGTGTGAAACTTTTGGCCATATTTGCGATGAACAGCTGGCGGTGATCGGGCAAAGGCTTGAGGGCGCCTGCATGGAAGGTGATCCGGAATGGAAACCGTTTGTGAATCATTGTCTTGGTTATATGCAGACAGCGATCCGGGTTGGGGATAAAGATACTTATAGAAGGGCTGTGCAGGCGTTTTGCCAGGATGAGGGACCAAAACACAGGGATATGAGACAGTGCCAAGAGGAGATTCTTTCAAAATCAGCGATTGTTTTTCAAAATCACAAAAAAATAAAACAATATGCAAAAAAAATTGAAGAACAAAGCCATGATCTTAAGGCAATCGTGGCACAGATCGAGGGATCTGAGATACATGATTTAAGGGCAGTGTCCCAAAAAGAGAGAGTTAATCTTTTGGATCAAAATATGAAAGACATGGAAAAACTCATGACTGACCTGGGGCGTCAGACCAATGCTCTGGAAAAATATATTCATCGTCTGGAGCTTATGGCTGATGCGTCAGATTTTAACGATATAAATTTCGAAACCATGGTTTAGGAAGCGGGGATGAAAATGCCGGAAGTAAAAAATATGGTTGCCGGGTATATGGCAGCCGTTGAACGGGCCGTCTGCGGGACTGTTTATGCAGGGCAATGGCGGGATGATTGTTTGCAGAACGAAAATTTTCTTGTGATTGATTACAGAGAAAAAACGCTGGATATTGCCTGGGTAAGTGTTGGCAGTGAAGAAAAAACATGGCAGGCGGACCGGGGCGCACAGTTTAAGACAGCACCTTCACAGGTCAAAGTTCATTTGATTAAAAGCAGTGCAGTGGATAAAGAAGACACCAGAATTTGCACCAGAATGGCTTATGTACAGGCAGTGCTGTATGAAGCTTTGCGCCGGCACGGGATGAACACGGATGAAAATTTCTGTAAGGCCGCCCAAACTTTGGACGACTGTTTGACCCGGTATGAGCAGCAGATTTGGGATACCTTTTATATTTATGGGGCAGAAGACTTAAAAGATCTGGCCGTCCAGACGCTGACCGTTGTGCCTTATAAACAAACCGAGATTTCCATTAGTTTTGATTTATTGGCCATTGTTTATCATCAAAAGATGGATGAATGGATGACACACACACTCAATGATGTGAAAAATAAAATCAAAGCATTTACAAAAGACGAAAATTTTAAAATCATTTTTATGGGCGGTTTCGGACGTTTTGCCCTGGTCAGGCAGCAGGCCGCCCGCTGTTTTAAACTCACCGAATATGACTGTCGGGCAGTTGTTTTGGATGAACAGCAGCAGGCCATGGCTGAGGTGATGGCGGCTGAAAAAAGAAAGCAGGGTCGGATAAAGGTTTGCTTTAATGCTCCGGTTGGTCTTGGTGTATACAGCTATGACCAAACCGGGCGGCCGCGGCCATGGTATGCCATAAACCTGGGACAGGAGATTTTGGAGGATTGCCCGTATTACATACAAAGTATGGTGGACCATGAATATTTTCTGATGTTTTCCTATTCAGGAAATATCAGCAGTTTTCTGATTCATGGCAAAGGCCGTGACCTGGGTCCAGGACTGGGAATTTTGTCTCCGGAATATGCAAAAAGCCTTACAGGGATCATTCGCAGTGCCACTCATACGGCGATGCTTGGTTTTTCTGTTTCCCATACTGGCGTGATTTCCCTGCATATCCGGAATTTTAATGTGATTGCCAAAAAAGCAGAAGGAACGGTACAGACGGTGGCCTTTGCCGGAACCGGTAAGTTGTTTGAAAAAATACAGTGTTGGGATATGGATGGGGCGGTGAAAGTATATGATTTTTGAACGTACGAAAAAAGATATGGCGGCTCTGGAAATCCGGGATCAGGTGACGGTTTATGATGCATTCCGGCTGTTCAGAGATTTTTGCGAAGACATTAAGGATGAAGGGGCGCTGACTCTGGAACAGCTGCCCCAGGGGGAGATGCGCAGTGCGCTTCTGGGATTTTTGTGGGCCGGCCAAACCTTTTTAAAGGTAGGAAAAAGAAATCAAGAGCTGATCAAGGATGAGGGGCGGGCTGAGACGTTTTTGCAGCTTTACCGTGAATTGGAAGAAATCAAACAGCAGATTGGTAAAAGTCAGACCGATATTTCTGATCTGGAAAAAGCCCTGCAAGAAAAATACACGCTGAAAAAGAAGCTGGATGAAATACATAAACAAATCAGTCAGGTGTCCGAAGAAAAGGAACAGCTTAAAAAAAGCATTGCCATACAGGAAAGAGAACTAAGAATATTGGAAAACTGGGGCAAAAGCCTTCAGGCCCGGCAGTATAAGGAAAAACTGATATCCTGTCAGAATCGGCTAAAGGTGCTTTTGGGAGCGAAACGGGCACTGGAAAAAGAACTGAGTCAGGGACTGCTGTACAGTCAGCCAGCGGCTTTAAAGGATTACCAAAAATTTTACAAGGATGAGCTGGATGAGATTGCCGGCCGCCTGGAACGATATCAAAAATGTTATGACCTGGTGATGAATAGTTTTTTTGATGACCAGGAGAACAGTGAGAAGGAGGCATAGATATGGGTGATACAGCGGTAGGACGGGGAGAGTCCTGAAATAAAAATAATTTTACAGGCAGGTGTTATGCTGGATCTATCAAACAGGATGCCTGGGCTGTGTTGCCTTATGATTCTGTATGGCTCAGACATGGAAAGGAGATTATGATGAAACCTGGATTCGGAAAGATTAAGGAAAAAACCAATCAAATGTTGGGTGGCGTAAAGGGGGCTTTTTCAGGGAGAAAAAAAGATCATAACGATACCTATATGGGAGATAAACAAATGGCGGCCAATGTTCGTGAAACTTCTGAGAAATTGAAAAATAAACTTTTAAGTATAAGTTTTTCTCAGGTGGGGGAAGGCATTTCAAAAGAACAGCTTCAGGATGTGCAGAAAAGAATTCAAGTTCTGACCCAAATGCTGGACCGGGCCCCGACATCGGTGCTGGATACCCGGGCAATGGATAAAAAAACCTATCATTGCGCGGATCGCCTCGCCGGCGCTGTCCGTGACGGAAATTCCAAAACTGTTGATCACATCATGAAGGCACTGGCCTACGGCATATACCGGGGACATGCGCCCCTTACTGCCGGAACAGATTCAAAGGCAGAATTATCAAAACGGGAGGAACGTCTTGAAAAATATCTGAAAATCGTAGAATCCTGCGAAAAAATTGACGGTCTTCAAAATGATATTCGTAAACATGAAGAAATAGAGGCATCGTCCAGGGCACGGTTTGAAGTGCTTAAGCAAGAAATTGAACAGGAGCTTAAGGTCAGCCCGGAAATTATTCTTGAACTTCGGGAATATGGCCAGTCCTATTCAAGACTTACGCCTCAGGCCCATATGGTTGCCGTGAAAAAAGATGGTGCGGCCAAGGTTTATCAGACCATTGAATCTGCCCAGAATGTCATCGGAAATTTGCACAGAGAAATCAACGGGTACCAGACGTCTATTGACCAGATTCAGCTTAGCCTGGCCAGAATATCCGAAAAAATGGACGAGGAGCTGGTGAAGTATACGGACAGAATCCAGTCAGAATGGATTAATGATCTTTATGATACGGATAAGCGTATTGAGGCCATGGATAAAATCAGCAGAAAAATTTCTGATGCCCTGGATGAATATTTCAGTTCCCCCCGGATGGTGGAATATATCTACAAGGTAGAGGAACGGTATAACCAGATTATTCAGTCCAATCTTCAAAAAGAAACCCAGCGTCAGGCGGCAGCGCTTCAGATGGAGAAAGAGCGTCAGGAACAGCCTTTGCAGGAAAATGATATTGAGCAGGAAAATGAACTGGAAAACCAATGGATGGACAATGATGCAGAAAATTTTAATTTTTAATGGAATCAGGGAGGTTAAGCCATGAAGAAGATTCATCCGATTAAAAAAATAGAGTCATTGATCAAAAAGGACCAAACCGATGTGCGCCGTCAGATTTTTGATGCAGGCATCCGATTAAGAGAACTGGAACGCAGTTACCGGATGTACATTGAAATCAATCTGAGAGCGGTACGTTTTGCAAGAAGCCAGAAAAAGGAAAACACAAAAGCTCAGATCAAACTTAAAAATGCCTATTATTCTTTGCAGATTGTGCGTATGGCCCGGGAACGGCTTGAAGACATTGAGACAACCCGCCAGCTCAATGAGACAATGAATGAAATGAGCGAAGTCTTAAAATTAATGAACGGCATTTATGGCAAAACAGAAAAAATCAGCCGGGGTTTAAACTGTAACCTGGAAAGTATGGAACAAAGTGTTGAAAAAGATCATACGCTGCTGGAAAATATTTTCTCAAAGGCGCCCATTGATACATTGGTGGATGATACAGTCATTGAACGTCTTGTTCAGGGCGAGTCTTTGGAATCCTGTCTGGACGCAGAGGCCGGTATTGTGGTGCGTCCCGATGCTGTACGTCCTTTTACGGATGAGCTGTTTGCCCGGAATGGAGGGGATCAGAGTGTTGATCCTATAAAGGACTATGAGCAAATGAAGGCTCAGATGGATGAAGACTGGACCCATAAGTTTGAGGACGACTGGCGTAATAATTTATAAAATGGGGTGTTTCAATGGATAAATATCTTGATAAAATGATAGAAAAGGAAAATCTCTGCGCATCTTATGTGCAGAAGGCAGATGAACTTTATAGACAAAACGGCAAAGTTCATACAAAAGATGAAGGTATCTATATTCAGCGCGCTTCGGATCTGCGCTATGAAATGGCTCAGATCAGCGTAGGACAGGAGCGAAACGTTCAGCAGAGACGGCTTTTGGAACTGAATCAGCGGATGAAGGAAATTATGAAAACCACGGATCCTCAGCTGTATAAAAAAATTACAGAATCCGTCCCCGATAATGATAAAAGTGAGGAAACTGCCCGGTATTTAAAACAAGGTCCGGCGGAGACAAAAAGTAAAAGTCCATCCCCCGGAACCGATCAAAGAGAAATTCCCCAGGAAACCGTTGCCCGGTGGTTTAAAGAGGCACCTTTGCATTCCTTTGACGATGTATCCGGAATGGATGAATTAAAGCGGCGATTAAGGGACAGTGCCCAGAATGCACCTCTGGAGGAACTGAGAAGATATCTGAAGATGGAACTGCTCCATTCTTACTTTTTTTATGGTCCTATGGGATGCGGCAAAACATATATTATTCAGGCCTTTGCCCATGAACTGATGAAAGAGAACTATAAATATATTTCTCTGGAAGGCTCTGATATTTTAAGCAGATATGTGGGTGATGCGGAAAAAATCGTGACACGGCTGTTTGAGGAGGCGGAAAAAAATGCGCCCTGTATTGTGTTTGTGGACGAAATCGACGGTGTCTGCAAAAATCGTTCCCTCCCCAATCTGCCGACCCACGCATCTACCATTACAACGGCTTTTCTTACCGGATTTAATCGAATTGCTGCATCTAATAAACCGATTATATTTATTTGCGCCACGAATTATCCGGGACAGGTGGACGGCGCTATCCTGGATCGGATGGAAATGGTCAGAGTTCCTCTGCCGGATGCGGCGGCTCGATGTCATGCCCTTACTCAGGCACTGTCTCCCATGATTTGCTGCGGGGATTCCCTGAGTTTTGAGATGATGGCAAAGGCAACCGAAAGTTACAGCTACAGGGATTTGAAGCGGCTTGTGAACCGGATTAAAAATCTGGTGATTCCGGATGTGATTGAAAAATATAAGGATCAGTCGTCTGCAGTGGCGGCCCTTGAGTCCGGCGGCTGGCATCTGGAAAAGGATCTTTTTGACCGGGCACTTCGTTTGTGCCTGCCAACGCCAAAGGACGAAATTAACCGGGAACTGGATGAATTTGAGTCTGAGGTTAGAATTCGGACCGATGCGTAAGAAGGCGGAAATCGGTGAAATGCGTGGAATGGATGAAATGACGGGAGGCGGTTGCAATGATGAATCAATGGCTGATGCCTATTCCTACAGAACGTTTAAACCTTCGTTTTGATGATCTTTGCGGCTGTGGCTACTGGAAAGATTTGTTTTCGGGCTGTCTTCCATGGCAGCCTTTGGATCAGCGTCTGGATATGGAACAAACCGCATTTTTTATTTTGTGCGGCCCATCGGGGCGGGGGAAAGCGACGCTGTCCATGGCTCTGGCATCGGAACTGGCGGTTTGGGGTTATGAATGCTTTGAGGTTCCTGCCTTTTTACTGGCCGGTGATTCGGCTAAAGAAGCCAGACAGCATGTAGACGCTTTATTTAATGAAATACTGGCTTTTTTTGATGACACCAATCATACAGGGTGTTATATTGATCTGGGAAACATGGAAAAATTTTGTGAGAGACAAGAGTGCCTTTGGGGATTCACTCGGGGACTTGAGTTTTTGAAGGATAAAAATCTGCCCTGTGTGATCACAGCATCAGCGGATGGGGCTAAGAGGCTGCCAGCGGGGCTTAAAAAGCTGGGGATTGTCTGTCCGATCGGACTTCCGGATGGAAATGAGCGATGGGCATACCTGGATGTCTGCTTCATAAACGGAGGCGAACGGATCGATGGGCTGCCAGCGGGGGCGATTCCAAGAGATCCGGCATTAAGCCTTAATGATATGGAAGATCTGACACAAGGCTTTGACTATGGGGCACTTCACACACTGGTGCAGGTCTGTAAACGACTTTTAAAAGGCAGCTGCCGTCGGGGCGGTGATTATCTGCTGTCCTATGAGCAGTTTATAAACGCCGTCGATCAGGTAAAGTCAGGGTTGGTTCAGGAAAGTTCCATGACAGCAGACCTGGCTGCGTCCCTGCCCCAGGCAGCCGTACAGCCCCAGGATAAGCCCTATAAAAACACAGCATATCCAAGCGCAGAATCTAAAACTATGAAAAATACAGGGGGTTTGTCTGATCTGGAGGGTGAAAATACATCCGACACGCATATCAGGGATTTTGAATCCAAAGAGGGACGGTGGATGTCGCTGGACGAAGTTTTGAATATTAAATTTTAATTGGAGATGTTGGAAATCATACGCATCTGGCAAAAATCAGCGTCCAGACTTTTTTAGGGGAAATACAGACAAAAGTTCAGGGTTACAGTTAAGGATTAATTCTTCAGGAAAGTCTGTGGATTTTAAAAGAACAAGACTTTCTTTGAACTGCCCCAGATTTTGGGGACCATGGCTGTCGCTGCCCAAGGTAATGGGATGGCTGTACTTTTTGCAAAGCAGCAGTATACGGACATCGTTTTCGATGGTATTGCCCCGGTAGCCTCCAGGGGCGGCGGAAGCGTTGTTCAGTTCCAGAAACGTGCCGGTTCGGACAGCGGCACGGACGATGGCCTCATAATCCAACGGATATTTGGCATCATCCGGATGGCCGATGATATGGATATTCGGATGTTCCATGGCACTAATCACGGCTTCGGTGTTTCGTCCCATGGTTTGCGGCGTAAAATTTTGAGGATGAAGGCTGGCAATATTTAAATCCAGGCGCTGTAAAATATGATCTGGTAAATCCAGATCTCCATGGGGGTTGAGAATGTTTAATTCGCATCCCAGTAAAAGTCTGATATTAAAACGTTTTTTTATAAATCCAGGAAGTCCCATAAAATAGGAAGGTGATGCTGATCCCGGTGTTGCCGGTCCGTGGTCGGTGACAGCCAGGGCTTTTAGGCCAAGACGGGCCGCCTGATTAGCCAGCTGTGTAATGCTGGCAGTGGTTCCGTGTCCGCTGGCAATAGAGTGGGTATGGAAATCTCCATAAATTGTATACTGTCTGGTCATAAAAATTCCTCTTTGTTTGTGTCCGTTGATTTAAAACCCTGTCAGTGACTGCTGATCGGGTTATTTTATTTTTAGTATGTTCCCGGCCATAAGATTTGTCAAGAGGGTTTCTCTGAAAAGTCACTTCATTTTGGGATTGTGTTTGATATGTGCCGGACAAACAACAAAAACCAACAAATAATCATGTTGTATTTATTGACATCTTCTGCTAAGACGGCGTATAATAATCATAATCTTACATAAGCAGGCATATGGCCGGCATACCTTGACCCTGGGATTTAAACGCTGATGTGAAATGATTTTTGGGGCTTCCAGGTATGACCGGCGTTATGGGAAAGGAGTATAAATGGAAGGTTTTTACAGCGGAGAAATTAAAAAAAGTGACCGTATACAAAAACTGATTGATCATCTGTATGCTAAGATGCCGGAAATCGAGGCGGCCAGGGCTGTGCTGCTGACTCAATCTTATATGGCAACGGAAAATGAGCCTATGGTGATTCGACGTGCCCGTGCCTTTGAGCATATTTTAAAGCATATTCCTATTATTATCCGTGATCTGGAGCTGATTGTGGGAAGTACAACCATTGCCCCAAGAAGCTGTCAGACATATCCGGAATTTTCTTTTGAATGGCTGGAAGCCGAGTTTGACACAGTTGAAAGGCGCAGCGCGGATCCATTTTACATTTCTGAGGAAACTAAAAAGGCACTCAGAGAAGTTCATAAATATTGGAAAGGCAAAACAACCAGTGATCTGGCCACCGCTTACATGGCACCCGAGGCCATCAGAGCCATTGAACACCATATATTTACACCAGGAAACTATTTTTATAATGGCGTGGGGCATGTGACGGTGCAGTATGAGAAGGTTCTGGCCATCGGTTTTGGAGGAATTATGGAGGAGGCCAGAACTGAGCTTTCAAAATGCCATGTTTTTGATGCGGATTATGTGACAAAATCTCATTTTCTTGAGGCTGTGATGATCAGCTGTCAGGCTGCCATCGATTATGCCGGCCGTTATGCGGTTCTGGCGCAGAAGATGGCGGACAAATGTCAGGATCTGACCCGTAAAGAAGAACTTTTACAGATTGCCCGTAACTGCAAAAATGTACCGGCGAAAGGGGCACAAAATTTTTATGAGGCCTGTCAGTCGTTCTGGTTTGTTCAGCAGCTCCTTCAGATCGAATCCAGCGGCCATTCCATTTCTCCCGGACGGTTTGATCAGTATATGTATCCGTATTACAGAAAAGATATGGATGAAGGCAGAATTACCAGGGAAAAGGCCCAGGAGTTGATGGATTGTATATGGATAAAATTAAATGATCTTAACAAGTGCAGAGATGCTGCCTCAGCCGAAGGTTTTGCTGGTTACAGCCTGTTCCAGAACCTGATTGCAGGCGGGCAAAACGCCGAAGGAGAGGATGTGACCAATGACCTTTCGTGTATGTGTATCGAGGCTTCTTTGCACACCCAGCTGCCTCAGCCGTCTCTGTCGGTGCGGGTTTGGAATGGCTCGCCGCATGCGTTTTTGATTAAGGCGGCCACATTGACGCGAACCGGTGTGGGGCTTCCGGCTTATTATAATGATGAGGTGATTATTCCGTCTCTGCTTAATCGGGGGCTTACGCTGGCCGATGCAAGAGAATACAATATTATCGGCTGTGTGGAGCCTCAGAAGGCGGGCAAAACGGAAGGCTGGCATGATGCCGCATTTTTTAATATGTGCCGTCCGCTGGAACTGGTATTTTCCAACGGTATGGATCAGGGGGAGCAGATCAGTGTTCAGACCGGGGATGTGGAAAACATGGCCACCTTCGAAGAATTTTACGATGCTTATAAGGCGCAGATGCAGTATAATATAGGGCTTCTTGTTAATGCAGATAATGCCATTGATGTGGCTCATGCCAAACGTTGTCCGCTGCCGTTTCTTTCCTGCATGGTGGATGATTGTATGAAGCGGGGCAAAACCGTTCAGGAAGGCGGTGCTGTTTATAACTTTACCGGTCCTCAGGGCTTTGGTGTGGCCAATATGGCGGATTCGCTCTATGCCATTAAAACGCTTGTCTATGATGAGAAAAAAGTGACTATGGGTGAATATAAACGGGCACTTGTCCAAAACTACGGTCAGGGACTTGAACCGGAGGATGCCGCAGGTATTGCGGTTCAGATCATTAAGACGCTGCAGTCGGCAGGCAAAACCGTGACAGGTGATGAGATTTCTTCTATATTAAAAACCGTGATTCAGGAGAGTACATCCGAGGAAAGCAGGGCCAGATATGGGAAGCTTCTGGAAATGATCGAGGCTGTGCCTAAATTTGGAAATGATATTCCGGAGGTAGATGCCTTTGCCAGAGATGTGGCCTATACCTATACAAAACCTTTGGAAACCTACAAAAACCCAAGAGGCGGTATGTTCCAGGCCGGGCTATATCCTGTGTCGGCCAATGTTCCTTTAGGTGCTCAAACCGGGGCGACCCCGGATGGGCGTCTGGCTCACCGGCCGGTTGCGGATGGTGTTTCGCCTTCTGCGGGAAAAGATGTACATGGTCCCACAGCGGCAGCTAATTCGGTATCAAAGCTGGATCATTATATTGCTTCCAATGGCACCTTATTTAACCAGAAGTTCCATCCGTCGGCTTTAAGCGGCCGGGCGGGCCTGGAAAAATTTGTGGCGCTGATCCGTTCTTATTTTGATCAAAAAGGCAGCCATATGCAGTTTAATGTGGTCAGCAGAGAGACCCTTCTGGACGCCCAGAAGCATCCGGAAAATTATCGCCATCTTGTTGTCCGCGTGGCCGGTTACAGTGCGCTGTTTACAACCCTTTCCCGTTCGCTTCAGGATGATATTATCAATCGAACAGAGCAGCAGGGATTTTAAGGGTAAATAACAAATAGGGCCTGGCAGCAGGTCAATGCCAATATTAAGAAAACAAATAAATAATTAAGATAAATGCTAAAAATGAAAGCCAGGTGAGTGTTAATGAACGATGCAGATGTCAGGGGACGGATTTTTGATATTCAGAGATATTCCATCCATGACGGTTACGGTATACGAACCATTGTCTTTTTAAAGGGCTGTGTCCTTCGATGCCGCTGGTGCTGCAATCCTGAGTCTCAGGAATTTAATATTGAAACAATGACAGTTCAGGGAAAGCCAAAAACCATCGGCCAGGATGTGACGGTTGGAGAGGTTTTGGATATTGTGGAACGGGATCGGCCTTACTATCGTCGTTCCGGCGGCGGCCTGACCCTGTCTGGTGGTGAGAGCCTTTGTCAGCCCCAGTTTACCCTGGCTCTTTTAAGGGAAGCAAAAAACAGAGGATTGACGACAGCCCTTGAAAGTATGGGCTGTGCAAAATATGAAGTGATTGAATCTATTTTGCCTTATTTGGATCAGTATCTTTTGGACATTAAGCATATGAACCCGCAAAAGCATCAAAGCTTTACCGGACGATCCAATGAACTGATACTTGAAAATGCTGCTAAAATTGGAGCGGACGGGCGGACCGAATTAAGTATACGCATTCCGGTTGTCCCTACGTTTAATGATACGGAGGGCGAAATTCAGGATATTGCCCGTTTTGCCCAAAAAATCGGAAATGTAAAAAGAATCCATCTTTTGCCTTATCATCGTCTGGGACAGGATAAATACGAAGGCCTTGGCAGAACATATACAATGGCCCATATTGTACCGCCCACCGTGGAGAAGATGGAAACGCTTTTACGGGCCGTACGTCAGGTGACAGACATTGAATGTCAGATCGGAGGCTGACCCATGGATTTTAAAAATGTGCTGACAAACGAAGAAAAAATGCGAATTGTGCAGGAACTGGTACCGGGCAAACAAATTACCATTGCCCATGTGATTGCCAACCCGGACAAGGTGCTGTATGAAAAGCTGGGACTGGATCCTGCGGTGGATTATTCCAAATCTGCCATTGGCATTGTGACGATCAGTCCTGCGGAAACGGCGATTATTATTGCAGACATTGCCATAAAATCCGCAGGCGTTGAGCTGGGGTTTGTGGACCGGTTCAGCGGTACGCTTATTGTGACAGGGACAGTTTCGGAGGTGGAGGCGGCGCTTCGGGCTCTGACTGAATATGTCCAGGAAGTTCTGGGTTTTTGTGTCTGTCCCATTACCCGGACATAAGACATGCAAATTCCCGGATATAAGACTTGCCAAAGATAAAAGGAGCGGTATGGGATGAAAAAAATTGTACTCATGGGCCGCAGCGAGTGTGGTAAGACAACCCTGACTCAGGCCTTAAAGGGAGATAAAATCCGATATCATAAGACTCAATATGTGAATCATTTTGATGTGATTATCGATACGCCTGGAGAATATATACAGACAAAGCAGCTGGGGTATGCTCTGGCCCTGTATGCCTATGAGGCTGATGTCGTTGGACTTTTGCTTGCATCTACGGAACCATTTTCCCTTTATCCGCCCAATATTACATGCATGGTTAACCGGGATGTGATCGGTATTGTGACAAAGGCAGATGACCGGGAAGGAAATATAGACAGAGCCAGACGATGGCTGATGCTGGCAGGCTGTAAAAAAATATTTTATGTGGATTCCAAAACAGGGGAAGGCGTGGCCGATCTGCTGGAATACTTAAAAGAACCCGGAGATGTTTTGCCGTGGGAACAGGCGATAAAAGAGGAAACAAATTAAAACCACATTAATTTTAAGAAAAATCAACAAAATACCACATATTATATTGACGCATTGATGGAATTGATGTAAAATTAACACATTAAAACAACATAAAACAAACGATCTTATGGATTTTTAAGGAGGAGTATCTACAATGCAGAACGAATACGAAATCAAGAAAGAGATTTGCGAAATCGGCAAAAGAATTTATAACAGAGGTATGGTTGCTTCCAATGACGGAAATATTTCCGTAAAACTTAATGATCATGAATTTTTATGTACACCGACAGGTGTAAGCAAAGGCTTTATGACACCGGAATATATTTGTAAGGTAAACGAAAAGGGTGAAGTGATTCAGGCTAATGCAGGTTTTAAACCATCATCTGAGATTAAGATGCATATGAGAGTTTACAAAGAAAGACCGGATGTTAAATCTGTTGTTCATGCGCATCCTATGTATGCGACAAGTTTTGCCATTGCAGGTATTCCTTTAACACAGCCGATTATGCCTGAAGCAGTCATTGCGCTGGGCTGTGTGCCAATCGCTGAATACGGTACACCTTCCACAGAAGAAATTCCAGATGCAGTTTCCAAATATCTTCAGTATTTTGATGCAGTGCTTCTGGCTAATCATGGCGCACTGTCCTATTCGGACTCTCTGCTTTCTGCGTACCACAAAATGGAATCTGTGGAATTTTATGCACAGTTATTATATCAGTCTAAGATGCTTGGCGGTCCTAAGGAACTTTCCGAAGAACAGGTTCAGAGACTTTACGAAATCCGCAGACAGTTTGGCATGACTGGTAAACATCCGGCTAATGTATGTATTAATAATAAAGAAGGCAAACCAAGCTGCCATACATGCGGCGGCTCCTGTTCCTGCGGGGCATCTTCACAGACAGCAGACGCTGACCTTGTAGCAGAAATTACAAAAAAGGTTATGGCTCAGCTGGGAATGTCATGATGGAAGCAAACTATGATGAGGCTGTGATCAAAAAAGTGGTCACAGAAACGCTGGGGCAGGTTGCCAGACAGGCGCAGTCACCGAAGATGACATTGGCTTTGGCGGTTGCGCTGATTGAAGCGGTTGAGCAAAAGGCGGCAAAGATGGGTGTGGCAGCTGTGGTTGCCGTGTCCGACGATAAAGGCCGGCCTGTAGCTGTTCACTGTATGGACGATGCCTTTGTGGCCAGCTTTGACATTGCGCTGAATAAAACATTTACAAGTGCAGGACTTAAGATGTCTACCGCTGCCCTGGCACAGCTTGCGGCACCGGGAAAAGCACTTTATGGTATCCAGCATACCAATCAGGGAAAGATTGTTATTTTTGGCGGCGGAGAACCTTTGTTTGTTCATGACTGTCTGATTGGAGCCATTGGTGTCAGCGGTGGAACGGCCGACCAGGATACCTGCCTGGCGGCTTATGGAAAGTCTATGCTAAAGGAGGTCATCTCTTGGAACTGAATGAACGGCTGGTTCAGGACATTGTAAAATCGGTTGTGGCCAAGATGAATCTGCAGCAGACGTCTGCAGGCAGCCACGGCGTTTTTCAAGATATGAATGATGCCATTGAGCATGCAAAGGCGGCTCAGAGGCTGGTTCAGAAAATGTCCATGGACCAGAGAGAAAAAATTATTTCAAATATTCGTAAAAAAATCATTGAAAATGCCGAAACTTTTGCCCGCATGGGCGTAGAGGAAACCGGCATGGGCAATGTGGGACATAAAATTTTAAAACACCGTCTGGTGGCTGAAAAAACACCGGGCACAGAAGATATTACAACAACCGCCTGGTCCGGTGACAGAGGCCTGACCCTGGTGGAGATGGGGCCTTTTGGTGTCATTGGCGCCATTACACCGTGTACCAATCCCAGCGAGACGATTTTGTGTAATTCCATCGGCATGATTGCCGGCGGAAATACAGTTGTTTTTAACCCCCATCCTCAGGCGATTAAAACATCAATTTATGCCATTAACCTTGTCAACGAGGCTTCTATTGAAGCCGGAGGCCCGGACAACGTGGCCTGTACCGTGGAAAAACCTACACTGGAGACGAGTGCTATAATGATGAAGCACAAGGATATTCCCCTGATTGCCGCCACAGGCGGTCCAGGAGTTGTTACTGCTGTGTTGTCCTCCGGAAAACGAGGCATCGGTGCAGGTGCGGGTAATCCGCCGGCGCTGGTAGATGAAACCGCGGATATCCGTAAAGCGGCCGAAGATATTGTCAATGGCTGTACCTTTGATAATAATCTTCCGTGTATTGCGGAAAAGGAAATCGTAGCCCTGGATTCCGTTGCAGATGCGCTGATGCACTATATGGTTACCGAACAGGGCTGTTACCGGATTTCCAAAGAGGAGCAGGATCTGCTTACAAAGACAGTACTTACGCCAAAGGGGTTAAATCGTCAATGTGTGGGCCGGGATGCAAAGACTCTTCTGGGAATGATCGGTGTAACCGTTCCGGATAATATCCGCTGCATCGTTTTTGAAGGTGAAAAAGAGCATCCGCTTATTGCAGAAGAATTAATGATGCCGATCTTGGGAATTGTGCGGGCAAAGGATTTTGATGACGCTGTGGAAAAGGCTGTATGGCTTGAGCACGGCAACCGCCATTCCGCGCATATTCATTCCAAAAATATTGATAATATAACAAAATATGCCAAAGCCATTGACACGGCAATTCTTGTCAAGAATGCACCGTCTTATGCGGCGCTGGGATTTGGCGGTGAAGGCTACTGCACATTTACAATCGCGAGCCGTACCGGCGAAGGCCTTACAAGTGCCAGCACATTTACAAAGAGACGGCGCTGTGTGATGTCAGACAGTCTTTGCATTCGTTAATGAGGAGGTATATCCCATGGATATGAATTCAGTTAATATAGAAGAGATTGTAAAACAGGTTCTGGCCGGAATGAATGGTCAGGCAGGCGCAAAGACCGGTTCCGGAGATACACAGATTCCTAAAACCGCTCATGTGGCCATGCTTACATCTCTGGAAAATTTTGAAATCAAAGAATTTCCCATGCCTGAAGTAGGCGATGATGATATTTTAGTGAAGGTGGAAGGCTGTGGCATTTGTGGGACAGACGCTCATGAATATAAGAGAGATCCCTTTGGCCTGATTCCTGTGGCTCTGGGTCATGAAGGCACCGGTGAAATCGTTAAAATGGGTAAAAACGTTAAAAAGGACAGTGCAGGCAAGCCCTTGGCTCTGGGCGATAAGGTTGTAACCTGTATGATCTTTAAAGATAATCCGGATATTACCATGTTTGATTTAAATAAACAAAACGTTGGCGGTGCCGATGTATATGGCCTTCTTCCTGATGATGATGTTCATTTAAACGGATGGTTCGCCGATTATATTTTAATCCGTAAGGGCTCCACCGTATTTAATGTCAGCGAGTTGGATCTGTATTCCAGAGTTCTAATCGAACCGTGTGCAGTGTTGGTTCATGCTGTAGAGCGAGCCAAATCCACAGGTATTTTAAGATTTAACAGCCGTGTGGTTGTTCAGGGCTGTGGTCCCATTGGCCTGATTTGCATTGCAGTGCTTAGAACCATGGGTATTGAGCATATTGTGGCCGTGGACGGGGAAGCCAAACGTCTGGATTTTGCCAGAAAGATGGGAGCCGGACAGACGGTTAACTTTAAGGAGCACCAGGGTATCGAAGCACTGGCAAAGGCCGTGGAAACTGCTTTTGGCGGTTATCCGGCAGACTTTGGTTTCCAGTGTACAGGTTCACCTGCAGCACATTCCAATATTTATAAATTTATCCGCAACGGCGGTGGTTTGTGTGAACTGGGATTTTTCATCAATGGCGGTGATGCCACGATTAATCCGCATTTCGATATCTGCTCCAAGGAACTGACGATTGTGGGTTCATGGGTGTACACACTGAGAGATTATGCGACAACCTTTGATTTCCTCAAGCGGGCTAAGGGCATTGGACTTCCTATAGATGAGTTGATTACCCATACATATCCGCTGGAACAGATTAACGAAGGTTTTAAAACCAATCTGGCGATGACAGGTTTAAAGATTGCCATTATTAATCAGTAATACAGACAGGAGTGAGCACGATGGCACAGGCGGTAGGCATTCTTGAGGTTTTCGGACTGACGGCGGCTTTTGTGGCCGGAGATGCAGGCTGTAAGGCTGCAGATGTTACACTGGAAACCTTTGATAAAAATAAACCGGCCAATGCCGATGCCCTTCCCGTTCCGCTGATTGTCATGGTTAAATACCGGGGCAGTGTGGAAGATGTCAAAGCGGCACTGGAGGCAGGCGCTAAAGCGGCTGAAGGCATTTCCGGAGTCGTGGCAAAGCATATCATTGCCCGTCCGGAAGAAGATACGGAAAAAATGCTTAAATTAAGCGGACTTGATAAAAGCTGATCCGGCACAAAAAGCCGTTGTCGGCAGCTTGAAATTTGTGTAAAATAAAGAATATAAAACATTGAAATTCAGGAGGAATATAAAATGGTACAGCAGGCATTAGGAATGGTAGAGACAAGAGGACTTACAGCAGCAATCGAAGCTGCAGATGCAATGGTTAAATCCGCAGAGGTTACACTGATCGGAACAGAAAAAATCGGATCCGGACTTGTAACGGTGATGGTTCGCGGAGATGTAGGCGCCGTAAAGGCAGCGACAGAAGCCGGCTCCACAGCCGCACAGAGACTGGGTGAACTTGTCGCTGTTCATGTCATTCCAAGACCTCATACAGATGTGGAGAAAATCCTGCCGACAATCTAAACGGGAGATTAAATAAATGGGACAGTCATATGGATTTATAGAGATATCCGGTGTCACGGCAGCTGTGGATGCGCTGGATCTGATGTGCAAAACTGCAGACGTGGCGTTCGTTTCGTGGGAACGTAAGCTTGGCGGGCGTCTTGTGACGATCATTGTACAGGGCGATGTCTCCAGCGTGACTCAGGCTGTGGAAACCGCGCGCACCCGTGCCATTAAAAAGCCTGTGGCTTATGCAGTCATTGCAAATCCACATGAGGAAACCGTAAAGATGGTACAAAAAAGTGCCAGCCGGCTTAAAAAGTAGGAGGCTTTACATATGGCGGACGAAAAGAACGTATCCGGTGAGCAAAAAAATGTATCCGGTAATAAACCGACTAGGAACGCAGCCAGTGAAACGTTATCTGAAAAAACGGCTGTGACAAAGAAAGCAACAAGAAAAAAAGCAGCATCGGCTGCAGGCGGCAGTGGACATAAGGTCGCTGCCAGTATAAAGGAGGAAAAGAAAATGGCACAGGAAGCATTAGGTATGGTGGAAACAAGAGGCCTTGTCGCAGCGATTGAAGCCGCAGATGCGATGTTAAAGGCTGCCAATGTTGTATTAGTAGGAACAGAAAAAATCGGATCCGGACTGGTGAGTGTCATGGTTCGCGGAGATGTAGGCGCCGTAAAGGCTGCCGTGGAAGCCGGAAGCGCCAATGCATCAAAGCTTGGTGAGCTTGTAGCGACGCATGTCATTCCAAGACCTCATACAGATGTGGAGAAGATTCTTCCGGAATTAAAATAAGACTGTATGCCGGCTTTTGGCCGGCTGCTGTCATCATTAACCAAAACGGGGGCATCAAAAAGATGCCCCCGAAATTATAAATGACAAAGCAGGTGTCAATGATGGATAATCAGTCTATAGAAATGATTACAAAAATGGTTCTTGAATCTCTGAAGGCGACCGCTTCCAAAGAAAATGGATATATGGTGCCTGTGGGCGTATCCGCAAGACATGTTCATCTGACTCAGGAACATGTGGATATCCTTTTTGGAGAGGGATATAAGCTGACAAAGAAAAAGGAACTGATGGGCGGTCAGTTTGCCTCCAATGAGCAGGTCACTATTGTTGGATTAAAACTGAGAGCCATTGAGAATGTGCGTATTCTTGGGCCGGTGAGAAAGGCCTCGCAGGTGGAGATTGCTTCCACGGATGCCATGAAGCTGGGAATTAAGGCGCCGATTCGGGAGTCCGGAAATATTGCCGGTTCAGCACCCATTGCCCTGGTAGGGCCTAAAGGGGCCGTGTATCTTAAAGAGGGCTGTATTATTGCCAAACGCCATATTCATATGTCACCAGCCGATGCGCTGGCTGCCGGTGTAAGTGACGGTGATGTTGTATCTGTCCGTGCGGAAAATGAGCGGGGGGCAATTTTTAATCATGTGCAGATTCGTGTGGACGACAGTTTTACTCTTGAAATGCACATTGATACAGACGAGGCTAATGCAGCATGCCTGACTACAGGCGATGCTGTCAGAATTATAAAGTAATATGCCTTAAAAAATGCTGGGGGCAAAGGATTTTTTTTGCCCCAGATATCTGTAAAATAATGTAAACTGCGAAGTCCCAATATGCGGTGAAAGGAAGCATTGTATGATCATAGGAAAAGTGGTAGGGAGTGTTGTCTCCACCAGAAAAAATGAAAATTTAATCGGAAATAAATTTATGATTGTAGAGCCTGTGCGCATGATGAATGCAGGCCAGAGCCGTCTGGTGGCCATTGATAATGTGGGTGCCGGAATTGGAGATTTTGTACTTGTGGCTGAGGGCAGCAGTGCAAGAATCGGCTGCGGACAGGAAAATTCTCCTGTGGATGCAGCAATTGTGGGAATTATAGACGATGGAACAGGACTGGAGTAGATTTCCATGGAAATTAAAGAATTACAGGATCTTTTGCAGTCCTGTGGGATCGTTGGTGCCGGCGGTGCCGGATTTCCTACGTATGCCAAGCTGGATGCAAAAGCCGAAATACTCATTTTAAACTGTGCGGAATGTGAACCGCTGTTAAAGCTGCATCGGCAGCTGCTTGAAAAATATGCCTGGGAGATTATGGACACTTTTGCCAAAATCGGTGAAGCGGTTCATGCCAGGCAGCTGATCATCGGAATCAAGAGCGTTTACACGAAAACCGTGGACGCCTTAAATACATATATTGATCAGTTCCCTCAGCTTGGACTGGGACTTTTGGATGAGGTTTATCCGGCCGGCGATGAGGTTGTGCTGATTTACGAACTCACAGGCAAGGTTGTACGTCCTGGTGGTCTTCCTATTGAGGCCGGTGTGGCTGTACTGAATGTGGAGACGGTTTATAATGCTTACAGAGCCCTTAAGGATGGACATCCTGTGACAGATAAGCTGATTTCCGTGGTTGGAGAGGTGGCACATCCGGTAACGCTCAGAGTGCCTCTGGGCTGTACTGTAGATGAAACCGTGGCCCTGGCCGGCGGAGCAACCGTGGACAGACCGGTTTATGTGATGGGCGGCCCAATGATGGGAAATATTGTATCCGGCAGCCAGCCTGTCACAAAGACAAGCAATGCCATACTTGTGCTTCCCGAAAATCATCCGGTGGTAATGCGTAAAAAAAGTAAAGCTTCCCTGGACTTAAAAAGAGCGGCAGCCGCCTGCTGCCAGTGCAGTATGTGTACAGATCTTTGCCCCCGACATTTGTTGGGACATCCGGTGGAGCCTCATAAGTTTATGCTGGCCGCAACCTGCAAGGATGTGCAGAAAACGGAAATTTTTATAAATACCATGTTTTGCTCTTCCTGTGGGCTTTGTGAGTTATATTCCTGCCCTCAGGGCCTGGCACCCAGATCGCTGATGACAGAATATAAAAATGGCTTAAGGGCCGCAAAGGTTCCGGTTCCAAAGGATGTTTCATCCGGTTCGGTTCATCCGGCAAGGCATTACAGACGGGTTCCCATGGAAAGAATTATTTCCAGACTGGGTTTGGCACCCTATGATGTGGATGCCCCTATGGATGATCGGGTTGTTACGAAAACACGGATACAGGGAACAGACACTCTGTCCGGTCATTTTGATCACGTACGGATCATGCTGTCCCAGCATATCGGAGCACCGGCGCGGCCGGTTGTCGCCGAGGGGGACATGGTTGTCACAGGACAGATGATTGGAGCGCCGTCCAAAGGCTTAAGCGTGGGCATCCATGCTTCTGTGGATGGCCGGGTACGTACGGTTACAGAAAAATATATCATTATTGATGCAGTCAGAGGAAAGGACGATACAAATCATGAGTAAAGCGATAGGAATGGTGGAATACCGTACGGTATCGGCCGGAGTAATGGCTGCCGATACGATGGTAAAAACATCGGAAATCGATATTATAGAAGCACAGACCGTGTGCCCGGGTAAATACATTGTCATTATTACCGGAGATTTAAGTTCGGTCAAAGCTGCTGTGGATACGGCCAGGACCCAGCATGGGACCCACCTGATCGGGGATTTTGTCCTTGGCAATCCCCACGAGTCCATATTTCCGGCGATTTATGGGACATCAAATATTGAAAAGATCAACGCACTGGGAATTCTGGAAACTTACGATGCATCTTCGATTATTGTGGCTGCCGATGAGGCGGCCAAGACAGCCATTGTGGATTTAATCGAGCTGCGTATTGCCAGAGGTATGTGCGGCAAATCCTATCTGATGTTGACCGGTGAGGTGGCTGCGGTGGAGGCGGCTATTGAAAGAGCCAGAGCAGCTGTTGGACCCAAGGGGATGTATCTGGATTCTTCTGTGATTGCCCATCCGGATGATAAAATCTGCAGAGCAATATTGTAAAGAAGGTTGAAAAATGCTGGCGATTGAACGACGAAATATGATTATGGAAAAACTACAGACCGAACGCAGGGTCGTGGTCAGTGAACTGAGCCGGATGTTTAAAGTATCCGAGGAGACCATACGCCGGGATCTGGAGCGTATGGAAAAGGATGGCCTTGTCACTAAAAGCTATGGCGGTGCCATTCTTAATGAGAATAATAATATTGATCTTCCTTTTAATGTGCGTAAAAACAGAAATGTTTCAGGGAAACAAAAAATTGCAGAACTGATTGCTGCTCAGATTAATGACGGAGATCATATTATGCTGGACGCCAGTTCTACGGCAGTTTTTATTGCAAAGGCGATTAAAAGCAAGAAAAATATTACGCTGATTACCAATTCCATTGAAATCCTCATTGAACTAAATGATGTTGAGAATTGGCATATTTTATCAACTGGTGGGATCTTAAAACAGGGTTCCCTGGCTTTGGTAGGACCGCATACAGATAAAATGATTCATTCGTTCCATGTGGATAAGGCGATTATTTCCTGCAAGGGAATCGATTTGGATAAAGGCTTTACCGATTCCAGTGAGATGCATGCGGAAACGAAGTCCACCATGCTGGAATGTGCCAATGAAAAAATTCTGGCTGTGGATAGTTCAAAGTTTGATAAAATATCATTTACAAAAATCGATGATCTGAATCATGTGACGAAAATTGTCACGGACGAAAATCCCGGCTCTCAGTGGCTGGAAGCATTAAAAACATTGGGAATTGAGTGCATATATGCGTGAAAATTTCAGACGGCAAATCGGAACGGTTCGTACCGGTTTTTAACTTCTGACATGTAAAAATGAGACAGCTTCATAAAATCCTGGCTTTTTCAAGGTTCCGGATTTGTATGAAACGGTCTCATTTTGTTTTTTGTGTATATCAAAAGGGCTGTTCGGTATTTGGGAGAAGATTTTTTCTATATTATCGCTATTCCTATGAAAAAAAGGATAGGAATAAACAGGCATGGGAGCATATCCAGCACTTTGAATTTTTTTATATTCAAGATCCCCAATCCTGTGCAGGCAATTAAAAATCCGCCCACAATGCATAGTTCACAGATTAATTCAGGACTGAAAAAATCTGCCCACACATATTTGGTGAGCATATAAATACTTCCCTGCCATAAAAAAAGAATCGGAGCGCACACCAGCATCCCCAGTCCGTAAGCTGATGCGAGAACGGTTGAGGTCACCAGATCCAGGGAAGCATTGGTGAATAAAAAGGTATGATCATTGTTCAGGGCGGACATTACCGGCCCTACAATGGAAAGGGAGCCGATGCAGTAAATCAGCACACCAGTGACAATACCTTGACCCAGTTTTCCGCTGGAATGCCGGTTAATTAAAGTGTTTAACCGGTCATCCAGCTTCAGGCCAGTTCCAATCAGACTGCCCAGAACAAGGCTGACAATAAATAAAACCGGATATTTACTGTCCGGCATATTGCCTGCAATCGCATTAATTCCCACGCCAAAAGCGGCCAGGCCGCAGGCGTTAAGCATAGCTGTTTCATACTTTTTTGGCAGCCCCTTATTTAGAAGTCCGCCGACAACACTGCCGATCGCGATGGTGAGTGTATTCGCAAGTGTTCCAATCATTTTTTTCTGCCACTCAAATGATGATTAAATATGGATGCACAGTTCTTTTTCAATATCTGTATACAGAACGTTATTAATCGTTGATTTAAGTGGCGCCTCCTTCCTTGAATCTTTTATCTAAGTTATTTTTACGTATAAACGATGCTGATGTCAAAGGTGCCGTTGCTTTTGACATCATAAAAATAATTATAACATGAGTCAAATAAGTCGTAAAACCCTTTGACATTTTTTGTGCAAAAATGTATGCTTAAGTAACGAATGATGAAAGAAGGGTTTGTGATGAATAGATCTGACGGACAAGATCGGGCCGGCCATCTTGCAAAGCTTCGTGAAAGTGTAAATACACTCAGGGAAGTATTGGATACGGAAAATTATGGGATGTGTATTGTGGATTGTGAGGGCAGGATTGTTCTGTGGAATTATGAACGATTTTTCCATATTTCAGAAGAAGAAGTTCTTGGACGTCCGGTTGTGGATTTTATTGAAAATACCCGGCTTCATATTGTGGCCAGGACGGGAAAAAAGGAATTGTATCAGCTTCAGCAGATTGGCGGTGCCCGGGTGATTGCCAACCGCATTCCTATTTTCTGGAACGGGGAAATTATCGGGGCTGCAGGTACCATTATTTTTAAAGACACAAAAGAAATCGGGGCGCTCTATGACAGGATGGAGAAAACGGAAAATTACTTAAAAGAATATCAAAGCGAGATTGCCCGGATGTATGCAGCAAGATACAGCTTTTCGGATATCAAGACATGCAGCGAACAGATGAAGACACTGAAAAAAATTGCCCGGATAGCGGCGCCCACGGATGTGACGATTTTACTGTGCGGGGAGAGCGGTACAGGCAAAGAACTGTTTGCCCATGCCATTCACCGGGCCAGCTTGGCAAAAAACGAACCCTTTGTGTCTATAAATTGTGCCACGATTCCAAAGGATTTAATTGAATCGGAGCTTTTTGGCTATGTGGGCGGAGCATTTACCGGTTCCAAAAAAGAAGGAAAGGTAGGCAAGTTTGAACTGGCCGGAGCCGGCACGGTTTTTTTGGACGAAATCGGTACAATGCCCCAAAACCTTCAGACAAAGCTGCTTAGGGTTCTTGAAGCCCGGGAGTTTGAACGGATCGGCAGCAATAAAAAAATTGATTTTAGAGCCAGAGTGATTGCCGCCACAAACGAAGATCTGGAGAAGGCGGTCAGAGAAGGCCGGTTTAGAGGGGACCTTTATTATAGAATTAACGTGGTTTGTCTGGATATCCTTCCGCTTCGAAAACGTCTGGAAGATATGGACTGTCTGTGCAGAGCACTTATTGAAAAACGCCAGGATAAATATTCCGGCCGTACTTTTGCGGTGGCCGATGAAACGTTGGATCTGTTTCGTCATTACAGCTGGCCGGGCAATGTGCGTCAGCTTCGGAATGTTCTGGAACGGGCCATGGTTTTATGCGAAGGAGAGGAAATCCTGCCTGAGCATATACCGGATGAGATTCGCTGCTGCATGCCAAAGCCTTTGATTCATGATGAAAAAAACGCTTATTTTCACACGGAGATCAGACATTTGGAACGTCGGCTGATTATGGATGCTTTGAAGCAATGTCATGGAAATCGGGTGGAAGCGGCACGGTATCTGGGCATTCATCGCTCGGTTCTCTACAAAAAAATGAATGATTATAAAATTGAAATGCCTCAGAAGGAGAATTAAAACGTAAAATGTCTAAAAAATAGACATTAAATAAAAATATGTTTTTATTATAGACAGGTATTGCAAAATATGACAAAGGGGTGTATAATAGGCAACGGAGATTGACAAAAAATTATCAATTCTTCGGGGTGTCTGGATTATAGACACATAGATGCCTGTGCTGGAGGTGCAGGCAGTTCCTTTCTGATTTCCGGCGGGAGAATATCCGTTTTTTATATTAAAAAAAGTTGGCATGGAATTTGCTAATAAATAGGCCGTCGGAAAAAATAATCAATTTTATTTAAGGAGAGAAATTACTATGAAAGAAATCGTTATTGCAAGTGCGTGCAGAACAGCCATCGGAAGTTTTGGCGGATCCTTAAAGAACGTGCCGGCAGCAGAGCTGGGCGCAGTTGTTGTTAAAGAGGCAGTAAACAGAGCCGGAATCAAACCTGAACAGGTTGATGAGGTTATTTTTGGTGATGTGCTTCAGGCAGGGCTTGGACAGAACGTTGCACGTCAGGTATCCATCAAGGCCGGACTTCCTATTGAGTGTACAGCGATGACAATTAATATTGTCTGTGGCTCAGGTCTTAAGGCTGTGGCGCTTGCTGCAAACCAGATCCTTGCCGGTGAATCCGAAATCGTTGTATGTGGCGGTACAGAAAATATGAGTGCGGCACCTTACGCTGTTCCGTCTGCACGTTGGGGCGCAAGAATGAACAATACACAGATGATCGATATTACAGTGAATGATGGTCTGTGGGATGCTTTCAATAATTATCATATGGGTATTACGGCAGAAAACGTTGCCCAGCAGTACGGCCTTACAAGAGAGATGCAGGATGAGTTCGCAGTAAGAAGCCAGAACAGAGCGGAAGCTGCAATTAAAGAAGGTAAATTCAAAGACGAAATCGTTCCTGTTGTTATTCCTCAGAGAAAAGGCGATCCTGTTGTATTTGATACAGATGAATTCCCTAAATTCGGTTCTTCTATGGAAAAAGTTGCAAAACTTCGTCCTGCATTTAAAAAAGAAGGAACCGTTACAGCAGCCAATGCATCCGGAATCAATGACGGTGCAGCAGCACTTGTTGTAATGTCCAAAGAAAAAGCAGAAGAACTGGGCGTTAAACCTCTGGCAACAATCGTTTCCTATGCAACAGCCGGTGTGGATCCTTCTATCATGGGTGTTGGTCCGGTTCCTGCGACACGTAAAGCGCTTGCCAAAGCTGGTCTGGAAATCAAAGATATTGATTTAGTTGAAGCAAATGAAGCGTTTGCTGCCCAGTCTTTAGCTGTAGCAGCAGATTTAGGTCTTGATATGGAAAAGACGAATGTTAACGGCGGAGCGATTGCGCTTGGTCATCCGGTAGGTGCTTCAGGTGCCAGAATTCTTGTTACATTGCTTCATGAAATGGAAAAACGGGATGCAAAAACAGGTCTTGCCACATTATGTATCGGTGGCGGCCAGGGTCAGGCACTGATCGTTAAGAGATAATTGCACACGCGGTTTTTATACGCGGGTTTTACAAAGAACAGCGGTTACGTTAAAGGGTTGTCACTTTGTGACAACCTTTTGTTTTCAAAAAAACCGTCTTAAAAATACAGACTTTTATTGTAATGACGGTCACGCGAGCGCCGGTAACAGAAAATATTCCTAAAATACGGATAATTGTTGAACAATTCTTCTGTATGGCGTATAATAAAGTTACGAAACTATTTATCGAAAGGGAGAATAGAAATGTCAAAAGCACATCTTATCACAGCTGCTGAAGCTGCAGCTCTTGTAAAAGACGGAATGACTGTGATGGTTGGCGGTTTTATGGCTAACGGCACACCGGAAGCGATCATTGATGCATTAGTTGAATCCGGAGTTAAGGATTTGACAATCATCTGTAATGATGCCGGATGGGGCAGAAAGAAAAACAAAGAAACAGGCGAGTATGAAGGTCAGGCACGCGGCGTTGGTAAGCTGATTGAAAACCGTCAGGTAAAGAAAGTTATTGCCTCCCATGTTGGTTTAAATCCTGAATTCGGTGATCAGTATAAGGCTGGTGAGACAGATCTGGAGCTTGTGCCTCAGGGTACATTAGCTGAGAGAATCCGCTGCGGCGGTGCTGGTCTGGGCGGCTTTTATACACCGACAGGTGTAGGTACAGCCGTAGCAGAAGGCAAGGAATCCAAAGTGATTGATGGCAAGGAATACATTCTTGAAAAGCCGCTTCATGCGGATGTTGCGCTGATTGGCGGACATATTGTGGATAAACATGGGAATACCCGCTACATCGGTTCCACAAGAAACTTTAACATCGTGATGGCCATGGCTGCGGATACCGTCATTGTTCATGGTGACAAAATTGTTGAACCGGGAGAGATCGGACCGGACTATGTAGAAACCCCGGGTATCGTTGTTGATTACATTGTTGGAGGTGCAGAATAATGACAGACGCTAAAAATTTTATCGCGGCTCGTGTGGCTAGAGAATTGCATGACGGTGATATCGTAAACCTGGGTATCGGACTTCCAACCTTGATTCCAAATCATCTGGATCCAAGCGTACATATTGTGCTTCAGTCAGAAAACGGATTTGTAGGTCTGAAACCTGTTGAACCGGGCAAGGAAGACAAAAATGTTGTGAATGCCGGCGGTGCACCTGCAGGCATCGCAGCTGACGGTGCATTCTTTGACAGTGCAACATCCTTTATGATTATCCGCGGCGGACATGTGGATGTAACGGTTTTAGGTTCCCTTCAGGTGGATGAAAAGGGAAATATTGCCAACTACATTATTCCTGGAAAGATGGTTCCTGGTATGGGCGGAGCCATGGACCTTGTCGTAGGTGCAAGAAAAGTTATTGTGGCTATGGAACATACAAACAGAGGCAAACATAAAATCCTTAAAGAATGTACATTACCATTAACTGCTAAAAATCAGGTGAACATGATTGTTACCGAGATGGGTGTGATGGATGTAACTCCGGAAGGCATTGTATTAAGGGAATATAATCCTGAATATACCCTTGAACAGATTCAGGAAGCTACGGAAGCTCAATTAATCATTGCCGATGATCTGAAGGAAATGACCATTTAATGACACGGTTTTTATAAAGTTTGTTTTGTTGATAACTCCGGCAGCGTATGTATATGCTGCCGGAGTTATATATTTCTTATATACTTCTCTTTGCATCGTCTGTGCATATTTCATGCATAATATCTTCTGAAATTTCCAGAAATTAATCTATTTTGATATACAATAGGTTATTGCTTTCATTTTGTAAAAAGTGTATAATAACCAATGAGTAAGTGTCAGAAATTGTTATATTTTTAACATAATAATCTGACCTTAATGAATAATAGACAGAGGTGATTAAAAATGGAACTGTCAGCAGATTTGCTGGAGCGGATACAGGGTTCCTATAAAACGTTTAGTAAAGGGCAAAAACGTATAGCCAATTATGTCTGCGATAATTATGATAAGGCTGTGAACTTGACGGCAGCCCGTCTGGGAAGCATCGTGGGAGTCAGTGAGTCTACGGTTGTCCGTTTTGCCACGGAGCTTGGTTTTAAGGGGTATCCTCAGTTTCAGAAGGCTCTGGAAGAAATCGTTAAAAACCGTTTGAATTCCATACAGAGGATGACTTTAACGACAGATCGGATGGATGAGCGGGAAATTCTGGATTCTGTACTTCGGACAGACTATGATAATATCCGCCAGACCCAGGAAGCCATTGACAAGGATGAATTTAACCGGGCGGTTCAGATGCTTAGCCGGGCCGATAAAATTTATATTGTGGGTGGCCGCAGCAGCGAGGCACTGGCCAGATTTTTTGGTTATTATCTTAATTATATTTTCGATAATGTTAAAATGGTCAGTTCCAACAGCCTTGCGGAATCTTTGGAGGATGTTCACCGGATCGGCTGTAAGGATGTGATCATCGGCATCAGTTTCCCCAGATATTCCCTGGATACGGTCCGCGTTATGGAATATTCAAAGAAAAGAGGCGCAAGGGTTATCGCCCTCACCGACAGTATTGTATCGCCTATGGTGGAATTTTCTGAATGTCATTTATTTGCCAAAAGTGATATGGCCTCCATTGCAGATTCTCTTGTTGCCCCCTTAAGTGTGATTAATGCACTTATTACCGCATTGACCATGCGTAACCGGGAGGCAGTGACAAAGACAATGGAGACACTTGAGAATATATGGGATGAATACGGTGTCTATAAATCAGCATCGGAAGGAGATTTATGAAAAAAGTTCTGGTGATCGGCGGTGGTGCCGCAGGAATGATGGCTGCCATAGGGGCGGCCGGTGTGGGCCATGAGGTCCACCTTTTTGAAAAAAATGAAAAACTGGGAAAAAAGCTTTATATCACAGGAAAGGGCAGATGTAATATTACGAATAACTGTGATGTAGAGTCTCTTTTAAATCATGTGATTTCCAATCAGAAATTTCTCTACAGTGCCTTTTATACCTTTACAAGCCAGGATATGATGGCGCTTTTGGAATCCCAGGGACTGGCCTTAAAAACGGAACGGGGAAATCGTGTGTTCCCTGTATCGGATAAATCTTCGGATGTGATTTCGGCTTTGTGGACAAAGCTGAAATCCATGGGGGTTCATATTCATATGAATACACCGGTAAGCCGGCTTTTGCTTTCCCAGATGCCGGTGACCTTTGAAGGCATCGAACTGGAAGACGGGAAAAAAGTGTATGGGGACAGTGTTATTATTGCTACAGGCGGCCTTTCTTATAAATCCACGGGTTCTACCGGAGACGGATACAGGATGGCAGCCGCGGCAGGACATACATTGGTTAAGACCATGCCTTCTCTGGTTCCTTTAAATATTGGCGAAGACTGGTGTGGCCTGCTTCAGGGACTTTCCCTGAAAAATATACGGGCTGCCTTTAAGGCGAACCAAAAAACTGTTTATGAGGATATGGGCGAGATGCTGTTTACCCATTACGGGGTCAGCGGTCCCCTTATTTTAAGCGGCAGTGCCCATATAACCGGACTTTTGCATCAGAATAAAAAAATTACACTGACTCTGGATTTAAAGCCGGCTCTGGATTTTGATCAGCTGGATGCCCGTATTTTAAGGGATTTTGAAGAAAATAAAAATAAGCAGTTCAGAAATGCCCTTTCCGGTCTTTTGCCGTCCAAGATGATTCCGGTCATTGTACAGCTGTCTGAAATCGATCCGTATAAGCAGGTGAATGAAGTCAGCCGAACAGAACGTTTAAGACTGTGCCGTCTGATGAAAGAACTGACCATGACTGTTACAGGAACCAGAGACTACAATGAGGCGGTAATTACAAGAGGCGGTGTCTGTGTCAAAGAGGTAGATCCGTCTACAATGAAGTCCAAACTGGTACCGGGGATTAGTTTTGCCGGGGAGGTTTTGGATCTGGATGCGCTTACCGGAGGCTATAATCTGCAGATTGCCTGGTCAACGGCCTGGCTGGCAGGCATCAGCGTATGAGGAGGAAGAAATACGGATGAGTTTTAATATTGCGATTGACGGGCCTGCAGGGGCCGGAAAAAGTACTATTGCCCGCGAGGTGGCTCGGAAACTGGGTTTTGTTTATGTGGATACAGGTGCTATGTATCGGGCGATTGGCCTTTACTTTATTCGTCAGGGGATTGGGCCGGATGATCATGAAAAGATGGACCGGGCCCTTAAGGATGCCAACGTGACAATTCAATATAAAGATGGTATACAGCAGGTTATTTTGAATGGCGAAGATGTGTCAGATCAAATCCGGACAGAGGCTGTAGGGGCTATGGCATCCGCTGCCGGTGCCTATGGACCCGTAAGGGAAAAATTGTTGGATCTTCAGAGAAATTTGGCCCGCTGGTCAGATGTGATCATGGATGGCCGGGATATTGGTACGAATATTCTTCCCGGAGCTCAGCTGAAAATTTATTTGACAGCATCAACAAAAGCCAGAGCTTTGCGCCGTTACACAGAGCTGATCCAAAAGGGTGTCTCCTGTACACTGGAAGATATTGAGGCTCAAATTACAAAAAGAGACAATGATGATATGAACCGGGCTGTTGCACCTTTGCGGCAGGCCGAGGATGCAGTGTATCTGGATACTTCTGATTTAAGTATTGATCAGGTGATTGAATCTATTATAAAATTATATGAGGATAAAAACGTATGAGTGTAACACTGGCAAAGACCGCCGGTTTCTGCTTTGGTGTCAAACGGGCCGTAAAGCTTGTTTATGATGAGGCTGGACAGGGCGGTAAAGTATATACCTATGGTCCCATTATTCATAATGAGGAAGTGGTCAATGATCTTGAAAAAAAGGGGGTTCACGTCATTGAATCTCTTTCGGATCCCCGCCTTGTGCCTGGCGTGTCTGTGATTATTCGTTCCCATGGTATTTCCAGAGCGGCGTATGAAACGCTGGAAAGTCTTGGTGTGCGGATTGTAGATGCAACATGTCCTTTTGTGAAAAAGATCCATCATATTGTGCAGGAACAGGGGAAGGACGGACGGCATATTGTGATTATCGGCAACAAACATCACCCGGAAGTGGAAGCCATCCGTGGCTGGTGTGTGACACCGGCGACAGTGATTGAAAGTATTGACGAAGCCCACAATTTTTTGAAACCATCTGGTCAAAAGTTGTGCATTGTATCACAAACGACATTTAATTACAATAAATTTCAAGAATTAGTTGAAATTATTTCAAAAAAAGGTTATGATATAATATGTTTAAATACTATCTGTAATGCGACAGAAGAACGCCAGACAGAAGCAAGGACGATCGCAAAAGCGGTGGATGCGATGGTTGTCATTGGCGGGCGCAGCAGCTCAAATACCCAGAAGTTATTTGAGATTTGTAGTTTAGAATGTAAACATACTTACTATATACAGACACTTGATGACTTAGATCTAACGAAAGTAAAATCTATGGGTAATGTAGGTATTACAGCAGGGGCTTCAACCCCAAATAATATTATCGAGGAGGTTCATA
>CAJKGK010000027.1 GCA_905199445.1 uncultured Lachnospiraceae bacterium | reverse complement strand
TTTTCAAAGGCCTGCATTGTAACAATCCGATCCGGTGTCAGCTGCTGCCGGGCCAGATACACAGCCTGCCGTCCAGCCCGATAGGCGGCATCTTTCAAATCCGGACTTGTGGCCGGCATTAAGGCGGTTCCAGGAAGTGCCAGTCCCAATGCTTCTGCCATAATCTGCATCGTGGACGCAGTACCCATAAAGGAGCAGGCACCACAGGATGGGCAGGCATTATTTTTGTAGTAAGTCATCTCATCACCGGAGATCTCTCCGCGTGCATACATGGCGTGATATTTTCCGATCTGTTCCAATGTAAGCAGATTGGGCCCGGCATTCATGACACCACCGGCAACTACAATGGCGGGCATGTTCACCCGAGTCAGCCCCATAAGATGGGCCGGCATCCCTTTGTCACAGCTGGCAATAAACACACCGCCGTCGAAAGGGGTGGCATTGGCATGAATTTCAATCATTCCTGCAATCATATCCCGGGAGGCCAGTGAATAATTAATACCGTCATGCCCCTGCGCTTCCCCATCACATATATCTGTCGTAAAATATCTGGCGCCGTAACCGCCAGCATCCATAATTCCCTGCCGAACTGCCTGTGTCAGCTCCAGAAGATGGCCGCTGCCCGGATGACTGTCGCCATAAGTACTTTCAATCATAATCTGGGGCTTTGAAAGATCCTCTGGTTTCCAACCGGTTCCCAGCCTTAACGGATCCAGTTCCGGTGCAATTTTTCTCAGCTCCTGACTTTTCATCATAAAAAACAACTTCCCTTCTCAAGTAATATGGTATAATTCGCACGTTGTGCTCATTATACCATATCCCGATGAAAAAATCATAAAGAAAAAATCATAAAAATTCCATTTTTTTGAAAAATAGTATTGACAAACAGAAAATTTACTGGTATGATATCAATGTTTTCAGAAAACAATATAAAATTTCGGGGTATAGCACAGTTTGGTAGTGCGCATGAATGGGGTTCATGAGGTCGCAGGTTCGAATCCTGTTACTCCGATGTAAAAAATCGGTATCGTTGAGACGATACCGGTTTTTTTGTTATATCTATGTTTTATAAAATCATGGGGTGATCATCTTCACTTCGTATGATCACCCCAAAATGGTTACCTTTCCAGATTTTTGGCCATCTCTTTAAGACGGTCATAACAGGCTTCAAAAAACAGCTTATAACCTTCACAAAAATAATTATCCGTTTCTCCATCCCTGTGACGGAAGCAGCCGCCGCGGCATAGTCTGTGCCACTGACAGTTCATGCAGTTTTGGGAGTGATTTTGGGAGCGTTCAATAAACCCTAAGGATGTCCGCATTTCCTGAATATGAGCCATGGAGTCTTCGTTAAGATTCCCCAGACGGAATGGATCCAGCACATAAAAATCACACGGATAGACGCTGCCGTCAGCTTCCACAACATTTTGAATCCCGCAGGTTCCCCGCATATCACAGGATTCGGGATAATATCCGGCCAGCATGGCCACATAATTATCAAACTGGCGAATATAAGGCTGGATCCCCATCTTCCAATCCGAATACCACAGATCAAACAGCTGAATCAAAAATTGTCCATACGTTTTGGGCAGCAGCGAATAAGGTTCTTTGCCCCGTTCCTCTCCTAAAGGATCCAGACAGGCAATATACTGCTGATAACGCCATCCTTTTTTCTTAAAATCCTCATAAATGATTCCGATATTTTCAGCCACCTGACGATGAACTACTGTCAGTATATTATATTCCACATGATATTTCTCAAACATAGCCACTGTTTCCATGATCCGATCATAGGTTCCGCAGCTGCGGCTGCTGTTATGTCTGTAGGTATCATGAATCTGCTTCGTACCATCCACCGAAAGTCCTACTAAAAAGTTATTCTTTACAAAGAAACGGCACCAATCCGGAGTGATTCCATAACCATTGGTCTGAAGTGCATACTGAATCTGGATTCCATGACGATTGTACTGATTCACATATTCAATCACCTTTTCAAAAAAAGGCAGCCCGCAAAGTGTTGGTTCCCCCCCCTGAAAAGCGATGGTACATACCCCCTGGGCGTAAAGTACAGATTTTCGAATGACATTTTTTAATGTTTTCTCGCTCATCAGGCCATAGGAAGCTTGCATACGTTTCTCTGCTTCATCGCAGTAAAAGCAATAATCACAGTGCATATTGCACATACCGGAAGCCGGTTTGATCAACAGGTTTACTGGAGGCATTATCTATCAATCCCCTTTACTTACAGGGCATACATTCTGTGGAAAATGCATGCCCGCAAAATTCTTCATGAGGTTATTATAGCATGCGCCAGCCTGTATTTAAAGCATTTCCGGTAAATTCAAAGTTCCTTTTTGGCGCTGATTAAAAGCATCATGGGACGACGCATTTCATCCTTCATGCCTGGAATATCCATCATATGCTTCGGCGGCTGTGGTTCAATCACATGGGTAATGGTCAGGCCATTGGTAAGCAGTGTTTCAATATATGTGGTCAAGGTGCGATGATATTTGATTACCTGCTCTCCTAAAAAGACAGCATCCCGTTTTCCCTCATAATAATAATTATCTACAGGAAAATGCATGATCTTACCATCCTGATCATAATACCAGTCCTGAGGGCCGTACGCGGTAAACACAGGGTGCTCCACGGAAAAAACAAGTTGTCCGCCAGGGCTGAGCCAGTGGCTGATCTTTTGGATCAGCGGCTGAAAATCCCTGACATAGTGAAAAGCAAGGGAGCTTAAAATAACATCAAAAGATGCAGGTTTCAAATCCAGGTCTTCCATAGCACAGCGGACATATGTAATTTTATCATCGCTATTGATCATTTTAGCTCTGTCCAGCATTTTCTGAGACAGATCCGTTCCAAGAATACTTGCTGCGCCGTTGTCAGCGGCATATTTACAATGCCATCCATAGCCACAGCCTAAATCCAGCACCTGCTTTCCCGTAAATTCGGGAAGAAGTTCCTTTAGTGCCGGCCATTCTCCGGCCCCTTTAAGGCCCTGTATGGAGCGGGCCATTTCACTGTATTTTTTAAAAAAGCGGCCATTGTCATACTTGTTTTCTTTCATTTCTTCCAACTTCCTTTTTAATTATACTTATTTTAATCATTATACCACGCGCGCAGAAAAGGAATCGCCCACAGGGCATTTACTTTTCAAGCCGTGGCTTGCCGGTATAATCCGTCACGTATGTGACGGCAAGCTGATGAAATCAGCTTGGACTGCACTTTGTGCTCATTATACCATACCTTTTTTGAAGATGATAAAGTATAATTAAAAAATTGAATTCAGCGATGAAAGATTGCCAGTGTATTACAGTGCCGGATCCAGGCGAACTCTGACAACTCCAACATCCGGTGTGACCCAGAATCCATAGTCAGCCTCATCTCCGTTACGCTTTCTATGGGATATAAAGGTACCATTTTCATCCAAAAAGCCTTCATCCACAGAAAGGAACGGCTGACATCTCTGATTCAGAAAATCTGCGCTGTGTGCTGCACTTACTGCCCACTCAATTTTTTTCTTTGGAAACAGCATCAGACGATAGGCATTTCCTGCCAGATAGAAAGTCCCGCTGCCTTCATATACAATGAGTCCTTTTCCACGCTGCAACTGATCGGGATTGATGATATGCAGGTTATCCATCGTCCGGTCTGTATTTTTGGCCAAAAGATCTCCAGATTTATCGTCAAATCGTATGCTTCCAATATAATCCCCAAAGTCAATAAACTGCTCGCTCATTCCCTCATATTGTGTGACTGCATAAAGATGATGGGTTCCCTGATATTTTTCAATCATGGGTTTCATGGCAGCAAGGGTTCCCATTGCCTCTGCGGCTTCTGCAAACCGCTCACGAAATGTTCCCTCAGGTGTTACCATCATATCAATTCCAAAATAATGTACACCACATAAACCGTTTTTAACAACTGCTTCTATGGATCTGGTAATTGACAGCGGTCCTGGCAGAAGCTCTGGTATATAGTATGGATGGATACCATCAGCGTAGGCTGTATTCAAACGTTTCCAGACAGGTGCATCCTGAAGATAGATATCCGGAGAAATTGTATCCAAATGCGGCGCCCCCAGTCGAAATATGTCAAGGGTCTTTACCACCGCGCCTCCGGATGGATAATCTATGCCTGGGATTCGGTTATGCATTTCACCCAGCCATACATTTGTATACATGGGAAGTCGGGTTACTTTTTTTGCCGCTGCCACAATATCATCAATATACCGAGCGATCGCATAAGCAGTAAAAAATTCCGCGCCGTCAAATCCGAATACATCTTCCCAGGATCCTTCACGTCCCGTATACTTTGCGATTTTATCAGGGACGGGCTGCACAAACAGTTCCTGGGCTGTTTTGCCATAATCTCTGGGTGTTCCGATGATTCCCGGTTCATTTTCTACCTGCAGTGCAATAACTGTTTCATCAGTATTGACGCTCTCAATATGTCTGCATAGTGCAAGAAAGGCTGCTTTATCTGCTTCACGGGTGTTATGACAGTGGGGAGAAAGCGTCCGTACCGGTGTCTGATCCGGGCAAACTGCCCATATAAACCTCTGATGATCCAGCTTTACCCACTCGGGAACATAATGGGAATTTCCGTTTTTCCATGTTCCAAACCAGAGAATGATCAGATGTAATCCAGCCGCTCTTGCCATATTTATCACCATATCTGCCTGGGAAAAATCGTAAAGTCCTTCTTCTTTTTCCAGTATTTCCCAATACACCGGTACTGCAACCGTATTCATATGTGCAGCTTTTGCCGCCATAATTACCCGCTGCAGCCGTTCGCGATCATACCCGCTGGAGTTATTCGCCTGCCCTCCAATAGAAAAATAAGGTTTTCCGTTTACCTGAAATAATGATTGCTTCATGTTCCTGTGGCCTCCTTCCATTTATTTATATAATGACGTTTTTCTATGATTATTTTTTCTCCAAATACATTTGAATCGCTTTGTCCAATGTTTTCATCTCCTCATCGGACATTTCCCACAAAAAAGTTTCACAGTTTGACCGGGCGTGGTCAGGCTTGCTGACACCTAGAATTGCATTGTCCACAAAAGATTTCCCCACACTCCACTGGATGGCAACCTGCGCCGGTGTGGCCTGATGGTGTTCTCCGATTTCATCCATCACCGAAAGAAGTTTTTGAACATTTCCAAACATGGGTTCTTCAAAAAAATGATAAAAGGATCTTCTCGTATCATTTTTATCCAGTTTCGGCAGACTGCGGTAGGCACCGGAAAGAATCCCTGCGCCTAAAGAGGCATAGGTCATTGTACCGATTCCCCGCGTCTTTGCCTGTAAAAGCAAAGGCTCACTTTGACGGTCAATCATGGAATAGGGCAGCTGGATGGCGCCCACATGAAGCATATCGTCCATACAACACATCGCTTCCACAGAAAAATTAGACAGTCCGTAATAACGAATTTTTCCGTCACGGATCAAACATGCCATGGCATCGGCCACTTCCTCCAGCGGCGTTTTCATATCCGGCCAATGGACAAATAAAAGATCAATATAATCTGTACGCAGACGTTTCAGGGATGCTTCACAGCCGGAAATAATCTCCGCTTTTGTCATACTTTTATACATACTGGCCGGACCTTTCCTGGGGTCAAAATTTAATCCGCATTTTGTCACGAGAAAAACGTCTTTTCTCTGAGCTTCAAGGATTTTTCCCAGAAAGGACTCTGCAAATCCAAAACCAAAATCTGGTTTTGCCGGATTGACAAATCCATACACCGGAGCCGTATCAATCACATTAACGCCGTATTCAAGCATTTTAAAAACTGCTGCTTCTGACTGTTTTTCATCTGTATCTCCCCATCCGACACCGCCGATTCCCCAGCTTCCCAGGGAAATGGCTGACAAACTTTCATCTGTATTTCCAAATTTTTTATACTTCAACCTTGTTCTCCTTTCTCACATGCTTCCAAAAAATAGGTGATTTTTCCTGATTTTTCCGCATCCGGTGAAAGCACTAAAAGACCACTTTTTTCGTATCCGTTCTCGTGAAGATTAATTGCATCGGTACAGCAGGACTGAGTCTCCACACAAAATGCCGCATACCCTTCCTTATTCATTCCCCTGGAAAATGCGGTAAAGACCACGCTGTTTTCAAATTCCTCTGTGGCGTGAATCCGAATCTGATAGCCTCGATGGTCATAACGGAGATAAACATCCTGAGCCTTTGTGAGAAACACTGTATCTAAATCCAGTTCACGTATCTGACGGAAATCATTCAGATCATATGCCTTATTTTGACGGACATGAATCAGTTTTCCTGTAGGCAGCAAATCTTGTGTTGTCTCAAAACATTCTTCGGCAGGCATACAAAGTGATACCTGATCAGGTTCTTTGGGCAAGAGAAACCATGGGTGCAGACCTATTCCAAAAGGCATCGGCCGTGGGGACTGGTTTTTTACCTGATATGAAAATGTCAGTGCGTTTTCTGTCAGCCGATAAGTGACAGTCAGTCTGCATTTCCATGGAAAGGCCTGATAATTTTCATCATCTTTTTGAATACAAAATTCTGCTGTTGCCAGCACATAATTTTCTCCGCATTCCAGGCGTTTTAGCTGCCACCGGGTATCCAGTGCCAGTCCATGCTGGCTGCGGGGAATGCCGTTTTTAATCATCTCTACCTGCTGCCCCTGGAATGTAAAGGTATGATTTCGTACCCTGTTTGGCGTGGGAAACAGAATACTGTTGCCAAATTCATCCCTTGCTAACAAATGAGACCACTTTGGCATAAATGGCTGAAGCCAGGTTCCTTGATAGGCAAGACCGGCACTCTTAAAGCCGGAATTCGGATAAAGATCGATCCCCAGCCATTCTTTTCCGTCTTTTTCACAGATAAGACGAATACAATCATATTTTTCTGACCACCGATAATAAAAGACTGTTTTCATAACTCAATGGAACTCCGGAATTTCATTCACACTGTCATGTGTCAGATTTCCGATATATCTGCATGCTTCTTTTAAGACGTCTGCATATTTTCCATGAATACCACAAATATGGTGGATATAAGGGCCATACATCAGCTTTCTTTCCCATTTCGGCCAGTCAGTAGTTTCCACCCACACATAATTTCCGTTAGTTACCGGTCCATCCACACCCACCGCCTGGTCCGCAAATAACATATAGTTTCCCTGACTCTGATCCATACGAGCCAGCGTAATATCTCCACCTTTAATTTCAAAAAAGCCTTTACAATTACAAATTGATCCCTGAATGCCATCTTTTTTTAAAGAAGTGGCAAATGGTCCGCAGTGCCATAACAGTTCTGCGTTATCGTTTGTAGGATGACGAATCGTCAGATCCGCAATAAACGGACAGCTTTGGCCTCTGGCTGCAGCAAACAACATCCGGGAAGTAATCGCTGCATGGATATCTGTCTCGCAGGCCGCGATTAGTCCTCTGTCAATCAAATCTCCCAGAATAAAGCAGGCAGGAATTCCAAAAGTATCTGCCAGATAAGCCCAACATTCAAATGCGACTGCATCCAGTGCATTTAATCTTGCAATTTCTTCGATTGCCAGCTCGATGACTGCAATTTTTTCCAAAATTTCTTCGGTTATGCCGGAGCAGTCGATTTTCTTTCGAATGTCCGCCATACGTTCTGCAATCGCAGGATCCGGCCCTTTATTCTCCAGCTGTATGCCGTGCATTGCCAGGGCCATCGGAAGTTCCATTTTTTTTGTGGCGCCAATCAAATCACGGTTTCCGGTTCTCAGCTTTTCCACAACAGAGGTAATTTCATCCGTCCAGATCGGTGTGATTTCAATTCCAAACTTTTCCAGCAGCTCGCTTTCATTAATTTTTACAGAAAGAAATTGTCTTGGCCGTAATCCGATCTGTCCGACCCGCATCCCTTGTGTTGTTTTTACAACTGCGGCGACCCGGATAAAACGATCCAGCCCTTGTTCCAGAATTTCAGAATCCAGTGCACAGTTTTCAATATAAGAAAAAACGACACCATAACGGGAAAATGCTTTTGCCGTTGCAAACATACCACATTGAGTATCATACACACGAAATTCTGTTCCTACAGGTGCAGGATCCCTGGGGCCCCACAAAAGCACCGGTTTTCCGATTGCCTTTGCCAGCATGGCCGTCGGCTCCTCCTGGCCGAAATTACAGTGAGGAAAAAACATGGCATCTACTTTTTTCTCCTGAAAATATGCTGTCAGCCTGGGGACATCCGCAACATCCCAAAGCATTCCGTTTTCTATCATTCCATCTGCAGCTACCAGTTCCACATCGATTTGCCTGGAAAGAATTTCTTCCACCCTTGCCCGGATTTTATCCCGCAGCTCAGCTGCAGGCCCAACAGGGAGCGTATCCCGCATCACGGGGACATAACCCAATATAATCTTCTGGTTTTTCATTTTCATTCCTCCATTCTGCTTTCGGTATTTTTGGTCTATCCAATCAAAAGTTATCGATTACGAAGAAAAAATGCCGTTGCGATAAAAATTACGGCGAGCTTCAATATCTTCCCACACCACGGTCTGATCTTCTAAAAAGCGATCCACCATTGCCAATGTAGGAATCCCGGGTCTTCCGCCCAGAGTCAGACAATTTAAATAAGAAACTGCACTTGCAAATCGTGCACAGTCTTTTAGGGAATATTGGTAAGGAGATTTTTGGAATCGATACAAATACGCATAAAGAAAGCCTCCATGAAATACGTCTCCTGCCCCTGTCGTATCCACAATCTCATGTTCTGAAGAAAATGACTTCAGAACAAATGCTTCGCCATGTCCTGCCCCTGCACATCCTGCTTTTCCCAGGGTTACGATTACAATATGGGGTTTCCCCTTTAAAAGTTTTTGGCAGTTTTGAAGGTACGCCTGATCATCTCCAAACATTCCATGATAGAAGTCTTCCGACATAATTAAAATATCCGATTCCTTTGCCAGCTGCGCTCCTTTTGCACTGTATCCGCCGGCATCCAGAGATATTTCCACCTGATGCTTTTTCGCAAATTCGATGGCAGTTGCCTGGGTTGTACAGGGCAGACAGCTAAGGTGAAGCACTTTTGCTGATCCGATAAAATTCTCATCAATTTCTTCTGGCGTCAGTTCCGCAGGGGTTCCCATTTTTCCAAGAAAACTTCTTCCCTGAGTCTTTGTCTCTGCCAGACAAATACACAGTGTGGTTTCTCCGTCTACCTGTTTCAAGTGGGAAACATCGACGCCATTTTGGGCCATATCTTTTACACAGAAGTTTCCGTATGCATCTTTCCCTGCTGTTCCCACGACAGCGGCCACGGCCCCCAGTCTTGCCAGTGCAACCAATGCCGATGAAGCGTTTCCACCGCCTGCCCAGCATATGTCTTTTACTAAAGATACCCCGTCTGTTTTTGGAATTTGATTAATTTGAATAGCCAGATCCATGATTTGGTGCTCTACGCCAATGACGTCTATTTTTCCTTCCATAACTTTGCACCTCCTGTCATATTCGTTTTCTTAATGCTGTGTGCCTGAACCGTCACAGTTTTACTGTACACAATTCCAGCTTTTTCGCCACATATGCACTCAGACCCTTACGGATCATTTCTGCACCTGCAAATGGATTTTTTAGCAGTGCCTCGTCTGTATATGCTTCACGGGACAGCTTTGCATTCAGCATAAAGAATTCTGTACCCACATTAAATTTATTAATTCCTTTCATAAATGCCTGTTTTAGCTGATCCTCAGGAATGCCGGATCCGCCATGAAGCACCAGGGGTATATCTACTGCTGCATCAATCTGTGCCAAACGTTCCAGATCCAGATTGGGCGGTGCCTGATACATACCATGGCAGCTGCCAAAGGCTACCGCCACCGATGTCACGTTCGTCTTTTCGGCAAAGAGGGCTGCCTCTTCCGGCCGGGTAAAAGTCTCTTTGTTCTGATAATCAAAGCCACCGGCCACTTGACCCACATGGCCGATTTCACCTTCCACATCTACATCAAAAAGCTTTGCGATATCTACCACAGATTTTGTAAACGCAATATTTTCCTCTAAAGGAAGCGCCGAACCGTCGGCCATCACCGAAGTAAAACCGTCACGAATTGCCGAAACGATTGTGGAAAAATCACTGCAGTGATCCAGGTGCAGTCCTACCGGCACCGAAACATTTTTTGCCAGATCTTTTACTGTTGCGGCAAATGCTCCAAAAGAGAACAGGCTGCGCATGGCTGGATAGAGCATAACAATTACAGGCTTTTTCGCCATCTCTGCCCCCCGGATACACGCTTCAATCGTATGATAATCACACGCATCAAAAGCAATGACCGATGTGTTATATTTCTGTGCGTCCTTTAAAATATTCCTTACACTTTCCAGTGCCATTTTTTCTCCTTTCCCTGATTTCATCGGGATGAATCCAAATATTTTTTGATCCATCCCTAAAATCCAGTATCGTCTATCGTTGATTGCCTAATATATCCTTGAATTGAATATTGCTCAGGTCACGATTGCAATTCTGTCCTGCTCCTCTAAAAGATGCATTGTACAGTCATTGGCATATGTTCTTTCCGGAAGCACATTCAGGACATTGACTACTGGGGCCTCTGCCGGAAACGGCATACAGTGCCATACACCAGGACGGATTGTAAGCATCACATGAGGCGGTACGCGAAATGCTTTTATTTCTTTTAGCGCCTCCTGAATCGTAGCTCCTGCCGGAGCAAAATAAACCAGCATATCATTATCCATTGACATAATCCCTTCGCCGCAGTGGGAATGCTGCTCCAGAGCCACGACCGTTTTTGGAAAGCTGTCGGTTACTCTGGTTGTAGAAAAAGCGGCAGTATGAGCGGTCCCCAGTTCCAAAATTTCCAGATCAGAATAAAATGCCATTCCAGAAATTTTGTTTCCCCGCCGCACAGGATCCGTCATTTTTGTAAATGTACCGAATATTCGAAATGCTTCCGGTGTCAATTCTTCGATTTTAATTTCTCTCATTTGTTTTACCCCCTTTATACCAATACACTTTATAAATTCAGGCCGTAAAAATTTCCAAAATGACGGCGTCATACCCATCTAATGTCACAGATATCTCCGTCTCATATGACATCTGTTTTTGTCCGCATACATCCTTGAATGTTCCTTTTATTGGGAGATTTCCCTTAGCGGCATTAAAGGAAAGCGTCCTTGTTTCCTCTGAAAAATTAAAAACAGCGGCAAAATATCTTCCATGGCAGCTTAATGTATAATAAGGTGTTGTCCCGTCCCCTAATTCTACAGGTACAAAGGCTTTGCCCCATCGGGCAATTTCATTGATCCGTGCATCATTTGCAATCAACTTTGCCCGCTTTCTGGAAGCTTCAATAACCTGGGAATCACCTTCCGGGCCAAAATTATCTGAGAGCATCATCACAGTTCCGGAAATGACACCGGAATAGTATCTTGATCTGGCCTCTGCAATGCTTGTGGCTTCTCTTTTGTCAATGACAGACAGATATAAGGGAATATGATCCGGATCATTGTATTGGTATAATCTTCCGTTTGTCCACCATGCAAAGTTCAGCGCATTCAGCACATAACGCACGTCTTCGTGATGACCAAATGCATCACAGCAGCATCTTCTGGCATTTCCCAAAAAATAGGGGAATAAAGGCGCAATGGAAAGACTGACAAAAATCTCACGTTCAACCTTATCAAGCGCATCTGAAATGACATGATAAGCATGGTTAAGCGCCATACGTCCGGTATATTCTGGTTTGCTATGGGCACCCTCCACAGAACCGTGGGAAAGAAAATCAAATTTGATATAATCTACCCCCAAATCAGCCAGGCGGCTGATCTGGGTTCGAATCATACATGTCCATTCCGGACGAGTCACATCTAATGGTACCGTCCCGTCGGCTGCCGGCATCAGATCCCCTTTAGAATCCTTTAAAAACAAATCGCCCATAGTGACCTGTGTTCCCTCTGCCGGCATCATCGCAAGGGCAGGAAACCAGTTGCAGGGATTGAGATACCATCCGGCTTTCTGTCCCTGTTCATGCATTTTTTCAATGCTTTTTTTGATTTCCTCTTCATCCAGTCCGAAAGCACCATCCAGGTTTACATAGGCAACACCATCTGTGTCACAGTAATTTGGAAGTTCTGTTTTCATAAATGCACCGGCTTCCTGCCAGTGAGAAAGTTTCAGCCCCATTCCCAGACCGGAATAACTGTTCCATCCAAATGGCACTTTCTCACACTTCCACGGACGCGGCGGGGTAATGGCCTTACATAAATCTCCATACTGTTCCATTCCCTGGCGGATATCCTGAGACCAAAAAATTACAAAACGTGAGGAGGATACCCATGTCCCACACACCGGTGTATGCGGGCAAAGATCATGGGTTCCGGCATCCGCCACACCGCAGTATGCACTTAGACTGCGTGCATCATGAGCATTCCAGCAAACTGCATTTTTCCAAACATCAAAATCTAATGCTCCGATGACCAGGCCTTCCAGACTTTTTTCGTCATAAATAGCCGTTACATCATAGCTTTTTCTTCCGCAGGTCGGAACGGATGATTCATACCTGAGCCACATATCATTATCGTAGGGCACGACAAGCATTTTCTGATCCAGAGACAGGAACAACGGCTGCCCTTCGCCATCGGGATAAGGGGTTACAAACGGTGCCAAATAGCGGGTCTGCGTTAATTGATTTTCATCATGTAAGAAAATCTGGGAAACCACATTGCCATCATTATACAGACTGATCTCCCATTTCAAAATTAAGGAATTTTGCTGATAAAAAAGGCGAATGCCTTCCCCCCTGCCCAGGGCTGTATCTACAGAAAAATGTTCCCATGATAACATTTGAGCCTGTCGGGTATCAATGAAACGCTGATCCAGTGTTTGGGCCCGGGAATAAAATTTTATAACTTCTTCGTTATCCTTACCATATACTGCCAACCCATTGTCTAAAATTGCAATGCAAGCAGTTTTGTTTGACCGTTTTGTCACAGTTTTCGGTACTTTTTTATGTAGCGCCTGAAGCACGGTTTCCAATGTAACTGTTTCTTTCATTCCAATACCTTCTTCCAAGTTTAGTCGCTGCGCCAATATTTTTACTGTTTCTACGCTCGTTTTTACTTATTCTTCTCCTGTAACTTTTCCCATATCCACACCCTTTGTTTCTCTTACTTTAAACATTACGAGAAGAAGTGTCAAAACAAGGAATGGCACACATACAACCAGACACAGCAGTCCTAATGAATCAACAAAACGCATTGCAATAGAAATTACCAGTGTAGAAGCCATTGATCCGGCAAACAAAACCAGGGACATGGTTCCCAGTACAGATGCACGCAGATGTGTCGGTGTTGATTCACCAGGCAGCATCAAGTATAAAAGATCACTGACACTCCAGAAGCATCCAACAAATATGCCGTAAAATCCGCCGACAACATAAGGATTCATACCTGTACCTGCTGACAAAATAAACAGTGCCAGCATCACCATACTGATGATTGCCAAAATTGATAAAGAACGTTTTCTTCCGAGACGGTCGGATAAAAATCCACCGATCAGTGTGAACAGTGCATTCATAAGCGGGAAAATAAACAGCGCCTGTGTAACCTCGGCTGTTTCCATCCCACCGGTTGTCATAATCGCTTCATAATACCCTGTAACTGAAACCGAACAAGCAAAAATAAAAGCACTGATTGCAATCCATCTTAACTGTTTATGGGTTGCAATAAATTTAATTGCATGAAATACGCCTGTCTTTCCCTTTGGTGCAGCTGTTTTTTCATCTTCATTGGTTTCCTCTCCGAGAGCTGTTTTAAGCGCTGCAATTCTCTGTTTCAAAAATACCGGTGTTTCTTTAATAAACACAAGACAAATTACAGCCACCACGATCCCTGCAATGACCGGCACAATAAAGATCTCGCGCCATTTTGTGGCATCATTGTTCATCATCACAAGACGAAGCAGCGGAATGGAACTAACACCTACATACCCACAGGCTTTGGTGATCGAACATAATTTTGCTCTGTGTTTTTCCGGTGCAGCTTCCATGATATACATAACCTGTATATCATTGGGAATAAAGAATCGAATAATCATACAGCCTGCAACATAGGCATAAATATTCGGTGAAAACCAAAGGATAGCCATTCCGGTTGCCATTCCCAGTGTATTTAAGATCAAAAACGGCTTTCTTCCAAATCTGTCAGCCAATGATTTATAAAACGGCAATATGAAATAAAACACTGAAGCCGGCATCATCATCAAAGACAAATTGGACAAACCAGTATTAAAATCCACGCCTTTGCTGACATAAAAATCATTGACAACCGACGACTGTACGGTACTGGTAATGTTGCTTGTCAATTCATCTACAATATATACCATACCTACAATCACAATCATTAAAACCAAATAGTACGAAGGTGTACCTTTAGCGACAACGGCCTGCCATTTTGATAACTCCTTTTTCTTTTTTTCCTGCGAAGCATTCATCGTTTTTCTCCCTTCTGCTAAAAAGCCTTCTTCCATAAGAAATTGATTTTTCTGTGAAAAATTTATATTTGCGTCGTTTCCTCATATAAACATTTCCCCCATCACCGATTTTTTTCTGCCCCCTTTCAGGTGAATTCCTCTTTTTTGTTTTATATGATTTTTCGACAAGTATCCATCCGTTCTATTGCTAAAACCCTTGTTGATTTCTTTCATATTTCTGCTATAATTTTAGTAAATATTTATTGATTTTATCTCTGTTGTTACTTTGAATTATAGAGATTTATATGCATTATCACAATCCCGTATAACGACTAGACCTTTTGGTATTATCGCAATTTCAGACCTGGAGAAAAAAATATGATTACAAATGTAGACATCGAACAACTTTTAGACAAAAATGTAGATTTGGAAACACTGAGCAGCGTCATCCTTTCTCTCAACGCCAGTTCCAGCAGAAAGCTAAAAAACCCTTTATCATTTTCTCTTTATACCCATAGGCCGGACTGCGTGACAATCGACTTTTGCAGTACCCGCCATCAGCTGTCTCTTTGTATTACGCCTAAAAAGCATGAAAATTCCAACACACCAATCATGCACAATCATGACTATTACGAATTGATGTACATTCAAAAGGGAACCATACAGATACAAATTGAGGACAGTATATACACTTACCAGGAAGGTGACGTTTGTCTTTTTAATCAAAAAATTCATCATGCAGAGATCCAGCAGTCAGATTCTATTATACTTTACTGTTGTATTACAGATATTTTCCTGGAACGATATCCAAAAAGCAGTGCCCCTCTTTATCCGAAACACTGCCGTCCACTGGCTGCCTTTTTCAACGAAAATCAGCCAGAAAATCCCGCCTGCCCAGCCAGTTTTTTAGAATTTCGCTTTCGTGATCAGGACGCTGGCGTTCATCCGCAGGAAGACATCGCACTGCTCCTTCTGGGGATGAAAAATGAACTCAGGGCCCAGTGTCCCGGTACCTGGCTTATGATTTATGGGATGTTCTGCCGACTGATGCATGCCCTGGCAGATCCGGCCCAGTATGAATGCCGTTTTATCACACTCAAAACCCAGGGGCTTTTGGATAACGTGATTCAATATATTGAATCATCCTCCGGTCGTCTTTCCCGTGAAGATATACAGACACAGTTCCACTATAACTGTGATTATCTAAACCGCCTTTTCCGTCAAAATACGGGGATGACCCTTCTTTCCTACTGTACGTATATTTACATGAAAAAAGCCGCCAATCTGCTGCTGCAGACTGACGACACTGTGGAAGAAATTGCAGAATCCATGGGATTTTCCAATCCCTCCCAATTTTATAGGCAATTTAAAAAACAATTTCATATGACGCCCCATGAATACAGGAAAACCTGTTTTGACCTTCTTTCCCGAGATGAAAATTCAGAACTTCCGATGGATGAAATAACGCTCCCCTGAAATCATTGATTCAGGGGAAATCAGTCCGCCGCAAATTCTTCCTGCAACAGTCATAATATATCTGTAGTCATTTTGAATATAATTTTCCTGGATATCCATAGATTTACTCAAATAGCGTTCATGCTGACGGTCGATATACATCAGCAAAGCTTTTCCATCCCCCGGACCATCGAACTGTCTGTTTTTAAGATTCATCAGGCGATCCAATGTTCGTCCATTAAAATGGCGTCTGAAATAACGGTGCAAGGTTCTCTCATATGCCGCATGATCTTTTTCACTATAGGCAAAGATTCGATGATGGGCTCTTGTAAAGGAATCTGTCAGATAGTGAACCATTCTTCCGGCCCTAAACCACCACAGAACAGTGTTACGACCTTCGGACAGCAAAATGCGCTCAAATATTTTATGCTTGTGAATAAAACTGTGGCCTCCAATCCGATCCCCTACATCCCGTGTCAGGTATGTCAGAGGATTAAAATCAGGCAGAAAATTTCCGGCCCAGAAAGCCAGTTTGTAACGTCTCTTATTTTTCATTCGCCTTATTAATTGTCCTGCAAGATAAATATGGTCTTTTGTCTCCATTGCTGTCGCTTCCTTTACCTGTTTAATTATTTATTGTAGTGACTGTCTGTTTTTTTATTGTTTTATCTGTTTGTATTTTTCACGAAATTGTCTGGGGGTCATCCCTGTATATTTTCTAAAAACACTTCCGAAATGGCTTTGAGAATAAAAACATACGTAATCACTGATCTGGGTCAGTGTGGCATCCGAATATTTCAATAAATTTTTCGCCTGCTCCACCCGATAAGCCATAAGATAATTCTTAACCGTCTGCCCTGTCTGCCTTTTAAACAGCCTTGACAGATAAGAGGAACTGATTCCAAGAAATCCGGCTGCACTTTCCACGGTTATATTTTGCTGATAATTTTTATGAATATAGTTTTTGCAGTTTTCCACATAGCCGGAGGTTTGTTTTTTCCTTTGCTCATCCATCACCATATGGGTAAAAAGATAAATATTTTCCCTGTAACAGTTTTGAATCTCACGTATATTTTGACACTGGTCAATGCGGTTAATATAAAGATCACTGACCTGATAAGCCAATACCGGAGGCACACCGCCTTCTATGGCGGCTCTTGTAACAAGGGTCACAGAACATATGGCAATGGTCCGTTCCTGATTCAGCGGATTTTGGGCAACTTTTCCCACTTTGTTTTTCATGCGTCTGCTCACAGCTTCAATGTCTTCAAAACGGCCTTCCCTGACACAGTTAAGCAGTTCCATCTCCTCCTGATAGGTGTGATGTCTGTCATTTGCTTCGTCATCCGAAGGGTTTTGCAAAACAAAAATTTCTGAAGCCTCCGCAGATTCCTTTTGAATCCCATTAGTCTTATAAATCCCATCTATAGAACACACCCGGCCGTGGAGCTTATCAAATAATATTCCGGCTAAGGCAGCAATTTTTTCCAGCGACAGATTAGGAATCACTGCCTTAGATATCAAATCCTGATTCGGATCAGTCCAATAAGATTTTAAGTATTTTTGTTTTTCATCTGCAGTCATGTAAACTGTACATATAGGGCCGCCAAAATAATAGCCGGATACCATGTCCGATATACAGATATAATAAATCATCTGTGCATCACACCAGACCGCAGGGACATCCGGATGACGGTCAGCCGCTTTGACCAGCTGTTTTCTGAGTTCCGGACTGAGCCATAACGGATTGCAGCGTCCCGCGCCACTGTCGATAAAACCATTTTCTTTTTGATGAAAGAATTCTATATCTGTCAGTATGCCCAGATATTGAAAAAATTTATCCATATTTTCTCCTGTAAACACATATTGTGAATGTCTCCGAATTATACCATTTCATCATCATTAAAGGCTGCCCTTAACTTTACCATATCCCCATCAGCCCAGTTTATGCATCTAATCCCTTGCAGTTTAAGCAGACTGATCGTATAAAGCTCCTGTTTGGACAGTTTTTTAACACCTGAAAATACCACAAGCGTGCGGCTTTGAATACCGTGGGTTTTTGTAAAAAGCTCCAGCTTTAACAGTGATTCAATATCTGGAAAATCAATTCGGGCCATGATAAACCATGTCTGCATCTGGCGGACACCGGTTAAATCTACACAATCACTTCCTGGTATCAGATATCGCCCTGTACCGGTACAAAGGTCTTCAAAAATCCCCTGCTGCCGCAGTATAAAATAAACAACCGACAAAAACAGACGGTTTTTATTTTCAAGACAATACTGTATTGTCTGAGATGCATATCTGAAAGAAACTGAAAGTTCACTGTTTTTAGGATGAATTTTCAGATTTTGTAAAATTTTCTGAGTGTAAGGTCGTTTGCATCCGGTTTTAAAAAGTGTATCCAATAAGCAGGCAATTTCGCCGGCCTTATCTCCTGTAAGAACAGCATCCACATACAGGCTCTTGTCCAGAAGCTCGGTATATTCACCACTGTTTTGTTTACCATCTGGATTTGTGGCAGCTCCCGTATCCGTTGTTTCAGAATAAAGATAAAAATGATGACGCAATGGATTTTTGGCAGCCTGACCAGTAAGTGTAAGCAATGGATCTGCTGCCCACGGATGTGCCTCAAAAAAAACCGGTAATTCTTCATCATTTTCAGGCAGCCTGCACGCGCTGATCCAGCCTTTGGTCTCCATCTGTCTGTAAATATCATCCAATCCGCAAAGACAAAGTGCAGCTTTTGTCACACTTTCTGTCGCATAGGAAGTCATGTCCTCTGACGTTAAAGACAACGATACGTATAAAGGCCAATGTTTTGCACCTGAAGCCTGGTTAAGCACTACTTCCATGGCATCCCAAATCAGGGGATTCCCATTGGCATACAGCGCCCACAGATCATTGACAATCTGCATATCCTGAACCATGTTTTCAGATTCCGGCTCCCAAAATGGCTGCAGCGACTGTTTTTTTTCTGGCCATTCAACCCGGTTTTCTCTGCACAACCATAATATTTCTTCTGCAGACAGCTGCATTTTTCTTGCATAGACAGCTGCCGGAAAACCGTTAAGTCCTGTAAGGCAATAGGCCTTTAACATAACCTGAGGCAATTGTCCAAGGGGTGTGGATTGAATCTCTGACAGCTCCAGGGCATTCAGATCCGTCACATCCATGATGGAAAGACGATTGCCTTTTCTTACAGAACCCAGAGGCCGGACAATAACTTTTGTTACAATCCCTCTCATCTTTGCCACGCCTTTAAAACCTCTGCAAATATCTGCAACATTGTCCTGCCCGTCTTTTTCAGGTATAAGAATCAATTCTTTTGGAACAAGATACAGGGCTGAAAGGATATCTCTCCAGATGGGATGGGGCCGATCCGGAACCAGACGGATGACACGGCTTACAGGGGTTTTTGAAATAATTGAAGGAATCCCCCGGATAATATCCCCATCCATAAGCTTATAGTCTACATATGCATTAAATTCTGTCTGCGCCTGTTCTGAATGCTTTTCCCCGGCCAGTTTATGTAAAATCAGACTCATCCGGTCAAGGGCATCCAAATGGTTAAACTGCTGGATTTCTTCCAGGGTGAGGCTGTCCCACTGGGCAGGAGTGAATCCTGAAAGTGTGGAATCCGGCCTGCTCTCCCGAAGACAAACATGAAGCCGCTGTTCCTTATTTTTGAAATCATGTCCGTTCTGAAAACAATAGCTGCGGATTTCCTCAATAGAAGGTGACCTCCAGCCATTCATAATCATAAAACCACACCAGCCTCGATGCTCAGCATCAGCCAATCGTTTAAAATTTTCCATCGCCAGGCCTCGCCCTGGATCTAAAACCATCTCGTAAAAATTCCAGGCTACATAACTGCTGGACAGATCAATGCCCAGCCAGGCTACTTTATAATCAATGGACAGGGCACAGCGCATGGAGGATTCCATGTTATAGGGACTGCTGCGGTAAGTGGCCGAAATTTCCTCATGGGATGTCCGCTCATTACGGCTTCTTGTATAAAACGCATGGACATCCAGGCCCCGCCTGTAAATCTTTGTTTTGAAATCCTGCACATCATAACAAAATCTGGCTCTTGTATTTAGTGCCTCCATAACAGTCCCTGATGATGGCTTCCAAAAGTCATTGCAGTTAAAATCATCGCGCATCGGCTCTGCCATCTGTCTCACAGGCTCATTTTTTTCACAGCCACAGCCAATCAGCAGACTGCTGCCTGAAGTCTTATGGCGATCCAGTGCTTTGGCCATTGAAATGTTGATTGTAGATACTGGATCAACCAATACAAAATATCGACATCCATCCGCCTGATTTTTTAACAGAATCTGTTCCAGTGACACATCATCGGTGACATTATCTGCCAAAAACAACGCCAGAGGCCGTTCCCAGACCTGGTCAGGGTCCGTCTTCAGATTTTTTTGTTTTCCGTTTTCACGGATCCGGATCACGTTTTTAAGCTCTGGATTTTCCCTTAAAAGGTTTTCCATAAAATCCACTGCATCCGTTGAAGCAAGGCGTATACACAGTTTTGTTTCCGGCAGCTGGGCACAGGAAAAAATAGCTTTGCAAAAAGCTTCACGAAGCTGATGGGTACCGGCAATCGTTACATCCAGCACTCTTTCCTGTTTAAGCAAATTAATGTATCCGGTTACCGGATTTTCTTCCAGAAATCTATAGACGCTCATGATATAATTGGTTGTGGCATAACTTTTTTTGGATATAAAGTTCTGGGATGTCACCATATTCTGGAGTCGGTTCAGATCTTCGCACAACACCTGTGTACTGTCATACCTGCAAAAAAGTTCCGCTTTGCCCATCTGAGTACAATCCGGCAAAGGTGCCATTGTTTTTTTCAGTATATGACAGATCAGATCACGGACATTTCTTTTTTCACAGCACGCATCCACCTGTTTAAGCAGGTTTTGAAGCAGCGTTGGAGATGTAAGATCGTTTTCTTCTGGAATTCTTCCAAAAAGCAGCTGAAAAAAAATGATGCCCAGGACGTAAATATCCATTCCCGGCCCCAAAATGCTGTAAATTTTCATATCCCTGTTAGATTTAAGTTCCTTCAATTCCGGTGCCGCATACGGCGGCGTGTAACGAATCTGCGCCATGTTTTTGGGGTGTTTATAGTCGATCAGGCTGTCCATGTCAAAAAAGCGCACGGTCTGAGTTGAATCAATCCAAAGAATATTACCAGGATTAAGATCGGGATAAACATATCCCTGATCATGAAGCAAACCAACCGCCTCACTGCACCGATAAATCATATGCAGCCGTTCTTCAAAATTAACAGGGGTATATTCCGATAATATATGGCCCTTATGGCTATTGCTTAAAATATAAAGACTGTCTCCGTAAGTTCCCATACCTGAAGGTTTTACTATGACTTCCATGGCATCGCTGTCCGCCAGGCGATTCTGCATTTCAAAAGATTTTTCAAAGGACTGCCGAAGTTCTATATATTGAGATGTTTCTCTGATCCCTTGACTTACAATCAGCTTTTTGCCTCTGCGGAGAATTTCCTGAGAATCGTCTTTAAGTTTTGGATAAAATTCCTTCATAACCATGGAAATGGTATGATTTTTTCCCATATGAGCTCTGACCATATACGACAGACATGTACTTCCCCTGCCGATTAAAGAAACAACGGTGATCTTCCATACCGCGGCATCAGACCCGAAATTTTCCATATTCAGTTCAAGAACATCGCCTGCCTCCAGCGGAATTCGATGGATTTTTTCATCCATTTTTCTTTACACCGTCCTTTGCCACACGCCATATGTTTCTCAGAGAGTCCACCGGCGTATCTGTAATGATCAAAAAAGCCAGCAGCGCTTCATATGGATTGCCCAGATAAAAATCTCCCATACCACAGCGGTTGAGAATTTTATCTGCTTGCAGTACAAAATAAGAAAGCACTTCTTCATATGGTCTTGCCTGTTTTAATGCTTGATGTCTTCTGTCCCAAAAATCGTCTCTGCACACGATCATAAATACCATGGTCAGCAGATCACTGCGCCGAACCGGCTGACTGCCTTTTTCATCTTCCGGGATTTCATTTTTTTTCCGGGAAAATTTGGCCTTTTGGTTAAAAATATTTGAAAAACGATCATCCTTGATTTCTGTATCATAAAACCATTTTCCAATATATTCAGGTGTTATATGTTCATATAAGATGTCCTCCGGTGCCTGATAATACAAATACCGTCTGAATTCAGAACGCTTATCACGGCCGCCGGCATCGGAGGTATCTTCTCTGAAAACATGAACCGGCTTTGGATTGGATACCGAATATACCCCCCGCAAATCCTGCTCTATTCCGGTAATTGTTCCTGTTTTTGCACATATATCGGCTTTTTCTCCCTGAGGATGTACACTGACGATTTCAATGGTTTTACTTGCTTTGGCTATAACATCCTCGGTCACCTCGTATTCATATATATTTTTTAATTCATCCTGAACCTAAAAAATCGTATTTTTACTGATTTTTGTACCACACAGACAGCAAACCCTGACCTGCCCCTGAGCGTAGGCTCTTGTCCCCGGATGCCCTACATATTTAAGCGTACTGATCGTCTGAATCGTACGGATTCTGAGATCCGCAGCTTTTGGCACAAGGTACACGCCCTTTTTCTGATAGCCAGGCGTTTTCTTTTTATCTGTCATAATCTCCTGAGCCAGTACGCCCTGAACACATACGTCGACTTCGCCAAAGCCATCGTCGGATTTTTCAAAAATATAATCTTTTAAGGTCCTGAAATAATTTTTTCCGCTTACAGCGCTTTTATCCTGAGCATAAAACAATGTGCCTTCAGGAATCTCTACCTTTTCTGATGGATCATAGAATACATCCAAAAAGCCCCGACCATGACCGACAAAGCTTTGGATTGTCCCCTGATAAGCATTCATTTCATTCTGGTAAAGCTGAGATACTCTGTTATACAGTCGGATAAAAGCATCCACAGCTGTCCGCTGGCGTGGATGGATCGCTTTATGCTTCATCAAAATCTGTTTCATCTTAGGATTCAGCACACGATATTGATCACTGAGCGCATCTGTATAAATCTCTGTAATCGTATGATCCTGAAATAAATCATCCACAAGTCGGCGCACGGCCACGGTCTGACCGGTCCATTCTTTTTCATTTTCCTGACGGGGCAGTTTGGCATAATCTCTTTGCAGTGCCATGTAGCAGCGGTAGGGACTGTGCTTTTCGTACTTTAATACACAATACATTAAAAATTCATCCCTGTCGTAATAATTAAAACCACGCCTGCGCAGCGCTGTCTGTATAAGCAGCTCCACGTCCTCGGCCGGAAGCGCCAGCCCCAGAGCCAGACGAAAAATCCGATCTCTTTTATGTATATCAATCAGCTTGTCTTTTTCATTAGGTTCCTTTGTCAGCATATTTTTAAGCTGCTGATCCGTAATTAAATCCTCTTTTGTCAAAGCCCCCTTTGCATCCTCATCTCCTTCGCCAAAATCATTTTCGGCAAAAGCGGTTTTCATCAGCAGTACAAGCTCGTCCAAAAGCCGCTCCCACGATTTCGGATCACCGAGCAGGTCATCATCGCCCTGAGCTTTGACCGGCAAACTTCCACCATTATATTGATGATCAATATAGGCAAACAGTCCTTTTCTGAATTTAATATCAGCCACCTCCGGCATAATTTTATCATAATTATATCTGAAAATCAGATAGTTAATCAGATATTGATATAAAGGCATCACATGAAGGCTTTGAAGCAGATCATCCACAGACATTTTACAGAGAAATTCCTCCCATTCCATCGGCCGGTGTGACCGTTCGATGAATCCAAGCCATTCTTTTAAAGGACGTGCGGCCTGATCTTTGACCGCAGTATCCAGACTTATGGTTCCGCCTCCAAAAATACCTTTCTGTGCTCTTTTACTATCCCTGTGTCCCCAATTTTTATGTTCCTGTATCCTGCGCTCATTCAAAGAAAAAACCTCCCTGCAATATATAATAAAAACTGATCCCATTACAGCTAATATGATTATATCATTCACAGAGAGGCATGCCAATATTTAATTTAACAGCGCCTATATTCAGTTTTGGTGTTTATGCTCTGGCAGCCGTGTGATTTCATAGCCCAGTTTTTTGATCAGTTTAATGGTTTCCAAGGCTGTATTTCTGTCATAATCTTTTTCGGATTCAGGAAGTGCTTCATAAGGCACAAGACAGGGATGGGTTTTCGCCTGATCATCTCTTACCGGTCCATAGACATAACCCTCGCCCAAACGGCTTTGAGCCCAGACATCATGGGTATTTTTTGCCAAAAGCTCTGTCAGCTTTAATAATTCCTCAGAAAGAACAACATCCTTTGTATCCATTGGTTCTGGTTTATAGTTCATTTTTTATCCTCCCATTATACTTCCAGAATAGATTTATTTTACCTGTTTTACCCCTGCACGGCAATACTCATTTTAAATATCATTAAAAATCGAATGCAGGGACATTTTTTCAAAATCATTATTTTCATTCCACCCACAGAATTGTTCTTCCGGATCCACGGCAAACATGTCGTTCATCTGATTTTCTGTTTTACCACTGAGTTTTAGGTGTTCAATCAATTTTTCCAATACCGGCCATTTACTGCCAAAAGGCATCATTTGATCGCGCACACTAAGGTAAAGCGCTTTGGCCTTTTTCAGATCAATTGTTGGCGGCGGATTAGAACCAATGACCCGCTGACATACCGGTGTCAAAGTTTTTAAGGTTTCATACGCAGAAACATCCGGCATCTGACTGACAAAAGGTTTCAGCCTTCTGTGAAAAATAAGCGCCTGCCCCATTTGAAGCCGCTGAAGGGACTCTATAGAAAGCAATGGTTCTCCCGGACCTGCCGCAGTATGCCGGTATCCGGCCAGTTTTGACAGTTCATCTAAAAGGCCCAGTTCCCTGGAAAACAGATAAATCCATGTCTGGCAGTTGCCTCTGATAATTCCTGCACCGCTTCTGCCGTATTTTTCAATCAGCTGTTCCATAGACTGCACCACAATATAAAACCGTATATTCCTTGAGCGTGCCGTTGTTAAGGCTGTTGTGATACAATCCATGCGGGGCAGCGTTGAAAATTCATCCAGGACAAAATCAACCGTATTTTTAAGCCGCCGGCCTTCCATCTGATCAGCCATTAAATCCAAAAGCTGAAACAGCTGGGTCACAAACAGAGAAATCACCTTTAGATATGCCGGTTTTTCTCCTGCGGTCTGGAGATAAACAATGGTTTTTTTCCTTGCAATATTCTTCATATCAAAGGTACTTTTCCCAAGAAAACGGGTTAGCTTTGGATCATTGACAAACAGGCTGACCATAGAATGAAGGGTGGCTTCCAGAGAAGCTCTTGTTTTTTCTGCACTGCTGTATACACCGGAATAATTTTTATAAACCTCTGAAGTCGGATTAAGAATATCTACAAATGACTCCATAATCTCATAGTTTTCTTCTGCCAACATGGTTACCAGATTGGACGGATTCACAAAATCCTTTGGAAAGCACTCCATCATTGTATGGATATCACTGCCGGCCTTCGCCATGGCCATTTTATTCCAAAAATCACTGCGCTCGTCTTTTAAGGCATCTGCCGCCAATTCCCTTACAAAATCATTAATTAGCCCAGAAGCCAGCTCCTTGTCATGGGAAAAATAGGCTTCCCTTATAAGGGTCAGCGGATTCCACTGGTCTCCGGAGCGCATTGTTCTTAAATTTAAAACAACCAGATCATACCCCAGAGCCTTGGCCTCACCACTTGTTTCATCATACAGCTCCCCCTTATCATCCAGACACACAATACTGTGTCCTGCCCGAAGCAGCATCTTAATCAGAGGCATTATAAAACGCCTGGATTTTCCTGTATCCGTAGAGCCATCGATAAGCACATGGCCATTTTGATCATCAATCCATGCACTTTTGCCGTCAGAAACAAGCGGAAATCCGCCGAAGTCAAAATGGCCGGCTTTCAGGTCAATCTTTTTAAGGCTGTCAAGCACATCCCCAGGTCTTGCAAAGCCGCCGCTTTGTCGTTCTCCAATATATTGTCTGTAAAAGCATTCATACTTTTTCATGAAAGCTCACCTGCCTTTTCAAGTTCCAGTACATCAAAATATTTTCCTATAGATCGGGCAAAACTGCTGCCCACCTGACCTTTAGTAACAATTACATAGCATAAATCCTCTTTTTGATCCCACAAATATTTCATCAAAAGGTCAAAAGAATCCATGGCTTCATGAAAATACCAGTCCGAGAGATTTAACACAAGAACGCCCCTAAAGGCACCAAAAGCTGCGGCGTCGTAGTTGAGAAACGCATCCAAAGCAGCAAGTGCCGGAAATTTGTGCATAAATACAGGCATATATTCCAGGTTATAATAGACCACATGATTTTCACCAAAAAACTCAAAATTTTCCTGTTCCAGGAGACCGGCCATATACTGGCCAGTTTCAAACGCCTCCTCCATTGTGTAGTTATATAAAACGGGAACCGGACGCCCCGGATTTTTTGCTTTCTCTGCCATCCATCCATCAATAAAACCTGTGGACATTAGATCTTTATTCGACTTAAACATAAATTCACCTCCATGCACTTCCATATATTTTATAAATAAGGATCTATGGCCAGCTGCCTGTCTTCGGTAAGGGAAATACCATTCCAGAGATCATTGACTGCGTCATAAAAATCGTCCTTGGGCTGGTTTTCAAAAAACTGATCCAGGGCCTGACGAACCTGACGCATCAGCTTTTTATGATCACGCAGCGGATTTGGCATCACGGCTGTACAAAGCTGTGCCAAAAGAAGCAGATAGTATTTAGGATGAATACAATCTTCACTGATCACATAGTCTGCCGTACTTTTCACGATATTTTTCAGCATATGCTGATGACTTCTGTCCCCGTTCACGCCAAAACGCCGAATCAAGGCCTGGACGCATCTCGGTGATAACCTGGACACCGTGCAGTCTTTCATAAAGGCTAATACTTTTTGGTCATTCATCTCAAAAAGAAGGGCATTTTCATACAGCGCGTAAACAATGTCCCCGAAAACGGTGCGATTATTTAACCACTGTTTGTAGCTTTCCAGAAAATCCGGATTCAAAACTGCGGTTAAATCCAGCGCTTTTCTCTGTACATATACATTCTGTCGTACAAAGGATCCTTCCGACGAGAAATGTCTGGCACATAATTTTTCCAGTCTGTTTTTTTGTCCGGATGTGAAACCGCCGCAAAGCTTCTGGGCAATATTATATAAATAGCCTAAGAGCAACTCATTCTGATAACAGTTTTGGGCCATAGCCATCAAAGGTTCAAAAAAGGCTTCCGGATTTTTTGCCCGGCCGATCTGTTCTATACGTTCATTGATTCTATTATAAAGATTTTCCTTTTTTCTGGATGTTTTAATCTGCTCGTAAAGCATTCGGATTTCATTTAATTCACCTTTCGCATTAAGATCCAAAAGCTCGCTGACATTAAGCCGCCCGCCTGTCTTTTCCAGGGGTATATTGGGGGAACCGGTGGTATCGATTTCGATCACAGCGCTTTGTTTGGGCTGTCCGGTAATCCAGGCTTCAACAGTCATCATCCGCATCTGATCCACATCAATATTTAAACTGACCGGTGTCCCTGAAGGATAGCTTTTTGAAAAACGAATCATTCTTCTGGCGATCCGCCGGTTTGGCAGATTCTTTGTCTGTCCACGGCCCAGGAACAAATCCAATGGAATACAATCCGTTTCACCGCCATTTTGACTGCTGATAAAAAATCTGCCGGTAATTTCCCCGGAATTATATGGCAGCCGTGTCCCGGCCTGTATCAGACGACTGACATACTGACCGCGAAGTCCAATATTCACATCATCATTCATGATTGTTCCTGTATTAAATACAGCCCTTTTTCCACTAAAATCTCTGTCTGATAAGTTTTGTGACCGATGAATCTGATATTTATGAAGACAGTAGTGATAATACACGCCGCCCCGGGCAACAGCCAGATCCGGATCTGCCGTAATCAGAGCACGAAAACCGAAAAATTTTTCGATACGTTCCTTAACGCCATAAAACTTCGTCATCCCTCCGTTTAAAATGACTGTATCGATGACACAGTCAGGGCCGGCTTTAGCCAGAACATCCAAAATGGGATAAATAATATTATTCATATCCGACGCTTTCAGGGTATCGATTTTGGACACATGAGATTTTTCGTAATCACAGCCCAGTATCGGTGCAATGATTCGATCAATATCACCTTTTGTAAACATATCTGAATAGGAGTAGGCATCATAAAGATTAATTTCCATGACAGTTTCGTAATAATCATCACCAATACACTGCCCGGCGCTCAATGCCTGCTCATAGTCATTGGAAATATCCATTTTCAGTTTTTCCGCCAGACGGCGCAAACGGCACATAACCTCATCCCGGCGGCGCACAGGAACAACAATACCATTCATGGTTTCAAACCGCTTAAGCATTTCCAGGGCTAAAAGCTCATCAAAATCATCCCCTCCGATGCGGCTATATCTGGAAATCGCAATATCCTCAATATCTAAGATCTGCTTTTGATTATACCCGGCCCGATGAACAGATACATCCAATGTCCCTCCGCCCAGGTCAAATACCAGTATATTTTTCGGTTTAGAAAGATTAATGAGTCCATCAGGAATTTCGCCGTTTTCCTGCATCTGGAGGAAATCATAGATAACGGCTTTAGGTTCATAAAGAAGAACATCATGGGTATTGTCCACCTGAATCCCGGCCAGCCTGGCAGCTTCAAGGGTTGCCTGACACTGATCCCAGTCAAAGGAGGCAGGCACCGTAATAATCACATCTGAAATATCCTCCTGAAACATTCGTTTTTTTGCAGATGACAGCATATGGGCTAAAATTCTTGAAGATACCTGGGCCGGTGTCTGATCTGGAATGTCTGTATTCAGCTCAACACAGTCACTGGTTCCCATCAAAGATTTTACAGATTTGCATACATATCCATATTTGGTGCCATAACGGCTTTTTGCATAATCTCCGACTTCAGGTTGCATATGTCCCTGATTATCTTTATAGTAGAACACAACAGACGGCAAAAGTTTATCCCTGGACCGGCTGCCTGCGGCGTTTTTTCGGTCAATGTCAAGGACAACAGGGCGTATACCGCGCCCTGTCATATTGGCATAAGCCATAACTGAATTTGTTGTTCCCAAATCAATGCTGTAATAGTAATTTCTTGTATTTTCCATTCTAAAAGTACCTCCTGTATTTCTTGATGTTTCAATCATAAACCGGAGGCTGAAAAATATTTTTTTAATCCGCATCCTCTTCAATCTGTCTTACAACAGGCTGGGAAATAACCACATCTTTATACCGCCAGCCAGGACTGACAACTTCCACGGTACGAATGTCATCATCTGCTTCAAAAGGGTCACCTAAATAACTCATATTTTCAATATCTTCGTAAAAAACCTCAAATCTGCGTCCCTTCTGCTCCACGGCTTTAATACCAAAGTCTTTTATAAATCTGGAAAGCTGCATAAAAATAATGGTCAGTGGCATAAACCTGGGTTCAATCACAGCACCCTGAGACCGGGCTTTGGAAAGAATCTCATCCACAATCAGCACACTGTCCAGAAGTTTTCCGTAAGTTTCTGAATTCATCTGGCCGAAAAACTCAGATACCGCCTCAGCTTTAGCGGCGGCAGCCTCGGTCTGAACCGTCTCTTTAAGTTCATCAAGCATGGACTGTAAAAGCTGCAGGCTGTTTTTATAGTTCTCATTCATAAATCGGAGACGTTCCAGCTCCGTATTTCCGGACTGTGAATCCGCCTGACGAAATACCTGTTCTGTCATTTTTAAAACTTCGCTTGTACTTTTTCTTGTACAGCGTACATTCATGGCCTCAAAAAGCCGTTTTTTTAACTCCCGGAAAATATGTTCGCAGTAACGCTCACCGTAACTTTCCATAATCACCTGATCTTTAGGATTTTTAAACGTATCGTCAACGGCTGTCAGGTATACAATCAAATATTTCGCCTTAAAAAACAGTCTTCGGGAATGGGGATCCTGTTCTGCCATAACCGCTGTAAAATCTGCAAAATTTTTTACGGCTTCCGTATCCCCGTCCAAAGCTTTTTTCAGTATCTGGGCAACTGATTTCATCTCCCCAAGAATATAGGACCGCTTTTGCGGGGAATTCAGATTTACCTTTTCCATGAAGATTTCATAGTCCTTTGCGCTTAAATGAATCCGATAATCCTTTTGAAGGTGTTCTGCCACAAAATCTTCAGGCTTATCGCCATAGAGAAATGCCCCCAAAATAGCTTTCCACTCGCCCAGAATCCGATCTTTAGACTGAAGCTTTACCAGCTCCCTGGCCGCTCTTACCTTTTCTCTGTCCATAATATCTCTGTAAATCCACATATATTTCATGATCACAGCCTCACTTTCATTCACTAAAAATTATATATTCTTCCGTTTTCTGCCTGAATAATTAAATGATCGTTGGGCTCCACACAGGCAGGCAGCCCCTTTCCCCTTGGGCAGGTATGGGTCAGCAGCGTCTTTTGAGGATTCAGTAGTTTTAAAATAAGCCCCAGCTGAGATGGTGTGGCATGAAGGGTATACTGATCAAAATTTAAAGACGCATACCCATATTTGTGCCCACGGGTTCCCAGAAGTATATGGGGAACATGCAGATTCGAAGCACTGCCAAACATCCAGGGACTGCCCATAGGGTAACCCATACAGCTCAGGGCTTCACCGACAGTTTCCATCTGAGCATCCATATAAACAGGTCTATTGAAATCATGTTGACGCATAAAGTCCAAAAGCTCCTGCTGCTTGGCAACCCCTGACGAATGAATAAGGACCCTTGGAAATTTATTTATAAGTCCCTGAATTTTTCCTGTGAGCGCATCTTCATCCGGCCCACATTTAGGCTCTGTGCAATATGCCTTTGTTGCATTTAAAATCAGCAGGTCTGGCTTTAACTGTCCGGGAAGTTTTATTCCATTGATCCCGGATCTTGTTTCCCAGCTAAAATCTCCGGTATAAAAAATGCAGTGATTCTTAGTTCGCACACAGGTCATCACAGCTCCGGCCATATGACCTGCAGGATAAAATGTAATTTCGCATCGGTTGGTTTTATGGGGCAAACACACAGGCTGCTCCAAAATTCTGTTCATTACCGACTCAGCCTGACTGTACTTGGCCTGCAGCAAGACATCACTTTCCCCTTCACAGCCAATCCGCCCGCCGTCAAGTAACTGTAAAGCGGTAAGTGCTTTTGTCTGAGGGGTTGCCAAAATACAGGCCTTAGGGGCACAGGAACCGATAAATGCCAGTGAGCCAATATGATCATAATGGGCATGACTTAAAATAATATAATCCAGCCCGTCATAGCCCCCCAACACTTCCTTTAATATCACATAATCAGGAAATTTCAGTGAACCACCGGTTCTGGCCCCTGCATCAAACAAAATTTTAACCCCGTCTATGTTGACAAAATAGGCGGAAGCCCCTACCTCATCGGCTCCGGCCAGAGGCAGCATATAATTTTCCATGATCCGGCACTCCTTTCATCTATCCGGCAGCTGTTTTAAATTCATAGGAGCAACAGACTGCCTGATTTTTACGAAATTAAAATATCACAGCATGGTATAAAAAATTTTTTTAATCCATTCGCTTTATCTGGTATATGAATCAATTGACCGGAAAAACCGGGGTATCAATCAAACGGCAGCAAAAAGTAAGCTGCAAAAAAACAGAGCCGGCAAACTGTGAAAAAGGTTCACAAGTTTACTGGCTCCAAAGCATGGATTGATTAAATTTTTAATTGTAATCCAGATTTTGATGTTACGATACGGGCCTGGCTTTCCATAATCGAATCTTCCAGTATGATCTGTCCAATACTGTCTGCACGAATGATACCGGATTTGGGATTTTTCACCGATAAAATATTTCCGTCAATATCCGCATCCACATCTGAATACTCAAAAGCAAGGTCGGTTTCTTCCATAATGCAGTTTACAAGCTTAAGGTTTTTACAATAGCAAAGCGGCTGAGTTCCTGTAATCCGGCAGTTAATCAGTGTCAGTCCATCCGAAAACCATCCCAGATACTCCCCTTTGACAATGCTGTCTCTGACAGTTACATTGGTACTGTGCCAGAATGCATCCTTTGTATCTAGAACAGAATTTTTAATTTCCAAATGATGCATATACTGAAAAGAATACTTGCCTTTCATCTTCAGATTATCAACCAAAACATCACTGCTGTCTAAAAATAAGTATTCGGACTCTATTTCTGAATCCTGTACATGGATCTGTCTGCATTTCCACCCAAATTCCGGGGAATGAATATGGCTGTATGCCACATCAATATCCTGACATTCTCTCAGACATTTGATACCATGAATGTCACAGTTAATCATACGCCCCCTGGACGCATACCAGATCGGGGCCCGGGTCAGTTCATCCATAGAAGAATCAATAAGTTCAAACCCCTCATCGTGCCACAGGGGATATCTTAATGAAAAACTGCAGTTCTTGACTTTGATATTGCGGGCTTCTTTTAAAACGGATTCCCCATCTGCAGGCCCTGAAAATCGGCAATGCTCTACAACAGTGTCTTTTAGATGATACAGCGCCCTTTCTTCGTCAAAATTCTGGTTTGCGATTACTTTTTCCATTTTGTCTGCCTCCACTTTAATCGCTTATTTTCAGCTTATACGCATCTGGTTTTATTCTAGTCCCTGGAGTGTACTCCAAGGCAAGTATTTTTTCATGTATTTTAATAATTTTTTATTGATTCTATCAAATGATAATTTTACATTTGAGGCCATCAATGTTTCTGCATTGGTTGGCAGTCCGGAATAAGCTGTTTTTTCCTTATTCTATAATAAATCAGACCAACCGCATCGGCCAAAAACCAGCCAATAGGTACGGACCACCAGATTCCAGCCACACCGACAGCCGGTATAGCAGAAAGTGTATAGGCCAGTACGACCCTTGTGCCCAGAGAAAATACGGTAAGCACAACCGACATACCTGGTCTTCCCAGTGCTCTATACAGTCCATAAAGTAAAAACAGACAGCCAATACCACAGTAAAAAGCACCTTCAATATGTAAATATGCAACACCCTCAGCAATAATCGCCGTCTCACCGGCATTGACAAAAATCATCATCAATGGGCGGGCAAACAGCCATACAGCCCCGGAAACAATGATACAAAAAATCATGGAGGCAATGACGGCCCCCTTTAATCCGGAACGGATGCGTTCTCCTTTTCCTGCTCCATAATTCTGAGCAATAAATGTGGAAAATGCATTACCAAAATCCTGAACCGGCATATAGGCAAAAGCATCGATTTTGACAGCAGCCGCAAAGGCTGCCATAACCGTTGGCCCAAAGCTGTTGACTAGCCCCTGAACCATAAGGATGCCCAGATTCATCACAGACTGCTGAATACAGGTCAGTACAGAAAAACTTGAAATTTCTTTAATGCATTCCCACTTTATACGGCAGTATTTCCGGCTGATTCTAAGCTCCGGAAAGTATTTCCATGTATAAAAAGCAATCCCCAAGCCAGATACATATTGGGAAATAACCGTAGCCTGTGCAGCTCCGGTCACACCTTTATCCAATCCAAGGACAAAATAAAGGTCAAGAATAATATTAAGGACTGAGGAAAGTCCCAGAAAGACTAAAGGAATAACAGAATTTCCTACGGATCTTAATAATGAAGCAAAATAATTATATAAAAAAGTAGCTCCAATACCTGTAAATATGACGATCAGATACTGGCGCATCATCGGCCACACAGTTTCAGGCACATTCAAAAAGATACCGATCCAATCCATAAGCATAAAGGCCGCAAGATTAAGGATAAATGTAAGCACTGCAATAAGGACAAAGGATGCACACATGGCCGCTTTTAGTTCATCCATATTTTTCTGCCCAAATCTTATGGAAAACACTGCACCGCTGCCCATGCACAGCCCAAGTAAAATCGATGTGAGAAAGGTCATCAGTGTAAAAGCCGACCCTACGGCTGCAAGGGCATCCGGTCCAAGAAACTGTCCCACAATCAGTGTATCTGCAATATTATAACACTGCTGTAAAATATTGCCCAAAATCATGGGGACGGCAAAACACAGCATCGATTTCATAACCGGTCCCCGGGTTAAATCTCCCTTCATTTTAAACCTCTTTCTCTTTTTGTATATTGACAAATCGCCATATGTGATATTATAAAAAAATTTACTTTTTAAGTCAATGAATCTGTACGCCCGCAAAAAAGTTTTTACTATAGCCGCTGTCCTATTTACAAAAAGATCGCCTTACACCCCCTGATCTTAGGGAAGGTAAGGCGATCTTTTGTAATCTTCAAAGCAGGAATGCTGTTTTGTCTTTAAAATTTAATAATTTTCTGCTTTTATTTCAAAATAACTTTGCGGATGTGCACATACAGGACAAACCTTTGGGGCCCCTGTACCGACAACGATGTGGCCACAATTTCTGCATTCCCAGACTTTGACCTCGCTTTTTTGAAATACCTGTGCGGTTTCCACATTTTTTAATAATGCCCTGTACCTTTCCTCATGATATCTCTCAATCTCCGCAACCATACGAAATTTTGCAGCCAGTTCCGGAAAACCTTCTTCTTCTGCCGTCTTTGCAAATCCGGCGTACATATCTGTCCATTCATAGTTTTCTCCTTCTGCTGCTGACTTTAAATTATCCTGAGTATTCCCAATTCCATTTAATTCTTTAAACCACATTTTTGCATGTTCTTTTTCATTATCCGCAGTTTCCTGAAATAGCGCTGCAATTTGTTCATAGCCTTCTTTCTTGGCTACAGATGCAAAAAAAGTATATTTATTTCTCGCCTCAGACTCCCCCGAAAAAGCATTTCTTAAGTTTTTTTCGGTCTGTGTACCTGTGTATTTATTGCCCATAGATCTACCTCCCAGTATTGATAATTAAAGCAGCAAAACAGCCTTCCCTTATATTATTGTACCATTTATCACAAAAATTAAAATAGAAATCGAATAGAAAGAATATACAAAAAAACCACCTCAGACAACATAAACATAGGTCATCTGAAGCGGTTTGATTACATCTTTAATGGATCAGTCCACCCCATTAGAGGACAGCGTATTTCTCAACAATAGCCTGCAGCTGATCCCACTTGTCTTCCATATCTGCCACCAGCTTAAACTGAGTTCTGCAGCGGTCCAGATTATGGCCTTCACGGTGAATTTTAAAATAGGTATCCCCCTGGAGATAATCAGTCAAAAATCTCATACCACATTCAAATGTCATGGTTTTTGCACCCATTGGCAGCATAGCCAGCTCATTTTCTGTTAAACTGCCATGGCAGCCCTCGATAAAGCCCTTTGTATAAACCTCAAATAAATCCAGGTCAACCCATACCTTAGACAAATCCGGTTCATCCTCGTCGCCTGTACTTGCACCAAAACGAATGGAATCTCCATAATCATTGATAGAAAGTCCGGGCATTACCGTATCCAGATCAATCACACATAAGCCCTTGCCGGTTTTATCATCAATCATAATGTTATTCAGCTTTGTATCATTATGTGTTACTCGAAGCGGTAATTCTCCGTTATTTAGCATATCCATCAGTACATGTGCTGTTTCCTCATGCTTTTTCACAAATTCAATCTCAGCCTGAACATCGGCTGCACGATGGCATACATCTTCTTCGACAGCCTGTAAAAAAGTCTGATATCTTGCGGCTGTATCGTGAAAAGCCGTGATCGTCTCATGAAGGGTATATGCCGGATAATCTGCCAGAAGTCTCTGAAAATGTCCGAATGTGACTGCACTCTGATAAAAATCATCCGGTTTTTCCACTCTGTCATAGCTTGTGGCACCGTTGATAAACTTATACATTCTCCAGTAAAGTCCTGCATCATCTTTATAATAGGGCTTCCCTTCGATTGTCGGTATAATATTTAGTGTTTCTCTCTCTGGATCGCCGCCGGCTTCAATAATTTTTTTCCTCAGATGAGCCGTGACCCCGGCGATATTTTCCATAAGTTCTTCCGGTTTTCGGAAAATTTCATGGTTCATACGCTGTAAAATATATTGGACCACACTGCCGTCTTTCTGGTTAAATTTTACCAGATATGTATCATTAATATGGCCGCTGCCGTAAGTCATACGATCCAGGAACTGACCGGCGACAGCAAAGTGCCCGATGGCCTGATCGGCTTTTTCATGAATAAGCATTTGATTCATCTTTTATTCCTCCCAAAGGTTTTCAGGATAAAGTCCGTCTGTTTTTAGCTGAGCAATAGCTTCCATCACAACCGGTTTATCTTCTCTGTATGTTACGCCATACCAGCGATCCTTTGATTTAAGAACAGAAACGGTTGCCTTGCCCTGGCGAAGCAGTTGTTCAATCATAGAAGGCAGGAAGAACTCACACTTTAAAGGATTTGTTTTAATATTTTCTTTAAGGAAGGAAGCAAATGCATCATCCAGCTCGTTAAAAATACTGGCGGAAAAGCCCCACATATTCATGGACACCGTACTTCCCTGAGGAAGCTTTGTCCATGTCTGTCCGTCATCTTCCGTATATTCCGCACAATCGCCATGCCTTTCAATTCTTGTACGCTCGTGAATTTCCTGAAGATAACCAGTTTCACTGACAGCGCATACCCCTCGGGCGACATGACCGTTTTCGGTCAATGTGTTTTCAAGAATATATCCGACCATTGTATAACGGTAAAATTCGTCATCCTCATGGGTACTCAGATAATCATAAATCATCTTAAAGGCACTGGGACCGTAATAATCATCTGCGTTAATAACCGCAAACGGTCCGTCTACAACCCCTTTACAGCTTAATATGGCATGACCTGTTCCCCATGGCTTTTTACGGCCGTCAGGCACCTCAAATCCTTCCGGAATATTTTCCAGATCCTGGTAAACAAAAGCAACCTCGATCTGTTTTGAAATCCGGTTTCCGATCACCTCCATGAAATCCTTTTCATCCGCCTTTTTAATAATAAATACCAACTTTTCAAATCCGGCACGAATGGCATCATAAATCGAAAAATCGATAATAATATGGCCCTGATCGTCAATTGGATCAATCTGTTTAAGTCCGCCGTAACGGCTTCCCATTCCTGCTGCCATAATAACCAAAACCGGTTTTTTCATACGAATTCCTCCTAAAATTATTATAGAAAATTTATTTATTGCTAAAATCCCTTTTTAGGTATATACTGTAGTCAGTTATTATCGTACAAATATTTTGTGTTTTTTGCAATTTTTTTGTGCATATGATCTTTTGTATGTACACGCTTAGAAAGGAGACCTTTATGTCTTACGAAAGTGTTACATTAGTTCAGGAAATAACCGTAGATAAAATCTATTCCATTCACTATTTTGAATATATGAGTGATTTCAGTTTTGCCGGTGAAACCCATAATTTCTGGGAATTTTTATGTGTAGATAAAGGTGAGGTGGAAGTCACCGCCGGTCAGGTCAACCATGTATTAAAAAAAGGCGAAATTATCTTTCATAAACCCAATGAATTTCACAGTCTGAGGGCCAATGGACGAATCGCCCCCAACCTGGTAGTTATATCCTTTGCCTGTGATTCCCCGGCCATGGAATTTTTTAATGAAAAAATTCTCCATATTTCGGAGCAGGAACGGAATCTTTTAGGTATCGTCATCAAAGAAGCCCGACAAATTTTTGAAGGCCGGCTGGACGATCCATACCAGGAGAAACTGATTTTAAAACAGGAAATGCCCTTTGGATCCATGCAGCTGATCAAACAGGCCATTGAGATGATTTTGCTCCTGCTGCTCAGGCATTATAAAACAGGTCATACAGCAAACGTTGAAGGATCACCCATGTCCATGAAACTGACAACCCTTAATGCGGATACTGAAATCTATAACCGTATTATCAGCTATATGGAACAGCATATCTACACGAATGTTTCTATCGATGAACTTTGCCGGGATACCCTGGTTGGCCGTTCAAAGGCTCAGAAGCTTTTTCGCGACCGCAATAACTGCGGTGTGATTAACTACTTTTCCAGTATGAAAATCGATATGGCCAAAGAACTTATTCGTAATAAAAATATGAATTTCACACAAATTTCCGACCTGCTAGGTTACACTTCGATCCACTATTTTTCCCGACAGTTTAAAAAAATTACAGGCATGACGCCTTCGGAATATGCCTCTTCAATTAAAGGCATATCCGAAAAGGAACGCCAGCGACTATAACAAGGTCTGGATTGCTGTGTAAATCAATACAGCCCAAATCAACCTTTGATGCCGCCGCCTGTAACACCGGCAATAATTTTTTCCGATAGAAACAAATATAAGATAAATGTAGGCAGGAATACGATAATAACTGCCGCAAACAGTGCACCGTAATTGCCTGTATATTTCATGGCGTTGACAATCTGAAGAAGCCCTACACCAACCGGTGCCA
>CAJKGK010000026.1 GCA_905199445.1 uncultured Lachnospiraceae bacterium | reverse complement strand
AGACTGTAAATCTGTTGTCGACGACTTCGAAGGTTCGAATCCTTCTCCATCCATTCGGTTATGGCAGATCGCAGAAGCGGCGAATTGCCCATGATCCGGTGATGATGGCGGATATGAAAGTTAAAAAAGTGCTTGACATTGAATTCATTATCATTTAAAATATATTTGCTGTCGTCAAGACAGCCACCCAACCCTATGCGGGTGTAGTTCAATGGTAGAACATCAGCCTTCCAAGCTGAATACGTGGGTTCGATTCCCATCACCCGCTTTGTGATAATTATCAAAAAATTCATTTTTAGTATTGACAGATTGTGGGATTTATGATAATATATCATTTGTGCTGAGGCGGTAAAGCTTTGCTTCAGAAATTAGATACAGTTATTTATGCGCGAGTGGCTCAGTGGTGGAGTATCGCCTTGCCAAGGCGAGGGTCGCGGGTTCGAATCCCGTCTCGCGCTTTTTTTGTTTCCGGAAAATCTGATTTTCAGATTTTCCGGTTTTTTTGATTATCCTTCTGTATATGATTTACCAGGCAAGGACTTCACAGCCGTCTTCGGTGACGAGTACAGTGACTTCCCACTGTGCGGACAGCTGGCCGTCATCGGTATAGACTGTCCAGTCATTATCGGCATCAACGAATACTTCGTCCGTGCCCATATTGACCATTGGTTCAATAGTGAAGATCATGCCAGGCACCATCAGCATCTCCGTATCAGGCAAGGTTACATAGCTGACCCATGGCTCCTCGTGAAATTCCAGACCCACCCCGTGGCCGCCGATATCAGGGACAATGGTATAGCCATTTTTCAGGGCGTGTTCGTGGACTGCGTGTCCCATGTCTCCAAGGCAGGTCCATGGCTTCACCATGGAAATACCGATTTCAACACATTCTTTTGTGACATCCACCAAACGTCTGGCTTCATCGGATACCTGGCCGATACAAAACATTCTGGAAGCATCGGAATAATAGCCATTGTAGATGGTGGATACATCTACATTAATAATATCCCCTTCCTGAAGAATATCTGTTTCGGAAGGAATGCCGTGGCATACCTGGTCGTTGACCGAGGTGCACACACTTTTAGGAAAACCATCGAAGCCTAACGGGGCCGGGATACCGCCCAGCTGGGTTGTTTTTTCGTAAACCATACGGTCAATTTCTTCGGTGGAAATGCCGGCATGGATATTTTGGGCGACATAATCCAGAACCGCGTTATTGATTTTACAGCTTTCTTTGATTTTTTCGATCTGTTTGGCAGTTTTAATCAGTTCTCTGGAAGGGACAATATAACCCTTGTCTGCAAATTCCTGCAGCTTTTCGTCAAATGCCATGTGGCATTTCTTGTACTTTTTCTGGCTTCCGCACCAGCACGGATCATTGCGTTCAATTTTGTGATTCATCTATTTCCCTGACTTTCTGTTAAAGTATATGGTGACTGAGAAAGCGTTAATGGCCTTCGATCACATTCATATGATAGCACATGTTTTGAAGAATGGATACACTATTTTTAATAGCTGTATTTTATAAAGTCATAAAATTTATTAAATATGGGTATAGACAAATGGGAAACAATCGTATATACTATCTGATGTTAGTTTGAACTAATTAACGAGTTCTTAAAGTAGGCTGTCTTTGCGGAAAACAGGCTAAAAATAGATAGGATAGATAAAATTTTTTTTAAACATGGGTTAGCTATTTCTAACTTTTGAACCACAAAAGACATCGTACAAATAAGAATGAATATTAAGTTGAAAGGGGCACTTTAATGAAAACAAATCCTTTAAGAATCATCTGGATCATGTTGGGAACAATCAGCATGGCATTGGGCTGTATCGGTGTCATTCTTCCGGTTTTGCCGACCACACCGTTTCTGCTTTTAGCATCATTTTGCCTGGCCAGGGGATCCAAGCGGTTTCATGGATGGTTTATGGGAACCAGATTGTATAAAAAACATCTGGACAGTTTTGTCAGAAACCGGTCAATGACGCTTAAAACAAAGATGATGATTCTTCTCCCGGTATCGGTCATACTGTTCATTGCATTTTTGATGATGGATAATGTGGTGGGCCGGACGGCAATTATTTTTGTCTTCTTTTTCAAGTATTACTATTTTTTAAAACATATCAGGACCATACCTGTAGAACTGGAGGAGGCCAATGATTAAGAAACGATTACTGGATTTGTTGAAAGACTCTAAAAAATATATTGTTTACCATGTGCTGTGGCAGTGGTGTGCCATGCTGGCCAACATGGCGGCTGTTGGTGCGGTCGGTATGCTGCTTGGCCATATTTTGGAAGGACATCTTGAGTTAAAGGATGTGGGACTGACGGCTGGGGTTGTGATCGGAGCGGTGATTGTCCGTTTTGTATGTGATCAGCAGACAGCGAAGGCTGCTTATAAGGCCAGTTCGGATGTGAAGCGCATTCTGCGGACCCGGATTTATGAAAAACTGCTGAAACTTGGACCGTCTTATCATGAAAAGGCGGCGACATCAGAAATTGTTCAGGTCAGTGTGGAAGGAATTGAACAGCTGGAAATTTATTTTGGAAGCTACCTTCCTCAGTTGTTCTACAGTCTGCTTGCACCGATGACCTTGTTTGCTGTGCTGTCTTTTGTCAGTCTGAAAGCCAGTGGGATTTTGCTGATTTGTGTGCCTTTGATTCCTGTTTCCATTGTGGCTGTGCAGAAATTTGCAAAACGTCTGCTTCATAAGTACTGGGGAATTTATACAGAGCTGGGAGACAGCTTTCTGGAAAATCTTCAGGGGCTGACAACTTTGAAAATTTATCAGTCCGATGAGATGAAGTCCCAGGAAATGGACAGGGAGGCTGAACGTTTCAGAAAAGTTACCATGAAGGTGCTGACGATGCAGTTAAATTCCATCAGTGTGATGGATCTGGTAGCCTATGGCGGGGCGGCTGTCGGTATGGCCGTAACTGTCAGCGAATATCTGTCGGGGCAGATAAACTTTGCCGGCGCTTTTGCACTTATTTTGCTGGCTTCTGAGTTCTTTATCCCTTTACGGCTGTTGGGATCATTTTTCCATATCGCTATGAACGGTATGGCGGCCAGTGATAAAATATTCAAAATTCTGGATATGGAGGAACCGGCAGACGGAACCCTAAATGTTGGGGAAAATGTAGAGATTTCTCTGGAAAATGTAGGTTTTTGTTATACACCAAGGCGAAAGATTTTAGACGATATTTCCATGACTATCCCACAGGGTACTCTGGTGGCGCTGGTGGGAAAATCCGGCTGCGGCAAAAGTACCATTGCATCCCTGCTGACCGGAAGAAATAAAGGTTATACCGGTAATATTCAAATTGGAGGTGTCTGTCTGTCAGACATACGGACAGAAAATTTGATGAAAAATGTGACTTTGGTGAATCATAACAGTTATCTTTTTAAAGGAACCGTTGCCCAGAATCTGAGAATGGGTAAACCAGAGGCCACGGATGAGGAACTTGAACATGTCCTGCGAGAGGTGAATCTGTGGGCGTTTTTTTCGGGCCTTGCCGGATTGGAGACCACACTTACGGAGCGGGCTTCCAATTTGTCCGGCGGACAGTGTCAGCGTCTGGCTATGGCCAGAGCACTGCTCCATGATACACCGGTGTATATTCTGGATGAAGCAACATCGAATATTGATGTGGAAAGCGAAGAGCAGATTATGGAAGTTGTAAGGAAACTGGCCAGAGAAAAAACAGTGATTCTTATTTCCCATCGTTTAGCTAATGTTGTCGACGCAGATCAGATTTATGTGATGGATCAGGGACATATTGTGGGACAGGGGACGCATGAACAGCTGATGGCTGCAGAGGGGATTTACAGAGAACTGTACACGGCGCAGCGGTACCTGGAAAATTATGCAGTATCGACTAAAGCAGTCAAAGGAGGTCAGGTACAATGAAACGAAGAAGCGGTATTCAAATTATGGGAAAATTAATCGGGCTGGTGGCTCCACTGATGCATGTGATGGCTGGTGCGGTTATATTAGGTGTTGTCGGCTATTTGTGCGCGATCTTTCTGACTATTTTTGCAGCGCAGGGAATTTTGAAAATCCTTCCACCGGCGTTGGCCGGCAATGCCGATTTCTCTGGGGTGTCGTTGGGTACACTGATGACAGTGATGTTAATCTGTGCTGTTGCCAGGGGGCTCCTTCATTACGGAGAGCAGGCCTGCAACCATTATATTGCCTTTAAACTGCTGGCAATGATTCGCCATAAGGTATTTACGGCATTGAGAGGGCTTGCACCGGCGAAGCTGGAAGGTCGGGATAAGGGAAATCTTATTTCCATTATCACAAGTGATATTGAGCTTTTGGAAGTTTTTTATGCGCATACGATTTCTCCGATTTGTATTGCATTTTTGACTGAACTTATCATGGTATTTTTTATTGGCTCTATAAATTTCTGGGCAGGTTTGTTTGCACTGACTGCCTATGTGATTGTGGGCGTTGGACTTCCCCTGTGGAATTCGAGACGGACAAAAAATATAGGGATGGCATACAGAGAAGAATTTGGCCAGCTTAACAGTTTTGTATTGGACAGTCTTCGTGGAATATCCGAGACGATCCGTTACGGACAGGGGGAACAAAGAAAACGTGAGATGGTGGAAAAAACACAGCAATTATCGGCAAAGGAGAAACGGCTGAAAGAAATTGCCGGTACGTCCAGAGCGGTTACAGATATGGTGATTATGCTTTCATCGTTTGGTATGTTATTTTTAATGGTTGCGCTTTATCAAAATAACAGTGGGAATTTTGGAGAAATTTTTATCTGTACTGTGGCCATGATGGGCTCCTTTGGCCCTGTGGCGGCTTTATCCAGCTTGTCCAATAACCTGAATCAGACGCTGGCCAGCGGTGAGCGTGTGCTGTCTATTCTGGAAGAAGTTGGTCAGACCAGTGAAATTACTGACGGAGCGGATATTGCCTTTAACGGTGCCCGATGCGATGATGTGACCTTTGGCTACGACGATGAGGTAATCTTAAACCACTGCAGTGCGGCCTTTGAAAAGGGAAAAATTACCGGTATTCATGGACGCAGCGGTTCTGGTAAATCCACTTTGCTGAAGCTGCTTATGCGTTTTTGGGATGTAGATTCGGGAAGGGTGCTTTTGTCTGAAAGAGATGTGCGTGAAATTAATACAACCAATTTAAGAGATCAGGAAAGCTATGTGACGCAGGAAACTTATCTGTTTAATGATACAATTGAGGCGAATATTGCCGTAGCAAAGCCGGGTGCTTCCATGGAGGAAATTGTGGAGGCTGCAAAAAAAGCCTCTTTAGATGAATTTATTCAGTCTTTGCCCAATGGGTATCAAACGAAAACAGGAGAATTGGGCGATCTTTTGTCCGGCGGAGAACGGCAGCGCATCGGGATGGCCAGAGCCTTTTTGCACGATGCCCCGCTCATGCTTCTGGATGAGCCTACAAGTAACCTGGACAGTCTCAATGAAGGTATCATTCTTAAATCTCTGAAGGAATCCGCAAAGGATCGGACGGTTATCCTTGTATCTCACAGAAGATCTACAATGAATATAACGGATTGTATATTTGAGATGGATACAGCAAGACAGTCGTAAAAAATTTTTCTGTTTTATAACGGTACAATGTTTTATACTGATGTTATCTGGATAGGGAAACATGGGAGTTACACAATAAATTTGTAGTGTCTCCCATGTTATTGTTGAATGTCATATCAAGGCTCATTCAATCGTGGTAAATTCGTGGTAAAATGAGCTGTTACCTTTGCGTAAAGGTTTCTTTTAAATGTTTTTTTATGGCGGCAAAGCTTTCACTGCTGATCACATGCTCGATTCGGCAGGCGTCCTCGGAAGCTACCGTGGGATCAACCCCGAGAGTGGTCAGCCAGCCGGACAGAATGGTGTGGCGTTCGTAAATGGTATCGGCAATCTGTTTTCCGCTGTCTGTTAAGGCAATGTGCCCGGCATCGTCTACCGTAATGTAACCGTTCTGACGAAGATTTTTCATGGCAACACTGACGCTTGGTTTGGAAAATTCCAGTTCATTGGCAATATCGATGGAGCGTACATAGGGCTGCCTTTTGCTGAGAACAAGAATGGTTTCCAGATAGTTTTCTGCAGATTCGTGAATTTTCAAATAAATATCCCCCTGTTCGATCTAAAGTAGCGGTAAATCACTCATTTCATATAGGATAACATAAAGTCATCAGATTTTCAATTTAATGTAAAATAATGTTGACAAAGAAGTTAGATAGTGCTAACCTGAACGTAGAAATCAGAGGCCGGCCAACATCGCATAAGCCTGACCGGATTGCGATGCAATGCTGGGGCGTATCGGCAGACGATTTCACACCGGCTGCCATATAATTTTTGAGACCATTAAAGGAGGGCGATGTTATGGTTCAGTTTTTTGTTTCCAATTTGTCGACAATGATTGTATTGCTTATTCTGGCCGTCCTTATGGGGCTGGTCATCAGAAGCATTTATCGTAATAAAAAACGCGGCAAATCCTGCGGGGGCTGTTCCGGATGCTGCAGCTCTTGTCCGGGCGGCGGCTGTCATGCAGGCAGACGTTAGAATGGCTCGTTAAGATGCTTCTTTAAAATGCTTCGTTGTATATAAAATGAGTTTTTTCGCCGGACCCCTGAATCCATGGGGTCCGGCCTTTGATTTGGCTCTGAGCCGTGCAGCCCGGAGCCCTTAAGCCGGGGACAGGTTATGGAATGGTTTAAAAAAATCTAAAATCTTGTCGATTTTCTTGTAAACAGGACTTTTGTTCGATATACTATAAAAGAACTTTGTTTATCGATAGAAAAGGGGATTCTATGAGAAAAATTTATCTGAATGATCAATGGACTTTTTATAAATCATGGAATGATGCCTGTTTAAAAACTTCATTGGATGTTGAGGGAGAAAAGGTGCGTCTGCCGCACACCAACGTCTGTTTATCATATAATTATTGTAACGCGGAGGACTATCAGGGGGTATGCGGTTATGTCCGTATGCTCACACTGCCTCAGGATTTTAAAGGGCGCCGTCTGCTTCTGACTTTTGAAGGCGTTGCTCATTTTGCTCAGGTTTTTATAAATGGCCGCAAGGCAGGAGCGCATATGGGCGGATATACGGCATTTACACTGGATATATCATCTTATGTCAACTATGGCCGGGAAAACCGGATCGCCGTTCGGGTGGACAGCCGGGAAGCGCTGAATATACCGCCTTTTGGCACGTCTGCCGATGATATGACCTTTGGAGGAATTTACCGGGATGTTTATCTTCAGGTTAAAGGAGACCGGGGAATTGATGATGTTTTTCTTCGAACGAAAAATATTTATGACAGTAACGGTGATCTTACCGGGCAGGCCCTGCTTTCCTGCAGAATCCGTCTGTTTGCTTTGGAAAATGCTGATGGGGATCCGGCTGCTTTTTGGAAGGACTGGCTTGTGCAGGTCTATGTTTTTGATCAGGAGGACAACTGTATCGGTCGGATGACACAGGCTGTGGAGCGGGGACGGCTATGTCCCAGGCTCAGACTGTCCGATATTCGTTACTGGGATACAGGACATCCCAACCTGTATACCGCAGAGATTTTGCTTCGCCGGCCGGATGGGATGATCGGGGATGCCAGAACGCTGCGTTTTGGATTCAGGGATGTAGAATTTAAGCAGGGCGGCTTTTATCTGAATCGTCAAAAGGTAAGGCTGGTAGGGCTTGGCCGTCACCAAAGCTTTCCGTATGTGGGTTATGCCATGCCGGCATCCATGCAGAAGCTGGATGCGGATATTTTGAAAAATGAGCTGGGTGTGAATGCTGTAAGGACTTCCCATTGTCCGCAGTCCCGGCATTTTGTTGATCGTTGTGACGAGCTGGGGCTGCTTGTTTTCACCGAAATTCCCGGATGGGGGACAGCGGGAGACAAGCGACGGCAAAATATGATCTGCCGGAATGTGCGGGAAATGATAACCCAGTATCGTAATCACCCTTCAGTTATTTTGTGGGGGATCGGGGCAGATGCATGGGAAGAAAATGACAGTTTGCGCCGCAGAACCAATGCGCTGGCCCTTAAATTGGATCCGTCCAGAACAACGGCAGATCTGGCAGGGGCAAAGGTGGTGACAGCCTGCGACGGTTATCCCTATCCCTCTAAAAACTTTGATCCTCAGTGGTCCAGGATCAATCATGCGCTGCGTCATGCCAGCACCTTAGATGCGATATTTGCAGACTGGGGCGTGGGTGCGGGTTTTTGCGGGGATATGTTTGACTATAATTCCCGGAGCGATTTTGGAAGTGGGGACGGTATCTGTTATCACGGGGTTTTGGATATGTTCAGGAATCCCAAACCGGCTGCTGCGGTTTATAAAAGCCAACATTTTGGGGCTCTTGTATGTCAGGTGGCACCATCCATGGCTGTGGGCGACGGTCCAGGCGGACAGCGGGGACGGCTATGGATATTTACAAATGCAGATAAGGTACATGTGTACAAAAATGATGTGTATATGAACACATTTGAACCGGATCGGGAAAATTTTCCACATCTGCCGCATCCACCGGTCTGCATCGATGATTGGATCGGCGATCAGCTTGTGACCAGGGAAGGGATGAACCGGGGGCGGGCTGCTTTCGTAAAGGAAGTGCTTCTGGCTGCAGCAGATTGCAGACCAGATACCTTTACCGGTAAATATTCGTTAAAAATTGCCAGAAAGATGGGGCTTCATCATCTGACAAGAGAAGATTTTTTCCGGCTTTATGAAAAATATATCATTGGCAGGGATCCCCAGGGGACGGTTTATCGGTTTGAAGCCTGCAGGCGCCTGCCGGACGGTGGGGAAGAAAAGCTGTCTGTGCTTCGGGGCCCGGTGCGCAGCGTGAGGCTGGAAGTAACCTGCGACCATACACAGCTGGTGGAAGGACACAGCTATGATGTTGCCAGGATCAGTATACAGGCTGTGGGCGATGGGGGTGAGGTGCTGCCCTATTTTAATGAACCGGTCCGTATCATTGCCTGGGGGGATATCCGGGTGATCGGTCCCCATACCATCAGTCTTAAAGGCGGCATGGGTGCAGTTTACATAAAAACAACAGGCCACCGTACCTTTGGCGGTACAGGGCGGGTTCTGCTGTGTACGGAACAGACACAGTCAGCGGCCGTTGACTTTGCCATTCGCTGGGAAAAGCGGCGTTGACAAAAAATATAAAAATATATGGTGGAATAAATAAAAAAATATTTAAATAGTTGCCATAATACTGTCAAATCTGATAAAATAGTAGTCAGGTTGAAGCATTTTGTGGATACTTATGTAAAAAAATTTTGGACTAATGGTTTGCACATGTCCCTTTTTACGGCAGGACTCGGGTCTGTCCAGGGACAGAAAGGAGAAGGTATGATTGATTTAAAAGGAAAGCCCTTTTATCTGGATGATGAGGATATCCAATGGGTGGAAGAAACGATAAAGGGAATGAGTCTGGAGGAAAAGATTGGCCAGCTGTTTTGCCCTGTAGGTTTTACAACCGATAAGGCTGTGCTTAAACAGCTGTTGGACAAACATATTTCCGGAATTATGTACCGCAGCGGCCCCGCGGCAGAGATTCAGGAAACTCAGCGCTGGCTCCAGGAAAATTCTAAAATTCCGCTGCTGCTGCCAGCGAATCTGGAAGCCGGCGGTATCGGTTCCGTGGCGGAAGGAACAAACTTTGGAAAACCCCTTCAGGCTGCGGCTACAGATGATGAGACAGAAGGCTATCATCTTGGGCTGATTTCCTGTAAGGAGGGTGCTGCTGCGGGAATTAACTGGAGTTTTGCGCCGATTGTAGATATTGATTATAACTGGCGTAATCCGATCACAAACCTGAGAACCTTTGGAAGCGATCCCCACAGGGTTTTAAGATTTGCATCCGGATACCTTAAAGGCGCCGCAGAAGCCGGTGTTGCGGTATCCATTAAACATTTCCCGGGCGATGGAACGGATGAACGTGACCAGCATCTTCACACCACGACAAACGCTTTATCTGCAGATGCGTGGATGGATTCTTATGGAATGATTTATAAAGGCCTGATCGATCAGGGGGCTCAGACAGTGATGGTTGGCCATATTGCGCAGCCTGCATGGGTTAAACGGCTGAATCCTGAGCTTAGCGGTGAGGCACTTTACCGTCCTGCAACACAGTCCAGGGAACTTGTGACTGGACTTTTAAGAGAAAAACTGGGCTTTAACGGTATGATTGTGACTGATGCTACACCAATGCTGGGTTATACCTGTGCCATGGAAAGAGCGAAGGCTGTGCCTTATACAATCGCTATTGGCTGTGATATGTTCCTGTTCAATAAGAGCTTTGATGAGGATTATCAGTTTATGATGGACGGTTATAAAAACGGTGTCATTACCGAGGAACGTCTTCATGAGGCACTGACAAGAATTCTGGCTCTTAAAGCGTCCTTAAAGCTTCACAAAAAACAGAAGCAGGGAACGCTTGTCCCAGGGCCTGAGGCATTGAAGGAGCTGAGAAATCCTCAGTTTGTTCAGTGGGCAAAAGACTGTGCAGATAAATCCGTAACACTTGTAAAGGATACACAGAACCTTTTGCCTGTGACTCCTGAAAAATATCCCCGTGTGGCACTTTTTACATCCGAGGGCGGCGGCTATTTCGGAGAGACAACAGGACTTCACGAGAAACTGAAAAAAGAGCTGGAAGGCCGGGGATTTACGGTTCTTGATCCACCAGAGGGCGGTTATATTTCTGACCAGCCGATCACGGTTAAAGGTTTTAAGGAAAATTATGATCTGGCATTGTATGCCTTCGACTTCCCGACAGCATCCAATAACACCGTTGTCCGTCTTTCCTGGAAGGGCGGTCTTGGCGGCAGCAACACACCATGGTTTTCTGCAGAGATTCCGACAATGGCTGTCAGCTTTGCAAACCCCTACCATCTGATTGATGTTCCGGAAATCCGTACATTTATCAACGCCTATACAGACAGTGAGTTTGTGATTTCAGCGGTTGCAGATAAAATCACAGGCAAAAGCCCGTTTAAGGGCAAGAGCCCTGTAGATCCTTTCTGTGGACGGGAAGATACCAGATTTTAAGCGTATAATAATAGCATAGCGTTTTGACCGGTCTTGGCATATGCCTGAAGATTGGCTGGAAGAATACCCCTTTCTGTGATATGATATTCACGATATTACAATTCGCAGAAAGGGGTATTTTCATGGAAAATACATCCGTAAAGAAAAAAGAAAAGTCGGGACAACAGCCATTGAAACATATATGTATGGGGATTTTGGCCCATGTGGATGCCGGGAAAACCACACTGGCGGAAAGCATTTTATATCTTACAGGAAGCATTAAAAAGCCGGGCAGAGTGGATCACCAGGATGCATTTTTGGATACAGACAGTCTGGAACGTGAGCGGGGAATTACCATTTTTTCCAAACAGGCGGTCTTTGAAATGGGGGACTGGGCGGTGACCCTTTTGGATACCCCGGGACATGTGGATTTTTCTACAGAAATGGAGCGGACCCTTCAGGTACTGGATTATGCCATTTTGGTGATCAGCGGAGCGGACGGTGTTCAGGGGCATGTGCAGACACTGTGGAAGCTGCTGGACAGTTATCATATTCCTGTTTTTTTATTTGTCAATAAAATGGACCAGCCGGGTATTCATCGGGAGCAGCTGCTGGATCAGCTCTGCGCACGGCTCAGTGATCATTGTGTGGATGCTGGGCCCAAACAGCCGGCATCGGTGTTTATGGAAAATATGGCGGTCTGTGATGAAGCTTTGCTGGAAGCGTATCTGGAAAACGGAACGCTTGAAACCGCGGCGATCCGGCGCGCCATTGCTGAGCGAAAAATATTTCCGGTTTACTTTGGCTCAGCATTGAAAATGACCGGGGTTCGTGAGCTTTTAGAGGGGATTTCCTGCTATATGGAGGAACCTGTGCGCCAGGAAACCTTTGGTGCCAGAGTATTTAAGATTTCCAGAGATGAAAAAGGAAACAGGCTGACCCATCTGAAAATTACCGGCGGCTGTCTGAAGGTTAAGCAGGTGATTGGCGGACAAAATCATGGAAATGAAACTGAGGAAAAAGTAGATCAGATCCGGATTTATTCCGGCGCTCAGTTCAGACCGGTCAGCGAAGCCTGGAGCGGGATGATCTGCGCCGTGACCGGGCTGACTCAAACCGGAGCCGGTCAGGGACTGGGGATTGAGACAATGGCCGATCAGCCGATTTTGTCGCCCGTACTTAATTATGCGCTGATTTTGCCGGATGGATGTAATGTCCATGAATTGTTCCTGAGGCTGAAACAGCTGGAGGAGGAAGATCCTCAGCTGCATATTGTATGGAATGATCGCACAGGGGAGATCCATGCTCAGGTCATGGGGGAGGTACAGATCGAAATTTTAAAAAGTCTGATTGCCCAGCGCTTTGGGGTTGATGTTGACTTCGGCTCCGGCAGTATTGTTTACAAGGAGACAATTACAGAGCCAGTTGAAGGTGTTGGACATTTTGAACCTTTAAGACACTATGCCGAGGTTCATCTTCTGCTGGAACCTTTACCTGTGGGGAGCGGTCTTGTATTTGAAACAAACTGCAGCGAGGATGTGCTGGATAAAAACTGGCAGCGTCTTGTGCGCACCCATTTGGAAGAAAAACGTCATGTCGGTGTCCTTACCGGTTCTGAAATTACGGATATGAGGATTACGCTGGTGGCCGGCAGGGCCCATCCAAAGCATACTGAAGGCGGGGATTTCCGTCAGGCTACTTACAGAGCTGTCAGGCAGGGGCTTCGCAGTACCCAAAACCGTCTTTTGGAGCCATGGTATGATTTTCGTCTGGAGATTCCTTCCCCAAATGTGGGACGTGCGCTTGCAGATATCCAGAAAATGTACGGGGAATTTAATCCGCCGGAGCCGGAAGGGGAGCTGACGCTGGTTACCGGGCGGGCACCGGTGGCAACGATGCGGGACTATCAGATGGCGGTTGTTGCATACACGAAAGGCTATGGACGGCTTTCCTGCAGTTTAAGCGGTTATGCCCCCTGTCATAATGCGTCGGAAATTATAGAGCGCATAGGGTATGATCCTGAAAATGATTTTGAAAACCCTACGGGATCTGTTTTTTGTGCCCATGGTGCCGGATTTGCCGTTCCGTGGGATAAGGTTCGGGATTATATGCATGTGGCAACCGGAGCCTGGGGTAAAAAACCGGAAGCTATTGATGAAAAAAACCGAAGCCAGGCTTTCCCGAAGACGGTGGATACCCTGGGTTTTGCCGACGAGGATGAGCTGGAGGAAATTTTTACACGGACTTATGGGCCCATTAAAAGGGACAGAAATAAATTTAACCGTACATCCGGACATACAGGCGGGCCCGGTGCAAAGACACAGCCCGGCGGTAAAGAGAAAGACCGGGATAACAGCAAAGGCCATGGTAAAAATAACAGCAGAGCAAACGCAGCATTGCCGGGAAAACAAAAAGAAGTTCCGGAAAAGAAGGAATACCTGCTTGTGGATGGGTATAATATTATTTTTGCCTGGGATGATTTAAAGGCCCTGGCCAGTGTAAATATAGACAGTGCCAGAACAAAGCTGATGGATTTATTGTGTGATTATCAGGGCTACAGAAGAATTCCGCTGATTCTTGTATTTGATGCCTATAAGGTGGAAGGTTATCCCGGAGAAATTCAGCAGTATAAAAATATTTATGTGGTATATACAAAAGAAGCGGAAACCGCTGATCAGTACATCGAAAAAACAGTGCATGAAATCGGACGGAAACATCATGTGACCGTGGCTACATCAGATGCCCTGGAACAGGTGATTATCTTAGGTCAGGGGGCCAGAAGAATTTCCGCCAGAGGGCTTTTGGAGGACATTGAGGAAGCACGGGAGGAAATGCGTAAAAATTATTTGAACAGACACAAAAAGCATGGCAGCGGTCAGTACCTGATGGAAAATATGCCGGAAGATATGGCCAGACTGATGGAGGATGTTCGTCTGGGAAAATGTACGATGGACGATAAAAACCAGTGACCTATAAGGATATAAAGGTCTGCCGGCAAGCGGACTTTTACAAAGTTTTACAATGATTTAAAAAAAGTTGACCTATATTTTTCCTGAAATTGGTAGAAGGCCTACAGGCGCTTCGTTATACTAATCTTGTCCTTACGAGAAATACTATGACTATAAAACCAATTTTCAGGAGGAAATGATGAAAACAAAGACAAAGGCTTTATTGATGACATCCGTTATGGCAGCCGGTGTTTTGACAGGCTGTAACAGTGACACAGCATCGAGTGTTCAGGCACAGACACAGGCTGCTGACCAGACACAGGCTCAGGCACAGCAGGAAGGCCAGACACCGGCGAGTGCGCAGACACAGGCGGCGGATTTGGTGACTGATTACGTGACGGAAGGAAATGTGCCTAAATATATTTTCTTATTTATCGGTGATGGGATGAGTTATCCACAGGTTCAGCTGACCAATTATTTTGTAAGTGCCAATGCAGAAGACCAGACGCAGGTGACCGTTGATGGTGAGGAAAAGACGGTTTTATCAAGCCAGAATAATCTGACGATGATGAATTTCCCTGTGGCCGGATCGGCTCAGACTTATGACAGTACATCGTTTGCACCGGATTCGGCTTCCACAGCCACATCCATTGCCACAGGACATAAAACATGGAGCGGAAGCATTAATGTAAGTACGGATTTTACCCAGGAATATGAAACGATTGCGGAAAAACTTAAAAAACAAAAGGACTATAAAATCGGCATTGTTTCAAGCGTTAATATTAACCATGCCACACCGGCTGCATTTTATGCACATCAGGCATCCAGAAACAGTTATTATGAAATCGGTCTGGAAATGGTGGAAAGCAATTTTGATTATTTCGCAGGCGGCGCTCTTTTAAGCCCCACAGGCGGGGATAATAACCAGACGGATATTTACCAGGTTGCGGCCGATGCCGGCTATAAGATTATAAAAACTCAGGAAGCCGCCGAGGCGCTTTCTGCTGCTGACGGCAAAGCTATTGTGATCGATGAACATCTTGCTGACAGTGATGCCATGGCCTACGATATGGACCGGGAAGAAGGACAGTGGGCGCTGGCGGATTATGTGGAAAAGGGGATTGAAGTTCTGGACAATGATACAGGATTTTTCATGATGGTTGAAGGCGGTAAGATTGACTGGGCCTGCCATGCCAACGATGCTGCTGCGACGATTTCCGATACCATTGCTTTAGATCATGCCGTGGCCGAAGCCGTAGAATTTTATAATGAACATCCGGATGAAACTCTGATTATTGTTACCGGGGATCATGAAACCGGCGGTCTGACCATCGGATATGCAGGAACGGATTATGATACTTTCCTGACAAATTTTAATAACCAGAAAATATCATTTGCCAAGTTTGATTCAGACTATGTATCCGGATACAAGGAAAATAAAACTGATTTTGATACGGTGATGAAGGATGTGACTGCGCTGTTTGGTCTTAGAGCACCGACTACAGAAGGGGCATCTGATACCCAGCAGAAGGACAGTGCGGATAAACACCCTGAATCTGACGATGACGGGACTCTGGAGATGACTCAGTATGAGTATGACCTTCTAAAAGAGGCCTATGAAACAACGATGTCCAGAACCGGTGAGGAGGAAACATTTGCTCAGGATGCGTATATTAAATATGGAAGTTATGAACCGCTGACTGTAACAATCACCCATATTCTTAACAATAAGAGCGGTGTAAACTTTGGTTCTTATGCGCACACCGGACTTCCGGTGGAGGTGCTTGTCCAGGGTGTGGGACAGGAAAAATTTGACGGATATTATGATAACACCCAGATTTATGAAAAGCTGGCAGAGCTGACCGGTGTAGAGTAATGAAAAAAAGAGGGACATTTTTGAAAGAAAAGTCCACGCTTCGTATGCTGATCATTGGCCTTATACTCACAGCAGTCCTCATAGCCATTCCCACAGGCTATGAGGATGCTTTGATTTATAAGGGAACGGAGCGGGCAATCGGAAAAGTTGTCAGTGTGGACAATTCCAGAATTATCAGTTCAGGGCTGATTCAGTCCGGAGAGCAGTCCTGTGTTATGGTGATTCAGGATGGCATATTTAAAGGTCAGGAGCTTGAGGGGGTTAATTTTTTAAGTGGTTCTCTTGAAAAAGATAAGATTTATAAACCAGGGGATCGGGCTCTGATTACGATCAGTCATCAGGGTAGTGATATTCAGTCGGTCGTCATGTCCGACCATTACCGGCTGGATAAGGAACTTTTTTTACTGGTGGCTTTTGGAATTTTACTGGTTGCTGTTGCCGGAAAAAACGGGTTCCTGGCTATTTTTTCTTTTGTAATTACGGTGCTGACGATATGGAAAATTCTCGTACCTTTGTATCTCAAAGGTTATTCACCGGTTTGGATTGGCATATGGATTACGATTTTTCTGACAACAATCATCATATTTTTTGTCTATGGGTTTGACCGTCGGACGCTCACTGCCACCATGGGATCTTTGCTTGGGATCTTTACCACATGTATTCTTGGGATGATTTTTACGGATTTGTTTAAGATTAACGGTGCAGTAATGCCGGATTCCGAATCCCTGCTTTACAGTGGATATCAGCATCTGAATCTGACTGCCATTTTTATGAGCAGCATATTTATCGGTGCTTCAGGCGCCATGATGGACTTATCTGTGGATATTACTTCTGCAATTTATGAGGTTGTGGAAAAGAAACCAGACATTTCCTGGAAGGAAGCGGCCAAATCCGGTATGAATGTGGGACGCGCTGCCATGGGAACCATGACAACAACCCTGCTGCTGGCTTATTCAGGCGGCTATGTGACCTTGTTAATGGTCTTTATGGCACAGGGAACGCCGGTGGATCATATTCTTAATTATAAATATGTGGCGGCAGAAGTGCTGGATACGGTTGTGGGAAGCTTTGGCTTGGTTACGGTTGCACCGTTTACGGCACTGGCGGCGGGAATTATACTGACACATAAAGGAAAAAAAGACAAAAAGGCTGAGGCAGGTGAATAACACACTGCTTTGGCCTTTTTTGCAAATGGTATTGCAAAAATGATGCCGATGATATATTGTTTAGTCAGCCATTCTGCGGTCTGGTGCAGAAGATGAACAAATATACAGGAGGACGAAGCAAATGAATATAAGCTTACTGGAGCCTATTGGCGTATCTGAGGCAATGATTGAACAGCTGGCCCGGCGTTTTAAGGATGAAGGTCACTGCTTTACTTATTATGCAACAAAGACAACAGATGTAGAGGAACTTAAAAGGCGTTCCAAAGATCAGGACATTATTATGATTGCCAACAATCCTTATCCGGACGAAGTGGTCAGGGCGGCCAACCGGCTGAAAATGCTGGCAGTAGCATTTACGGGAATCGACCATGTGGGGCAGAGGGCCTGCAGGGAAAAAGGGGTAACAATCTGCAACTGTGCCGGGTATTCCAATCAATCTGTGGCAGAACTGGCCATCGGTATGACCATAGAACTGTATCGTTATTTGAGACAGTGTGATGGCGCCGTGCGCAGCGGTCTTACCGGCAGTGGACTGACTGGAACAGAAATCTGCCATAAAACCGTGGGGATTGTGGGCTGCGGACAGATTGGTTTTAAAACGGCAAAGCTTTTTAAGGCGTTTGGGGCAAAAGTATGCGTTTACTCAAGACATGAGCAGCCGTTCTGGGCCAAAGAAGGGCTGATTTATACGGATTTGGATACCCTTTTAAAGGAAAGTGACATCATTTCTCTGCATTTACCCCTGAATGATCAGACAAGAGGATTTTTTGATGCAAAGAAAATTGCAGCAATGAAGAAAAACGCTGTCCTCATTAACTGTGCCAGAGGGCCTGTTGTTGACAGCAAAGCCCTTGCTCAGGCTTTAAATGAAGGCAATATCCGAGGTGCAGGAATCGATGTGTTTGATCAGGAGCCCCCTTTGGCTTTGGATAATCCGCTGCTTCATGCAAAAAATACGCTTTTAACACCCCACATTGCCTTTGCTACAGAGGAAGCCATGCTTCGCCGGGCAGAAATTGAGTTTGATAATGTGTACGCTTATCTGCATGGAGCGTGCCGCAACCAGTGTAAGTACTGATGGCGATCTTCTGAAATTATTCCCCTTTCACAAAACGGGCGGTATATGGTAAAATAACCATGGATTTATACATCTTAAAAATTTGACATCAATGACAAAAACGGACAGAAATAATAAAAACAATAAACGATGAAAGAAGAGGATTTAAAGATGAAAATAGCAGTTACATACGATAATGGAAATGTATTTCAGCATTTTGGAAAAACAGAATATTTTAAGGTTTATGATGTACAGGATCAAAAGGTGGTTTCCAGCGAGGTGATGGGTTCCAACGGCACAGGCCACGGTGCACTGGCAGGACTTCTGGCACAGAACGATGTTGATGTATTGATCTGCGGCGGTATCGGCGGTGGTGCCCAGGCGGCACTGACACAGGCAGGGATTGAATTATGTGCCGGCGCTCAGGGAAATACAGATCAGGTGGTTGAGGCTTATCTGAAAGGGGAATTGGTATCTACAGGGGCAAACTGCAATCATCATCATGAAGACGGTCATTCCTGCGGTCATCACGAAGATGGTCATTCCTGCGGTCATCATGAAGACGGACAGGGCTGCGGCGGCGGATGCCAGGGGGGCTGTGGTTCTTCGCCTGCGCTGACGGGGCGTAATGTAGGCAAAACCTGCCGCACTCATTACAGAGGAACATTTAATGACGGAACTCCGTTTGATTCTTCCTATGACAGAGGGGAACCACTGGAATTTGTCTGCGGTGCAGGTCAGATGATCCGGGGCTTTGATGCCGCTGTGGCTGATCTTGAAGTGGGTCAGATCGTAGACATCCATCTTATGCCGGAAGAAGCGTATGGTATGCCGGATCCCAATGCAATTTTTACTGTGGAAATCGCTCAGCTTCCAGGTTCTGAAGATCTGACCGTAGGCCAGCAGGTTTACCTTTCCAATCAGTATGGACAGCCCTTCCCTGTGAAAGTCACAGCAAAAGATGAGGCAACCATTACATTCGATGCCAATCATGAAATGGCAGGAAAAGAGCTGAACTTCAGAATTGAGCTGGTAGAGGTTAAATAAGCAGGTAAAAGAAAGCAAGGGGGTGTTTCGATTGAATGCGATCAAATTTTTGGAACTGGATAAAGCGTTGATTTGTAAAATACCAGATCCCTGTGTTTTGAATCCGGAAGAAATCAAAAAAATTGCCGCGCATACAAAGAATACATGGCAAAGAAAACGGGGCAGCGCGGAAACATTGAATAATACTTCGCAGGGAAAGCTGGCTGAGTTTGCCCTGGAACAGTATCTTGAAAATAAAACCAATGTAAGATATTTATCTTATGATAACCTCAGAGCCGACCAGTTTGACAAACATGCCCCCTTTGACGGCTTACTTTACCAGGCTTCTGTAGATCCACAGCATATCCTTGACTGGACCAACGAGATTAACAAAGAGGTTTCTGTCAGCCCTTCCGGGCAGATTTCGGAGGCGTTAAGAGCACGTATGGCAGATGACCATATTTTTACAGTCGAAATTAAATCATCTCAGCTCAGAGCAAAGGATTATCAGGGGGTTTCTAATGTCAGGCTGCCCCGACAGGTCCAGGATTACCAGCAAATTATTCGAAATATTAAAAAATGGGATTATATAGTTTATCCGCATTTTACAAGAAGGAGCGACACCATCACTTCTTTTTACGAATATGCAGAATTTGTCCGGGATCAAAAAGGCCTGGCCGAGCAGAGTAATCAGGAGTTTTTAAGAAATCTTATATTAGACGAATTTAATAATGCCTGTGATATCTATACAAGATTGTATTTTGATTATCAGTCCAATGAACTTTTTATTCCTGGCTACATAACAAAGGCTGAGTTTTTCCGGAACCCTAAAATCGGAAAAATGTTTGGTGAGAAATCAGGAAAGGCACTTTATTATATGAGAAGCATTGCAACAGGTTCCGGTTTTGCCCAAATTGATCACGACGATAACATATGGGGCTATGACAGACGGACAGCGTATGAAAAGCTTTTTGGATACCTGAAGAAACGCTGTCCAAATTGCGGCCAGGATTTACAGATCTGTAATACAAAGGCACGGCATGTGTATAGTTACAGATGTTTTCATTGTGATCATTGGTTTACAATGGATGAAATTAATGAATGTTAGGAGCATTGACTGATGGATAGAATGAAAATGGAATCTCCGGATTTAGTTTCTGAAAACATTAAAAAGATTGAGTGTATTTTTCCAAACTGCATTACCGAGACAAAAGATGCAAACGGACGCTCTAAAAAGACCGTAAATTTTACCTTATTACGGCAAATGCTGTCAGAAGATATTGTTGACGGCGATGAGGCCTATGAATTTACGTGGGTAGGGAAAAAGGCGGCCATTGCGGCCGCCAATAAACCGATTCGAAAGACTCTCAGACCCTGTTTAAATGACAGCAAGTCATGGGATCATACACAAAATCTTTATATCGAAGGCGATAATTTAGAGGTTCTTAAACTGCTTCAGGAAAGCTATCTGGGAAAAATTAAGATGATTTATATCGATCCCCCCTATAATACCGGCCATGATTTTATTTATCCGGATCGTTTTGTTATGGATAATGATACATACAATGAAGGTACAGGGTATTTCGATGAAGACGGCAATGTTAACTTTGGGCGCGAAAACGGAATAACCGGGGGAAAATATCACTCGGATTGGTGTTCAATGCTCTATTCCCGCCTGCTGCTGGCCAGAAATCTGCTCCGTGAGGATGGCGTAATTTTTATTTCCATCGATGATCATGAAGTCGATAATCTGATGAAAATCTGTAATGAAATTTTTGGCAAGGATATGTATATGGCCTGTTTTCCCAGGATTACTAAAAAAGCCGGAAAAACCAGTGATGCGATTGCCAAAAATCATGATTATATATTAGCTTACAGTAAAGGCAGCCATCCGGCATTATACCTGCCATCTCATACCGATGAAGGTTTTAAGTATTCCGATGCTTTTGAGCATGAACGGGGGAAATATAAACTGAATCAGACATTGGATTATGACAGCTTACAGTATAGTGCAAGCCTGGATTATCCGATTATCATTGATGGGGAGACATTTTATCCAGGGCAGTCCTACGAAAAATATGTGGAGCGGAAGAACGGAAAACATGCAAGAGCCGACTGGGCGTGGAGATGGAGTAAGGATTTATTTGAATTTGGTTATAAAAATGGTTTTATCGTTGTCAAAAAATATAAGGATTATTCGCGTATTTATACGAAAACCTATGAGAACTGTAAAATTATTAAAAAAGGATCAGCGTTTGAAATCCAGTATATTAAGCGGACACGCGCCATTTCAACATTGGAATTTGTGGGAAATGAATATTCTAATGACCATTCAAAAAAGAATTTAGTTTCATTATTTAATAGCAGTGTTTTTGATTATTCCAAGCCGGTTGCTCTAATGAAAACCCTGGCTCAGTACTCAACGAAAGATGATGATATGATTTTGGACTTTTTCTCCGGGTCTGCAGCCACGGCGCATGGTGTCATGCAGTTAAATGCAGAGGATGGCGGACATCGTAAGTTTATTATGGTTCAGCTGCCTCAGCCCTGTCATGAAAACAGTGATGCCTATAAGGCCGGCTATCATAATATTTGTGAGATTGGCAAAGAACGTATAAGGCGCAGCGCAGAGCAGATTGCCAGGACGCATAAAAATGCCCGGTTTGACGGGGGTTTTCGGGTATTTCGTTTAGATACAAGCAATATGAATGAAGTATTTTATAGCCCTGAAGTCTATTCTCAGGATCTTCTGTCCATGTTGGAGTCAAATGTAAAACCTGACCGTACGGATTTGGATTTGCTTTTTGACTGTGTACTTCAATGGGGATTTTTACTGTCATTACCATATGATTCTCAAAAAATCCAGGGATGTACGGTTCACAATTATAACAACAATGATCTGATTGCCTGTTTTGATGAAAATATCCCGGTGTGTGTGATTAAACATATTGCAAACATGAAGCCCCACCGGGCTGTATTTCGTGACACCTGCTTTGCGGACAATGCTTCAAAAATTAATGTTGAAGAAATTTTTAAGCTGATGGCACCGGATACAAAGGTCAAGGTTATTTAAGGAGGAAAACCGTGAAGCTTCAATTTAAGCATCAGAAGTTCCAGGACGATGCCGCAAAAGCCGTTGTGGATGTCTTTGAGGGACAGCCGTATGTGATGGGCAGGGCAAATCAGCCGATTGTTTCTAAGTTGGATCATGGGACGATTCTGGAACACATACAGAAAATACAGACAAACAATCGGATTGAGCCTTCCTTAACGCTGGAAGGCTCATATAATCTGACCATTGAGATGGAAACCGGTGTGGGCAAAACCTATACTTATATTAAGACGATGTATGAACTGAATAAGCATTATGGCTGGAGTAAATTTATCGTTGTTGTCCCCAGTGTTGCCATTCGGGAAGGGGTATATCAATCACTTCAGGCTACCCAGGATCATTTTATGGAGGAATACGGAAAACGGATTCGTTTTTTTATCTATGATTCTGCCCGGCTGACGCAGCTGGATGGGTTTGCATGGGATTATTCTATAAATGTAATGATTATTAATGCCCAGGCTTTTAATGCAAAAAGCAGGGATGCCAGGCGAATCTATATGCAGCTGGATGCATTTGGTTCCAGAAGTCCCATTGAACTTATAGCCAAAACCAATCCTATTGTGATTATCGATGAACCACAGTCTGTAGAGGGAAAGCAGACTAAAAAGAATCTGGCGCATTTTTGTCCGCTGATGACCCTTCGATATTCTGCAACCCATAAAAAGGACAGCCTTTATAATCTGGTGTACCGTTTGGATGCAGTGGAGGCTTACAATAAAAAACTTGTTAAAAAAATTGCGGTGAAAGGGATCAGAGAATCAAAAACAGCGTCTGAAGGCAGTTATGTTTATCTGGAGGGTCTGAACTTATCCAAAGCAGAGCCTAAAGCAACACTACAGTTTTATGTAAGGAAACCGTGGGGGATCCAAACTGTTTCAAAAAAGGTTGGTATTGGCTTTAATCTTTATACAAATTCCGGGGAAATGGAAGCCTACAGGGATAATTTTATAATAAGGCGCATTGATGGCCGTGATCATTCTGTAGAGTTTGTCAATGGCATAAAAATGTTCTCCGGCGATGTGATCGGCAAAGCGAACGAGCTTCTGCTGAGGCGGATACAGATCAGGGAGACCATTCTTTCACACATTGAGAGAGAACGGCAGCTTTTTCATAAAGGCATCAAGGTGCTTTCCCTGTTTTTTATTGACCAGGTAGAGCATTACAGAAAATACGATGAATCCGGATGTCCCCATAATGGTGTATTTGCGGATATATTTGAGCAGGAATATGAAAATATTGTTCAACAGCTTTGTTTTGAAACTAAGGACCAGGAGTATGTTCAATATTTGCAGCGGATCCATGTTCATGATACCCATGAGGGCTATTTTTCTGTAGACAAGAAAGGCCATATGATTAACAGTAAGGTGGGCCGTAGGGAAACGTCATCCAATGATGTGGATGCCTATGATCTTATTATGAAAAATAAGGAACACCTTCTGGATGTGGATCCGGACAGATCTCCTGTACGATTTATATTTTCGCATTCCGCTTTGAGAGAGGGTTGGGATAATCCCAATGTTTTCCAGATCTGTACCCTTAAGCAAAGTGGCAGCGATATCCGCAAACGTCAGGAAGTGGGACGGGGAATGCGACTTTGCGTCAATAAAGACGGATATCGTATGGATGAAAATGTTCTTGGAAAAGATGTTCACAAGATCAATGTGCTTACTGTGATTGCCAGTGAAAGCTATGATCAGTTTGCAAAAGGACTGCAGGCGGAACTTATACAGGATATGGGCAGCAGTGCTTGCCATGGGACGGCTGTGCTGACGGAAAATGCCAGAACAAGCGATGTGGAAGTGAAGGTGCAGGCGGAAAAACTGGCGATGCCTGAATTTTTGGAGCTTTGGAACAAGATCAACAGGAAAACAGCCTATGTTGTGGATTTTGATACCCATGCGCTTGTGAGAAAAGCGATTTGTGCACTTAATGCAAAACTTAAAGTTCCTAAAATTTTTTTTAAGATAGAAACCGGATCCATGAAGAAAATTCAGACAACAGCCGTTTACGGTGATGCTGATCATCTTATCCATGGAAATGTGAAATATGATTTACCTGGCCGCCTGGTTGACGAAACCGGGCTGACAAGAAAGGCAATCATTGAGATTCTTAGGGGTATTGATTCCGGTGTATTTCATCAGTTTAAGGATAATCCGGAAGAATTTATTTTACAGGCAGCCAGACTGATTAATCGTGAAAAAGCAGCCGCAGTCACGACACATGTGACTTATGAGGTGCTGGAACAACAATATGCCATGGATTTATTTACCACCCCAACGATTAAAGGCCAATTGGATGTCAATGCGATGAAAACGGATAAGCATGTGTTCGATCATGTGATTTATGAATCTGAAAAAGAACGTCAATTTGTCTGCCAGTTAGAAGAATGCCAGGATGTGGCGGTGTATGCAAAACTTCCTGATGAATATTATATTCCCACACCGGTTGGCCGTGAACATCCGGAGTGGGCCATTGCGTTTAAAAATGGTTCATTTAAACATCCATATGTTGTGGCTAAAATCGGAAAAACAGCAGATGCATCGGTGATGACGGGGACCGAAGCTGCAAAAGTCCACTGTGCAGATGTCCATTTTAAGGCGCTGAGCGGCGGGGGTGTGCGATATGTTGTGGCTGACAGCTGTGAGAGCTTGCTGAAAAAGATGATGATGCAGGAAGATTAGGAAACATTTTCAATTTTTTCGATAAAAGAATAGAAATGGTGCAGATGAAAGTGTACAGATAACAGCGTACAGATAGCAGAGGGGATTTTTTATGAGTACATATGTGATGAGTGATCTTCATGGAAATTACAAGTCCTATAAGACTATGTTTGAAAAAATAAATTTTCAGGATCAGGATATGATGTATATTTTGGGAGATGTATTGGATCGGGGCCCGAATCCTATTCAAATTATTCTTGATTTAATGCAAAGGCCTAATGTGGAATTGATTGCAGGCAATCACTGTGTAATGGCATGCGAGTGCCTTGAATTTCTTATGAAAAAAATTACAATGGAAAATATTTCTCTGCTTAATGAGGAAATGCTTGGAAAGCTTCTGGACTGGTATGCCAATGGTGCAGCTTCTACAACAAAAGAGTTTCATCAATGTGATGAGGCGACACAAAAAGAGATTATAGAATTTATTTCAGATTTGGAAGTGTATGAGGCGCTTGAAGTGGGCGGCCGGTCTTTTATACTGGTTCATGCAGGCCTCGGAAATTTTTCTCCGGATAGACCTCTGTGGGATTATGAATTAAACGAGCTGGTGTGGCAGAGACCGGATTACAATACGAAATATTTTGAGGATCAATATGTGATCACCGGGCATACACCGACGATGTTGATTGAGGAAAATCCCCGCCCGGGATATATTTATCAGGCCAATAACCATATTGCCATAGACTGTGGATGCAGTTACCCGGGAGGGCGTCTTGGATGTCTGAGACTTGAAGATATGCAGGCGTTTTATGTGGAATCGGAGGCAGATGAAGGGAAAATATGCATTGACAAAATAACGCAATAACGTTATTATATAAATAGCGTTATTGCGTTATTTATATAATGCGCGGCGGATAATATTGTGCAGGTCTGAAATCAGAGCAGAGAAATGGAGGAACATTTTCGTGATAAAAAAAACAATGCATGTACAGGAAAATACATTTAGAAAGTTGGAGGACCCTTTCGAAAACAAAGCTGCCAGAAAATATGTTTTTTATGTAAAGGTGGACGATGTGCCGGAAGGCATTCCCATGGCAACCAACCCCAGAGATCAGAAATTAACATCCAGTGTAGCTGCGGCAATCAGTGAGTCATTATTAAGTAATGACGGATACTTTCATTTAAAGAACAGGGGTATTGTTATTTCGGCCCAGAGCGTTCATTATAATAACAATGAAAAAACAGTGACAATTATTTTTTCCGATGAGCTGTGTCATGGAAATATTGACGGGGGCCATACCTATAAAATTATATGTGAGCATAAAGGCGAGAATTTAGAGCAGTATGTGCAGTTTGAGGTTATGACCGGTGTGGAAGATATTATTGAAAGTTTGGCGGAGGCAAGAAATACATCGGTACAGGTTGATGCCAAATCTATGGCTGAGCTGGCTGAAAAGTTTGATCCAATCAAAGAAGGTCTGGAAGGAATGCCGTTTTTTAAGAGAATTGCATTTAAACAGAACCAGATCTCTGTGGATCCTGAAACCGGCAGGAAAAATAAGATGATTGATGCCCGTGAAATCGTGGCAATCATTAATATGTTTAATATCAATGCCTATGATGCCTTCCATCATCCAACCCAGGCCTATTCATCAAAGGCGAAAATGCTGGAAATGTATCTTAAAAATCCGGAAGATTACAGAGCCTATGTGAATGTGATGCCTGATCTTTTTGACCTTTATGATGTCATTGAAATGGAATTTGCAGATGCCTACAATGCCGGCGGCGGCCGGTACGGAAGAAAAAAATATGCCGGATATAAAGACGGAAAAATCGTTGCCAAAAGTAAATTTGGCTTAAATGACTTACAGTATAAAGTTCCGGATGGCTTATTATATCCTGCGGTTGCGGCCTTTAGATCCCTTCTTGTAATGAATGAAACAACGGGCAAATATGAATGGAAAAACGGGGTGGGACCGATAGAGGTTTGGGATCGCTGTAAAATCGACCTGACCAATAAAATTATGAATTTTGCAGCTTCCATCGGAGATAATCCCAATGCAGTGGGCAAAGACTCCAATGTCTGGGATCTTGCATATATGACGATTAAGTTAAGGAATGTGGAATAATATGAAAAGAAAAAATTATAACATTAAACTGAAAGTAAAAGAATTGTTGGAAGAACGAAATATAACGCAAAAAAAACTGGCTCAAATGTCCGGGATCAGGGAATCTACGGTCAGCGATATTGTCCGGGGGACGCGTACCGTTATCAATTTTGAACATTTATCCAAAATCGCGGAAGCATTGGAAATTGATCATATATCACAGTTGATTAATTTTGAAGAAAAAAATGATATCCAGTAAAAATTTAATTTTAGAAAGATTGACAGGTGGAATGATGGTGAAGGTTATAATCAATAAAATACGATGCAAAAAATGCAAAGATGTCATTGAGAGTACGTCTGTCCATGACTTTAAGTTCTGTAAATGCGGGGCTGTCGCAGTGGATGGCGGTCACGAATATTTACGCAGAATCGGAGAACCGGAAGCGTGGGAGGAACTGTCTGTGACGGAAGCAGAGAATGATTCGTTGGGCATTTAGCCAAACGAACGGAGAAACGATCTGTATGATCAGTTCATTCAAAGTCTTAAGAAAGCAGAAGAACAGGGGGGGATTGCATGGCCATACATATGAGTATGCGTTTGGCCTGGCATAACGATGGCTGGAACGGCCATATTTGCAAAAAACCATGTGAGAATGTTTATTGTATTGGACAGCATTCATATCCAGGGGAATTCATTGCAGAAAACAGGGATTTGGAATTTGAAAAAAAGCATGCAGGTGAGGCCTGTTCGTTGTATCCATGTAAGGCTGCATGTGGATTGAGTGTTAATGCTTTTGGAAAAGAAACCATTCAGGTTAAGGTAGAGCCCCCTTCATGGTGGCGTAAAGGAGATGCTGATGCTGCAGTTTTAACATTACCGCCATATACTGCGTGTACATGGTGCTATGAAGCGATGTATAAATCAGAGGCTTTTTCGCAGATCAAAGGGAAAACCTACGATAATAATAAGCGTCAGAAAAATGCGGAGCAGTATTTTTCACAGTTTGAAGAAGGAAAATCATTGGTGTTTTATTATGCCGGATATAGCAATCCTTTTTCTGAAAATGAAAATGACCACTATGTTATTATAGGGGCATCCAGAATTAAAAAGATCGGTGATTTTCATTACTACGAAAATACAACCGACCAGATCAAAACTGATTTTGCAGGAGGACTTGTCTGGCAAAAACCGATTACTTCAAATTATCCTGACGAAGGTTTGGTTATACCTTACTGGAAGTACATGGATTGTGAGGAGATTCTCAATAGAATTGTAATAAAACCGCTTCACTGTTCACCTTTTAAATATGGCAGCCGGGAGGTTTCAAATGATGATGCCATCGAGATAATCAGTCAATTATTGAATTCAGTTGAAACTTTGATAGAAATCGGTGATGATACAGAAAACTGGGAAGACCGTAAAAAATGGCTGAATCGTGTTCTTAATGAATTATGGAGGGCAAGAGGTCCGTATCCCGGATTCGCTTCGGCTATGATGAATATAGGACTTGACTCGTTGGTCCGGCGTTATATTGAAATGACTGATGAACGGGAAATGCAGGCCTTTAGAGACGAAGTACGGGAATGCCTTTATGGGGAGCGGGATGATGTTTGGGGAGACAAGGTGGATAATCTTAAGCTGATTCGGCGGGAATTTCAGCTGCTTGAGGACGAAGAACAGCGATTGTTAATGGATATTCTTCCCAGGTTTGATTTATCGCCGCAGCAAATGAAAGGTATATTGAGTGAGGATCGGGGTGATGTTTCTATAATTGCATCGCTTTCAGAAATCGTTGAGAATCCTTATCTGATTTTTGAACAATATCAGGGAATGGATTCGGATGATATTATTCCATTTTATAAAATTGATAACGGGATAATACCGTCCCCGGAATATGGAATTGGTCCTTTATTTGACGTCGGTGATTCTCATAGACTGAGAGCACTTTGTGTTGATGAGTTAAATCGAATCGCGGCCCATTCCTTTGGCCGGGCTGAGACCATTGTTCAATTTATTAACCAACGATTAGATCGAATGCCTGAATGGAAACACTATACATTTAAAACAAAGGTATTTAAACTGGACAGAGATATTTTTGAGAAGGCGCTGGCATTTAAAGCGGATAAAGACGGGACCCTGTATTTATATTTGAAATGGGTATACGAGGACGAGAGACAGGTGGAAAATGTTTTTACAATGCTGGCGGAACGTCCGGATATTTCGTTAAAGATGGCAATTTCCAGGGAAACGTTTAAGAAGAAACTGAGAAATCCAGAGTCTAAGCTAAATGAAACCGCCCGGGATTACTATGAGCATATTTTGGATAAGCAGGCGGACATTTGTATGCAAATCTTCTCTAAGCCAATCTGTGTTTTGTCCGGAGCTGCCGGCACGGGAAAAACAACGGTTATCAAAGCAATTGTAGAAAATATAGAACGGGTGCATGGACAGGCGGCAGGATTTTTGCTGATGGCACCAACCGGCAAAGCTGCAGAGCGAATGAAAACGCAAACAGAAAAGAATTCGTTGACAATTCACGCTTATTTGGCAAGTCATGGGTGGATTAATAAGAATTTTACAATGAAACGGTTTGGTGGAGGTAAAGGTCAGGACGTCAATACGATTATCATAGACGAATGTTCAATGATTGACTTGAACTTATTTGCGACACTGCTCAGAAGCGTGAATTGGAATAGTGTACAGCGATTGATTTTGGTTGGTGATCCAAATCAGCTTCCCCCAATCGGAAGAGGGAAAGTATTTTCGGATACAATTGAATGGTTAAACGGTGAATATCCGGATAATGTCGGTGTCCTTACAGAGAATATTCGGCAGCTTGTGAATAAAGCGGAGCGCAGAGGCTGCGGGATTCTTGATTTGGCGGAACTGTTTATTCAGGAAAAACAGTCGGATACAGGGAAGCTTACCGCTGTGGATGAACTTAAACAAAAGAAAGAAACTCTTTTTGCAAAAATCATGGAAAATGGCAACGGTGATATTGATAAGGACTTGGCTGTTCATTTTTGGAAGACACAGGAAGATTTGGAGTCTGTTTTGAACAATGTGTTGATTCGAGATATGGAATCCATGACAGGAATGACAGTATATTCAAGTCCGGATAAGCTTTGGCAGCAGGCGATCAGAAAACCGGATGGCAGTTCAAATCCTGATAGGATCCAGATTATTTCACCATATAGAGGTGAATTTTACGGAACAAATGCGCTGAATTTATTTATGCAGCATACGTTCAATCCGTATTGGAGCCATAAATATAATCTTGATGGGATAAGTTATTTTGATAAAGTTATTCAGTTCAGAAACAGACCAAAGTCGGATATGGCCTATGCCTATAATCAAGAGACGAGAACAACTGAACGGCATGAAATTTTTAATGGAGAAATTGGTCTTGTACTGCTGCATCCTTTTGACTTTAAAAATAAGCGATATAAATCTGTGAGCAGAATCGATCGATTTCAGGTTTCATTTTCAAATAAGAACAGACGGAAACTCAGATATAATTATGGCAGGGAATACGGCAGGGATGATAAAGGCTGGAATCTTCCTGAGCAGAAGGTCCAGGACAATCTTGAACTTGCCTATGCCATAAGCGTCCACAAGGCTCAGGGCTCAGAATTTGATTATGTGTACATTGTGATTCCTAAAAGGGACAGTCATCTTTTATCTATGGAATTATTATATACGGCAATTACAAGGGCTCAAAAGAAAGTGACCATTTTTCTGCAGGAGGATATGGGTACATTAACCGCACTGGGGCATATTGAGAAATGTGCAGTCAGAAGAATCAATTCTTCTGTATTCAAGTTTGAACCATTGCCGGAGGATTTGCTTTATATCCAGAATTGGTATGCAGATGAAAAGAAACTGGCTACATTATCAGAGTATTTTGTGAGATCCAAATCCGAGGTTATTATCGCCAATATGCTGGCTGCCGAGGAAGTTCCGTTTGTGTATGAACAGCCGCTGTATGCTCCAGACGGCACAATGTTTTTACCTGACTTCACAGTCAAATTTATGGGTGAGACCTATTATTGGGAACATGTGGGAAGATTAGACTGTCCAGATTATAAAGCACATTGGGAGAAGAAAGAAAAGTGGTACAATAAACATTTCCCGGGAAAATTGCTGGTTACATATGAAAGCAAAGATTTATCTACGGATGCAATGAAAATAATAAAGGCGCATCAATAATTTAAAAAGGCATAGAAAAGCCGTAAACGTAGGCCGGGGGATTTTATTATTTAATGGAGAATAAAAATATTTCATGGTAAATAACTTGAAGGGAGGATAAAGATGATAAATTTGACTGATATTGATTATTTGGGCATAGAACGTGTTCTTAAACGCGGGACCGGCGAAATCATAGCAAGCCATGAAAATGCATTTCTGGTTCGCGACAAAGTAAGCAAGGCCTATTTTTTAGCCTGTGAAGACGAGACGTTAGGGATGACACTCCTTGATCAACATGTACATGAGGACTGTCACCTTTTAATGGTCACTGATTTTAAATTGGGAAGACATGCTTTCGAAAAATATGATTTTTCGGAAAAGCTTGAATGTTTTCAAGTGGCCTACTACGGTGAGCCCTTAATACCGGATTCACAGATCAGGGTGAAAGCTGCAGATCAGAAGGATATTCCACTTCTTATAAGAACATATGATTTAATAAGCCCGGAAGAAATGACGGAAGTCGTGGAAAGAGGAAACCTTCTTTTGGGATACGATAAAGATCATTTGGTTGGTTTTATTGGTGAGCATTTAGAAGGCAGCATGGGTATGCTTTATATTTTTCCGGAGTATAGACGAAAGGGGTTTGCCAGTGCTCTTGAAAAAATCTACATTTCTAAAACAATAGAAAAAGGTTTTATACCTTTTGGGCAGGTTGAGAAAAGCAATCGAGAATCATTGAACCTTCAAAAAAAGATAGGCATGACGCAATCGGACAAGATCATTTGTTGGATGTGGAAGTAGATCAGAGGTGCGATCCTATGATTGCCAGAATATCTCTGTGTCGTTTGGGACAGCCTGAAGACATTGCCAGCGCTTTTGTGTTTCTTGCTTCTGCCGTCCGATTTTCCAAAGGAGGAACTTATATGAAGAAAATGCTTCCATTGCTGCTGCTGTTGTTCCTGTTGACTGGCTGTAGTGCTTCCGGAAATCAGGAGTCGAGCTATCGTCAGATCACCATGGATGAGGCAGTAACAATAATAGAAGAAGAAAGTGATTATATTATCCTGGATGTGCGTACCCCGGAGGAGTTTGCTGACAAGCATATTCCTGGTGCCGTTAATATTCCCAATGAAACCATTGGAACAAAGGATATTTCCGAACTGCCTGATAAAGATCAGCTGATCCTTGTGTACTGCCGTAGTGGAAACCGCAGCAAGCAGGCATCTGAAAAGCTGGTTGCTTTGGGTTATTCCAATGTGGCAGAGTTCGGTGGTATCAATGACTGGCCGGGCGAAACGGTACGTGAATAAAGAGGATTCTGTCAGATGAGAAGTCTGGCAGAATCCTTTTTTCAATTTAGGTGATATCATCACGGAAAGCCTTTGAATTTTCGGATATAATAAAAATATAAAAGAAAATACGAATGAAAATCCAGAAGAAAGCAAGGAGGACTATAAAATGTCTGCTATTAATATTGATAAAAATAATTTTCAGGATGAAGTGATGAATTCCGATAAAACGGTTTTACTGGATTTCTGGGCACCCTGGTGCGGGCCCTGCCGTATGGTGGTTCCCATTGTAGAGGAGATCGCTCGTGAACGGTCTGATATCAAAGTAGGTAAAGTTAATGTGGATGAGCAGCCAGAACTGTCCAGCCAGTTTGGTGTCATGAGTATCCCAACCTTGGTGGTCATGAAGAACGGCAAGATTGTTCAGCAGGTTTCCGGCGCAAGGCCTAAGGGTGCAATTCTTGAGATGCTGTAGGGAGGTGTGATGATGGGCTTTTTCGATTTTTTCAAGCAGGCAGATATTAATCAGGGGATAGAAGAATATAAGGCTACTGCCGATGCGGTTCTGGTAGATGTGCGTACTCACCAGGAATACCGGGAAGGCCATATTCCCGGAAGTAAAAATGTGCCACTGCAGCAGCTTGACAAGGTTTCAGGTGTAGTGAAAAATAAAAATATTCCGTTGTTTGTATACTGCCATTCCGGCTCTCGCAGCAGACAGGCAGTCCATATGCTGCAGCACATGGGATATACCAATGTAAATAATATCGGCGGTATTGCCGTTTACTCGGGAAAGGTGGAAAAGTAAGATGAAAGTTGTGATTGTAGGAGGTGTAGCTGGCGGAGCCACAGCTGCAGCAAGAATCCGTAGACTGGATGAACAGGCAGAAATCGTTGTATTTGAACGCTCGGGATATATTTCCTACGCCAACTGTGGTTTGCCTTATTATATCGGTGATGTGATCACTGATCCGGAAGCTCTGACACTTCAGACGCCGGAGCGTTTCTTCTCCCGTTTTCGTATCAATATGAAGGTTCGTCATGAGGTCGTTGCTATCTATCCAGAACGCAAGACTGTCTCTGTGAAAAATCTGGAGAGCGGCGAAACTTTTGAGGAAAGCTACGACAAGCTGATCCTTTCTCCCGGTGCAAAGCCTACCCAGCCCAGGCTGCCCGGCGTGGGTATTGATAAGCTGTTTACTCTGCGTACTGTGGAAGATACTTTTCGGATCAAGGAATACATTAACAGGAATCATCCGAAATCTGCTGTACTGGCCGGCGGCGGCTTTATTGGACTGGAACTGGCAGAAAATTTGCGGGAGCTTGGCATGGATATTACCATTGTCCAGCGTCCAAAACAGCTGATGACCCCGTTTGATGCAGATATGGCATCAATGATTCATAGCGAGATGCATAAACATGGCGTGAAATTGGCTTTGGGATATACTGTCGAGGGCTTTGAAGAAAAAGAAGATGGCGTGGATGTACTGCTGAAGGATAACCTGCCGCTTCATGCCGATATGGTGGTGTTGGCCATTGGCGTGACCCCAGATACTGCCCTTGCAAAAGAAGCCGGTCTGGAACTTGGAATCAGAGGCAGTATCGTAGTCAATGACCGGATGGAAACGTCTGTCCCCGATATCTATGCCGCAGGTGATGCGGTGCAGGTGAAACACTATGTCACCGGAGAAGATGCACTGATCTCTCTGGCCGGCCCCGCAAATAAGCAGGGGCGGATCATTGCAGATAATATCTGCGGCGGTGACAGCCGGTACCCGGGCAGCCAGGGCAGCTCCGTAATCAAAGTGTTTAATATGACCGCAGCTACTACTGGCATCAACGAAACCAATGCGAAAAAAGCCGGTCTGAAGGTAGACACTGTGATTCTGTCTCCCATGAGCCATGCAGGTTACTATCCCGGCGGAAGGGTGATGACCATGAAGGTGGTTTTTGAAAGGGAGACCTACCGTCTGCTTGGTGCACAGATTGTAGGTTATGAAGGTGTAGACAAACGCATCGATGTATTGGCTACAGCCATCCATGCCGGTTTGACGGCTGTTCAGCTCAAGGACCTGGACCTTGCTTATGCTCCGCCTTATTCGTCCGCAAAAGACCCTATAAATATGGCAGGTTTTATGATTGACAACATTGCGCATGGAACACTGAAGCAGTGGCATCTGGCAGATGCAGACAGGCTTCCGAGAGATGGCAGTGTTACTCTGCTGGATGTGAGAACAGTAAATGAATTTAACCGTGGTCATATTGAGGGATTCGTTAATATTCCTGTAGACGAGCTGAGAGCACATCTGGATGAGGTTGAAATAGGGAAGCCTGTATATGTTATCTGCCAGAGCGGTCTGCGCAGTTATATTGCCAGCCGCATTTTGGAGGGGAATGGCTATGAGGCTTATAATTTCTCCGGCGGTTTCCGTTTCTATAATGCGGTAGTCAATGATTGTGCCCTGGTTGAAAGCGCCCATGCCTGCGGAATGGATAAATAAGAACAGCATCCGCTCATTTTTGTGCGATCCAAAAGATTAAAAGATAGTGTAAACTTTCAAACTGATGTAAGACAAAATTATATAAGACTCTCTGTTACAGATGACGAAGTGTTGGAAAGAAAGCGTACCCGTCAAATGGAATGGGTGCAGCGTTGCAATAACATTCATAACCGGGCAGAATAAATTGTTTTATATGAGATGATTTATTCATAAAGGTACGGTAGAATGATTATGACAAACAGGAATTTGATAAAGGAGATAGAAAATATGATATGGTCTATTGTTGGTGGAATCATAATCTTTGCGTTAGGTATGTTTATCTTTTTGAAGCCAGGCTTAGTGTGGAAATTAACAGAAGAATGGAAATCTTATCGTGCAGATGAACCGTCTGAGTTCTACTTGAAAGTTACAAAAATTGGTGGTATTTTATTTGCTCTGTTTGGGATTATTATGATTATGCTTCCGTTTATTTTGGAGTAATAATTTCCAGTTGTGCGCCCAGCAAAGGGTAATTAACCTAAGCCTTTACCATCTCTGAGGGTGTATATACCAAAGAGTAATCGGAAAATGAGACCGCTGGGGATTGCTTCTTACGAGGACAAGATTGTGCAGTTTGCAGTCAAGAAAATACTGGAAGCGATTGATGAACCAAGATTTCTGAACTGTATGTATGGTTTCAGACCGAACAGAGGATGCCATAATGCGATAAAAGAAGTTCATCACAGAATACAGAATGACTGGATTAATTACGTGGTGGATGCTGATATTAAGGGATTCTTTGACCATATGAGCCATGACTGGATTATGGAATTTCTGAAACTATATATCAAAGACACAAATCTGCTATGGCTGATTAATAAATATCTGAAAGCCGGCGTAATAACAGAAGGTGTTTATGAAGAAAGTGAAGTTTGTAGTGCTGAAAGAAAGGATGCGTAAGTTTAATCTTGAGTTAGAAGAAAGCAAGAGCCGACTGATTGAGTTTGGAAGATTTGCAGAAAGTAATTGTAAAAGACGTGGGGAAAGAAAACCAGAAACATTTGATTATTAGATATTAGCTTATCTGGGGCTAGATGATGCGAAGACTGAAATGATTCGTATGGAGGAACTGGAGCAGGCCAGAAAAGAAGTCGATAAGACGGAAGGCAAGAAGTCGATGAGGCAGAATATGTTCAATCTCGGCCTGCTATTTACCGCAGCAACACTTTGTGCTATACTAAATTCAACGATTGCAGATTTTTGTAGGGCAAAAGATGAATGTAAGACTTAGATGCTATATTCAATAGAAATGTAGGTTACCCTACAATGTGATATTGGCGACATTATGGAAATAGTAGATAGCTCCGAAAAGTGAGCAAGAGCACAGGAAGTATGGAGGCGAGCTGAACGGTGGATACTAAGAAGCTGGATAAGTGGGCTGACCTGTTGTTGGATACAGGAAAGCGCAACAATCTAATCAATTTTAAGGATACTAGAGCTTCAACTGTGGAGGTATTGCTTCCGTCTTCTGACGCGCTATTCGAGAAAGTGGATGGGACGACTTCTTTTGAAGTCTTTGATCCAAAGATCATCGAAGAAGATGATATGGAAGAATCTCCTGTGCCGGATCAGCTGAGAATCGAAGTTCCGAAAGCGGTTGATGCTTCAAGTGGAAAATCTACATTTTTAGCACAGTTCTCCGGAAAAATCAAACGTCAGAATCAAATCTTACTTTACAACGCAGCAACGAATCCGCTTACCGCTGTGAAAAACATTGATAAAAAGGCACGGGAATTTATTGAAGAAACCGGTGTCAATGTTGCGTACATGGTGTTCGGTTTTATCCATTGGAAGGAAAGTGATTCCTCAAGCTATGTTTTTCGTGCGCCTATTTTGCTTGTGCCAATTCAGCTGGAGCAAGCGTCCGCAGTAGAACCCTATTTTATCAAGTCTGCAGAAGATGACATTATTGTTAATCCGACTTTTTCCTATAAGATGGACGCAGAACATGGGGTGAAGCTCCCTGAGTACAATGACGAGGGGCTGACAGCCTACCTTGAGAAGGTAAAGCGCCTGGTAGCAAAACTTCAATGGACAGTTACATCGGAATGCAAGATCGGCATTTTCTCATTCCTTAAAATTAACATGTACCGGGATTTGAAGGACAACGCAAAGAAAATTCTTGCCAATCGGAACGTTCGTCAGCTCTTAGGTGAGCAAACAGTCACAGAAAAACTATGCGGAGAAAGTGATTCTGTTGACTCTGTTACCGATCCGTTGATTGAACTACATAGTGTGGTTGATGCAGACTCCAGCCAAATTGAAGCGATTGAAATGGCAAAGTCGGGAAAGAGCTTTGTCTTGCAAGGTCCTCCCGGAACCGGAAAAAGCCAGACGATCACCAATATTATTGCGGAATGCCTCAGTGACGGGAAGAAGGTTTTGTTCGTTTCCGAAAAGTTGGCAGCCCTAAACGTTGTTTACGATAAGCTGAAGCAAGCAGGACTTGCTGAATTTTGCTTACAGCTCCATAGTCACAAGGCAAATAAGAAAGATGTTATTGCGGATATTTGCCATACCTTGCGTACAGGAAAAAGTACAGTTTCCTCTAAGGCGAATGCCGAAATTGCCATCAAAGAAAAAGTGCAGCATCAGTTGGATGCCTATGCCCTTGAACTTCACAAGCAGCGGCCTGTCATTGAAAAAAGTCTGTATCAGTTGTATGAGGCTTATGCAGCATTTCGTTTTACGCCGGATGTTGAGTATTCTATCCCACAGCTTCTTTCCAAGGGTGAATCATACTTGACAGAAACGGTTTCTCTTTTAGATCAGTATGTAGACTACATTCCGTCCATTGGGTACGATTACAGAAAGAATCCGTGGTACGGTTACATCAATCAAGATACATCTTATCAATCAAAAAGCGAGGCAAAGAGCGATCTTTCTGCTGTTTCACAATTTTTGCAGGCATTGATTCCTTTACAGCGTGAGATTTCTGAAAAGTATGGAATACAGTGTGCCAGCATAGATGATGCATATATTTGGAATACTTTTTTCGGCTTTGCGGCAACATCCACACTTATTACACCGTCACTTTTGAATCGAGAGCATTTTGATACCGTAAATTCTGCATTGCACGAACTGCAAGCGCAAAGTACAGATATTCTTGCTGCCCGTTCTGCATTGAGTGCAGTGTTTGACGACGATGTTTATAAGTTGGATGGAGCAGAGTATCATAAGAAGCTGACTAAACAGTTTGGGGGAACATTTTCCAGACTTTTCAACACTGAGTACAAACAGCTTGTTACCGACCTGCGTTTGTGCAAGAAGGATGGGAAAAAGCCTTCCTATACCGAAGCTGTCACTATGACGGAACGGCTTGCCTATTATCAGAAAAAAAGAATAGAGTTCGTTGAAGCAGAATTGCCAATCAAGGCATTTCTTGGTGAGGCATACAAGGGCGTTGAAACTGAATGGGATTATGTGACGTCGCAAATGACAGCATTGGAGAAGATATTTTCCAATGGCATTGCCTTTGGGATGCTGGTGTGCTACAACGATTTTGCATCTGAACGGAATGCGTTCGCTGACTATCATCAAAAAATTGAAACAGCCTTTACTGTTTGTAATTACAATACACTCAAGAAAACAGCCGGATACTTTGATCGGACGATTTTAGACATTTACGTTGCACCGTGTGATTGGGTATTGGCGAGATTGACGGGCTGCTCGGATGAAATGGACAAACTGGATAACTGGTGTCATTTTAGGAATCTCCTTTCTAAGTTGGACGATCAGCAGGCTGTACCTTATGTAAATGCTGCCATCGGTCAAAATGTAGAACCGAAGCATATTGTGGGAGCATTTCAAAAGCAATTCTATTATCAATGGATTGATTCAATTTTGTCTGGGGACCCTGTCTTGTCTGCATTCAATCGAATTTCTCAAGATAAAGCAATTCGAACTTTCGCCGAGAAAGATACCGAGCAGTTTGAGATCAATAAGGCAAAAATCCGAGCAGAGCTTTCGTCAATGCGTCCAACTCTCGATATGATCGTATCTGGAAGTGCGTTGGCGATCTTGCTCCGTGAAGGCGAGAAAAAGCGCAAGCAAAAAAGTATCCGTTCCCTGCTTTCGGAAACAGGTGAACTTGTTCAGCGGATCAAGCCGTGCTTTCTAATGTCTCCGTTGAGCGTCAGCACCTTCCTTGCACCGGATTCTGTTCATTTCGATGTGGTAGTGTTCGATGAGGCGTCACAGATTTTCCCGCAGGACGCTATCGGTGCCATCTATCGAGCAAACCAACTGATTGTTGTAGGTGACTCTAAACAGATGCCCCCCAGCAATTTCTTCAATGCGACTATTGAAGCTGAGGACAACGATGAAGAAACCGGAGATGTAACGGACTTTGAATCTATTCTGGATTTGTGTTCGACATCCATGCAGCAGCTTCGTCTGCGTTGGCATTACCGCAGTCGTTATGAGCAGCTGATTACTTTTTCCAATAGAAACTTCTACGACAGCGATCTTGTGACATTCCCATCTTCTAAGGTCGATGCTCCGGGGATTGGTGTGGACTATTATCATGTAGACGGTATTTTCGACCGTAAAACGCATACCAACCGAAAGGAAGCAGAGTTCATCGTTGATCTGATTTATCAGAATATCGAGAAATATCCGGATCGCAGTCTTGGCGTGATTGCCTTTAGTGTTGCCCAACAGGATCTGATTGACAAGCTGCTTTCTAAGCGGCGGCAGAGCACGCCAGAAAAGGAATTTTTCTTTAAAAACGATGGGAATGAGCCGTTCTTTATCAAAAACCTTGAAACAGTGCAAGGCGATGAGAGGGATACGATTATTTTCAGCATTGCCTATGGTATCGATGCACAGGGGCGCCTACTGCACAACTTCGGCCCGCTGAACCGTGTTGGCGGTGAACGAAGGTTGAATGTTGCAGTGACCCGTGCAAAATGCAATGTGCAGCTGGTTGCCTCTATGCACTATACGGACATTGATTTGAAGCATACATCTGCGGAAGGTGCGAAGCTGCTTCGCGAATATCTTGATTATGCGGAAAATGGCAGTATTGCGCTGGAACGAGCGATTTCTGTCAGTCCGTTTGAGCAATTCGATTCTGATTTTGAGCTTGAGGTCTGCGACTTTTTAAGATCCAAAGGCTTTTCCGTGGATACACAAGTTGGATGCTCCGGTTTCCGAATTGATCTCGGATTGAAGCTGCCGGATAGCTCTGATTATGTACTTGCCATTGAGTGTGATGGCGTAACTTATCATTCCTCTAAAAATGCACGTGACCGCGATCGCTTGAGACAGGAAATCTTGGAACGTATGGGTTGGAAATTCTATCGCATTTGGTCTACGGATTGGTTCAGAAATAAATCGGTGGAACAGCTTCGCCTTTTGAAGGCAGCTGCGGATGCAGTTAAGAATCCTACAAAAGTAGAAATAAAGCCGATGGATAGTCAGCCAACGGAAACATTTGAGGAGGTCGCTGCCGAAAAGCACTTTGAATTTCCTGCATATAAAGCAGCCGATTTCTTTGAGATATGCCGGCGCTATCATTATAGCGATTTTAGAACAATCGTTAAAGAAATTTTGGAAGTTGAAGCACCTCTGTCAGAAGAGTTGCTCTTGAAGCGTATTGTTTGGTATTTTGATCGCGAGAAGGTCACAAGCGTTGTGCAGCGCGCCTACGAGCAACAGATGTTCGGATATCAGCGTTATGGTATTATCCGCAGGAATGGTTTTTTGTATCTGGACAATGGAAAAGAGATTCAGTTTAGAGGTCCGGGTGATATTGAGCGTGACATCAAACAAATTGCCCCAGAAGAATTAGCAGCCGGAATGTTTGAGATTTTGAAACAGAATGTGACGGCTGACAAGAATGGTTTGTATCGTTCTTTGGCGGCACAATGCGGAGTAGCGCGTGTTGGCAAGGCAATTAATGAAGCGATGGATACTGCGCTGGATGTGTTAAAAAATCGCATCATTGTTGACGGCGAACAGATCTCTATCAAGTAATCCCTTCGAAACAAGGGGCTGCATCCCTTGCGTTGCTTTGCAGCTATCCATGCGTACTTTGTAGGGCTATCCTGAAAACATAATACACGGATAACATATCAACAAGCATACTTAAGAGGGTATCGCTCAATCATCTAATTTAATGATTTTGCGACACCCTCTTCTTTATCGGAAAAATTGCCGGTAAATCTTAAAAAGGTTGAGTGAAAAAGTAAATTCCACTTGTCTAGTATGTTCGGTAAGGAGCCTTTATCCGCAGATTTGTTTTATTATCTGGTTTTATTTTTTCAGTAGTGCAGGCGTTAATACAATCTCATCTGCCGGTATTTCAGTGAGAGAAAAAAAGTTTAATAGTTCTTGGGGCAACATAAGCTTAGCCAGAGCCATGGGCGATAACCCCCTAGGGCTTTGCCGTGTCGTACTGTTGATATGGCTCATCATCAGATTGATATTTTTTGCGAGTAATCGTCAAAGGATGTTCCTTTCGGGCATATTTTTCGGATATATTCATGGTTCTTTTCACAATGCGGTTTTTGTTAGAAACACATCGGATCACAATAATAAATACTTGTCCGGATTAGGTTGTCTTTACCGCATTCCAATGCATCTGGAATCTGAAATTCACCGCCTCTGTCCGTTAAAATCAGCGAAAAAGCAGAGATAAAGGAAAAGGTTCCGATTATATGTTCGATGGAGTCAAATACATTTTTTACATGACCGGATTCTTTACTGTCAAGAAGATACGCCATCATAAAAGAACATCTGGAAAAGTGGAAAGTGGGTAACACTTTGCGGGAACCTTCACAGCCGAGAACGGTATCCATTTCAGTAAGTCGTGTATCCGGGAACTCTTTTAAAAATGCCTGAAAGTCTTTGGAAGTACGTCCTTCATATGCTTTTAATTTTTAGGGATAAATTTACACATAAGAACCTCTTTTCTACTGCGGATAGAAGGTACTAAAATAATATAGGATGTGGAAGAAGAACGTAAGACTAAATTCAGCATGATGCGGAACTTAGTTTTTTATTTAAGGAAACTTGTGAGAAGTCGTCATTTTTGATTTGCTTAAGGCTTTTTTATGTTATAATACAAGGAAAATTTTGTTGAAAATTGTAGAATCGTAGAAAAATGAGGGCGGGATAAAATAGCAATTTCGTATAGTAGATTGTTTAAGATGCTCATAGATCGAAAAATGAAGAAAAAAGACCTTTGTGAATTAGCAGGAATTAGTTCGAGTACCATCAGCAAAATGGGCAGAGATGAGCTTATTTCTATGGAAATCATTGAAAAAATATGTTTGAAACTGAATTGTACGGTTGATGATATTCTTGAGATTCTTCCTGATGAATCAGATTCTGAGGGGAAAAGGTTTGATAAAGATAACGACAAAAAATGATAATTGATTTGAATACAATAAGAAATAGTCCGAGGAGGAACGATTATGGTTACAGGTGCTATCAAAAATAAAGTAGATAAGATATGGACCGATATTTGGGCTGGCGGAATTACGAATCCGCTAACGGTAATAGAACAGCTTACTTATCTTATGTTTGTTCATTCGCTCCCTAGACGAAAAAGAAATGGAAAATGAAGCCTTTGAAATAGAGGGTGGTATAAAGATGGATAAAATCTTTCCGCAATCTGCAGCAGGTCAATCTATGCGTTGGAGCAAATTCAAAAATAATGATCCAAGGATAGATGATTATCTGAGATTAGATGCGGTTCGAGATGTGATTGAACTGCCGATAGATGATGTTTTGGATATCAACGGCTGGGATTTGCAAAAGACATTAAGATTACTGTACAAGTCAAATCCAACATTATTTGAGTGGTTTTCTTCTCCAATTGTTTATCAGGAAACAGAATTTGTCGACAAGTTTCGTGATTTAATGGTCCATTATTTTTCATCAAAGAAGACGTTGTACCATTATATCAGTATGGCTGAAGGGAACTATCAGGAATATCTTAAAGGCGATTTTGTCAGAGCAAAGAAATATTTTTACGTCTTACGCCCTGTATTAGCATGCCGATGGATTTTGGATCGGGGTACGCCTCCACCTATGTTATTTTCAGAGTTGATGAAAGCAGAGCTGCCGGCAGAATTAATCGGTGCAGTGAACCAATTGCTAGAATTAAAGATGAACTCACCAGAGGTGAAGTTGATTCCAAGGATTCCGGAAATAAATGAATATCTTGATGGAAGCATTTCGAGTATCAAAAGTGCAGTGAGATTACTGGATGATAGTCACACACCAGATTGGAATGAGTTGAATCAATTGTTTCTGCAAGAACTGATGAATTGGGAATATCCATCGTTTGCGTCGTATGCACTGATGATGCTGAAGTTGGTTGAAACATATAGGATTGCAGAAAGAGATCCGAAAGATTTATTGAGTTAGGCAGATGAAAACAATTGTATATTATTGAGATTAGGATCACGCAGAATGTGTGGTCCTTTTAAATTGCAATAATTGTAGGTGAATATATTTCGAAATTTATCATTGACTCTTACGTTGCGTCATAGTTTATAATGCAACTATACGAAGGGAGGAAAAATACCCATGATGACAGTAAACGAAGTAAGTAAATTAACTGGAGTGAGTATACGCACGCTGCAGTACTATGACAAGATTGGATTACTGAAGCCATCTGGTCGTACAGAATCGCAATACAGGCTATATGACGATACAGCCTTGGGAACGTTGCACCAAATCTTGTTATTCAGGGAATTGGAATTTCCGTTAAAGGATATCAAGGAAATTATTACTAGTCCTGATTTTGACAAAAGTAAGGCATTAGAACAACAGATTGAATTGCTGACTCTAAAAAGGGAGCATCTAGATAATCTGATTCTAATGGCACAGGGAATAAAGATGTTAGGAGTGAAATATATGGATTTTAAAGCATTTGATACAAGAAAAATTGACGAATACAGCAAACAGGCCAAAGAACAGTGGGGCCAGACGCCTGTGTGGAAGGAATATGAAGAAAAGTCCAAAGGCAGAACTAAGGAAGATGAAAAACAGTTAGGTAATGATATTATGCAGCTGTTTATAGAATTTGGTGCAATGAAGAAAATGGATCCGGCGTCAGAAGAAGTGCAGAAACAGGTAGCTAAATTGCAACAGTTTATTACCGATACATGCTATATTTGTACTAATGAGATTTTATTTGGTTTGGGACAGATGTACGCTGCAGGTGGAGACTTCACAACTAATATTAATGCTGTTGGTGGAGAAGGAACAGCAGTGTTTTCTGCAGAGGCAATCAAAATATACTGTGGGAAGTAGGGTATAATATGGCAAATGAGAAAATATTTTCAATAAAGTATTCAAAAGTATATCCGCTATTAATTGCAAAGGCTGAGAGAAAAGGCCGAAGCAAAGAGGAAGTGCATATGGTGACAACCTGGATGACGGGATATTCTTCTGAAGAGTTAGATAGTATGCTTGATTCTGAAATTACATATGCAGAGTTTTTTGGACAAGCACCAGCAATGAATCCAAATCGTGAACTGACCAAAGGTAAGGCGATGGAGAAGATCTTAAGAAAATAATGGAGCCTAGTAATATGGAATGGTTTGAAGAAGTCAGATTAAAATATAAAAGAAAAAATCAAATCTTATTTTCTAAGGAATGTGAACTGTTTCAGGATCTTTCTTATATAATTAAGCACCAGAATCGTCGTACGATGGTTTTATGGGCGTTGAATTTGGCAGAGGAATCTGTTTGTGTCTTGGAAGAAAAGTATCCTAATGAGCATCGCCCTAGAACCGCATTGGAAATGACCAGATTTTGGGCGGCAGGTGAAATTAAAATGCCTCAAGCTAAAAAAGCAATTCTTGATTGTCATGCGATGGCAAAAGAAATAACAATTCCTGAAGATATCGCTCTTTGCCATGCGATAGGGCAGGCTTGTGGTGTAGCTCATACTGTAGGACATGCATTAGGATATCCGATTTATGAGCTTACAGCTATTGTCCGAAGATATGGAATTGAAAATTGCAGAGTAGCTGTTGAAACCAGGGCATATGAGTATGTTGAAAAGTTGCTTTATTGGGAGAATCATCAAACAGAATATGATGGGAAATGGGCTACTTTTCTAAAATAGATATAGAATGGAACAAGCGAAAATGAGAATTCTAGTAGATGCAGATGCTGTTGATTTTGCTCTTATCAATTTATGCCATGAGGAAGTAGGAGCTTTCTTTTTACCTCAATGACCGGGGGCGTGTCACTTACAACGAGTTATGCCGGAAATGCTAGCATGGGTGCAGGCAGCGCTTCCGGGTGGTTGTGGTTGACTGCCCCCGTTATTTATCCAAACGAGCAAAGAAAAAGGCGGAACACATTCAATGAATTTTGAATTTATGACAATAGACACACCATTGCCGCAGTCCTGTCCCTCAGCCCTATGACAGTCAAGCGTTCTCTAAATGAATTGGAAAATGCTGGACTTATCATGTGGGTGCGTCAGGGCGTGGGAGAACCAAACCAGTTGAAACAGCTTACCCGAAAGGAACGGACGTACCGGCTCTGTACTCGTGGCGATATGCTGGAAAGTTTTCTGCAAGAGCCGGTACGCCTGACAGATGATGATGTCATGCTTTTATTGAAACTCATTTTTCACAGACAGGACACGCAGGAACTATTGAAAAAATTGCTGGAACGGGAGAAGCCGGAAACCCTTAGTTTACTAAGGGCGCAATTATACATCACCCAGAGGTTGGTGCCTTGAGTTCTCCGAAAGCTCCTCGCCGGAGGGCTGTGATTTGTGCGAGCAATGAGCCGAACGAATATGCTTGCATATTCACTCGGCGAATGCCGTAGCAGCCGACAGAATGTCGGCTTCCGCAGTCATGGTCTGCTCCAAATCAAACAGGGGCCGCTACGCTGTCTCCGCTCCGCTTTGGTCGGTGCAGAGCAAACGTCCACTGGACGTTTTGCACCCCTGCGCTGGCTGCCGCCAGCTGCCCTTTTGCGGACTTGCCATCTGGGGGACACCTTGCGTTGCAAGCTGTTCCCAGCCGACAAGTTTTATAAAATAAGTTGTCTTTTCGATAGGCAATGAAGTATAATGAAGATGACAACAAATATGAAGTTGGCAAAGGAGATAACCAAATGAAGAATAAAAAAATTTTGATCATTGCTCTGATATGTCTGATAGGTACGGGAATCAGTATTCTGCTGCTTTCTGGTCATAGACCGTTCAAAGATTTAGAAGCCTCAGATATTATTTCGGCAGATGTTCGGTTATCTCCTCCTGATGAAACAATGCAAATAATAGAAATAGAGGAACTTGTCGCACATCTGAACGAAGTAGTTATTTACGGTGAGGATAATTCATATACAGAATATGCCGGACAGGGTGCTGTTTTCACTCTGACTTTGGCAGATGGTTCTCAAGTGGAAATTATAGCGTTCGATCCATTTATTATAATTGATGGCATTGGTTATAAATGTAAATCTAAACCTTGTGAAGCTCTTAATAATTATGCGAATGAGATAATGTTAAGAGAAGCGTAATTTTCCAGTTTGCCGTCCACACATCGGGTCAACTTGCCCCGAACTTTTACAACTAAATACCCGCCGCCCATACAGCGGCACACCAAACAGGAAATCTGTAAAGGTCTCCTGCTTTTTTTCTGCCCAAAATGAGGTGGCGTATTACCACCCTATCCATGAATCACAGAAAGGAGAAACACGAAATGCCCTGTCCACACAACGAGATATCTATCGTACAGCGAAGTCAACAGCAGTCTGCGGTTGCTGCCGCTGCTTACCAAAGCGACGAAAAGCTGTTCTGTGAATACGACCAGCAAGTGAAGCACTACCCGGAAAAGCG
>CAJKGK010000025.1 GCA_905199445.1 uncultured Lachnospiraceae bacterium | reverse complement strand
ATATAGACCTTGGAGAGGGTCTATAAACACTACTACTTTATAATACGAGGAGGTTATTGTTATTTATGGGAATTGTATTTAATGAGAAAAAAAGAATTTTTACGCTGTATACAAAGCATACAATGTATCAGATGATGGCCGATGGACACGGGGTGCTGCTGCATCTGTACTATGGCAGACGTATACAGGGAGAAATGGATTACCTGCTCACGTATCATGACCGGGGATTTTCCGGAAATCCGGCAGATGTATACCCGGATCGTTCCTATTCTTTGGATGCCCTGCCTCAGGAATTTCCCGTCAGGGGAAACGGAGATTTCAGAAACTGTGCCCTGTCGGTGGAAAATGGAGATGGCAGTATAGGCTGCGATTTACGGTATAAATCCCATGAAATCAGAAACGGCAAGTATGGTCTGAATGGCCTGCCTGCGGTTTATGCGGCAGAGGATGAGGCACAGACACTGGAAATTGTGCTGGAGGATGTGGCCTTTAATGTTTCCGGGCTGCGTGTGCGGCTTCTCTACAGTGTGCTGCCGGAAATGGATATTATTACCCGCAGTGCGGTTGTTGAAAATGCAGGCTTAAACAAAATATATATTTTAAAGGCAGCGTCCGCATGCCTGGATTTTATTTATGGCGATTATGATATGATGACGTTTTACGGACGTCATGCCATGGAACGCAATTTAGAGCGGATGCCCATCGGCCATGGGTCTAAAACCATTGGAAGTATCCGGGGAACATCCAGTCATCAGTCCAATCCGGCTATGATCATTGCCCGGCCGTCGGCGACTGAAACGATGGGGGACTGCTATGGCCTGGTTTTTGTTTACAGCGGCGGCTTTGCCGGAGAGGCATCGAAGGATCAGCTGAATCAGACCAGAGTTTTAATGGGACTGCAGGGGGAGATGTTTCGTTATCCGCTGGCGCATGGAGAAAGTCTGACAGTGCCGGAAACGGTACTGACCTTTAGCAGCCATGGCTTTTCACAGCTTTCTGTGAATTATCACCGCTGTTTCAGAAAACATTTGTGCAGAGGCGCCTACAGAGACCGTATTCGTCCTGTACTTCTCAACAGCTGGGAAGCCAGTTACTTTAATTTTGACAAACACAGTATTTGGGCTCTGGCTCAAAAAGCGGCAGATCTGGGCGTGGAATTACTTGTGCTGGATGATGGTTGGTTTGGCCACAGAAATGACGATAACAGCAGTCTTGGCGATTGGTATGTCAATGAAGAAAAGCTGGGGTGTACTTTGGGTCAGCTGATTGCAGGGATAAACGCGGTGGGCCTGAAGTTTGGTCTGTGGGTGGAGCCGGAAATGATTTCAGAGGACAGCCAGCTGTATAAAAACCATCCGGACTGGGTACTGGCGATTCCCGGGCGAGCCCCGGTGCGCAGCAGAAATCAGCTTGTTCTGGATTTTTCAAGACAGGACGTGCGGGATTTTATTTTTGAAAGTCTGTGCCGTGTACTTGATCAGGGTCGGGTGGATTACATTAAATGGGATATGAACCGAAGTCTGTCTGATGTATACAGCCGTCTGGCGGATGGACAGGGCCGGGTATATTATGATTATATGCTGGGCGTTTATGATTTCCTGGAAAAACTTCTGAAACGATATCCGGAAATGCTTATCGAAGGCTGCAGCGGCGGCGGCGGGCGTTTTGATGCAGGAATGCTTTATTATACACCCCAAATCTGGTGCAGTGATAATACAGATGCCATAGACCGGGTTTATATACAGTATGGCACATCATTTTTTTATCCGTGTTCGGCTGTAGGGGCTCATGTGTCTGCCTCACCGAATCATCAGACCGGACGGGTCACACCGTTGAATACAAGGGGTGTTGTCGCTATGGCCGGCACCTTTGGCTATGAACTGAATCCGGATATATTGCCGCCTGAGGCGCAGGAAGAAATTGCGTCACAGATTCAAACCTATCATCGCTATGCGCCTTTAATGGCTGAAGGCGATTATTATCGTCTGACAAACCCGTGGGAGAATGAAAACGCTGCATGGATGTTTGTTTCACAAGACCGGTCAGAAGCGCTGGTAAGTATTGTAGTTCTTGATGTTCACGGCAATATGCCGGTCAGCTATATCAGTCTGGCAGGACTGGATGAGGCGCGTTTTTATAAGGATGGGGAAAACCAAAAAATATACAGCGGCGCAGCTTTGATGAATGGCGGTTTTCCTGTTCCTGTGAAAATGGGGGCCTACAGATCCTATCAGATTCATTTGGAGGCGTTGTGATGAATCATCGATTAATTTATGACAGACCGGCGATCGATGACGGCCCATTTCCTGCCCCTGTGTGGCTGGAAGCATTGCCGGTGGGGAATGGCTCAATGGGCGGCATGTTTTTTGGCGGGGTTATTCACGAAAATATACAGCTTAATGAAGATACCCTCTGGTATGGGGGAAAGGACAGAAACCGGATAAATCCGGATGCAAAAAAATATCTGGAACAGGTTCGGACACTGTTAAAGCAAGGAAAAATCAGGGAAGCTACAAATCTGGCCAGGATGAGTATGACCGGCTGTCCGCAGGGCCAGAGAATTTATTCAACTGCGGGGATGCTTTCTCTGAATTTTGAAATGGATGATGGACAGATCCAAAATTATGAACGCTGTCTGGATTTGGAAACCGCAGTGGGCAGCGTGGCTTTTTTGTCCAATGGTGCGTCCTTTAAACGGGAAATTTTTTGCAGCTATCCGGATCAGGTGATGGTGATTCAAATCAGCACCAGCCAAAAAGGCTGCCTGGGATTTGACATGGGGCTGTCCCGGGCTGCACGGGCAGAAAGCTGTCAGGCCAAAGACGGACAGGTATGGATGATTGGACAGGAAGGGGGAAATGGTGTCAGCTTTTGTGTCAGTGCCTGTATTTCGCATACGGACGGTGCTGTTTCTGTCATCGGCAGCCATGTTTTGGTGGCGCAGGCATCCTATGCAACCATTTTGCTGACAATGCGAACAAGCTACTATGGCGACGATCCAAGGCGGTGGTGTGAAAATGTTCTGGATAGGGCAAAGCAATATCACTTTGAGACATTGAAAACCCGGCATATCAAGGATTATTCGTCTTTATATCAACGGGTAAATTTAAGGCTTGACAGGGAAAGTGATGAAAATACCTGTGCCACAGACCGGCGTCTTGAAAAAGTTAAAAACGGCGGCAGCGACCTGGGACTTGTTGAGCTCTATTATAATTATGGACGGTATCTGCTGATTGCCAGCAGCCGGCCGGGATGTTTACCGGCGAATCTTCAGGGGATTTGGAATCCGGATTTTAGTCCCATGTGGGACAGTAAATATACCATTAATATAAATACGCAGATGAATTACTGGGCTGCGGAAGTCAATCATTTAGAGGAATGTCATCTGCCATTATTTGATTTGCTTAGAAAAATGATGCCTAATGGGCAGTGTGTGGCACAGGAAATGTATGGCTGCAGAGGATTTGTGGCCCATCACAATACAGATCTGTGGGGGGATTGTGCCCCGCAGGATGTTTATATGCCGGCGACCATCTGGCCTATGGGCGGTGCATGGCTGGCAACTCATATATGGGAACATTATCGGTTTACGATGGATCTGGATTTTTTAAAACAAAATTTTGATATATTAAAGGCAGCCGCCGTTTTTTTCCTGGATTATCTGTTTGAGGATGAACACGGAAATCTTGTTTCGGGCCCCAGCACTTCACCGGAAAATACATACATTCATCCAGACGGTGAACAGGGCAATCTTTGTATCGGACCGTCTATGGACAGTGAGATTATTCGCGATGTTATAGAGGATTGTCTGAGTGCGGCCAGGCTTTTAAACTGTGAAGATGATCAGACGAAGGCGCTGGCGGACATACTTCCCCGGCTGTGCGGTCTGTCTGTGGGAAAATACGGACAGATTATGGAGTGGTCCAAAGACTATGATGAAGCTGAACCGGGGCATAGACATATATCACAGCTGTATGCCCTGTATCCGTCAGCTCAGCTGACATGGGAAAAAACACCGCAGCTTATGGCCCATGCACGGGCAACCATTGAGCGTCGGCAGAAGTATGGCGGCGGACAGACCGGATGGTCCCGGGCCTGGATGATTAATATGTGGGCCAGGCTTCATGACGGGGACCGGGCTGATGAGAATATCCGTGCTCTTTTAAAAGAATCAACAGCCAAAAATCTGTTTGATACCCATCCCATGCCTTATGGCGGGGATCCTATTTTCCAGATTGACGGAAATCTTGGTGCCTGTGCGGGGATTGCCGAAATGCTTGTCCAAAGCCATACCGGCTGTATTGAGCTGCTTCCTGCGCTTCCGTCATCCTGGAAATGGGGACAGGCCCATGGACTGAAGGCACGGGGGAATTTTGTGGTCCATGTGTCATGGGCAAATGGCGGGTTTAAATCGGCTGTCATAGAATCTCTCAGCGGGGCTGACTGTGTGATTTGGGCACCTGTACCGTTGAAAATCGGGGAGGACGCCGATCAATCCCGGCTGACGGCTGGGACGAAAAATGGGAGACTTTATATTACGGGTGATCATTGCCCATATAAGATTTCCTTGTATCCAGCCTGAAAAGTTGGCTGTATGATAATAAAAGATTAGAAATACAGGGGGAAAACATGAATACAGAAGTATTTTCACGATCCCGGGTCAAAGGTTTTTTAAAAGCTCAGGGGCGTATAATGGTCAACGAAGACGGTGAAGAAGTTATTTTAAGAGGTTTTGGCGCCGGAAACTGGAATAATCCGGAAGGCTTTATGATCGGTGCTTTTTCTGATTTTTCCGTGCCCATGGAAAAGAAAAATGTAAGGGCAGGACGTATGGATCGGGGACGTTCTTTTGCACAGCTGATTCAGGAGCTGTGCGGGACAAACTATGAAAAGGCATTTTGGCCCCAATGGTTCAGAAATCATCTGGGAGAAGAAGATATATGCCTGATGGCGCAGTGGGGGATGAATTCCGTTCGCCTTCCGCTGTCTGCCCGCACATTTTTATATGAGGAACCGGGGATTACATTTAATGAAGATACCTTTGCCATGCTTGATCAGGTTCTGGACTGGTGTGAAAAATATCATCTATATGCCATACTGGATCTTCATGGCGCAGTGGGCGGTCAGTCAGCGCTGCCCTGCGATGACGGTGTGGACGGTATGCCCCATCTGTTTTATGACGAGGAAAGCTGGGAACGCACCATGATTTTATGTGAGACGCTGGCCAAACGTTACAGAGACAGAACCATTGTGGGTGGCTTTGACCTGATCAATGAACCATTGTCCGGCCCTCTTTGGGCGGAATATCTGGATAAGCTGAAGACATTTTACGGAGAACTGGTACAGCGGATACGGATTTATGACAAAAATCACATGCTTTTGCTTAATGGGCATATCTTTTCATCCAGGCTGGATATTTTTGATCATAACTATGATCCGGAATGTAAGAACTGGGGAATTGCCATTCATAATTATGGTGCCATGCCAGGCTATGCCATGTATGCTCAGGCTATAGAAAAAAGCGCTCAGCTTGATATTCCGGTGTGGTTTGGTGAAGGCGGCGGCACACCGGCATGGATGTGTGCTGTATATGAGCTGGCTGTGGAGTATCATATTGGTTTTAATATATGGTGTTATAAGTCCGCAGCAGATGAACATGCCGACCGTTGTTTCGTTTCCCATCGCCTGCCCGTGGAGTGGCCTATGATTGTCAGCTATGCAAAGGATGGGGGTGTACGTCCCTCCTACAGTCATGCTCAGAAAATTTTTGATGCGTATCTGGATTTAATACGTCTGGAAAACTGTGATATATGCAGTGCTGTTATTCCCTTTATTACAAGAACACCTGGATGCAGTGTGCCCGCGGTGGCCTATGATGCCGTGGATGAACAGGGGCATGCGGCTTTTTCAGGCAGTTATCCTTACGGCAATGCCTTTGGCTGCCGTTTGGGAGATGCAACCCATATTTTAACGGAGCCTGGGTATGTCTCTTCTCTTGGGGTTATAGGACCTCAGAATGTGGCCGGAGATTGGGAACATTATGAGCTTTCACTGTCCGGCGGGGATTTTGTATGCTATACATTCAGGGAATGTACACCGGAAAACCAGTTTATGATTATATATAGAAATGCCAGACATGCCCGTATTCGTGTTGAATTTAACGGAACCAGAATATATTATGGTGAGTTAAACAGCGACTGCAGGGATGTACCCAGTGGATTGTCGCTGGAGCCGGCCTGTGAAGCGCTTACCGGCAGGCTTAAAATATGCGTCATCGAAGGTGAAATAACGCTTAAAGAAATTAAACTTTTGGGACAGAAAGGATAAATTTATTCAACAGCCGTGGAGAATAATATGGAATTTAGGGAAAACATGGAGAAAAACCGCCTTTTTCGCGGGATTGAATGGGAGAGCCTGGAGCGAATGTTAATTTGCTCCAAGGCTCATTATAAAAAATATAAGCGGGGTACAGAGATTTTTTGCCAGGAGGCCCAGGCGCACATGATTTTTATTCTGCTAAAGGGCAGGGTATCAATTATCCGTCATATGATTTCCGGAAAGAAAAATATTCTTTATGAGATCGAAGAAGGAGATGTTTTTGGAGAACATTATTTTTTTTCGGGCACACGGATTTATAAGTACGGGGCACAGGCGGGTACGGATATAGAGGTTTTGGAAATACCATGGGCGTTTTTTTCCTGCTTTTGCGATCAAGCCTGCGCCCATCATCAAAAGCTGGTACAAAATATGCTGGAAATTTTGTCCATGAAAGAATGGATGACGATAAAAAAGCTGAATATTGTCACAGCAGCATCTCTTAAGGAACGGATTTCCACCTGGCTGCTGGATGCAGCAGATGAAAGTGGTCTTGTGCGTTTAAGGCAGAATCGGGAAGAACTGGCGGACTATCTTGGCGTCGCCCGTCCGTCTCTGTCGCGGGCTTTGATGAAAATGCAGAATGAAAAAATGATTGAGGTGGGGAAAAAGTATATAAAAATACTGGATAGGGAACAACTTGAAGAATTTGGAAATTAATCCTGTGTATGTAACCATGGTTACATACACAGGACTTTTTTTGCTGTATGATTAGTAAAAATGACAACGTTGATTTTGTTGTTTTGGAGAATATGCCGGTAAAGTGCATAAATTATAATGTATCGTCATATGGTCTGGTATCGTATATTGGTTAAAAGGAGGAGCGCTATGTATTTTAAAACAACACAGGAGCATGAAGATTTAAGAGCCCAAATCAGAGCTTGGGCAGAACGGGAAATCAAACCCATTGCGTTTATGCTGGATCGGGAAAATCAATTTCCGGGGGAACAGATCAGAGATTTTGGACGGCTGGGATATCTGGGGATTCCATATCCAAAAGAATACGGCGGCATGGGAAAAGACATTTTAAGTTATGCCATCGGGGTGGAAGAACTGGCCAGAGTTGACGGCGGAACAGGGGTTATTTTATCTGCACACGTATCTTTGGGGGCTTATCCGGTATTTGCATACGGGACAGAAGAACAGAAACTTAAATACCTTGTACCAATGGCAAAAGGTGAAAAGCTGGGGGCTTTTGGTCTTACAGAACCCAATGCAGGTTCTGATGCCGGCGGCACCGAGACAACGGCTGTCCTTTGCGGCGATTATTATTTGCTTAATGGTGAAAAAATATTTATTACAAATGGCGGTGAAGCGGATATTTACGTTATATTTGCCGTGACTACGCCTGGAATCGGTACAAAGGGAATCAGTGCTTTTATCGTGGAAAAAGGATGGGAAGGGTTTACCTTCGGAGATCATTACGATAAAATGGGGATTCGTTCATCGGCTACAGCCCAGCTGTTATTTAATAATGTAAAAGTGCCAAAGGAAAATCTTTTAGGCAAAGAAGGCCAGGGCTTTAAGATTGCCATGGCAACTTTGGACGGCGGCCGAATTGGTATTGCCGCTCAGGCACTTGGGATTGCTCAGGGTGCCTATGAGGCAGCGGTTGAGTACGCCAAGGAAAGGGAGCAGTTTGGTGCACCTATAGCTCAGCTTCAGGCCATTCAGTTTAAGATTGCAGAAATGGCTACAAAGCTTCGTGCGGCCAGATTTCTTGTATACAGTGCTGCGGAGTTAAAGGAAAATCATGAGCCATATGGTATGGAATCTGCCATGGCTAAAAAATACGCCTCAGATGTATGTCTGGAAATCGTGAATGAAGCTTTACAGATTTTCGGAGGCAGCGGATATCTTAAAGGTATGGAAGTTGAGCGCGCATACAGAGATGCAAAAATCTGTACCATTTATGAAGGTACCAATGAAATTCAAAATGTGGTCATTGCCTCCCATATTCTGGGGAAAGCGGCAAAGGCCCAGGCTGCGCCTGCAAAAGCAAAGAAAAAGGCAGCAGTCACGGGGATCCGCAGAAAGCAGATGTTTACCGAGGGGTCTTCTGAGGAAAAAGTAGCACAGCTTGTCCAGTCTCTGGAAAATGACGGTTATGATTTTACCGTAGGCATCGATATCCATACACCGATTATTGAGGCCGAGCGTGTGGTCAGTGCCGGAAGGGGAATTGGCAGCAAAGAGGATATGAAGCTGATTTACGATTTGGCAGAAGCAGCAGGCGCTGCTGTGGGGTCTTCCAGACCGGTTGCCGAACAGCTTCAGTATGTTCCGCTAAATCGCTATGTAGGTATGAGCGGACAGAAATTTACCGGAAACTTATATATTGCCTGCGGTATTTCCGGCGCGATCCAGCATTTGAAAGGCATTAAAGATGCGTCTACCATTGTGGCAATTAATAATAATGCCAATGCACCGATTTTTAAAAATGCGGATTATGGCATTGTAGGTGATGTCCACGAAATTTTGCCGCTGCTGACAAAGGCTTTAGATAATGGACAGCCTAAAAAACAGGCACCGCCAATGGTTAAGATGAAACGGGCAACGGTTGCTGAACCTACACCTGCACCGGTGGGCCGATACGTATGTATGGGCTGCGGTTATGAATACATTCCTGAAAATGGTGATGAGGATGCCGAAATCCGTCCGGGAACAAGATTCAAAGACCTGCCTCAGGAATGGGTTTGCCCGGACTGTGGTGAAGAAAAGATCAATTTTATTCCGTCATCCAAAGAAATGTGAGTCAAAGGAGGTAGATATTGTGAGCTGTGTAAGAAAAGTAACGGAAGATTTATATTGGGTTGGCGTGAATGATAAACGTCTTCATTTATTTGAAAATATTCATCCGATTTCAAGAGGTGTATCTTATAATTCCTATCTTTTAATGGATAAAAAAACGGTTCTGTTTGATACTGTAGACTGGTCAGGCTGCAGAGAATTTTTGAAAAATATAGAAGAAGTTTTAAATGGTGCCCCTCTGGATTATCTTGTTGTCAATCATATGGAACCAGACCATGCGGCTTCAATGGAAGAGGTTTTGATTCGATATCCTAAATGTAAGGTGATCAGCAATGAAAAAGCCTTTATGTTTATGCATCAGTTTGGTTTTAATGTTGAGGGGAGAAAAATTGAAGTCAAAGAAGGCGATACCAAATGTTTTGGAAATCATACGGTAACCTTTGTGGCTGCCCCTATGGTTCACTGGCCGGAGGCTATGGTAACATTTGATACAACAAACGGTGTCCTTTTTTCGGCCGATGCCTTTGGAAGCTTTGGGTCATTAGACGGCAAGCTGTTTAATGACGAAGTGAATTTTGACAGAGACTGGATTGATGATGCCAGAAGATATTTCTGTAACATTGTAGGCAAATATGGACCATTTGTTCAGCTGCTTTTACAGAAAGCCTCTGCGGTGCCGATTAAAATGTTTTGTCCCCTGCATGGTCCGGTGTGGCGTACCAATTTGGATTATTATATTGAAAAGCACGATTTATGGAGCCGCTATGAACCGGAAGAAAAGGGTGTTTTGATTGTATATGCATCCATGTACGGCAATACAGAAGCGGCTGCCCAGGAATTGGCCAGCACCCTTTGTGAAAAGGGGATGACCAATGTGGCAGTTTATGATGTATCCAAAACCCATGTATCGGAATTAGTGGCAGAAGCCTTTAAGTACAGCCATATTGTTTTAGCCTCTGTGACTTATAATCTGGATATTTATCCTGTAATGTATGATTTCCTCCATCATTTAAAAGGACTGAATTTCCAGAAACGTACATTTGGCATTATTGAAAATGGCACGTGGGCAATTAAATCCGGAACTTTAATGAAATCTTATATTGAGGAGAACTTAAAAGAATGTACCGTGCTGGGCGCTTCAGTCAGTGTAAACTCGGCTGCCGACGAAAGCAATCGTTCAGAATTTAATGGGCTGGCAGACGCATTGATTGATTCGATGAAATAAATCTGCGGTTCATCACAAAAAGCTGCCGTATGAAGTCAGATCGTAATCTGACTGACATACGGCAGCTTTTTTAAACTAATTTTTCAGAACCTCGGATTTTTAAATGGGGCTGTAGTATGATACGGTTTGGCTGCTCTGGCAGTTCCTCCGGATGGCGTATACGCTGGAGAAGGGTATGAACCGCCAGGGCGCCCATTTGTGTGGTCGCTCTGGATACAACTGTGATTGGACTGCTTATAATGTCGTGGATTGAAAGCTCGTCAAAACCTACGAGAGCCATATCATCAGGTATTTTCAAATGATTTTCCTTTAATGCAGCCATACAGCCCATTGTCATAAGGTTGTTGCAGCAAAAAATAGCGGTCGGTCTTTTCTTGGACTTTAGAATTTTCTGTGTTGCACTGACACCGCTTTCAAACATGAAGTCTCCCACATACTGCAGACTGCGTAATGCTCTCATGTTGACAGATTGGTAGGCATCGATATAACCTTTTAATCTGTCCCTGCCGGGAATGGAAGTTAGCGGGCCGTGTATAATCGCAATTCTCCGATGGTTTTCGTTTAATAATAACTTTGTGGCTTCAAATGCACCGGTGACATTATCTACAAATACGCCATCGCAGTTTAGACCATGAATATCTCTGTCTATCAGTACAATAGGAATTCCCATTTCCTGAATTTGCTTAAGTAATTCTTTATTTTCCTCGGCCATTTCGGCAATAGGTGTGATAATCAGTCCTCGAACTCGATTTTTAATAATTGCCTGAAGCGCCCGATATTCCTTTTGTATATTTTCATTAGTGTTATAAAAAATCAGATCAAATTCTGTTTGATCCAGTTCCTTAGTAATACCCTTAATAACTTCGCCAAAAAAAGGATTTGTGATATCAGGTATGACAACAGCGATATTATTGCTTTCATTTTTTGAAAGTGTACGTGCAACTGAACTTGGGATATAATTAAGCGTTTTTATGGCCTCATAAACTTTATTTCTAGTTTCCTGCTTAACATATCCTGAATTATTAATGACTCTGGAAACTGTTGACAAGGCCACACCGGCCTGTTTGGCAACATCATAAATTGTAACTGCCATGTTTTACCTCCAAAAAATTATCAGGAAAAAATTACCATAAACTTATAAAAAAGAAAAACGCTTCCACAAAATTAGAAGGTAAAAAGAAAAATTATCCATGTTCAAAGCTGAATTTCTTAATTGCTATTATAAATTATTTTTCTGAGAATAGCAATGTAAATTTACTGAATTAAAAAAATATATTTCTGAAAAGTTTGAAAATTTATTTTGCATTGGCATATTATATATAAAATATAAGGCGAAAATGTGCAAAATCACGTTTATTCATATGCAAATGCAAAATAGATTGACATTAAAAAACAACAATGCTATTCTTAACTCAAGATGTGGTAGCGCTTCCATATTATGAGTTAATTTATCTACTAATTCGGACAAGGAAGATAATCAGAAACGGGCCGGCCGTTTCTGATCCCAGCCTAAAGGGGTTTTGTTTATGAAAGGAGAAGTACTTATGAAATGGCGCAGAGAGGTTTCTTTAATGATGGCAGCGGTAATTATGGGGGGATTATTGGCAGGCTGTGGCGGCAGTGGAGACGCAGGGGGAAGTAGTCAAAGCGATGGGGAAAATGGAAAAGAGCCTGTGAAACTGACTTTTAAAACGCTTGCCTGGATTAAGGCTGAACAGGAAGCACAGAAAGCTGTGATTGATGAGTGGAATGCCGCACATCCTGATATTCAGGTGGAATTACAGTCCGCAGACTGGGCAACCGCAACAAATGAGCTGCTTACAGCTTTTGAAACCGGCGATGTGCCGGATATCTTTCATTATGCTCAGCCGATTATCGCAGATTGGAAAGATCTGGGCTATCTGGATGATATGTCGGTTATGCTTACAGAAGAAGATAAAGCCGATGTCAACGAAGATATTTGGAGCGGTTTAACCGCATCAGACGGTTCAATCGTAGGGATTCCCATTCAATATGAGGTTGATGTGACATTTTACAATAAAGAAATTTTTGAAAAATATAACATTACACCTCCAACTATGGAAGATCCGTGGACCTTTGACGAAATGGTGGAAGTAGCCAGAATGATACAGGAAAAAGAAGGCATTCAGGGTATGAGTTTCCCGGGACCTGACCATTTTGGCAGAGTTTTTACGGAAGTATGGGCACCTAAAATCGGCGATCCGCTGGTATATGCCAAGGAAGACGGCAGCTATGAGGTTAAATTAAATGATGAGTCAAGAGAATTTTTTAAGAAAATAAAAGCGTTATTTGATGAAGGACTAATTTCACAATCCATGCTTTCAACCGATGCCAATACAATTGCACTTAATGAATTTATGGGCGGAAAGTCGGGAATGCTTGTCGGTTACGGATGCTGGTATCGGTCACAGTTTATTAATGAGACCGAGGGTATGGATGCAATTGACTGGGGTGTAGCTGCACCAATTGCTGTGAACAGTACAAGTGTTTATGGTTATATACAGACTCTTAGTGTGCCAAAGGACAGTAAGCATAAAGAAGAAGCTTATGAATTCCTTAAATGGTATTGGAATAAGGAAAATACCCTTAAAATTGCAAAGGCCGCATATATTATGCCGGGAAGAAATTCTGCAATTCAGGACGAAAGCCTGAATACATCTGAGTATGCCTGGGATCTTTGCCAGCAGGCGGTTCAGAAAAATGTACTGCCTGAGTATGTGAAATTGCCGGGATGGGGACAGTTCACAGAAGGCGTTGCTTTAACTTTATGTTCGGAATATTTTACAGGTACCATTGACTTTGATGAATTTGTCAGCCGTTTTGAATCGGAAGGCACAAGGATTCTTAATGAAAACAGATAAAAACTGTTTATTGGGGGGCGAATCATATGATAAAAACAGGACGGGTGAAGCAGGGAAGCCTTAGCAGGAGCAAACGGAAAAAGCTGTTGCTTTTGATACCAATCGGCATCATGATTTTATGCCTCAGTCTTTACCCCACATTGAGAGGTATTTATCTGGGTTTTACAAATTATAAAGTCGGCCGACCTATCGAATTTAACGGTTTTGAGAATTATATTGGTATTTATAATTCCGGATATCTGCTGACTGCTTTTAAAAATATAGGTATTATGCTGCTTATTTCGGTTATTGCCATTTATATTATCAGTATGATGCTTGCCTTGCTTTTGAACAGCAAGATCCCTATGCGTGGTTTGTGGAGAGCTCTGCTGATTATACCGTGGGCAGTGCCTCCCATTGCCAAGGTTGCTATGTGGAAAGCAATTTTTAATCCGGTCAGCGGTTATTTGAATGCATATTTATTAAAGTTCAACATTATAGATGAAGCCATTAACTGGACGACAGATGTTAATTTTGCTAAATATACCATTATTATTGTTTTTATATGGGGCTGTATCCCTTTTACCACATTGTCTTTTTTGGCAACCTTGCAGCAGGTTCCCACAGATATTTATGAAGCTGCGCTGCTTGACGGTGCAAGCCCGATTAAATATTTTAGGTATGTGATATTACCATATTTAAATCAGACGACAGCCATTACGATGTCTCTTATCATAGTCTGGATTATGAATGATTTTTCCAGTCAGTATCTTCTAACGAAAGGCGGTCCGGGTTCGGCAACCTTAACTCCAATGGTTGAAGCCTATCGGCAAGGATTTACATATGGAAATTTCGGATATGCCAGTGCTTACGGCAATATTATGATTGCCTGTGTTTCCGTGTTAATATTTATCTATATTAAAGCAATGAATTCCAGGGATAAGGGGGTTAACTGATGAATAGAAAAGCTAAAGGAATAATCTTTCAAATATTGAAGCTGATTTTAATGTTTGTACTGATGGTTTTTATTATTTTCCCCTTTCTGGTATGTATCAGTCACACTTTTAAATTAGAAGGAGAAATTAATTCATTAACGCCTCATTTAATTCCTGAGACCTTTACTCTGAATAATATTAAGGAACTTTTTGCAGATATGGAGTTCTTTAGGGGGATTAAAAACAGCATTATATTGGCTTTGGCTACAATGTTTCTGACGATTATTTTGGCGCTTCCGGCCGCCTATGCTATTGCCAGAATAAGAAGCAAATTTAATCCAGCGATTCAAGGATGGATTGTGCTCAGTCAGATGATTCCTGTCATTACATTAACTGTGCCGTTATATATTTTTCTGCGAAGTATGGGGCTTACTGATTCATTGGGGGGCTTGATTCTTGTATATACAATCTGGTCTATTCCTACAACTTTATGGCTTCTTAAAGGTTTTGTGGCCGGTTTTCCCATTGAGCTGGAGGAGGCTGCATCTATAGATGGATGCGGAATTTTTAAGATGTTTACAAAAGTGATGCTTCCCAATATATTGCCTGGCGTTTTAACTGCAGGAATCTTTGCGTTTATTGGTGCGTGGAATGAATTTTTCTTTGCTTTATGCTTTTTGAAATCCAATGAATCTTTTACATTATCAATGAAGCTGTACCAATATATAGGACTTGCAGGTCAATCCAGAGATGGTATGCTGGCAGCTGCCTCGTTAGTTGCCTCCCTTCCGGGAATTATATTATTTGCATTTTTCCAGAAATACTATGTGACTGGTTTGACCGAAGGTTCTGTGAAATAAATCTGGGGAGGTATATTATGCGTAAGAAGATTGTCGTATTTGGAAGCTATGTCACGGATTTAACAGCCTTTGCCCCTCAGCTTCCTGTACCAGGTCAGACCATACTGGGAAAGTATTTTAGGAGCGGTCCTGGAGGCAAAGGATCAAATCAGGCCATTGCTATTCATCGAACAGGGGAAGATGTGACATTGATTACGAAATTAGGAAAAGATGCGCTAGGGGAGATGGCTCAGGCTTTTTATCAGAATGAAGCCATGGAAATGAAAGGAATACTGATTGATCAGTCCTATGAAACCGGTGCAGCACTAATTATTGTGGATGAAAAAACTGCGCAGAATGAAATCGTTGTTACCCTTGGGGCCTGTGAACATTTTACGGAAGAAGATATATCCTATACAAAAGAGGTGCTGGCAGATGCAGATATTGTTCTGGCTCAGTTGGAAACCAATCTGGAGGCTACGGAAGCTGTTATTAAATATGCGAAGTCCAGAGGGATTTTAACGATTTTAAATCCTGCTCCTGCAAAACAACTGAATGATGAGCTGCTTAGGTCCGTGGATATTTTAACTCCAAATGAAACAGAAGCCGCCAGTTTAACAGGGCTCTCTGTAAATAATAAGGATCAGACCAGCGTAAGGAAGGCTGCACAAAATCTTTTGGATAGAGGTGTGGGCAAGGTTGTTATTACGTTGGGAGAAATGGGGGCCTATGCGACGGATGGATCTCAGGAAATGTTTGTAAGTCCTATTCGCATTGGTCAGGTTGTAGATACAACAGGCGCAGGCGATGCCTTTAATGGTGGCCTTGCATCTGGTCTGGCGCAGGGTATGACCTTTTTTCAGGCTATTAAATATGCCTCGGTTGTAAGCAGCCTGGCCGTAACAAAAATGGGCACTGCGCCGTCCATGCCTTATAAGCAGGAAATTATGAAGTATTATAACTAAGCATGAAAATTAAAAGCAATAGATTGAATAAATTTTATCTGAAAATAAAGGATTGAGGGGATAACATGGAAACAAAGATATCGGATCTTGACCAGATGATCCATATTATGCCGGATCGGTATATTTACAGGGTTGTGCATCGGATTATGGAGGGGGACTGTGAGTACGATCACGGCCCACGCATGGTTGATATTAAGGAACTTTGGGTGGATAAATATCCGGTCACAAATGGGAAGTTTAAAGTCTTTATAGATGCAACCGGATATCGTCCTAAGGATGACCATAATTTTCTGAAGCATTGGGTCAACGGGAAATGCCCAGAACTTCAGGTAAATGATCCTGTTACATGGGTCAGTCAGGAAGATGCCAGGGCTTATGCGGCATGGGCAGGAAAAAGGCTGCCATATGATTATGAGTGGCAGTATATTGCAGCGGGGCCCAAAAAACTTCTGTATCCCTATGGGGATTATCTGGATAAAACAAAATGTAATCATGATACCGGACGTTTGACGCCTGTGAATCAATATCCTCAGGGGGCCAGCCCCTTTGGTGTGATGGATATGTGCGGCAATGCCCATGAATGGGTCGAAGATTTTATTGATGATGGTATGCACCGTTTTACATTTTTAAGAGGCGGCTGTTATTTTCAGGCTCCTCATTTCTGGCATACCGACGGCGGGGCCAGACCGACAAATCATCATTTGAAATTTCAGCTTTTAAATGAGGGACAAAACCGTTGTCAAACAACATCTTTCAGATGCGTGAAGGAGGTGTAACCAACCATGATCACACAATATACGGACCAGAATAAAGTTCTTATTGCAAATCAGAAGATGGAAATTTTAATTGATTATCGTCAGGGACTTAAGCTGGAAAATATAACATATATCAGAAATGAATCTGAAAAACTGCCATGGCTGATGAATCCTGTAAATTTTTTTGATCTTTTCATTTTAAAGCAGAAGTTTTCATCGGGTGATTGTAAGGTCGTTCATACAGATATTTTAAAAGATCTCAGTCAGGAAGGTATAGCGTTTGAAATGGAAGCGCCGGTAGAAAAGATTAGAATTAGAGTGAGTCTGCTTTCAGAGGCTGAGGAAAGTTTTACGTTGTTGTATCAGATGGGGGCAGAATGGGAAAATGATGACCAGAAAGAGGTTTTTATGCATATTCCGTTTTTTGCTCAATTTGGTATTGGAAACCAGTGGTATTTGTCGTCAAATCCAGTTCCCAGGCCTGATGGTCGAAGTGCCATGTGCCTCCATGAAGAATATGATCTGCCTATATGCAATGTTGCTCCGGATCAGAAGACAGGATTTTCTATGGAATTTAGAAATTATTCGGGCTTTATTGATGCCTGGAATCAAAATCGTAATTGTGATATACTGGCAATTAAGGATGAAGATACTCTGAAAAATAATCGATTATTACTCCGTCTATCTGCATCCCAGCTTGCAGATGTTTTTGAGGTCAGATTTTTTGCTTTAAATAACGGATGGTGTGAGGCCTTTGATGCATGGCGCCAAAGAATCAAGGCCCACATGGATTTAAGCGAGTATGCAAGAGATGATTTGAAATGGTATCGGGATATTTTATACCAACATTTCACATATGCCTATTCAAAGGAAATCTTTAATTATGATACAAAGGAATTCGAACCGGAAAGATTAATTGATGACAGCCAGGAGTTAGGCGGAATTGATTCAATCTTACTGTGGTTTCAATATCCCCGCCTTGGCGTAGATCAGCGAAAACAATGGGATTTTAATAATGATATTCCCGGAGGAAAGGCAGGCGTAAAAAGATTTTGTGAACGGGCTCATGAAAAGGGGGTTAAGGTATTTTTACCTTATAAGCCATGGGATATCCGTTTTGACGAATCACCGGAAAGTGTTGTGGAAAATATTGTGGATGTCGTTGAGCAGACCAATATTGACGGTATATGGTTTGATACAATGGACAGTGTACCCGCAGGTTTCAGGGAGCGCATTGATGCTGTCCGCCCCGGTGTACTTTTTTGTACAGAGGTTCATCCGGCGAATACAAAATGTATTGAGACAATTACAGGATCCTGGGATCAGCATATGAATTGTGATGACATGCCGGAAACTTTTATACTCAGATACATGTTTCCTGAAAATAACGCACCGGCAACCAATCGGTGGGCTGTAGGGCAAAGCAAAGACAATCTGATTCATCGATGCATTTTTAACGGCACAGGAATCGCTGTATGGCAGGATATTTTTGGTGCATGGCTGCCTTTTGGACCAGAACATAAGAAAAAGTTAAAACACTGGAAGGAAATTTTAACGGCCCATATGGATACATATTTTTGCAGTCGGCCGATTCCCCTTTATCCAACCTTACAGGAATATTTATATGCAAATTATTTCCCATCGGATAATCATGAAGAAATTATATATTCAATTTATAATGGATCAGATCATCCGGTTGTGGGGGAACTACTTGAAGTGGATGCAAATTATGAGCTGGTTGGTGATCTGTGGGCGAACCGTGTACTGACAGTGAATAAAAATATTCTTGTAGGTCAGCTTGAACCTGGAGAGGTTATGATTGCCTGTATGAAAAGGAGGAACAAAAATTAAATATGAGAGAGAACTTTAGTAAATTTTTTGACCATACATTACTTCGCAGCGATGCAACGGAAGAAGACATTAAAAAAATATGCCGGGAGGCTATCGAATATGATTTTTGCTCGGTATGTGTCAACTCCTGCCATGTGCCTTTAGTTGCAGGCATGTTAAAAGATACGGATGTGAAAACCTGCTGTGTTGTAGGGTTCCCTTTGGGGGCCATGTCATCTATGGCAAAGGCATTTGAGACCCGTATAGCCGTAGAACACGGCGCTCAGGAAATTGACATGGTGATTAATGTGGGTTATTTAAAGGCCGGGGCATATGACAAAGTCAAGGAGGATATTTCCGGCGTGGTAAAGGCGGCCGGCAAAGATGCGATCGTAAAGGTTATTATTGAAACATGCCTTTTAACCAATGAGGAAAAGGTAAAAGCCTGCAGACTGGCTGTCGAAGCCGGTGCGGCATTTGTAAAAACATCTACGGGATTCGCTGCCGGCGGTGCAACGGCTGAGGATGTTCGGCTGATGCGTGAAACTGTGGGAGAGGGTATAGGCGTCAAGGCATCCGGAGGTATTCGGGATTATGAAACTGCAGTGCGGATGATTGAAGCCGGGGCCAATCGAATCGGCGCGAGTGCTACAACGGAGATTGTAAAAGGTCATTGTAAATAGGAAAATTCATAAAACTCAGGCAGGCTGTAAGGCCTGCCTGTTTTGGCGATAAAATGAAATGGTTTTTCTGCTTTTTATCTTCGTAAATCGGAAAGGCAGATTTGAAAATCATCCCATATTCTTTAAACAATCTTAGGATTTCGTTAATATTCTTGATTTTATATTTTGTTACAATTTTTATAGGCTGATGAAAATATTTTATAAAATCCTAAGAAAGGACGATGAACATGAGATATCAAAAAACAGAACTTTCGAATAAAAAACATATTCCCGATAAAAAATATAAGATTGATGAACGCTATATTCCGCCCAGACAGGTCAAGATTTTAACGGCACAGAGAAAACGGAGAAAACGCCGTCTGATCAGGCGATTTTTGATGATCGGCTGTGGTCTTGTTCTGGCTGGCACGCTGGCTGTGGGCCTGTTAAAAATCAGACATCCGTCGATACTGGAGTTTGCTTTTTCGAATCAGGCAGGAGATTCGGATGCGCTTTCTTACAGCAGCATTACTGGGGAAGATTTTAATCAGGGCAGTCAAAGTCCAGGTGATTTGAAACAGCCGGTAAAAATGGAATTAAATGAAATTTATGAACATCTTCAGGAAATGAGCTCCGGAGATGATGTGATCAGGAAAATCTATGATGAAAAGGAAAAATATCCGGAACCACTACTTCTTATGCTTGTGAATAATCCGGAAATGGAAGATTTTGTGGCCGGATATCTATCCTCCGATGGAAGTGTGACCGGCGGCTTTACCAATGAGGAGATCAATGCGGATGATCCGCTGCTTCTGCAGTGGGACAAACGGTGGGGATATGCGCCTTATGGGGACAGTAATATTGCGGTCAACGGCTGCGGTCCGGTCTGTCTGTCCATGGTAATTGTGTCTTTGACCGGAGATTCTGAGGCGACACCGGATGCCCTGGCAAAGGACAGTGATCAGGGGGGATTCTTTTATAAGGGTGCGGGTACATCCTGGGAATTTATGGTTCATGGGGCAAATAAATATGGTGTATCAGCTTCGGAACTGCCTTTGGATGAGTCATCTATGAAAAATGTTCTGGATTCCGGCGGGAAACTGATTTGCTCAATGCGTGCAGGTGACTTTACGTCTTCCGGCCATTTTATCGTCATATACGGTTACGATGAAAACGGCTTTAAGGTGAATGATCCCAACAGTATTGCCCGCAGCCGGGTTTCATGGAGCTATGAACGTCTGAGTACACAAATCAGTAATTTGTGGTCTTATTGTTTGTAAGTTGTTTACAAACCATGCATCAACGGGTATAATCTTCATCAAATAATACTGTTGAAAGGTGTGATGTATTTGGCACAGCAGGTTTACTATGGAGGAACGATTCTTACAATGGAAAAAAAACTTCTGGCTGAAGCTGTACTTGTAGAGGACGGCAGAATTCAGCTGGTAGGCAGCGAGGCGCTTGTTTTTGACAGTCGGTCAGAAGATGCTCAGCTGATTCATCTTCACGGGCATACGCTGATGCCGGCATTTATGGATGGACACAGTCATCTGACGGCACTGGCATCTACACTGAATCTTGTGGCCCTGGAGGGCACGCATAGCTTTGAAGAAATTTGTGAGCGTATCATCACTTATATTAAGGAGCGGTATGGACGCAGCGATGACGGGAAAACCAGGGAAAGTGAGATATCCCAGTCACCGGTGTGGGTTATAGGTTTTGGATATGATCATAATTTTCTGAAAGAACGGATGCATCCGGATGCTGCTGTTTTGGACCGGGTCAATGAAGCTTTGGCTGCCTCGGGATTTGACGGGGACTATACGATTGTGATTGGCCATACATCGGGACATATGGGAGTCGCCAACTCAAGGGCGCTTTCTCTTTTGGGATTGAACCGGGAAACGCCTGATCCAAAGGGAGGAAAAATCGGACGTTGGCCTGACGGACGTCCAAACGGTTATCTGGAGGAGACTGCATTTACGGAATTGACATCAGGTATGAGCCGGCCGGATCAGGCGCAGATGATGAAAAATCTTTCGGCAGCCGAGGAAATTTATCTGAGCCATGGTATTACAACGATTCAGGACGGGCTGACGAAGGCGCCGGAATGGGATATGCTTAAAATGATGGCAGACCATGAGGCATTTAAAGCGGATGTGGTTGCCTATGTGGACATTAAAGATAATGCCCGGATTATGGATGAAAATCCAGAGTATGTAGGCAAATATAAAAATCATCTGAAGATCGGCGGCTATAAGTTGTTTTTGGATGGTTCACCTCAGGGTCGTACGGCGTGGATGCAGGAGCCTTATCTGAACAGCGGTGATTACAAAGGTTATCCCATCTATTCAGATCAGCAGGTGGAAACCTATGTGAAAAAATCAGCAGATGAAGGACGTCAGCTCATTGTGCACTGTAACGGAGATGCGGCTGCACAGCAGCTGATTGATGCCTGTGAACATGTGGCTGCACATGGGGGACGATTAGATCGGCCGGTGATGATTCATGCTCAGCTTGTACAGGAAAAACAGCTGGAGAAAATGGCCAGACTTGGGATGATTGCTTCATTTTTTGTGGCGCATACCTATTATTGGGGGGATATCCACCTGAAAAATTTCGGAAATGAACGTGCCGAGAAAATCAGTCCGGTGCGAACCGCTCAGTCGCTGGAAGTAACCACAACCTTTCATCAGGACACACCGGTGCTGCCTCCGGATATGATTGATACCTTATGGTGTGCCTTAAATCGGGTGACCAAAGAAGGCTGTCTGCTGGATCCCAATGAACGGCCGGATATGGTGGATGCACTCTCATGTATAACAGATCAGTGTGCATATCAATATTTTGAAGAGAACGAAAAAGGGTCTATTGCGGCGGGCAAACTTGCAGATTTTGTAATTCTCAGCGAAAATCCACTGGAGGTTGAACCGGAGGCGGTTAAAAGCATACAGGTTCTTGAGACAATCAAGGGCGGTGTAACGGTGTGGAAAAAATAACAGAATTTTCGGGAGGAACAGATGCAAAAGATGCAGATACCTGATAAAGTCCGGTATATACTTGAAATGTTGGAAAACCATGGTTTTGAGGCCTATATTGTAGGCGGTTGTGTAAGGGATGGAATTCTTGGACGGACACCGGGAGACTGGGATATTACCACCTCTGCACGACCATGGCAGGTCAAGGAAATTTTCCCCAGAACTATTGATACGGGAATTGAGCATGGTACGGTGACGGTGATGCTGGATCGGGATGGATTTGAGGTTACGACGTATAGAATCGACGGCGATTATGAGGATGGAAGACATCCTAAGCAGGTGGCATTTACAGGACATCTGGAGGATGATCTGGCGCGTCGGGATTTTACCATTAATGCCATGGCCTATAATCCCAAGCGGGGAATTATTGATATTTTTGGCGGGATGGAAGATTTGAAGCAACATAAGATTTGCTGTGTTGGCTGTGCAGCCCATCGTTTTGATGAGGATGCGCTGAGAATATTACGGGCTGTACGCTTTAGTGCTCAGCTGGATTTTGATATCGAAGAAAAGACGGCTGCGGCGATCCGGGAAAAGGCAGGGCATTTGAGACAAATCAGCGCGGAACGCATTGCTGCGGAGCTGATAAAACTCCTTGTGTCTTCCCATCCTGAGAAATTGGCACTGGCATGGGAGCTGGGGATTACGGCTGTTATTTTGCCGGAATATGATAAGGTTGTGGGTGTCATACAAAATACACCGAATCATATTTACACTGTGGATGTGCATACCATTAAGGCAATATGCAATATTGAGCCTGATCCGGTGCTTCGCCTGACCATGCTGCTCCACGATCTGGGAAAGCCTGCAGTGAAAAAAACAAAGGATGGACGGGATACTTTTTACCGGCATCCAGAAGTCAGCGCCCAGATTGCGAAAACGGTGATTCGACGGCTGAAACTGGACAACAGGACCCTGGATCACACGGTCCGTCTCGTTCAGTGGCATGGACTTAAATATGATGCCACACCGGTTCATGTCCGTCGTGCCCTGAATCGGGTGGGGGCGGATATTTTTTCTGACTTTCTTAAAGTTCAGAGGGCGGATGTTATGGCAAAGAGTCCCCAGGTGATTGAGCGTAAATTAAAGCTTCTGGATGAAAAAGAAGCACTTTACCATCAGATTATAGAGCAGGGGCAGTGTTTTTGCGTAAAAATGCTGGACGTCAACGGACGCGACCTGATTGAGGCTGGGATTCAGGCCGGACCGTTACTGGGCGCTGTTTTAGACCGGCTTGTGGAGCGTGTGATTGACCATCCGGAACTGAATCAGAAAGATGTGCTTATTGAAATGGCTCTAAAAGAGAAAGATGCGCCGGACATATTTGCTGAAAAGGAATATTTTTTTTGCTAAAGGTGCTTTCGATGAAGGTCCAAATTAAAACTGTGAAAGTATAAGGGAAAGTTTATAGGCTTTGGGTGTCATCCCCATGTGCTTTTTAAATACCTTCTGAAAATACTGCTGGCTGGAAAAGGACAGCATGTCTGCGATTTCAGCAATGGAAAGCGCTGTTGTTTTCATCAGATGGGTACTTTCATCGATTTTTACTTTCTGAATATATTCGGAAAGGGACATCCCTGTTTTTTCACTGAAATAGTGGCTAATATAGGATGAATTCAGCCCCAGACGCAGGGCAATGTCCCGGCCGCTGATTTTATCGTAAAGGTGGGTGTCAATGTCCCTGTAAATGGCATTGACTGTGGCAAAGCCGGTACACTGATGTCTGACCCTGGCCACTCTTTTTGTAAAATCCAGAAGCATGGCCTTTAACAGGGCATTAATACTTGTACAGTCTTTAAGCTTTTCTGCCTGGATAATATAATAATCGGAAAGGCTGGCAGCCGTATCGTAATCAACGCTGCTGTGAATGGCAATTCGGGATGTGATGGAAGTGGCAATAATGAACTGATCTTTAGCTGTACGCAGGCTGTCACCATTTCCGTAATCCGGAGACGCATGGGTTTGTATACCAAAGTCCGTGCGTTTAAACTGGGTAATCAGTGCCTTACAATCTCCGTTTTTAATCATTTCGGTCAGCGGTTCGTCTTTTGTGGCATACAGGTTCTGCAGGCGGTGAGAGGAATGGAAGCTTTTGTCTGGATTGTCCGCAGGCGGATGATAGGACACATGGACAGCATTGTCTTTTTGTCCGCTAATGACCAGATGAATATATTCCAAAATTTTTCTGAAACTGGGGATATCATAGATTGGAAGATGATGGAACCAGCGCAGTATATCCTGCATTTGATAATTTGACAGCCGCATAAATTTCAGAAGATGTCTGGCCTGACTGACGGTGAGCCGGTACGGGGAGGCAGGCCCCACAATGAGCAATTTTCGGCTTTTTTTGTCTCTGACCATACCAAAAAGCATATAATCCGGCGTGATCAGATAACATATGGCGTGGGGTAATTTTAGATGAGGCTTCATTAATGTGAGCGCTACATCCGGAATGGGTGCTTTAGCATTGTAGTGTCGGTGAATTTTGCCATCCTGATAAACAGTGACGGGAATATGGATAATGTCCAGAAATTTGTGCAGCAGCAGATTGTTGTTCATAGTTCCCTCCCAAATATAGTGGTTAGCGGTGTTTGAGAAACACCTAAACATGGAAAAAAGCTAAAAATAGTATAACTCGATTAAAAATAATATGATTGAGATACAGAAAAAAATATTCCCGAAACCTGATAAATTTTATCGATTCCGGGAATATTTTTTATTTTTTAGCGTTTGTAGCCGTTGTTATTTTTTCGCCATCTTCGCCTTGATTTTATTAATAAATCCCTTAGGCTTTGGCGGTGCGGTTAAAGCAGGACCACGCAGACTGCGAACTTTTGTAATATAAATGCCGCTGATGGTTGCTTTGATTTCCTGCTTGATTGGAATAAGGTCATAAATGCGTTCGTCCGCAATCATAACCATGACCTTTGGACCGATTTTGGCTTTGACGATCGGAACTTTGGACCGGCGTAAAAGTTTTGGTGTGGAATCAACCACAACCTTAGGCAGACCGGCTTCCTTTAATTTTATACGCTTTTTGTCAATAACAAGCATCGTTACATTTTGTGAGTTGGCATCAATCTGTACCTGGGCATCATCCATTTTTTTCTGCTGCTTTTTGCCCCAGATTGATAAAGCGACAATCCCTGCAATAAGAATTACAAGAATAACGATCATCACAATAAGCCATGTTGGTACTGAAAATAATGCGAGTGGTGTTATAGTCACAATAGACCCTCCTTGTGTTAAACTAAAGTAGATTGTAGCATTTTTTCCTATAAAAGGAAATAGAAAAAGGTACAAATTTCGTAAATTATTTTACAAGGCTTCTGTTTTTTTCAATCATATCTTTAATAATAGACTGAACATAGGCGCCGGCATGTTTTTTTGTTTCTTTATCCAGGTCTTTGATATAGATCGGCTGGCCAAATTCGAATACAACCTTTGAACTTTTAATTTTGGGAAGATGGTCTTCAAAAAGGGATTCTGTATTATTGATTGCCACCGGGATGATGGGACACCCTGATTTTTCGGCTATTTTTAAGCTGCCTTCTTTAAATGGCAGCATTTCATCACCGGAAGTACGCGTTCCTTCCGGAAAGATGAATACAGAAGTTCCGTTTTTAACAAGATCAATACATTTTAAAATCGTTTTCAGTCCTTCTTTGATATTCTCACGGTCTAAAAACTGGCAGTTTAAAAATTTCATCCACACATTGACAAAGGGGAATTTGATCATTTCTTTTTTTGAAATAAAGCCTGTATTATTTTTGACCAGGGTGTAACCAATAGCAATATCAAAATAGCTCCGGTGATTGCCTACATAAAGAACAGGAATATCCTTTGGAACATTTTCCAGTCCTTTCACTGTGAGATGCACACCGGAAAGGAACAGTACAACACGAAATGCCTGGACAACGATCCACTGGGAACTTTTGGTTTTTGCAGTTATATTAAATTTTCCGATAATGATTTCGATCAGATACAAAGGGATACTGATCAGAAAAAATAGAACAAGGAAAATGGCAACAAGGATAAGACGAATCATGATTTGGGCTCCCTTCCGTATAAAATGCAAAGTTCTGCCAGATCTTTAGCCAGTCCGTCTGTCAGGACATCTTTTGTAAAACGCCATGTCCAGTTACCCTGGGCATTTCCTGGCATATTCATCCGGGCCTCACTGCCAAGCCCCAGGACGTCCTGCAGAGGGAAGATGGCAAAACGTGCGACACTGCCCAGTGCGGTGCGGATAAAGTCTCTGGCCACAATGCTGCCGTCACAGTTCATGTAGCGGCGCACTTTGTCCCGTGAGGCTTCGCTGGCCTGTTCATACCAGCCCCGTGTTGTATCATTATCATGGGTTCCGGTATAGCAGATACAGTTTTCAGGATACATATAAGGAAGAAAATTATTTTCCTCCACATTGTCAAAGGCAAATTGAAGTACTTTCATGCCTGGAAAGTTAAAGGTATCCCGAAGCTTTTCCACCTGTGGGGTAATAATTCCCAGATCTTCGGCAAAAATAGGCAGCTGATCGCCAAGCGCTTTGGCAACCGCATTAAACAGGTCGGCTCCCGGACCCTTCACCCATCGGCCACGGACCGCATTCTTTCTGCCATAGGGAACAGACCAGTAGGCTTCAAATCCTCTGAAGTGGTCGATTCTGAGAAAATCTACAAGCTTCAGCTGACTTTTGATACGCTCAATCCACCAGTGATAGTTTTCAGCTTTATGGGCAGCCCAGTCATAAAGGGGATTTCCCCAAAGCTGTCCTGTAGCTGAAAAATAATCGGGAGGAACACCGGCTACAGCCAGCGGATATCCTTTGGAATCCAGCTGAAATAACTGTTTATTGGCCCACACATCGGCGCTGTCAGGAGATACAAAGATCGGAATATCTCCTACAATACGGATGCCGTTTTCGTGGGCATAGGTGTGAACCTGGTTCCACTGCTGGTAAAACAGGTACTGTATAAACCTATAATAACCAATTTCCGTTTCCATGTCCTTTAAAAGGGTACGGCGCATTTTCGGGGTAAGAAAACGATATTCCTGAGGCCACTGAATCCAAGCATTGCCATTGTTGAGGTCTTTAAGGGTCATAAACAGTGCATAATCATCCAGCCATGCCCGTTGTTTTCTGCAAAAGGCGGAAAATTCCGAAACTATGGTTTCTATATCCGTTTTTGTTTCGGTATGGTGAATTTCCCAGGCTGCCTTTTGATTCAAAAAATTTGTGTAAGCTTTTTTTAAAAGACCTGTTTTATAAATAATTGCAGAGCCATAGTCCACTTTATGCTCATCCCACTGGGGGATTTCGCCCAGATCCTCACAGGAAAGCAGTCCCATATCCATCAATTTGTCCGGGCTGATCAGCAAAGGCTGTCCGGCAAATGAGGAAAAGGACTGGTAAGGGGAATCACCATAACCGGTCGGTCCCAGAGGAAGACACTGCCAGATAGACTGACCGGCGGCTTTGAGAAAATCAATAAATTCATAAGCACCGCTGCCAAGATCTCCGATGCCGTAAGGGCTGGGAAAGGATGTGGGATGGACAAGAATACCGCTGAAGCGTTTCTGTATGGCTGCAGCCTTTTTTCGTTTTGCGACAGCTGTTTTCATCGCATAAAACCTCCGTTTTTTAAATCATTGATATTGGGGTCAAAAAGTGTTTTGACCTTGGTATCAAACCATTATCATTATCATACATTATTTTTCCGGGAAATCCTAGTACCTTTTTCATAAATTCCGCATATAGTAGAAGAAGGAAGTGCAGGGAGGTTTATACGGCCCATGAAGAATGAAAAATCGGTTTATGATGACAGAAAAGACTGGGTTCATGGTTATATGATGGCGGATGATGATGCCAGGTTCAGACATGATATTGACTATATGAAGTCCATGTATCCGCCTGTGTGCAGGGAGATTCAGACTTATGTGGATGAAGTCTGTGATCGAAGGGAATATGAGGGCAGCCCTATGTTTGATGAATATCCGGATCGGGTTCGTATTGACGGAATGGTCGATGAAGCTTATGAGATGGCGTCTTATCTGGAAAACATGTATCAGCCGGTGTTGGAGGAAAGTGACCGTATTCAGACGCAGGGACACTGTGTCAGCTGTCGGGGAAAGGACAGCTGGGTTCGGGATATGATTGTTCCTATGATGGTTTCTGAAATTCATTGTCGGCGCAGACGGTACTATAAACGGAAAAAGGCTCTGTATACCCGATGAAATTTGGCACAGCGCCAATTTACACTAAAAAGTATTTATGCTAAAATAGTCGCGAAGCAATTATTTTTACTGTGTGCGGAGTTATTCTGAGATTGCTGCAGAAGAAGCCGTGCAATAATGAAATGGAGATTGATGGATGGAACAGTTGGAATTACTGTTAGATGAAGTATTAAATACAGATTTAAAAGATATGATATTAAGCGGCGCCCGCACGAAAGGCAGTGCGGACGGCGCTTTTAAGATAAAGGTCAGACCGGTATCTGCAAAAAATACGGTGATGTATCAGGCGACCCGCTATGTGGGAAATCAGGTATTTCATGACAATTATAATGTTTCCCAAATTCGGGACAGACTTTTGGGCTGGATGACACAGGACTTCAGACAGACACAGATCCATACAAAAACGATGGAGGCTACAGTGCTTGTCAGCAAAAAGGGAAAGGTGACGGTGCGCAGAAAGAAGCTGGATATGATAGAAGCAGATTGTGGCGTGTTTTCTGATCTGATTGCCCATAACCGGGAGAAAAATTATATTCTCAGGGAAGGGACGCCTGTAGATTTCCTTGTAGATTTGGGAGTGATGACAAAGGATGGTAAGGTGGTCAGATCCAGGTATGATAAGTTTCGCCAGATCAACCGTTTTCTGGAGTTTATTGAGGATATTCTTCCCAGACTGGATCGGGGACGGCGGATAAAGATTATTGATTTTGGCTGCGGCAAGTCGTATCTGACCTTTGCCATGTACTATTACCTGCATCAGCTTCAGGGCTATGATATTGAAATTACAGGTCTGGATCTGAAAAAGGATGTGATCCGTCACTGTAATGCGCTGGCAGTAAAATACGGTTATGCGCACCTTAATTTTCTCCACGGAGATATTGCATCCTATGAGGGGGCGGATCGTGTAGATATGGTTGTGACCCTTCATGCCTGTGATACGGCAACAGATTTTGCGCTGTATAAGGCAGTTTTATGGAATGCCAGTGTGATACTTTCGGTACCGTGCTGCCAGCATGAACTGAACCGCCAGCTTCAATGCCAGGAAATGGCCCCTGTTTTAGAATATGGTCTGATTAAAGAGCGTATGGCCGCACTGATGACCGATGGACTTCGGGCCTCACTTTTAAAGGCTGCGGGCTATAAAACTCAGATTTTGGAATTTATTGATATGGAACATACCCCAAAAAATATTCTGATTCGTGGAGTGAAAGAACAGCGTCCGGCTGTTTTTGATCCGGGACCGGCCTACACAGCGTGCTGTAATCTTTTAAATGTTCATCCTTCGCTGGAGCGGCTTTTGATGGAAATGGAGTGGAAAGGATGAAGAAAAAGCTCATACTGGGGGCCTCTTATCTTGGGGTATTTTTGCTGTCTCTGATTTTGACCTGTTTTATTGAGAATAGGGGAATTCAGTCCGGAAATGAACAGGAAATTTCTTCTAATCTTCCTGAATTATTTATAGACTGCGAAGGAACATTGATTAATGAAATGCAGGCGTATACGACACCGGTGGATCCAGGTTATTTAAGAGATGGTGTGATGGCTGTGGAAGATCAGTCGGCTATTTTTCTGGGACTTCGTGAAAACGGCACGGCGATGACTGATGTCCGGTATATTCTCAGCGACGGTGCCAATGAATATGTGGTGGAGGAAGGGGAAAGTCTGACGGAAAATCCTAACCAGGGATATCGTTCTTTTACTTTGCAGCTGCAAAAACCTCTGACCGAAGATAAGGAGTACTGCCTTACCGTGATTATGACCGATGAGGATGAGAATCCATACTATTTCTATACCCGGATTAAAGGGGGCAGTCAATACCGTGTTCGTGAAAAACTGGATTTTGTCTGGAATTTTAATAAAAATACTCTGGATCCGGCAAAGCGCGGAAGTATTAAAAATTATCTGGATGCCTCAGGTCTGAATGACAATCAGTCCTTTACCAATGTTAATATTTATTCCAGTGAAGGAATGGTGATGTGGGGAAATTTAGATCCAACGGTGATGGGCGCTGTGTCTACCCGGATTAAAACCATCAGCCAGGATGGGGCCACCATTCAGTTGATTTATAAGATTCAGGCCAATCAAAATAACCGGCCTGCGGGAACGTTTTATGTAGATGAATATTATACGATTCTTTGGAACAACGATACATGGTATCTCAAAGATTTTCAGCGGTCATTGACCGCTATCCCTGAAGATGATCTGTTTTTGACATCAGCAAACATGATCAGACTGGGAATTGTGGATGAGGAGCAGGTGGATTTTACGGTGGAAAAATTTGATCATGGCTATTATATGACCTTTATTATTAATGGAGAGTTATGGGGCTATGATATGACCGATAACCTGCTTACCCAAATTTTTACGATGAACACTGCCTCCGGGTCAAGATACAGCGATTACTGCCCATATGGGATTAAGACGATGAAAATCGATGCACAGGGGAAAGTCTATTTTATTGTTTATGGTTATATGCCGTCAGGGATTCATGAGGGCGAAAACGGTATTTCTGTCTATGAATTTGACAGCGGAAATAACGGATTGTATGAGCGGGCATTTATTCCGTCTCAGACAAGCTGGGAGATTTTGAAAATGAATCTGGACAAGCTGTCCTTTATGAATGCGGATAATGAGATTTATCTGAACCTGGACGATATTGTTTATAAAATAAATTATAAAACCGGACGTGTGGATCAGGCCATCGAACATTTAGATCCCAATCATTATGCATTAAGCAGTGACGGTACCATACTGGCCATGCCCAATGAATCGGAAGCATCCGCAGTGACGGCAATTCAGGTTTATTATCTGGATACCGGGCAGGAAGCCGAGATTGACGGACAGGGAAAAAATTTGCGGCTGTTGGGTTTTTTTGAAGACGATATCGTTTACGGCACCACGGATCAAGGCCGGATTTTCAACGACAGTGACGGTTCCCAGATTGTGCCCATGGATACCATCTATATCGCTGACCGTGATCTTAATGTGATTCGTGAATACAGTGGTCATGGGAACTATATTATGGATGTTAGGTTTACGGACACTGCGATTGAACTGGATATGGCCTCAGCCTCACAGAAGAATGGAAAAACAGTATACACGCCGGTTGAAGGGGATTATCTGGCCTATAATAAAAAAGAAGACGAAAAAGAAGTATCACTTGTCACACAGTTTGACAATACTTTTAGAAATGAACTTTATATTAAATTGCCGGTATCAGGGCTGGATGTACCTTTGATTCAGTCGGCCCGCCTTATAAGCAGAGATGAGGCCGTGTTTGACATTGAAGTCACAGATCAGGGAGAGCGTTATTATCTTTATGATGGCGGAGGCCTTGTGAGAGATTATACAGAATTTGTGGAGGCGGTTGAAGCCTGTACGAAGAGTTCGGGGATTGTCGTCAGCCAGGACAAGGAGATTGTCTGGGAAAAGGCAATAAAAAGCAGCAGCAGTCAGCTGGAAACCGGCCCCATGGGAAAAGGAGACATTAAAACAGAAATTGTACGTTTCATATCCGGATATGCGGAAGGAAATGCCCAGGTTTCGGTCAGTGGTGCGGACACCTTAAAGGATGCACTTCAGAATAATTTGGCTGAGCATACCGTCGTATCTCTTAAAGGGTTGGAACTGGATGATGTTTTATATTTTGTGGCCCAGGGACGACCGGTGATTGCCCGCCTGCGAGCCGATGCGTATGTGGTGATTGTAGGCTATGATCCCTATTATCTGCAGATTGCAGACCCCTCCACCGGAGAAACCGGGGATTGGAATTATGAAGTTTATAAAGAAATTTTTGAAGATGCAGGGAATGTATTCTGGAGTTATTATTAAAATAGTCACCTTCCGTGAAGGATACACTGAAAAAAGAAAGCCAGCTGACTGTGTCAGCTGAGATGATATCCTGTCATTTTCCAGGGCTTTCTTTATAAATTTCCATGGATAATTCAGGGGATTTGTGTTAAGATAATAGTCAACTAAAAGAACCGTTGATTTCAGGCTGCCGGACGGCAGTTTTGGGGCTGCGGTGATGATGAAGGAGGAAAAAATGATGAAACTGACCACAGTGAAAGAACTGTACAAAAACCAGGAAGCCTATATCGATCAGACAGTAGAAATTGGCGGCTGGATTCGTAATGTTCGTGACTCTAAAACTTTCGGGTTTCTTGTAATTAATGACGGAACCTATTTTCAGACCCTGCAGGTCGTTTATGATAATAAACTGGATAATTTTGATGATATCTGCAAGTTAAATGTAGGTGCTGCTGTGATTGTCAGAGGAAAGCTTGTGGCTACACCAAATGCAAAACAGCCTTTTGAAATTCAGGCTCAGCAGGTGGATGTGGAAGGGGCATCTACTCCGGATTATCCACTGCAGCCTAAACGCCACAGCTTTGAATATTTAAGAACCATTACCCATTTAAGACCGAGAACAAATACGTTTCAGGCTGTATTCCGTGTGCGTTCCCTGATTGCATATGCGATTCATAAATTTTTCCAGGAAAGAGATTTTGTGTATGTGCATACACCGCTGATTACAGGAAGTGACTGCGAAGGTGCAGGAGAGATGTTTCAGGTGACAACCATGGATCTGAACAATATTCCGAAAAATGAGGATGGTTCCATTAACTTTAAAGAAGACTTTTTCGGAAAACCCACAAACCTTACAGTCAGCGGACAGCTTAACGGTGAAACCTATGCCATGGCTTTTAGAAATATATATACCTTTGGCCCGACTTTCCGTGCTGAAAATTCCAACACGACACGCCATGCTGCTGAATTTTGGATGATTGAGCCTGAAATCGCCTTTGCAGATCTTGAGGATAACATGGACCTGGCGGAGAGTATGATGAAGTACATTATCAATTATGTGATGGAAAACGCTCCGGAGGAGATGGCTTTCTTTAATCAGTTTGTGGACAAAGGACTGATTGAGCGGCTTAAACATGTGGCTGAATCTGATTTTGCGCACGTCACCTATACCGAAGCCGTTGATCTTTTAATGAAGAATAACGATAAGTTTGAGTATAAGGTAGAGTGGGGGACAGACCTGCAGACTGAGCATGAAAGATATCTTACAGAAGTTATTTTTAAACGTCCTGTATTTGTCACAGATTATCCGAAGGAGATCAAAGCCTTTTATATGAAGCTTAATGATGACAATAAAACTGTAGCTGCCATGGATTTGCTTGTTCCGGGAATCGGAGAGATTATCGGAGGCAGCCAGAGAGAGGATAATTATGAGAAGCTGGCCGCACGTATGGACGAGCTGGGGCTGAACAAAGAAGATTACGGTTTTTATCTTGATCTTAGAAAGTATGGTTCAACCCGCCATGCCGGCTATGGTCTGGGATTTGAGCGTTGCGTGATGTATCTCACAGGAATGTCTAACATCCGTGATGTGATTCCTTTCCCGAGAACTGTAAATAACTGTGATTTATAAGATTTAAAAAGGCTCTTTGTCAAGCGTTGAGGTAAAATGTTTTCTCGAGACATCGGAACTGTGTTCCGGTGTCTCTTTATATTAAGGATAGAAAGATCCCCCTATCCGTCTATTAGATACATGCTATTGTACAAAAAGATCATGCATTTTTTAGATATTGCCTGATATCAGGATAGCTGACTGAATATGATTTCATGAAGTGCCAGTTTCACCTTTTCAAAATCTCCCTTTTCCGGACACTGAATGGCGACCACAAGATTGCTTTTGGGGAATACGGTGGTGATTTGTCCGAAAGCGCCGTCTGCACGGTAGGCTAAAGGGTATGGAGACAGCCAGAACTGGTATCCATAGCCGCAGTTCCATAAATCAACAGGAGAATTTTGAAGGGTTGGGGCATTCTGGGCAGAGTTTTCATGATTTTGAGATATTCGGCTGTCAATCTGCATGGATGTGGATTCGCGAACCCAGGACGGATCGATGAGCTGGCGTCCGTTCCAGCGTCCCCCTGCCAGATAAACCTGTCCCAGCTTCATCATATCCGTAAGCTTCATAAAAATACCGCCGCCGCCGATGGGATGCCCCTGCATATCTGTCTCCCAGATCGGATGTCCCTGGCCCAGAGGTGAGAAGATTTCATGGAAAAGGTATTCGCCCAGGTTCATTCCAACGGCTTTTTCCAGCATCCGTCCGGCCAGGATACTGTCTGCCGTGGAATAGAGAAAATGACTGCCTGGTTTGACCTGTACAGGCCGGGAGAGCATATAGGTTATATAATCTGGAGCACCGACACCGCTTCGCCGGTCATTCATGGATAAATACGGATAGTCAAAGCCGCTGGACATCGTGAGCAGATGACGCAGACGAATTTCATTGATCAGCGGTGAGGCATGATCGGGGATTGCTTCTGGAAAATAGTCGGCCAGCCGGTCATCCAGAGAAATTTTGCCCTGGCTGATCGCGATTCCAATAGCTGCGGACAGATAGCTTTTTGTATGAGAGTGAATGTTATGCATGAGATCCGGCGTAAAATAATGTTCCAGTAAAACCTTCTTTTCATCAGCAACAGCAATACCGTCAATATACAAATTTTTGTCTGTGGCATAATCTGTAAATTCTTTAAATAATTTTTCAATCATTTGATCGTCCCCCTGACGTTTATTTAATCGGTTGTTTTTATAATTATTTCATTCCTATTTTAGCAAATTTTTTCTGCGCTGAAAAGATTGACAAGTAAAAAAATTGATAATACAATAGTTGTATATACAACTATAAGAGGAGGGGGATTATGATTCGAAGAATTTTCTCATATATGGGAAAATATAAAAAGTATGGCGTTGCCGCTGTGATCTGTGTGGTGACAGAATCCATATTTGAACTGCTGATTCCACTGATTATGGCAGATATTGTAGACGTGGGTGTGGCTAATGGCGATAAGGCCTATATTTTTGCCAAAGGCGGACAGATGCTTTTATGTGCCTTTATGGCCCTGGTGCTGGGCATCGGAAGCGCTCGTTTTAGTGCACTGTGCGGACAGGGGTTGGGGGCCAGGCTCAGAGAAGAAGAATATAGAAAACTTCAGTCATTTTCATTTGCCAATATTGACCATTTCAGAGTCTCGTCACTGGTGACAAGGCTGACCAGTGATGTGACGAATATCCAGAATGCGGTTTCGTCTGGTCTGCGTCCTGCCTGCAGGGGGCCGGTAATGCTTGTGATTGCAACAGGGGTTGCTTTTTTTATAAATACACAGCTTGCCATGGTTTTTCTGGTAGCGTTGCCAGTTCTCGGAATTTTACTATTTTTAATCATCAGTCATGTGCGCCCCCTTTATACAAAAATGCAGGGCGCCATTGATCTGGTCAACAGGATTATTCAGGAAAATCTTACGGCGATACGTGTGGTCAAGGCTTATGTCCGCGGCGATTATGAGGTGGGGAAGTTTGAGCAGGTGAACCAGAACCTGAAAGTACAGTCAGAGAAGGCTTTTCGTCTTTCGGCTATGAATATGCCTGCCATGCAGTTCGTTATGTATGGAACGATTTTAAGCATTTTATGGTTTGGCGGAAATATGATTCAGACCGGAAATATGGAGATCGGAAAACTGACCGGATTTTTAAGTTATGTCCTGCAGATTTTAAATTCATTGATGATGATTTCCAATGTATTTATGATGCTTACAAGATCCCTTGCTTCAGGCACACGTATTATGGAGATTATTGATGAGAAGATTGATCTCACAGATGATCTGGCTAAAGACCGGAAGGTTGTCCGTGGTGATATAGCGTTTGATCATGTGTACTTTAAATATAAAAAGGACGCACCGGAATATGTGCTTTCGGATATATCCTTCAGGGTGAAAAGCGGTCAGACTGTTGGAATTGTAGGTCAGACTGGCTCAGCCAAATCGACGTTGATTCAGTTGATTCCCCGTCTTTACGACGTGACACAGGGAAGCGTCTTTATTGACGGGCACCCGGTGTGTGATTATTCCATGGAACATCTCAGGGATGCCATTGCAGTGGTGCTTCAGAAAAATACACTGTTTTCAGGCACAGTCAGGGATAACCTGCGCTGGGGCGATGAAAATGCCACGGATGCGGAGATTGAAAGTGCCTGTCGGATTGCCTGTGCCGACGAATTTATTGACCGGCTTGAAAACGGCTATGATACCCAACTGGGGCAGGGCGGTGTCAATGTTTCCGGTGGTCAGAAACAGCGGCTGTGTATTGCCAGAGCTGTACTGAAAAAACCAAAGGTGCTGATTTTAGATGACGCCACCAGTGCCGTTGATACGGCGACCGAGGCAAAGATTCGGTCCCGTCTGGCTAAGGAACTGCCGGATCTGACAAAAATTATTATTGCCCAGCGTATTTCTTCTGTGCGTCATGCGGATCAGATTATTATTCTTGATGACGGGAAAATTAAAGGTATGGGCACCCATGAGCAGCTGCTGGCAGAAAACAGGATTTATCAGGAAATTTATACGTCTCAGAAGGAAGGGGTCGATTTGTAATGGCCAGATATATTGGATATAAGCGTCCGAAAAATACAAAAAAAGTGATACGGCAGATGCTTCATTATCTGGGATTTCACAAATGGATGCTTCTTCTTGTAGCGGTGCTTGTACTGATCAGTACCGCTGCCAATGTGGCCGGCACCTATCTGCTTAAACCGGTGATTAATTATTTCATACTTCCCGGAAATATGAAAGGGCTGTTCAAGGCCCTGGCCGGTATGGGGATTATGTATTTGTGCGGTGCGCTGGCTACATTGGGTTATACCCAGCTGATGGTGCATACGGCTCAGCGGGTGATCAGTGAAATCCGCCATGACCTGTTTGTTCATATTCAGAAACTTCCGGTGAAATATTTTGATACCCACACCCACGGGGAACTGATGACCCGGTTTACCAATGATGTGGACACGGTTCAGGAAGCACTGAATAACAGTTTTACGATGATGATCCAGAGTTTTCTTACCCTCACCGGCACGGTTGTTATGCTTGTTGTTTTAAGCTTCAGGTTATCGGTGATTGTGATTGTTTTCCTGATTTTAATGTTTTTCTTTATTAAATTCAGCGGAAAGCGAAGCAAAAAGTATTTTACAAAGCAGCAGGAAGCGCTGGGTGGCATTAACAGCTTTGTGGAGGAAATGGTTGCCGGACAAAAGGTGGAAAAAATTTTTAATCATGAAAAAGCGGATTTTAAAGAATTTTGTGAGCGCAATGAACGTCTTCGAAAAGCATCGACCAGCGCACTGACTTATTCTGGGATGATGGTGCCCTCTATTGTGAGTCTGTCGTATGCCAATTATGCGGTATCGGCCTGTGTAGGCGGCCTGTTTGTTCTTTCCGGTCTGATGGACCTGGGCGGTTTATCGGCCTACCTTGTTTACGTGCGCCAGAGTGCTATGCCTTTAAATCAGTTTACGCATCAGGTCAATTTCCTGCTGGCCGCCCTTTCTGGTGCGGAGCGTATTTTTGAAATGATGGACGAGGCTCCGGAAATTGATGAGGGCACGGTTACATTGTGTAATGTGACCGGGAACTGTGCGGCCAGAAGCTGTGTTGATGAGGAGGGGGCAGACGGTCAGGAATCAGATACAGCACTTTGTGAGTGCGAAGCGTACACCGGACAGTTTGCATGGAAAATGACCGATGGCACACTGGTTCCCCTGCGGGGCGATGTGCGCTTTCACCAGGTTGTTTTCGGCTATGTGCCGTCAAAAAACATTTTGGACGGTATTAGCTTATACGCTAAACCAGGGCATAAAATTGCCTTTGTAGGTTCCACCGGTGCAGGCAAGACAACGATGATTAACCTTGTGAATCGCTTTTATGAAATACAGAGCGGCTCCATAACCTATGACGGGATTGATGTACGGCATATACGAAAGGCAGATTTGAGAAAATCCCTTTCCATGGTTATACAGGATACGCATTTATTTACCGGTACCATTGGAGATAATATCCGTTACGGCCGTTTGGATGCCACGGATGAGGATATAAGGGCAGCGGCCAGCGTGGCCAATGCAGACTCTTTTATCCGGCGTCTGCCTGACGGGTATGATACCATGCTGTATTCGGACGGCGGCAATTTATCTCAGGGACAGCGCCAGCTTCTGGCTATTGCCAGAGCCGCGGTGGCACGGCCGCCGGTATTGATCCTGGACGAGGCTACCAGCTCCATTGATACAAGAACAGAACGCTTGATTGAAAATGGGATGGATGCTATTATGGAAGGAAGGACGGTTTTTGTTATTGCACACCGGCTTTCTACGGTTCGAAACAGTAAGGCGATTATGGTTTTGGAAAAAGGAAAAATTATAGAGCGGGGCAGCCATGATGAGCTGCTTGCACAAAAAGGTCGGTATTATCAGCTTTATACCGGTCAGTATGAACTGAAATAGGAGGTGTACCAGATTATGGAAAAAAAAGAAGTCAGAGAAACACTCCTTTGTCTTGAAAATGTACGCAGAAAGATGACACAGCCTAAGTTTCTGGAAATGGGGCTGACACTGGGGCAGGGACAGCCCCGGATTTTGAGAACGCTTGCCAATCACCCGCCGCTGACCCAGAAGGCGCTGGCCGATTTATGTCACCTGGATGTGACCACGATGTCCAGAACGCTGGATCGTCTTGAGGAGGCAGGGCTGCTGATCCGGGGAAAAAATCCGGACTGCCGGCGTTCCTATCTGATTGAGCTTACACCCGAAGGCAAAGAAAAAGCCGATCAGGTTGCTCAGGTCTTTCAAGCGGTGGATGATAAAATATGGCAGGGCTTTACGGAAACCGAGATGGAAGCGCTTGTCAGGGGCCTGAAAAAGATACTTGATAATTTAGAAAAATAAAAAGAAAGTGGGGAATACAAAATGCCGGAAAATATTTTTATACCAGATACGGACCTGGGGCCGCTTTACCCTTTTGGCCTTGGCACAACGGCTGCAGGTTTGAAATGGGATGGTCCGGACGCGGATCGGTTATTTGATCTTTTTACAGATCAGGGGGGAAATGTGATTGATACTGCAAGGGTGTATTCAGACTGGGTGCCTGGAGTCGTCGGGCGGAGCGAGCTGACTATTGGGCAATGGCTGAAACACTCAGGAAAACGGCATCAGATTGTGCTTATGACAAAAGGTGGCCATGCATCCATGCAGATCATGCCGCCGGATATGCACAAGGTTCGTCTCTCCAGGACAGAGATGGCCGGGGATCTGGAGCTGTCCTTAAAAGCGCTGGGGACAGATTATATTGATATTTACATGTATCACAGAGATGATGAGCGCCGGCCGGTGGAAGAACTGGTGGATACGATGGAGGATTTTGTGCGTCAGGGGAAAATCCGTTATTATGGGTGTTCCAACTGGAAACAGGCGCGGATTGCGGCTGCCATGGATTACTGCAGGCACAAGGGGTATAGAGGTTTTGTGTCCAATGAGGTTCTGTTTAACATTGGGACTGCGAATATGAATCCGCCAATGGATGATACGCTTGTGTGGATGGATGGCACCATGCGTGAATGGCATAAGGAAAATCCCCGGGTGCTGCCTCTGGCTTACTTTGGAAACTGCGGCGGCTTTTTTCAGCAGTTCATCGGGGGCGGTGCATCGGCAGTGAGAGATCCGGCCTATCTTACACCGGGCAATGAGGCCGTGGCCGCAAGAATTGTAAAGCTGACTGAAAAATATGATGCAACGATTCTGCAGGTTGTTCTGGGATTCTTTACCCGACTTGATTTTGCGTGCATGCCGCTGTTTGGCCCTAGAAATTGGGAAAATCTTGCCGAGGCTATGAAGATTTTTGAAATACCATTTGAAAACAGTGATTTTATCGGTCTGTGATGACTTGGCAGCCCTGGCGTCTGTGAAGTCCTAAACTTCTTTGGATAAAGGGGCTGTTTTTGTGGGAAATATATAAAAAATATAGAAATATCTGGTGAATATAAGGATTGTCCCAATAACGGCCGTGTGATAATATAGGGGCATAAATGAAAACGTTTACAAAACCTTGTAAAAAAATAGATTTTTGATGTAAAGCTTTAAAAATAAGGTTTTAAAAAGAAATCGAGGTGATCTTTTGAGCGTTTCTATAAAAGATGTGGCCAAAAGAGCCGGTGTGTCCACTGCCACAGTATCCAGAGTGATGAATCAGTCTGCAGGTGTCAAAAGCAGTAAGGTGCAAGCTGTCAGAGAGGCACTGGCCTATTATGATTATCAGCCCAGTCAGTTCGGGCGGGGGCTTGTGACGGGAAATTCGCGGATTATTGGCGTTTATTCCCCGCTTCCTCAGGGCAACATGTTTGCTGAAGGGTATCTTCTGGAATGTCTTCGGGGAATTGATGCAGTGATCAGGGAGAGTCAGTACAGTCTGCTGCTGATTAATGAGCCACTGGCTTATTTTGAAGATCCTTCGGCAAAACCCAGATTTTGGGCGTATGCACAGCAAAAAAAAATTGATGGTTTGATTCTTCTTCATGTGCCTCAGGAAGAGCGGTTAAAACATGCTGTGGAAAATTTACTGGATCAGGGTTTTCCGGCCGGGTATATTGGAAAGCGATTTCATAATGGAGGGGTCAATGTATATGCCGGTTATACGGCTTACATGGAAGATGCGCTGGAGAAGCTTTATAAAAACGGACACAGGAAGATTCTGTTTATTGATGCACCGTTTCGAAACGAAGATGCGCAGGTGGCTCATAGGATCATGGAACGGTATCCGGACTGTCATATCGACATCGTGACATTGGAAGTCAATGTGGGAATTGACCGAATACGCAAGGTGATGGAAACTTATTGTGTGGATGCACATTGTACCGCTATTTTGTGTGATAATCTCCAGTTTTGGGTGATGGGAATGATCGGTGCTCTGGGTCAGCTGAAGCTTAATGTGCCTGGCGATGTTTCTATTATTTCAACCGAACATGTGGAAAATCAGGGCGCACAGATGATACCTGCGGTCAACTGTTATTACGTGCCTGCCATGGAGATGGGCCGGGGCATTGCCCAAAAGCTCATTGATTGTCTGGAACAGGGCCAATGTGGGGAACCGGAGACTTTGTACACCCCCGTATATCAAATTCGTGAGACAGTAAAATGCCTTGAAAAATAGGCATTTTACTTAAAAATATTTTTGAAAACGTTTACAGATTCAAAAGAAAATGGAAAGGGGAATTTTTATGAGAGCAATTATGGTAATGTATGATTCACTGAATCGGGCAATGCTTGAGCCGTATGGCTGTGATTGGACAAAAACGCCGAATTTTCTGCGCCTGGCCCGGCGCAGCGTTCAGTTTGACAGCTGCTATGTGGGCAGTATGCCCTGTATGCCGGCCCGGAGGGAGCTGCACACCGGACGGCCAAATTTCCTTCACAGAAGCTGGGGACCCATGGAACCTTACGATGATTCAATGCCGGAAATTTTGAAAAAGAACGGTGTTTATACCCATCTTGTCAGTGATCATCAGCATTATTGGGAAGACGGCGGTGCCACCTATCATACACGATATTCATCCTGGGAAATTTCCAGAGGCCAGGAAGGCGATCCGTGGAAGGCAGATCTGGGCTATAAATTTAATAAAAATACGGTGTTTGTTCATAAGAAAGATATGTTGTCTTACCCGCCATATCAGGCCATGCTGTCACAGGATGAGCTGAATCGCCGTACAATGAATACGGAAGAAAAAACATCACAGGCAGTTACATTTTCCAATGGTCTGGAATTTATTGAAACCAACCATGATCAGGACAACTGGTTCCTTCAGATTGAAACCTTTGATCCTCATGAACCTTTTTATTCCCTGCCTCAGGATAAAGCTTTATATCCCCATCATTTTGCCGGCGATGTGGATATGGATGCCGACTGGCCGCCTTACATGCCGGTGGCAGAAGATGCGGAAACCGTTGCCCATGTACGTTACAATTATGCGGCTCTTGTATCTAAGTGTGACCGGTATTTGGGGAAGGTACTGGACATAATGGACAGGTACAACATGTGGAAGGATACCATGCTGATTGTAAATACCGACCATGGATTTTTATTAGGTGAGCATGGCTGGTGGGGAAAGACGGCGATGCCTATTTATGATGAAATTGCGCATACACCGCTGTTTATCTACGATCCAAGACGCAGCGACAAGGTGGGAATACGCAGAAATGCCATTGTTCAAACGATGGATCTGGCGCCTACACTGCTGGAATTTTTTGGACAGGAAATTCCTAAAGATATGCTGGGACATCCTTTGGGGCAGGTGATAGACGATGATACACCGATGCGCAGATATGCTGTATTTGGTTATCATGGCAGCCAGGTGGATGTGACAGACGGCAGATATGTTTATATGCATTCTGCAGATCATCCGGAAATGCCTGTGTATGAATATACATTAATGCCTACCCATATGAGGCAGATGTTTACGCCGAAAGAGCTGCAAAATATTCAGCTGGCTGCGCCCTTTTCATTTACAAAAGGCTGTCGGCTGATGAAGATTGAGGCCGCAGCACGAATGGGCGATACCACGGATTTTGGCAGTGCCCTTTATGACCTTCAACAGGATCCCACACAAAATACGCCCATCAATGACCCTGAAATTACAGAACGTATGAAAGGCTATATTTCAGAGTTTATGAAGGAAAATGAAGCCCCGGATGAATTGTATGAAAGATTGGGGATTCACAGATAAGAAAATAATCTTTGCATTTTATGGCAGCTGCATCTACTGAGATGGGGCTGCCTTTTTAAGTATCTCTGGATAATATCCTGGGTGGATCATGGAGGATAATTCAATGACAAATATGTTAATGACAAATATTGACCGGGTGGTCTATTTTTGGTATAATATAAAAAATTTTGAAAGGAGGAAGAGGATGAAACAGGAAGAAAAAAGCCGTATTACTTATGAAAAAATACTGAAAGCGGCCTTGGCTGAGTTTGGCGCAAAAAGCTATGATCATGCATCCGTAAGGGCCATGTGCAGTGAAAATAATATTTCCAAAGGCCTTTTGTATCATCATTTTAAGAATAAAGATGAGTTATATTTGCGATGTGTGACAATCACCTTTGAAAAATTAATTCATGAACTAAAAGACGTGGACTGGGAATCCGGGGATGTGAAGCAAAAATTTGACCGGATGCTTGTGAGACGTCAGGCGTTTTTTGAGAAAAATCCGTATGAAGCAAATATTTTTTTCAATGCAATTTTGCAGCCCCCGGCGCATTTGCAGAATGATATTCGTTCCATACGTCAAACGTATGATGATTTTTGTGAAGCCTATTATTCCCGTTTACTGGATATGATCCGGCTGCGAGATAGTTATACCAAAGATCTGGCGTTGAAATATATGATGCTTTCTCAGGAACTGTTTAACAGTCATTTTCAGACAAAATTGCGCCATACATCGGATTTGGATATGATTATTAAAGATCATGAAATTGGCCTTTCGCAGATTTTTGATCTGATGTTATACGGCATTGCCGATGAACACGGTGAACATAAGGAACACAGCAGTAAAATATAAAAATAGGAGATGCTTTTGTATGATTTTATCTGTTTTAAAAATTATTTTGAGTATATTGCTGGCAATGATTGTAGGAAGATTGATATCTAAACTTAAATTGCCTTCCATTTTAGGGTGGCTGCTGGCAGGTATGATCCTGAGACCCCATGCACTGTCGCTGCTGGACCAGGAAATTTTGGACGCACAATGGTATGAAACAATTGTCCATATACTGGAGTGCAGTGTGGGCTTGATGATTGGTACTGAGCTTGTGTGGAAAAAATTGAAAAAATCCGGAAAATCGATTATTATAACAACATTAACCCAGTCCCTGGGTGCATTTTTCGTTGTTTCCGCTGTATTTGCAATTGTATTTTATGTTTCTGAAATTCCTCTGTATCTGGCCTTTGTTTTTGGTGGTATTGCACTGGCAACTGCTCCGGCTCCGGCGCTTTCTATTGTAAGGGAGTTTAATACAGATGGCCCTGTGACAAAAACTTTAATTCCCATGGCCGCTCTGGATGATATGGTGGGCTGTGTTGTATTTTTTACAACGATATCGATTGTTGCCGGGCAGCTGTCATCAGGGGATCTGCCGGCATATATGATCGCTCTTGTCGTTCTTCTGCCTCTTTTAATCGGTGCAGCGGTAGGTGTCATTGCCGGTTTTGTACTGAAAAAAGAGCGGGGAACTGCCATAACTTTACTCATGCTTGGTGCTTTAATTCTCATAGCCTCAGGGGTTGGCTTTATTTTTAATACAATGGTACTTCCAAGCCCGGTGCTTAACTTTATGCTGATCGGTATGGCCTTTTCTGCTGTTTTTGCAAATATGGTTTCCGAAAAGCGGCTGGGCCAGATTATGACGGCATTTAATCCTATTTTGGGATTATCCATGGTTGTCGTTATTTTAAATTTGGGCGCACCTTTGGACTATCATTTGATTCTGGGCGCCGGTCTTTTTACGGTAATTTATATTGTGTCAAGAGCTGCCGGCAAATATTTTGGAGCTTATTTTGGCGCCCGGGCCACAGGGGCACCGAAAACTGTACAAAAATTTTTGGGACTTACGTTGCTGCCCCATTCCGGTGTGTCTCTGGTATTTACAGGGATTGCAGTATCGGTTCTAAAAGACGCTGCACCCGATTGTGCGGCGATTATTCAGGGAACCATTGCCGCCGCCGCTGTGATTAATGAAATTATTGCGGTTATTGCTGCCAAAAAAGGATTTGAGTGGGCAGGAGAAATGGCAGACCAAAAGCATGCCTGAAGTGGTAAAATCCTCCGGACTGTGATAAAATAAAAGTCAGACAGTATAAATACACAGCTGTTTGACACAGGTCATAAGAAGAGGAGGGTGCCATGCTGTTTTATCATCTTGCCGATATTCATCTGGGCGCGTGCCCCGACCGGGGACATCCATGGTCACAGCAGCGGGCGCAGCAAATTTATGACAGCTTTTATAAAGTTCTGGAACGTGCGCATGAGGAGCAGGCGGATTTTGTGTTTATCTGCGGAGATTTATTTCATCGGCAGCCGCTTAAGCGGGAACTCAAGGAGCTGGATTATTATTTTGCCAAAGCTGCACCTGTAAAAATTGTTATTATTGCAGGTAATCATGATTATATACGCCCAAAGTCTCCATACCTTACATGGAAATGGAGTGATAATGTTTTCTGGTTTACCGAGCCATCATGCCAGATGAAAATATTTGAGAAACAAAAGTTATGTGTTTATGGTCTCAGCTATCATCATTATGAAATCAGAGCGGCTTTGTATGATGATCTTATGCCGGAAAAACGGCCGGAGATGACCCATATTTTACTGGCTCACGGCGGTGACGCACGCCATATTCCCGTGGACTGGAACCGGCTCAAAACATCGGGATTTGACTATATTGCTTTTGGGCATATTCATAAGCCGCAGATTATAGAACCTGGAAAGCTGGCCTATGCCGGAGCACTGGAACCGGTGGATAAAAATGATGACGGTCCGCACGGCTATATCCGGGGAACGGTGATTGACCATAAGGTCAGTCTGGATTTTATTCCCTGGGCCAGGGTGAGCTATATAACGCTTAAGATTAAGGTTCATCCAAAGATGACTTTCGGTGAATTGAAGGATCAGGCTGCGGCACAGATTCAGGCCGATGGCGGCAGAAATATTTACAGGCTTATGATTGAGGGCAGCCGGGATCTTGATTTGACGATAGATACGGATGCATTTTACAATATGGAAAATGTGGTTGATGTTCGGGACTGCACAGAGGTGGATTATGATTTTGCAGGTATTCATTGGAATAATAAGGAGAATATATTTGGAAAATATATGGATGCTGTTGAACAGATGAATCTGGATGAATCTATGAAAAAGCAGGTGCTTTATTATGGAATATCTGCTTTATATCAGACCGGAGAAAAACAATGATCATTAAAGAACTCACACTTATTCATTTTGGAAAATTTCATGATATGCATATCGAATTCGGGCCGTCCATGAATATTATTTATGGTCCCAATGAATCCGGAAAGTCGACCATTCACGGTTTTATCCGCTGCATGCTGTTTGGCGTGCGCCGGGGCAGAGGACGTGCGGCTGCCGCAGATGACTATACAAGGTATCGTCCATGGGATATGGCGGGAGGCTATGAGGGAACACTGGTTTTTGAGCATCAGGGGAAAAGCTACAGAATTTATAGAAATTTCAGCAAAGAAGCTTCCAGAGTTGTTGTCACTGACATGGAATCCGGTGAGGCCCTTGAGCTTCCCCAGGGAACAATTACAGATATTATACCCGAACTGACAGAGGAAAACTATAAAAATACGGTTTATATATGTCAGAGAAATCCAGGCGTGGCGCCTGGTTTTGCACTGACGCTTCAAAGTCATGAGGCCAGTACGCTTTTGGATGGCAGTGAACAGGTTCACCTGGGTCAGGCCATGGATTACCTGCGTCAGCTTAAACGAGGAAAAACCGCACAGGATGTTTCAGGAGAGATTCGGGAACTGACGGGAAAAGTTAACGGGATTAATGAAGAATTAAAGCGAATGCCGGAGCTGGCTCTGAGGCAGGAGCAGTTAAAGGAAATGCTGATCACCGAAAATCAATTAAAAGAGGAAATGGAGCGTCGGTGTAATGACTGCCTGGTCCAGCGGGAGCTTTTAAAAAGTCAGTGTGAAAATAAACAGAAAGAATTAGAAATCCTGGGGGAAAGTGACACTGCGGTGGATATACCGGATCTGACAGAAAGAGAACTTAAGGCGCTTGAAAGCAAAGTGGCTCAGGCCAGGAGTTCCATAAGGGGAAATTTACAGAACCCAGACAACTGTACGCAGGACGTGTGGGATGGACACGATGAAGCCTTTGGGACTGACAGGCCAAAGCTGCGTTTGGAAGTTTTAAAACCAGGACTTTTCGGTATCATTGTGGCGGTGTTTGTGCTGGCGGCTGCACTATTTATAGGATTGGTCGCCTTTAAATTAATTTCTGTCAGTGCAGCTGGGGCCGGTATTTCCATTGGTCTGCTGCTGACACTGTATATGCTGCGGCGCAGCCGATGCATCGGCTATACAAAAACGCACACAGCACAAGAGCCGGACAACAGGGAACCTGTATTTGACGGCAGCGAACAGGAAGATGTTCCCCAGGATTATATGGAGCTGGATCGTTTGAGCAGAGTTGACGCTTATCGTAAAAAATGCGAAACCCTTCAAACGGAGATTGAATCTTTGTATTTTCAGCATGAAAATGCGCTCCAGGCGTGGCGCCAGGCCAAAATGCAGGCAGATGCTCAGAAGAAACATTATGAAGATGTGCGCAGGCAGTATGAAAAGGTGATCTGGGAGCAGGAGCGGCTTTGGACACAGGAAGTTCTCAAAAACAGTTATATGGAGACATTGGCTGAGCTTGGGGAACAGGAAGGAAAGTATCTGAAGGATATGGAAGCGATTCAGCTGGCCATGCAGACCATTGAAGGCCTTGCAAAGGATATTCACCGTACAATGGGGGCAAAAATGAATGAGGCCATGGAAAAGCTTTTGGATCAGATTACAGGCAATGAACGTCATCTGAGAATGGGGTCAGACATGAAGCTTTCGATTGATAATCAAAGGGAATATGTGGATATCAGTCGTCTCAGTGTAGGAACCGTGGACCAGATTTATCTTGCCCTGCGGCTGAATGCAGGAGCACTGCTGTACGGGCAAGAAAATTATCCGCTAATTTTGGATGATGCTTTTGCCATGTATGATGCGCAGCGGCTTAAACGGATCATGGAATGGCTGATGGAAAATTATCATGGTCAAATGCTTTTGTTTACCTGCCACCACAGAGAGGCAGACCTTTTGGATACATCTGGCTATGATTATAATTACGTAAACTTATAGTTGATTTATGGTTGATTAAAAAAGCAGCAGCCTTCGGCGTCTACACATAAGCGCCGAAGGCTGCTGCTTTTTATCTTTATCAGATTTTTTCGCCGTTGCGGTATCTTTCAAGTACAGCATCAATCTTGTCAAATGGATCAAGAAGTTCACTGATTGAATGGTCATGATTAATGGAATCAATGAGCAGGGCAATATATTTGCTCAGATCAACGCTAATATAATAAGAACGATTTAAAAGTTCCGGTGTCTGATAAATAACATTGGATGTAAGAACACGGTCAATGATGCCATCCTCATGATATTTGTCGAAAATAGCCAGTCCGTTGGTGAAAAGACCAAAGGTAGCTGCCACGAATACGCGTCTGGCCTTGCGTTTTTTCAGCTCTTTGGCAACATCGATCATGCTTTCACCGGAGGAAATCATATCATCAACGATCAGGACATCCTTGCCTTCCACGGATGCACCCAGATACTCATGAGCAACAATCGGGTTGCGGCCATTGACAACTGTTGTGTAGTCACGTCTCTTGTAGAACATACCCACATCAACACCAAGAACTGTGCCATAGTAAACTGCACGGCCCATAGCCCCTTCATCCGGGCTGATCACCATGAAATGATCAGGATCAAACTGGAGATCCGGAATATTTCTGCACAGGGCTTTAATAAACTGGTATGTGGGCTGTACGTTGTCAAAGCCACTTGATGGAATCGCATTCTGTACACGCGGATCATGTGCGTCAAATGTAAGGATGTTTTCAACACCCATATCATGTAATTCCTTTAATGCAAGCGCACAGTCTAAAGATTCTCTCTTGGATCGTTTGTGCTGACGGCTTTCATAGAGGAAAGGCATGATTACATTGATACGGCGGGCTTTTCCTGCAGCTGCTGAGATAATACGTTTTAAATCTGCAAAATGATCATCTGGTGACATACGGTTTTCGTAGCCACATAAAGAATATTTAATGTTGTAGTTTGTTACATCGACAAGCAGATAAAGATCCTTACCGCGGACAGATTCATTGATTGTTCCCTTGGCTTCGCCGCTGCCGAAACGTGAACATTTGGTGTCGATTAAATAATGATCTTTCTGGTACCCTTCAAAGTGGAGAGAGGACATGTGAGCACCTGTTCTTTCCTTGCGCCAGGATACGATATAGTCATTGACACGCTGACCTAATTCACTGCAGCTTTCAAGGGCAATAATCCCCAGTTCTCCAACCGGTATGGTTTCCTTAAAATTGTCAGATTGATTCATGATTTACCTCCGTGAGTTATATGTGCATATAAATGTTACCTAGAACGAACTAAGTTACTTTAATTGTAAATCAATCGCTGTCATTAAGGCAAGTAAAAAAACGAGATTTGTCGATTTTTTGCTATTTTCGGAAGGATTTACAAAAATTTTACTTTTTGTTGATAAAAAATAATGATTATGCTTATGCGGTGGATAAAAAATCATATTTTGCAGGCCTTTGTAGATAATATAGTTTATGACAATAATGATTTTTTTACACGTATGTCATCCCCAAATACAGGGAGAATCTGGTAATGACTAATGATTCTGGAAAAAATTCGTTCACTGTATTCTTTTTGAAGCACATCCAGAGACAGATTGGTGGAAATAACCGTGGATTTTTCCCTCAAAAGACGCTCGTTGATACATAAAAACAGTTGGGATGTGACAAAGGAATTGTTCATTTCCGTACCCAGGTCATCGATAATAAGCAGGTCACAGTCCAGCACATAATTAAACATATTTTCTGTACCAGAGGCCTCCTCATCGCGGCCAAAGGTATTTTCTTCCAGAATTTCCACAAGCTGAAAGGCAGTCAGATAAATAACGGTGTGCGCTGTATCCAGCAGTGCTTTTGCAATGCAGTTGGAAAGAAAGGTTTTTCCGACGCCGGTGTTGCCGTAAAGCAGCAGGTTTTCATGGCGGTCATCAAAATAACGAATAAAATTTTTGCATTGTGTAAGGACCATATCCATATTTTCTCTGGGACTGATGCCCAGGCGACGGTCTTTTTCATCCGAATAATAATCCAGACGGAAATGCTCAAAATTTTCCTGTTTAAGGCGTTCGCGAATATTAGACTGAGCATAGACCAGATCCACAACGGCCTGTTTAAAACAGTGGCATTTTTCATTGCCGATAAAGCCGGTATCACGGCAGTCCGGGCACCGGTAATGGATGTCCAGGTAATCCATGGGATAGCCGTTTTTTACAAGCAGCGCATGCTGCCGGTTTTCCAGGTGGGCCATCTCCTCCCGGAAGCGGCGGGAGGCGCTGCTTCCAGGTTCTAAAACCGCTTTGCGTGCACATTCGGCGGCAATATGAGCGATTTCTTCATCCAGGGCTTCATATTCCGGAATATTTTTATAAATCATCCGAAGCCGTTCTTCACGGTGATGATTGTGTTCCTGCCGCAGCAGATCATACTGCCGGATAATGGCATTAAACTGAGGGTTTTTCAAAGCCATAAAAATTCTCCTTTTCCATCATTACTGCTGTTCCTGTGAGGCCTTTTGGCGGATTTTGTTGACAAGGGACTGTTCCAGTTCACTGTAATCATAGCTGCGCTGATTAAAATTATGAAACTTATTGGCAGTCCGGGGAGCTCCATTTTTGGGGGGCTGATCAGAACCGCTGCCAGACGATGAGTGGGCGGCACGTTCTGCCCGTGCGGCATGGCGCTGATCCAGTTTTTCCACATCGGCCATACTGCCAACTTTGTTGTTATACCAGTCTGTCAGAATTTTATCGGCATAGTCAAAGCTTGGGGTATGGATTTGTTTCATGGTACGGCTGCAGGCTTCCAGTACAAGTTTCATGGGAAAACCGTACTGTCGTGTCCAGCGCCGGATATACGTGACCTCGGCCTCTACCGGATTTCGGTTGCGAATACCAAAGGCTTTAAGAACCGCAAAAAAAGTTTTATTAAAATAAGCACAGCTGGCCTTGGCCTGGGACACGGTCTGAATATTTTCCTGCGCCCAGGACAGAGCAACCTGCTCAATATAGTGCATACTGTAATGATCGTTGGATACACAGTATTCAAACAAATATTCAATCAGATCACAGCTAAAGCCCAGACCTTCATGAAAGTAAACAATGGTATTGATATCTGTGGGACCCAGATTTTTTTTCAGATATTTCTGAATCACAAAAAACAGGCGATCCCCATCATTTTGCTGTTTGAAATTATAAATCTGCTGCATGGAATAAGAGGGTTTTGCTTTGTCTGATTCATCTGCAGGCTGTTGTCCGGCTGCAGAGCAAGACGGGGTCGCTGCTGTGTGGGCAGACGGTGCTGTTTGTGACGATGCAGACTTTGGGAGGTGTGTATCTCTTATTTCTGCCTCAGATGAAAGAAAGGTCAGTGCGCTGATCTGATCGTTTGTGACGGTCAGGCGGATGAGACCCTGCTTTTCCCAGTATTTCAGAGCGCGGACAATATCATTTTCGGTCATACAAAATGTGTCAGCTGCAGAAGACAGGGAGATGATACTGTCGGTGCAGCCGCTCCACCTTAAAAAATATAAATAAATTTTGACAAAATCGCCGCTGGCCTGTGGCATATGATTATCCAGAAATTCGTGGGTAATCCACATGCCGGCCGGCGGCTGAGATGAAATTTCAATTCTGCCCAACGAGTAATCTCCTTTCTATACGCTGTAAATCTTTGGGGTTTTGCTGTAGTATAACATATATTTTGTCAAATGAGAATAGGTATGTTACGGAAATCGGTGTGTTGACGGGGGCAGGAAATGCAGGACAATAAACGAATGCTAACTTATACACCGAGTCAGCTCTTTTTTTATGTGTAGATTTATGTGGATAATGTGGATAGTGTGAATAACCGGTGGACATAATAAATTTCAATAGTGCAGGATTTGTCAATTATATGGGATAAATTGGGGATATTTTTGGTTTTTGACATAAGGTTTTGGATATGTTATGTAAATAAACTTATCCACAGAAATTTTGGACATATCCACGGTGAAAATAAAAATATCCACAGATTTATGGGGGTAGAATTGTTCATAAATCTGTGGATAATGTGGATAATTATTTGGAAAGCAGGTCCTCGCCGATATTTACAACATCACCGGCCCCCATGGTGATCAGCAGATCGCCGTGAGAACAGTTCTGGCGGAGAAATTGTTCAATCTGGACAAAGCTGGGGAAGTACCATACTTCTTTTCCTTTGGCCTGAAGGAGACGGACAATATCTTTGGAATGAATGTCACCAGGGTCAGTTTCTCTTGCCGGATAAATGTCGGCCAGAACGATTTTATCTGCCAGAGCCAGTGACTGGGCAAATTCCTGGAGAAATGCCTTTGTTCTTGTAAAGGTATGCGGCTGGAATACACACCAGATTTCTTTATGGGGATAATTGTGAGCCGCTGTGAGGGTGGCCTGAATTTCTGTGGGATGATGGGCATAGTCATCGATGACCGTTACGCCGTCAAACTGACCTTTGTATTCAAATCTTCGGTCCGTACCCTCATAGTTCAGAAGTCCACGACGGATATCGTCCATGGATATATTTAACTGGATTGCACAGGCAATGGCCGACAGGGCATTGATGACGTTGTGAAGTCCTGTCACAGATAACTGGATCCGGGTGATTTTTTCGCCGTACATGATCAGGTCAAAGCTCCCAAAGCCGAATTCGTTGAAGGTAATGTTTTGGGCGCAGAAATCATTCTCAGGTTCAAGACCAAAGGTGACAATACGGCATGGTAAACCATCGGTGATGTATGTTCCGTGTTCGATGGCACCGTTTATAATCAGTACACCGTCATCAGGAAGGCGGCGGGCAAATTCACGGAAAGAGTGGCGGATATCGTCAATATCCTTGAAAAAGTCCAGATGATCTTCTTCTATATTAAGTATGACTTCGATTTTGGGATTGAATTTTAAAAAGCTGTTGGTATACTCACAGGCTTCGGTAATAAAATTCTGAGAATGTCCGATCCGGATGTTTCCGTGAATTGCCTTGAGAATGCCACCTACGGAAATCGTAGGATCACAGTCAGCCTGAAGCAGTATATGAGAGATCATGGAGGTTGTTGTTGTTTTTCCGTGAGTTCCTGCAACGGCGATGGAGTTTGCGTAATGGCGCATGATCTGGCCGAGAAGTTCGGCCCGATCCATCATGGGGATATGGTATGTCTGGGCTGCTATAAATTCCGGATTATCCGGATGGATGGCAGCTGTGTATACAACCAGCTGTATACTGCTGTCAATATTTTGAGCGCATTGTCCGTAATGGATTTTTACGCCCTGACTTTCAAGATGCCTGGTGATGGCGCTTTCGTGATTATCGGATCCGGTGATCACAAAGCCACGATTGATGAGAATTTCGGCAAGTCCGCTCATGCTGATTCCGCCGATTCCCATAAAATGAACTTTGATTGGAGCGTCGAAATTGATTTGATACATATTTTACACATCCTATTCCTGATATTACCGCTCTTTGGGCGGCCCATGGATTTATATAATGGAGAATGATGCCCTTAAATGCACAAGGATCACTTCTGTTTCTTCATGTTCATTATAAACACAGTTGGGCAAAAAATCAAAGTATTTATAAGAAAAACAGGGGGGATTTATTACCCTGTATAAAGAAACAGGAGTTTCATGTCGAAAAAAGTAAAAATAAATAAAAATATATGTCTAAAATTGTATAAAACTACAGATAGTTAAGTTTTGAAATACAAAGAATAATGGATATATTGCATATTATGATGGCAAAAAAATAAAAAAAATAGTAATAAGTGTTCACATTTGGGGGGAGAAAGTGGTATAATATACAAAAAACAACAAGAGGTGATAACGTGGTTAAAAAAGAGATGATTGCAATGCTTCTGGCAGGCGGCCAGGGAAGCAGATTAGGTGTTTTGACAGCGAATGTTGCAAAGCCTGCGGTTGCATTTGGAGGTAAATATAGAATTATAGATTTTCCGCTGAGCAACTGTATTAACTCCGGGATTGATACTGTGGGTGTTTTGACTCAGTATCGTCATTTGAGGCTCAATACCCATATTGGTATTGGTATTCCGTGGGATCTTGACAGAAACTACGGAGGAGTGACACTTCTTCCGCCTTATGAAAAAACATCCAGCTCTGACTGGTATTCAGGAACAGCCAATGCTATTTTCCAAAACATGGAATACATAGAAAACTATGATCCTGAGTATGTGCTTATTTTAGGCGGTGACCATATTTATAAGATGGATTACGAAGTCATGCTGGATTATCACAAATCCAGAAAAGCCGATGTGACGATTGCATGTATGCCGGTGCCATGGGAAGAGGCCAGCCGGTTTGGCGTGGTTGTTGCTGATGAGAACGGCAATATCCAGGAGTTTGAGGAAAAACCAGAAAATCCGAGCAGTAATCTGGCCTCCATGGGCATTTACATATTTAACTGGAAGACCTTAAAGGAAGCGCTGCTGACCTTAAAGGATGTTCCAGGCTGTGATTTTGGTAAGCATGTGATTCCATATGTCCACGAAAAGTCGCATAACTGTTATGTTTACGAATTTAACGGTTACTGGAAGGATGTTGGAACCCTGGGATCTTACTGGGAAGCGAATATGGAGCTGATTGATATTATTCCGGAGTTTAACCTTTATGAGGAATTCTGGAAGATCTATACAAACAATGATGTGATTACGCCGCAGTATTTTTCTGAGGATTCCAAGGTTGAACGGTGTATTATCGGTGAAGGCGCGGAAATTTACGGCGAGGTGATTAACAGCGTCATTGGTGCAGGTGTTACAGTGGGCAAAGGCTCGGTTGTACGTGATTCTATTATTATGAAAGGCGCCTCAGGCGGTGACAACTGCACCATTGAGAAGGGCATTATTGCCGAGGATGTTGTAATTGG